>CAWDOL010000004.1:0-460935 GCA_963803915.1 Candidatus Aminicenantota bacterium | reverse complement strand
TACAAATCTTAAGAATTTTTATGAATAATGCAGGCTAGGTGCCGCTCTGTCATAACCCTATAAATATCCCGGGCTTGTTTCGCTGCCCGCGAAGGCCGGGGCCGGCTCACTTAGTGAACCGCACGGTCACGGTGAAGATGGCCGACCGCGGCTTGCCGTTGATCAGCATAGGCTCGTAGATCCATTGCCGGACGGCTTCCACGGCCGCCTGATCAAGCAGGGGTATGGAGCGCAGGATCTTGGTGTCCTGGATTTGGCCGTGGATATCGGTCTGGACTTCCAGGATGACCATGCCTTCAGCCCCGGCTTGGCGGGCTTCCGGCGGATAGACCGGCGCCACCTCCTTGATCAGTCGGGGGGGCCTGAGGTCGCCCACGATCCGGACGGCTACAGAGGCCCCGCCTTCGACGCCGCCTGCGACCCCGCCCGACACTCCACCTACAATCCCTCCCATAACACCACCGACAACCCCGCCCTTGACCCCGGCAGCGGAGGACTTATTCTCAGGATCGAAACGGACCGTGACCGTGAAGACGACGGGCCGCGGCTTGCCGTCGATCACCAGCGGCGCATAGACCCACTGCCGGACGGCATCCATCGCCGCCTGGTCGAGAAGAGGAAGGGAGCGCAGGATCTTGATGCTCTGGACCCGGCCATAAATGTCGGCCTGGGCTTCGAGGATGACGGTACCGCCGACCTTGGCCTTGAGAGCGGCCTCGGGGTAGATCGGCTCGACCTGCTTGATGAGCTGGGGCGCCTGGATATTCCCCACGGCGCGCACGACGTTCGCCTCGGAAAGCGGCAGACTCACCGGCTGCACGGAGAGGAAGTAGGGCTGCCCGGCCTTGTCGGAGAAGCCGAAGACGGCGAAGTTTCTCTCGGGCAGGCTGAACTCGGTATCCAACAGGCTCGTCTTGGCCCCGCCGTTCTGCTCGAAGACCTCGATTCGGAACCGCCTTTGGCCCATGGACACGGGAACCACCATGACCAGGTAGAAGGTCTTATCGAGCTGGAAGAAGTGGAAGGCCTTGTCGGCCTTGCCGGGCGCCCAGGACAGCTCGGCCTCGGTCAGGAGACTGACGTCCTTGAGGTTGAAGACGCCCTTGATCCGGGCCGCCTGCGCCGCCTGGTCGGTCTCGGCCTGGAGGTTGGCCGCCACGACGTAGCTCAGGTAGGACGCCGTGACGGCCTTGACCGGCTCGAGCGCGCCTTCGCGCGAGCCCTGAAAGACGCACAGCTTGACGACATCCCACGCCCTCACGGGCAGGATGCGCGCCGGCTGAGGTCTGGCGGCTTGGCCGTCGCCCTGACTCCAAACGGTTCCAGCCCCGAGCGTCAGCGCCGCGAACGCCATGATTACCACGACCGGCTTCTTCATATTTTCCTCCATTGCCCTCAGAGGGCTTTCCCCACCCAAACCAGGACCATGCCGTCCTCGGGAGACTGGACGACGAACGTGTCGGCCGCGCGCCGCTCCACGCGGGCGTAGTGCAGCCGGAATCCTGCTTCCGCAACGGCGGAGCCGCCGGGCCCGCCCAGATACCGAATGAGCCAGGCCGTGACGAAGACGGCGGCAAGAAGCCCCAGCGAAGCGGCGGCGAAGCGCCAAGCCCGGGGCTTGGCCCGCCCGGCGCGCGCCCGAGCGGCATCGCGGGCCGGGAGGCGCCGATCGCCGACGGCCCGGCTCCGCACCGCCGGCCAGATATCATCCATCCGGCCCAAGTCCGCCGCTCGGACCAGAACCCGACGGACCTCCTCGATCCCGGCCAGACGGGCGGCGCAGGCCGGGCAGCCTTCGGCATGCTCCGCCAGGCGGGCTTTCACCGCCTTGAACGGGATCAGCCGAGCCATCCGATCAACGATTCCCGAGTGCCTCATGGCTTTCCTCCAAAAGGGCTTTGATCTTCCTGCGCGCGTTGAACAGGTAGACCCGGGCCGTGGACGCCGAACAGCCCAAGACGCCGGCGATCTCGGCCGCGGTCAGCCCTTCGTTGGCCCACAGGGCGGCGGCCAGCCGCTCGCGCGGGCTCAGGCGGTCCAGGAGGCGCGCGAACCGCTCCTCCTGAAAGACGGATTCCACAGGATCGGTCTGCAGAGGCTGCGAGGGATCGCCGGCCGCCCGGGCGAAGAAGGCCCGGAACCGTCGCTTCCGCTTGAGCAGATCCAGGCAGCGCCGGTAGAGGATGGTAAAGAGCCAGTTGCGGAAGCTCAGGCGAGGGTCGTAGCGGTCGAGATGGAGGAAGGCCTGGACCAGGGTCTCCTGGCAAATGTCCTCGGCATCCTGGCGGTTGCGCAGCATGTTCATCGCCAGCGCCGTCAAAGGTCCCTGATACTCGTTCACGATGGGACGGAACTCCTCCCCGTCGCCGCGAAGGCAGGCCGCGATCCGTTCTTGTTCGTTCATCCGATCCGTTCGAGCCTTCTACGAATGACTACGCCATACTCATCGTGAGCGTTTATACAGGTTTGGCGGATTCTCCGATCCGGGGAGGGCGGTTCGGATAGCCGTTTGCGGCGATTGGGGTAGAGGCCCGGGGATTCAGCTCGACTTCTGCTTCATCCGAAGAAGCAAGGCCTCGGCCCGTTCCTTGAACTGCGGATGGGCGGCAGCTTGCTCGGCGGCCGGGCGGGCTTTGTCGACCTGGCCCGCGTTAAACCAGGAAGCGGCCGCGTTGTAGAAAGCAGTGGCCCGCGTCGCGCGCGTGATGCGCAGCTGGCCTTCCTTCTTGGTCAGCATCCGCGCCCGCCGCTCCTCGGACACGGGCGCAGCCTTGATCTCGGCGATTTTGGCTTCGAGGCCGGTTTCGTTGCGTCCGACCACCGCGGCCGCCAGGTCGTAGATGACGGCCGCATCGCGCCAGCGCTCCCGCCCGTCGTGGATCCGGCCCAGACCGAAGAGCGCCTCGGTGTTGGCGCCGTTGTATTTCAGGGCTTCCTTGTATTCGGCCTCGGCCTTGTCCGTCTGCCCCATCTCCAGGGCGATCGTCCCGGCCAGCCCGAAGACCTCGGAGTTCGTCGGCAGCCGCCCCTTGGACTCCTCGATGTGAAACTGGGCGGCCGCCTCCTCTTTCAGGGCGTGGCGGTTCCACGACAGCCAGTAATTGGCCTCGCCCATCAGCCAGTTGCCCAGCTCGACCATGCGGTTGAGGACCTCGATGGCCTCGCGGTTCCGTCCCAGCGAGCTCAGACTGATGCCCTTGCCCAGCAGGGCATCCCTGTACTCGGGCGACAGGGCCAGCGTCCGGTCGTAGTAAATCAGGCTTTTTTCGAGCTCCTCGGTGACCGTGTAGATGCTGGCCAGGTAGATGCAGACCTGCGGCGAATCCTGAAGGCCCTTCTCGGCTTTGAGGAATTCCGTCTCGGCAGACAGGATGTTCCTCTCCCCCAGCGCCAGCTCGCCCAGGTGGAAGTAGGCTTCGTAGAACTCGGGATCGTCTTCGGCCAGCTTCTTCAGCAGCTCGGGATTCTCCCTCCGGTAACGGGTGGCGTTCATGTAGCGCATGAGCGGCGACTCGGGGTGGAGCGCGTAGATGGGCGAGAAGTCCTCCTGCCCCTCCCTCATGGAGGCCATCGAGGCGTAAAGGAACAGGTAGGCATAAGCGTCAAAATCGTTGCTGGCCGTCTTGGCCCGCAGCTCGGTCCGCCTGGCCTTTGCCTCGGCCAAGGCTTTCTCGAAATCCTGCTGGGTCCGGCCGGCCATCGCTATCGGGGAGGTGCGGATGTCGGTCTGGATGCCCCGCGACGGCAGCGAGGCCCATTGGGCCTGATCGACGAGAGTGGCATAGGAGGCCAGATTCGGATGGGCCCGGAGAAGCGCGCGGGCAACCTCCGTTGTGGGGCTGAGAGCGATCCCGATCTGGCGTTCGCGGATCTGCAGGAGGATCAAGGTCCGAAGGTAGGCTTCGGCCACCCGGCCGGCGATGCGGGGTGTCGCGGAAAGCTCCTTGTAGATCGCCGCCGCGCGCTTGAAGCCGACATAGGATCCCCGGCTGACGGCTCCCGCGGCCTCGGCCAGTCGGGCCTCCACGACGGCGGGATCCGGCCCGGCCACGACAGGCGCACGGCCGGCGTTGGAACAGGCCGCCAGGGCTCCTACGATCAGACAGGCGGCAGCCAGGCGGTTGCGGACACGGGACGACGGGCGGTCGGGCATGGTGATCTCCTCCCCTATCGGATACGACGGAGACGGCCTGAACGTTATAACGCCCGGGCCGAAAGGCTCAAGCCCGACGCTTGCGGTTGGATCGGCAGAAGGCCATCATCGCGTCGATGGCCTTTTGGCCGGCCCCGGGGCTGCCGTCCTGGTCGGCGAAAGCCTCCACGAAGGCGGTCAGCTCGGGCGCCGCAGCGTGGTCCTCGTAGTCGTGCAGAACGTTGACGATGGCCGTATCCAGTCCGCGCCGCCGGGCGGCCGCCAGATAGGCCCGGCAAACGCCCGTGCGGCGGCCGGGCAGGTCGCGCACCGCGTTGGTGACGCCGAGCGAGATATGGACGCCGCGAAGCTCCGGATCCTTCCGGATCCGTCGGATGGTGGCGAATGTCCGGTAGGTATAGCCCGGCGTGTCGGGCGCCATGGGCATGTCGATGGCCAGAGGGAAGACGGTCGAATCGATGAAGATGTCGGAAGCGAGGAAGCCGCCCTGGGCCCGGGCGGCGCGGACGAGCTCCCGCGCCATCTGGTGCAGCTCCTCGACGCTGTAGACGCCCTCGTGGCCGGCATGCTTCTCGTCCACGAGCATGCCGATGAATTTGAAGGCGCAGCGGGCGCGCAGCGGAAGCAGCCGGTCCATGGTGTAGGTTTTGACGGCGTTGACCAGCGGGACCGCGATTCCGGCCGGCGCACCGTCGTACCAGGCGGCCAGCCCGGCTTCCAGCACGTCGGGCGAACCGCTGTCGACACAGACCGGGCGCCCGGCGGCGTTGGCCCGGACAAACCGGACGTAGTCGGCCATCATCCGTTTGCGGGCCTCGAGGTCGGCCCCCCCGAAGGCGTCCACGTTGACGTCGATGTAGTCCGCGCCGTGCTCGACCTGGGCCTCGACGAGCGAGAGCAGGTAGTCGCGCGCGCCCCCCGGCCGCAGCAGGCCGCCCTCGCCCAAGGCCAGGACCTCGCTCATGGCCGCCGCCGTCCTGGGGATGCTGCCGTGCAGGAGCTCGCCGATCTGAATCAGGGCCCGGGGCCGGGCGTGATCCTTGCCCAGGTAATAGTTCGGGAGGGACGCGGTGTGGGCCAGGGCCGGGATGCGGTCCGGATTGGACGTGCGCTCCAGGCGCTTCAACCCGGACGGACCTTCGCTCGCCGCGGCGCGGTAGATCGTCTCGCCGACGCAGATGCGGTCCGGGTTGGTGCCGCAGCGGCCGAGCGGATCGGCGTCGCCGCAGGGAGGATTGGACAGGCCTTTTTCGCATCGGCCCAGGGTGCAGAGACCGAAGTTCTCGGGCAGATAGCAGTCGCCGCATTCTTGGCAGCCGAAGAGCAGCGACTTGGCGGCGGATTCGGCGGCGAGTGTTGCGGCATAGACGAAGCCGCGGCCCTTGCGGACAGAGGCCGAAGCGCCGAGAACCGCCTTGACGGCTCCGTAAGCGCCCCGCCCCGGCGTCAGGAGGGTCCGATGGGCCAGGTCGAAAGCGCGCTTCCCCGCCGGCGGCTTGGGGCGCGACACGGGCACCGGGCGGCCGTCCTGGCCGTAGAGATAGAAAGCTGCGGGCGAACCGGGACGGCGAACCGGTCCGAAATCGAGCTTGTTCCGGGAGCGGCGCCAATCGGGACCGATCTCGGCCGCTCGGGCGAGCACCGCGGCCAGGACGCCGTAGTCCGGCAGGCCGCCCAGGTCCGCGCCCGCCGCGCCCAGGTCGCGGTACATGGCCGTCTGCAGGGCGGCCCGTTCGACGGCCGCATCCGCCTTCTCGCCCGCAACCGCCTCGAACAGCGCCGGGCTGACATAGCAGCCGGGCAGCTTGCCTTCGGCCATGAGACGGGGCGCGGAGCTGCGCGCGGTCAGGAAGAAGACGTTGCCGAAGACGGGGACGTCGATTCCTTCCTCGGCCAGGTATTGGAACAGCTCTTCGCTCTTGCGCGAATCCCAGCCCATCTGGGTGATCAGGGCTTCGGCCCCGGCGGCCAGCTTTTTTTTCAGCTTGAAATACTGCTGCCGCTGGGAGGCCTCGGTGTACTTGAAGGGCGAGACGGCGGCCAGGGCCAGAAAGCGATGAACCCGGTCGAACCGGCCCGGCCCGGAGGCCGCCCAGGAGGCGTGATTGATCTCGCGGATCAGCCGGAGGAGCCCCAGGACATCGACGTCGAAGACGCCGCCGGAGGAAACCGGCTTATCCCCCGTCAGCGCCAGGACGCTGTCCAGGCCCAGGGCCCGCAGGCCGAGCAGGTAAGCACGCAGGCCGTCGGCATTGTGATCCTTGGCGGTTGCGTGCGGGACGACGTCGAGAAAGCCCCACAGGCCCTGCTTGTCGAGCGCGGCGAAGATGTCGGCCGGGCTCAGGGAGGCTACCCCGCCCGGGCTCTGCGGGATGGTGACGCCGGCCAGGGCGAACCCCGACGGCATCTTGTCCGCGCCGGCCGCGGCCGCATCCAAGAAGGACTTGAAGCCTTCCAAACCGTGCCCGGGCTCCGGGACGATCTCCGCCAAGACGAGGAAGGGGGCCTCCCCCGCGGGGCCGCCGCGCCGGGCATCCAATCGCGTCCGCAGGCTGATCCGTTCCATCTCGGGTCGCGTCTCCTCAGTCAATTCCGTCGCCTGAACGATCCGGTACTCTAACATATCCGGGCCGTGCTGAGGAAGCGTTCCCATCGGATTGCCTGAACCTCGGTTTTTGGCTTATGATGGGCGGAGTCGACGACGATGCTTTAAGGAGGCATACTTTGTTCAAACGTACGATGCTCGGGATTTTCGTCATCCTGTTCGCGGCCGGCGTCACTCGGGCCGTACAGGCCCAGACCCCACCCGCGCCGGCGGCGCCGCAGGCCCCGGCCGTCAAAGCCGTCCCGCGGCCCATCGAGCTGCGCGACATCCTGGCCTGGAAGACCCAGGGCGGCTCGGGCCTCTCGGCCGACGGCTCGTGGTTCGGCTACCGTCACGTCCCGCTCGAAGGCGACGGCGAAGTCGTCTTCCGCCAGACCAAGGGCGACAAGGAATACCGCTTTCCCATCGGCGAAGGCCGCTTCGGCCAGCTGGGCATCTCCGAGGACGGCAAGTTCGCCGCTTTCATGATCAACCTCGAGGCCAAGGAAGCCAGAAAGCTCCGCCAGAGCCGCGGCCGCGCCTACACCAAGGCCGCCGTCCTCAACCTGTCCACGGGCGAGAAGGTCGAGTACGACAAGATCCGGGCCTTCCAGTTCGCGCCGGAAAATCCCGGCTGGATCGTCCTGCACAAGGCCGCCCCCGAGGGCCAGGAGCGCGAGAAGGACAAGTGGATCGGATCCGACCTCATCCTGCGCGAGCTGGCCACGGGCAAGGAGCTCGTCCTGGGCAACGTGGCCGAGTTCGCCTTCGAAAAGAAGGGCCGCTGGCTGGCCCTGCTGATCGACGCCTACGGCCAGGCGGGCAACGGCGTCCTGCTTCGCCGCATGTCCGACGGCCTGATCCAGACCCTGGACAGCGACAAAGCGACATACAAGGGCCTGGCCTGGACCGAGAAAGGCGACGGCCTGGCTTGCCTCAAGGGCAAGACGGACAAGGCCTTCGAGGACAAGCTCTACGCCGCAGTCGGATTCACCGGATTCGTCCCGGGACCGGTCCTGAAGACGGTCTACGACCCCAAGGACGACAAGGCCTTCCCGGCCGGGATGTCGATCTCCCCCAACCGGACGCCGCAATGGACCGATTCCCTGGATGCCCTCATCTTCGGCATCCACGAGCTCAAAAAGAAGGGCGACGGCGCCGCTCCCGCGGCCGCCGCAGTTGCCCCGCCCGCCGGCGGTGCCGGCGCCGGGGCTGCCGAAGCGGCTGATGAGGACCTCCCCGACCTCGTCCTTTGGCACGGCCTGGACAAGCGGTTGCAGTCGCAGCAGCAGGTCGAGGCCGGCCGCGACGGGACCTTCAGCTACGCCGCCGAGTACCGGCTCAAGGAGAAGACCTTCATCCGACTGGCCGACGACGAGCTGCGGACCATCCTGATCGCCCCCCGGCAGCGCTGGGCGGTCGGCTATGACGACCGGGAGTACGAGCTTGACGGCAACCTGGACGGCCGCCGCCACCGCGACGTCGTGGTCATCGACATGACGACCGGGGCCCGCAAGCCGGCCCTCAAGAAAAGCCGCTACTCCTTCTCCATCTCCACCGACGGCAGCCATCTCCTCGGCTATGAAGACGGTACGTTCTTCACCTACGAGTTCGCCACCGGCAAGTCCTACCCCATCACCAAAGGTGTTCCCGCCGACTTCGTCAACGAGGACGACGACCACAACGTCAAGAATCCTCCCGACTACCCGGTCGGCTGGTCCGAGGACGGCCTCTTCGCCCTGCTCAGCGACGGCTGGGACATCTGGAAAGTCCCGGTCCACGGCGGGACGGCCGTCAACCTGACCGTCAACGGCCGCGAGGACCAGATCCGCTACCGCAGCCTCAGCTCGCTCGACCCCGACGATAAAGGGATCAACCTGGCCAAGCCGCTCTACGTCCCGATGTACGGCGAATGGACCAAGAAGGCCGGGATCGGCCGCCTGGAGAAAGGTCAGCCGGGCGTCAAGGTCCTGCTTTGGGACGAGGCCGGATTCGGCGGCCCGGCTCAAGGCCCGCAAGGCCGAGGTCTACTATTACTCCCGCGACACCTACAAGGATTACTCGGACGTCTACATCGCCGACGCGCTCCTGCAGAACGGGCGCAAGATCACCGACGTCGCGGCCGGGCAGAAGGACTTCCTCTGGTCCAGCGGCCAGATGCTCCTCGACTACAAGATGGACCCCAAGAGCGGCAAGGACGTCAAGCTGCAGGCCGCCCTCTTCCTGCCGGCCAACTACGAGAAGGGCAAGAGATACCCGACCATCGTCTACTATTACGAGAAGTCGTCGCAGGGGCTCAATCGCTACACCCTGCCCTCCTTCAACGGGTTCAACAAGTCCGTCTATACCAGCAACGGCTACGCCGTGCTGATGCCGGACATCACCTACAAGATCAACGATCCCGGCATGAGCGCGGCCTGGTGCGTCCTGCCGGCCCTCGAAGCGGCGGTCGCGGCCGGTGTGGTCGACCGGGCCAAGGTCGGCCTGACCGGCCATTCCTGGGGCGGCTACCAGACCGCTTTCCTGGTCACCCAGGCCGACTTCGCCGCCGCCGTGGCCGGCGCCCCGCTGACCAACATGATCAGCATGTACAGCTCGATCTACTTCAACTCGGGCTCGGGCAACATGGCCATCTTCGAGAGCTCCCAAGGCCGCTTCCTGGGCGGCTACTGGGACAACCTGGAGGCCTACCAGAGGAACTCCCCCGTCTATCACGCGACCAAGGTCAATACCCCGCTCATCATCCTGCACAACGATAAGGACGGCGCGGTCGACTGGAACCAGGGCATCGAGTACTACAACACCCTGCGCCGGATGAAAAAGCCGGTCATCATGCTGCAGTACGTGGGCGAGAACCACGGCCTGGTCAAGCCGGCCAACATGAAGGACTACACGGTCCGGATGAAGGAGTGGTTCGACCACTGGCTGATGGGCAAGCCCGCCCCGGCCTGGATGACCGAGGGCATCCCCTACCTCAAGCTCAAGGACGCGCTCAAGGAGCAGGCCAAGCGCTGGAAGGTCGAGGAGCCCAAGCCGGCCGAGAAGAAGGACGACAAGAAGGAGCCCGAGAAGAAGTAGTCGGGGGCGACTCCGAAGACCGACAGCCCTCATGTCGTCCCGACCGCTGGGGCGGCATGGGGGCTTTTTTGTTCAGCTCCCATCTCCGGGAAACGCGGCCAGGGGTATCGTCCCGGCGGCTGCGGCCTCTTCTCGCCTTTTCCCACAGCTCTCTTCGGCGCCTCGGAACTCGCGTGTTCGTCAGGACTGACTTGCATGCCCTCCCACTCTGTCTCTTCTTCGATTGTTCTTTCCTGGCTCAAACAGTCCTCGGCGGCCGCTGGCTTCCCTCAGAGAGTTATGGAAAAAGGCGCCGGCCTTGCGATTTCGCCGTTGGCCGATACCCCTATCCGCGACTTTTTCCCGGAGATGGGAGATGAACCTTTTTTAAGGCTTGACATATTCAATTTTTAATATATAATGATGATGAAATGATCGGGAGAACGCCTATGAAGTCAGCTATCACCGAGCTCGGCCCCTTGGCCAAGACGTTCAAGGCCCTGGCTCACCCCGCCCGACTCTTGTTGCTGAAGCGTCTGATGGAGAACGAGCGCTGCGTATCCGACGTCGAAAAATGCCTGGGCTTGTCCCAGCCCAACGTCTCGCAGCACCTGCGCATCCTCAAGGACGCCGGCCTCATCGAGGGCCGCCGGGAACACACCCGGGTCTGCTACCGGATCGCCGACGACCGCGTTTCCCGCATCCTACGTATAGCCATGGAAGGAGACTGAATACCATGTCCACGATCGCTCACGTCACCGACGCTTCGTTCGATACCGACGTTCTGAAGTCCGACCTCCCCGTGGTGGTCGACTTCTGGGCCCCCTGGTGCGGGCCCTGCCGGATGATGGCCCCGGTCCTCGAGGCCGCTTCCGAGCGCTGGGCCGGGAAGGTCCAGTTCGCCAAGCTCGACACCGACGAGAACGGCGCCACGGCCATGAAGCACGGCATCCAGGCCATTCCCACTCTGATCGTCTTCGCCAAGGGTGCGGAGAAGGACCGGGCCATAGGCTTCCTGCCCGCCGCCAAGCTGGACGAGTGGCTGCAGGGCATCACCGCCCCGACTCCGGCCTGATTCCCCTCTCCCTCCCGCCCCGTCCTCCATCCGGGCCCGGCCCGGCTTGCTTTTTCGGATTTTTAATCTATATTATTACTATAGGATTTAAATAGATTAGGAGCCCGTCATGAACATACGCCAAAAGGCGCTGATCGGGATAGCCAGCCTGCTGCTGGCCTGGTCCGGCTGGAAAGGCTTGAACGCCTTGATGATTTCCGCACCCCTTCCCGGACTCCAGACGGGAAAAGGAGAAGCGACGATGCCCCCCAAGGTTCAGCAAGACGGACGCCGAGTGGAAACAGTCCCTGACGCCCGAACAATACAAGGTCATGATCCAGTGCGGCACCGAAGCTCCCTTCTCGGGCCGTTATAACGACTTCTGGGAGAAGGGCTCGTACCTATGCGCCGCCTGCGGAGCCGCCCTGTTCACCTCCGAGACGAAGTATGAGCACGGGACCGGCTGGCCCTCCTTCACCGCTCCCTTTTCCGAGGCCAACGTGGAATACCGCGAGGACGCATCCTTGGGGATGCTCCGAACCGAAGTCCGATGCTCGGCCTGCGGCGCCCACCTGGGCCACGTCTTCGACGACGGCCCCGCCCCTTCCGGCCGGCACTATTGCATCAACTCCGCGGCCATGATCTTCCAGACCGCCGGGGCCGAGGCCAAGACCGAGGTGGCTACTTTCGCCGCCGGCTGCTTTTGGGGGGTCGAATACAAGCTCGGCCTGGTCGAAGGCGTGCTCTCGACGGCCGCGGGCTACGCCGGCGGATCGGTCCGCAATCCCACCTACAAGCAGGTCTGCTCCGACGACACCGGCCACGCCGAAGCCGTCCAGGTGACGTTCGATCCGGCCCGGATCGGCTACGAGGACCTGGTCCGCAAGTTCTTCGCCCTGCACGACCCGACCCAGCTCAATCGCCAGGGCCCCGACATCGGCACCCAGTACCGCTCGGTCATCTTCGTCGACGGGCCGGCCCAGAAGGCCGCGGCCGAGAAGGTCAAGGCCGAGCTGGAGAAGGACGGCCTCTACCGCGGCCGGATCGTGACCGAAATCATCCCCGCCGGCGAGTTCTGGCGGGCCGAGGAATACCACCAGAAGTACTACGAGAAGAATAAAAAGGGCGCCTGCGCCTTCTGAACCTCGTTTCCGTCCCGACCCGGGGGTATAATGGCCGGAGTCCGATGGCCAGGAAACCCCGCCCCGCCGCCCTCCCCCGGACCGCGTCCGGACTGGAGATCAACCCCGCGTTCGGCCGGGCCCTCGAAATCCTTGAGACCACCGACAAAGCCCTCTTCATCACCGGACGGGCCGGGACGGGCAAATCCACCCTGCTCGACCACTTCCGAAGAACGACCCGTAAGCGCGTCGCCGTTTTGGCTCCGACCGGAGTGGCCGCCTTAAATGTCCGCGGCCAGACCCTCCACTCCTTCTGCCGGTTCAAGCCCGACGTGACCCTGGAGGGCGTCAAGGCCCTGCCCAAGGCCAAGGCCCGCGGCCCGGAGGGCGAGCTCTACCGGAACCTCGACACCGTGATCATCGACGAGGTCTCGATGGTCCGGGCCGACCTGCTCGACTGTGTGGAAAAGTTCTTGCGTCTGAACGGACCGCTGCCCAAGCGCCGCTTCGGCGGCCTCCAGATGGTCTTCATCGGCGACCTCTACCAGCTGCCGCCCGTGGTCACATCCCACGACCGGGCCCTGTTCGATGCCGGCGGCGGCTCGCCCTACGAGTCGCCCTACTTCTTCTCGGCCCGGACGCTTGCCGACGGCGGCTACCCGATGGAATTCATCGAGCTGGAGAAGATCTACCGCCAGAGCGAAGCCGAATTCATCCACCTGCTCAACGCCATCCGCAACCGCTCCATCAGCGAGGCCGACCTGGAGCGACTGAACGCCCGGCTCGACCCCGAGTTCAAGCCGCCCGCGGGCACCCTGTACATCACCCTGACCAGCACCAACGACCAGGCCTTCCAGCGCAACCGCGAGACGCTGGAAACCCTGGACGGCGAGACCTTCTCTTTCGACGGCTTCATCGAGGGGGAGTTCGACCGGACCTCGCTGCCCACGGACGAGCGGCTCGAGCTCAAGCGGGGCGCGCAGGTCATGCTGCTGACCAACGACCCGCAGGGCCGCTGGGTCAACGGGACGATCGGCAAGGTTCTCGACGTGGTCCGGGAGACGGGTACTGCCGACGTCGTCGAGGTCGAGCTCCAGGACGGCACCATCGTGGACATCGGGCCGAACGTCTGGGAGCTGTTCCGCTTCGCCTACGACCGGGAGGGCGACCGCATCGTCAGCGAGGCGGTCGGCGCCTTCACCCAGCACCCGCTCAAGCTGGCCTGGGCGGTGACCATCCATAAAAGCCAGGGCAAGACCTTCGACCGGGTCATCGTCGACGTCGGTCGGGGCACCTTCGCCCACGGCCAAGTCTACGTGGCTTTGAGCCGTTGTACGACCTTCGAGGGGCTGGTTCTGCGCAAGCCCATCCGCCGCGAGCATATCCGCATGGACTGGCGGGTGGTCCGGTTCCTGACCGGATTCCAATACCGAAGGTCCGACGAACGGCTGGCCTACGCCGAGAAGCGCCGCCTGATCGAAGAGGCCATCGCCGAGGGGCGGGCGCTCCAGATCGTCTACCTCAAGCCCGACGACACCAAGAGCCGCCGCCGCATCCGGCCGGAATGCCTGGAGCCGATGGAGTACGGGGGCAAGCGGTTCGAGGGGCTGCGGGCCTGGTGCTATGAGCGCGAGGACATCCGCCACTTCCGGATCGAGCGGATGCTCGAGATCACGGTTCTTTAAAAAAACTCCGCCGAATCATTTCGGTCAAATCCATAGCGTCCGTGAGAGAAAGCCGGCCCCGGAGACGTCTTAATAGGCGTCGGTCCGGTGCGGGCCCAAGGGCCCCCACAATCGGCGATTGACATACGGGGGCCGGACATGTACATTCGATTTCAGGGGCGATTGATGAAAAGACTTCATATCCTTCTGGACGACGACCTCTACACGAGGCTCAAGTCCGCCGCTGCGGCCCGCAGGGAGAGCATCGCCGACGTCATCAGGGGCTTCCTGCGGTGCCAGGTCGACAGCGAGATGGACAAGCAGGGCTTCCCGACCTTCTCCAGGGACGAGCTCGAGGAGATCCTGCGCATCATGGACACGCGGGAAACCTGACCGGTACCGTGGCCTCAGTCGAAGTCGGGGCCCAGCTCGGGCCGCCGCCGGAGCTCGAACATGCGCCGGACCTGGCGCTCGGTCACCCGGTCGGTCGAAAAAGGCGGCAAGTCGTCCTCGGGAAAGAAATCGACGGCCTGCGTCTCCAGGCTCGCGGCCGCCGCCCCGCCCAGGATCTGACAGAGAAAATACAGCTTATAGCAGGAAAAATAGCGACGCGTATGGCCCTGGCGGTCACGATCGTAGACGGCCAGCAGGCGCTCGGCCCTGGTTTCGAACCCGGTCTCCTCGAGGACCTCGCGAACGACGTTCTCCGCAGGGGTCGCAGCCCAGATCGGCCCACCCTCCCGGCAAGGTCCAGCGCCCGCCGTCCGTCCGCTCCGCAACCAGGAGGATGCGATCGTCGCGGAAGGCGACCCCGCGAACCTCCACTTTGGGCGTCGGGTAGCCTTCCTCGGCGGAGAACACGCCCCGGACAACGGCCGGATCGCACCCCGATTCGTCCGCCGCCATCTCCGCGGCCAGCTCGCGCAGCTTCTCGTAGCGGACCTTGTCGAACGGGTCGCGGCTGTAGGTCAACCCTTCCTTGGCGATGGCCAGGAGGCGGCGGGATCGGGGCTCGAAGGGCTCGGACATCGGCGGGGGTTCGACGGGTCGAGGCCTATTCCACCAGGGTCCCCGTGTCCCCCACCTTCCACTGGCCGCCGTCAAGAACGTAGAGCAAGGTGCGCACGACTTCACGCTCGCTCTCGGTCTTATATTTGATGTCCACGACCATCCAGTCGTCCAGGCTCTTGAAGAAGAGGGCCAAGACCCGCTCGTTGGGCCGGGCGAATTCCCGGCCCTTGAACTTGCGCAGGATCTTGGCATCCTTGCCGTAGGCGCGGATGTAGACCGGCAAGGCGCCCCTGTTATTCGCGTCCGTCTTGATGAATTCCTCCACCGCGTTGGCGGGCGGGTAAGCTTCGTCGATGGTCGTCCAGGGGACGTCCGCCGCCTTCGATCCGCCGCCTTTGACGCCGCGGTAGAGGAGGTAGCCGCCGATGCCCAGGGCATCGATCAGCAGGAAGATGACGATGATCTTGGTTGTCTTGCTCATGGGTCTTTCCTCCGGGGTTAATCCTCGGGCGTGGGCAGGCTGGTCTGCACGCCCTTCTTCAGCCCCTTGCCGCCGGCGATGCGGCGGGCCGCGTCCTCCTGCAGAAGCTTGTAGCGGTCCGAGGTGATCGGCCGCTTTTTCCACTTGAACAGGAGGCCGCTGACCATACCGGTCCGGGCGGCAGCCCTCTCGTCGGGGTCGTAGCCGGCCTCGTCATCACCCAGGCCGAAGAGCTCTTTCTCGCGCGGGGCCGGATCGCGCCGGACATACTCGTCGAACTGGGCCTTGTCCACGAAATCCAGGTCACGCAGCGTCCGCAGCATGGCCAGCATGCTGACGCCGAAGTACCGCTTGAGGTAGAGGGCCTCGTCGTAGTGGACCCGGCGCGTCCGGAATTCCTTGTCCACGAGGTCGCGTACGCGGCTGGGCGGCATCAGGAAGCGGGCGGCGAAGGCCTGGGCGTACTGCTCGCGCGGGTGATAGAGCTCGACATAGTCGTCGACAAAGACGTCCGGATTGTCGATGACCGGGCCTTCGTTGCGGTCCTTGAGGTAGTGGCAGTACTCATGGGCCGCGCTGAAGACCTGGCGTCCGAAGGCTTGGGCCGAGTTGACCAGGGCGAAGGCGGCCTGCTTGGCTTCGAGGTAGACGAAGACGCCCGAGACCCGCGAATCCTCGGGCATGGGCATGCGCAGGATGCGCAGCCCATTGGCCTCGAACAGGGCGAAGACGTCGCGGACGGGCTCATCGCCGAGCCCCAGCCGGCGGCGCTCCTCGTCGGCCATGCGCTCGGGCGGGAGGAGGCCGTAGAGCGGCGCCAGCTCCAGCCGGCGCCCGGTGACGGCCTCGAGCTTGAGGTAGTCGTCGCAGTAGCGGCGAAACCTCTGCAGCTCCTCCCTGGCCCGGTCGTCCACCGCGTCCGCCCGGAAGAGCAGGGCCAGGGCGTCGGGCCCGGGCTCCTTCTCGTAGAAGAAATAGGAGACTTCGCGGTTGAGAAAGGTCGCGATGCGGCCGAGGGCGGCGAAACTGGGGGTCCGTTTGCCCGCTTCCAGGTAGGAGATGTATTCGGCCGAATACCCCAAGGCGCGGGCAAAGGCAGTCTGGCTCAAGCCCATCTTTTCCCTGGCTTTGCGGAGCTTGGAACCGAGGAATTGGATCATAGAGCCCTCCCCGTCCGGGATGGCCGAAGATTAACACGGAGTCAGAGACGGAGTCAACGCGGCCCGGCCGGTCTGACAGGCACCTGGCCGATACCCTTGGCCCGGTAAGCCCGCCAAAATTCCACATAGGACCGGGCATGGTCGGCGTTGTGCCGGACCTCCTCCTGGCTGAGCATCCGGGCAACCGCGCCCGGCGAGCCGAGGACGAGCGAGCCCGCCGGGTATGTCTTGCGGGGCGGAACCAGGGTGCCCGCGGCCACGATCGTCCCCTTCCTGATGACGGCTCCATCCAGAATGATGGCCCCCATGCCGATGATGCAGTCGTCCTCGACGGTGCAGGCGTGGAGGATGGCCCCATGCCCGACCGTCACTCTGTCCCCCAGGGTGGTGCCGCAGCCGAAGTCGACGTGAACGGTGCAGTTGTCCTGGATGTTGGAGTCCGCGCCGATGACGATGTCGGCCACGTCCGCCCTCAGGACGCTGTTATACCAGACGCTGGCGCCGGCCTTGAGGGTCACGGCGCCGACGATCCGGGCCCCATCGGCGATGAAAGTGTCGGGGTCCAGGATCGGCTTCTTGTCGCTGAAATCGTAGCTCATCGAGGCACCTCCGGCCGGGGACAGGATAGCGGGTTTACCGCGTCCCGGCAACCCCCGGAGGGTGTTTGCGGAAGCCGGGTCGGGCCGCTCACAGCCCGCTGATCGTCGCGTCCCGCGAGTATTCGACGACGAAGTCGATGAGGATCTCCTTCTTCTCCTGCGGCTGAAGGTCGACGGGCCGACGCTCACTCGTAGCGGAGGGAATCGACGGGATTGCGGCGAACCGCCCGCAGGGTCTGCGAGCCGACCGTCAGGGCGGCCACGACCAGGGCCAGGCCGGCGCCCAGGGGGAAGACCCACCAGCCGATGCGGATCCGGAAGGCGAAATTCCGCAGCCAGGTCTGCATGACGGTGAAGGCGATCGGCCAGGCGAACACGTTGGCCAAGACGACCCATTTGAGCAGGTCCCGCGAGAGGCAGACGTAAAGGGCCGCCGTCGACGCGCCCAGGATCTTGCGGATGCCGATCTCCTTGGTCCTCCGTTCGGCCATGTGGGCGGCCAGCCCGAAAAGGCCCAGGCAGGCGATGGCGACGGCCAGTCCGGAGAAGACGACGAAGATCCGGCTCATCCTCCTCTCGGCTTGATGCAGCTGCGCGAAGCTCTCGTCCAGGAAGAAATAATCCAGCGGATAAGAGGGCGCCATCCTCCGCCAAGCCCTCTGGACGTGGGCCAAGGCTTCGGCGGCCCGGTCGGCCCGGATGCGCAAGGAGATGAACTCGTGCCGGTCGATCGGGGCGGCTATATAGACGAGAGGATCGGGAGGCTGGTGGAGCGAGGCGATAAGGATGTCCTTGACGACGCCGACGATCCGCGCGCTGTCGCGCCCGTCCGGCGTCGTGATATCGACGCGCTTTCCGATCGCGTCCCGCGGCGAGGCGTATCCGGCCCGCCGGGCGCTCAGCTCGCCGATCAGCATCTCGGAAGGCCCGGCTGCGGTGGGGGTTCGCGCGATCCACCGGCCCGCCAGGAGCTGCAGCCCGTAGGTCGCGGCGAAATCCTTGTCGACCGCATAGACGACCTGGGTGTGCCCTCCTCCCCGCCCTCGAAGTTCATCGGGGAGTAGGATCTTCCCACGGTCGGGACGAAGTCCGACGTCGCGGCGTTCTCGACGGCGAGGCTCCGCAGCAGCTCGGCTCCTGAAGCCGTCGAAGCTCCGCCGGATCTCCTTGTTCAAGGGAATGGCCACGATCTGATCCCGCCGGTATCCGACATCCCGGGTCTGGACGAACCGCATCTGGTCCCGGATGACCAGAGTGGCGCAGATGATCCCGATGGACAGGGTGAACTGGAAGACGACGAGTCCCCGGCGCAGGACGGCCTGCGGAGCGGGAGGCGACGGACCTCGCCCTGAGGGCCTGGACCGGCCGGAGCGCGGACAGGTAGAAGGCCGGGTATGTCCCGGAAACGAACCCGACCAGGAGAGCCACGGCCGCCGCGGCCAGCAGGAACGCCGGCGCGGCCAGCGAGGCGGCCGTCAGGTCCTTGCCCCAGAGCCGGTTGAACCCGGGCAGGAGCGAGCAGGACGAGCAGGACGGCCGCCACCGGTCGGACCAGCGCTGATCGACAGGGCCTCGCCGATGAACTGGCGGACGAGCTTGGCCTCGGGGCACCGACGGCCTTGCGGATGCCGACCTCCTTGGCCCTCTGGGCGGAGCGGGCCGTCGACAGGTTCATGAAGTTGATGCAGGCGATCAGGAGGACGACCAGGGCGATCGCCGAGAACACGTAGACGTCCAGAATCTGCCCGCCGGCTCGATCTCCGATCGCAGGCCCGAACGCAGGTGGATGTCGAGCAGCGGCTGCAGGCCGATCGAGTACCAGGGATCCGGGCTCAGTTTCTCTTGAGGAAATCGAGACAGCCGGGGCCGGAGGGCCGGCCGCAGCCGGATTCCTGAGCAGGGCGTAGGTGTAGTGCTGGTAGATGGAGCGAAGAGCCTGCGTGTCCTCCGTGCAGGCTGGCGTAGGAGGCCAGAAAGTCGAAGTGGAAGTGGGAGCGGCGGGGGACGTTGCGGGCGACCCCCGTGACCCGGAAGAGCATGAGCGTGCCCGTGCCGTAAGGATCGCTCTCGATGATCCGGCCCATCGGCTCCTCGGCCCCGAAATACTTTGCGGCCATCTCCTCGGTCAGGACGACGGAGCCGGGGTCCTTGAGGGCGGTGGCCGGGTCGCCGTTGAGCAGCGGGAAATCGAAGACCGAGAAGACGGACGGCTCGGCGAAGAAGAGCCGCGGCTCGTAGAACTTCTTGTCCCGGTAGCCCACGTACCGCTTGGGGTTCTGGTCCATCTTCTTGATCCGCACCGTCTCCAGGACTTCCGGGAAGTCCTTCTTCAGGGCCGGGCCCAGGCCGAAGGCGCGTTGGCGTTGGTCGGCGATCCGTCGTCGGAAGTCGACGAGACGACCCGAAGATGCGGTCCGCCTGGACATGGAACCGGTCGAAGCCCAGCTCGTCCCGGACCCAGAGGAAGATGAGCAGGGCGCAGGCCAGCCCGAGGGCCAGCCCGCCGACGTTGATCAGCGAGAAGGCCTTCTGGCGCCAAAGGCGCCGCAGGGCGATTCGGACATGGCTCCGCACGAGGTCGGGCTGGAACCGCGATGGCCGCCAGGGAAAGCGACGGGCGGGCCGGGCGGCCCGGGCGTGGCCGTAGGCGATGTCGAGGCTCGCGGCTTTTTCGAATTCCGCCTCCGCCGTCCGGAAGGCCTCCTCCGGTCCGAGGCCGTCCCGGCCGAGATCCTCGACCTTGTCCCTCAGGTAGCGTTCAAGCTCGGCCAGGTCGCCTTCCTCGATCGACGGGCTCCGCCGCATCGTCCGCTTCCATCCATCGATCGCTTTTTCCAGATCGAACATCATCCATTCTCCTTAAGGGACGAGAAGAGGCCGACTCAACGCTTTTCGGCCAGGGGCAGCCAGAGCGAGGTTAGAGCCGAATGGACGGTCAGCCATTGGCTCTTTTCCAGCTCCAGCTCCTCCAGGCCCTTCTTGGTCAGCTTGTAGTACTTCCGAAGCGGTCCCTTGTCCGAAAGCCGCCAGCGGGATGCGATCAGGCCGTCCCGCTCCAGGCGCTTCAGGAACGGATAGAGCATGGGCTCGGACCAGTCCAGTCGTCCGCCCGTCATGTCGCGGACCCGCTGGATGATCTCGTAGCCGTAGCTCTCCCCCCTCTTCAGGATGGCCAGGACGATCGGCTTCGTCGAGGCTCCGGTCAAGGCTTTGGATATCATCGGCTACCTCATCGCGTTAGGTTCCTAACGCCGTTATGCAGCAAAGTTCATGCCAAACCATTTGAGTCACCCACCGGGCGGAGGCAAGACGGAAAGACGGACGGAACTGTCCGGTTTCGGACGGCACGTGTCCGTTTTCGAGGCGGGCCGTTTCCCGGCGCCGAAAATCGGTCGCGGTGAATCTAGCTTGTGCGGGACGATCGGGCGAAGCGCGAGGGACGACGAAAGGGCGTCGGGTAGGACCCCGACATCGCCGAATCTTCGATATTTACCCTTTCCGGAGGGCATCAATCTCCGGAAATCGCTGCAACGTCTTTTTCAGAGCCGCTCCGTCCCCATGTCGAAGATATTGGTCAAAGAACGTCACCACGACCTCGTTCAAGATTTCAAGGCACCGGCGTCCATTGATACCGCCGAGCGCACCTTCCGGGAGAGGGACGACCTCCGAAAGGATGCGAAGCGAGAAATCCGAGAAATTGTAGTGGCCGCTTCCTTTAATGACGAGGAGGTAGGCCGGCCCCCTGGCCCGGCGAAACAGGTTGATGTTCGGCCTCGGGTTCAGAACCCGCTGATTATCATGGTGCATGAAAATAAAGGGGATTCCAATATTCTTATCGATCATGTCGCCGAGCTGAAGGCCGTCCATGTTGATCCCGGCGACAATCCGGCCATCGGTCAGGGCGGCTTGTCCGGACGCGGCGCCGCCGAAGGAATGGCCGAGCACACCGATGCCGTCGAGGTCGAGCTTCCCTTGGAAGCGCCCGCCGTTCCGGTTCATCTCTTCGAGCTTGTCAATCGCGAGACTGATGTCCGCCGCCCATATCCCCAGACTCTCCTGCGTTTTAGGCCGGGCTTTCATGATCTCGCGGAAGAGCGAGTCGATCCCGTCCGGATCGGAGGTTTCGACGATGGCGCGTTCGATCGACAGATTCGCTTGCCGCTCTCGACTCCTGAGCATGAATTCGGGATTTCGGGGATCGAACCGGATGACGCGGCCATCCGGCTTGGTCAAGCTGTTCGTCTCGAACGGATGCCCGATGCTCGCGGCGACGTATCCGTGGCTGGCCAACTCCTCCATCAGGATCGTGCTTTGGTTCATGCCCGCCCAGTAGCCGTGGGAATAGAGGACGATGGGGAATGCTCCCCCCTCGGCGGCCACGGGAGCATTCTTGTAAGAGCGGGTCCTGACCGACGCCAAGCGCTCGTGCAAACGCTCCAGTCCCGCCCTCGCTTCCTCGGAAAGCCCCATGGCCGGAGGCGCCTCGGCCGACGCGGCGTAGAGACACGGCGCATCGGATCCTCCGACATCCGCCGGATACCAGATGCGGACGGCTATCTCCCGGCGATCCCCCGGGTCCGCCGTGAAGGTTTCCAGCCGTTCGGGATCGGCAAAAGAGAACCACGCGGTCCCGACTCCGAACGGGCCGGTCGGCTCCGGCCATTCGAGCCGCGGCTCTCCCCTTCGGCCACAGGAAAGACCCGCCGCCAAACAGAGCGACAGGCCGACGCTCGCGAGCTTGTTCATCGTCCACTCTTCCCCTCGGCGGGGCTCTTGGCCCGTCCCCCCGGAGTATATCATAGCCATTCCTCGGGGCGCGTGAAGGAGTTCGAAAACTCCATCAAAAAAACAGATTCGGATTGGGTAAGCTTGCCCCGGATAGGAGATCCCGAGGGCACGATGATCCAAGGCCGCCGAAGCTCAGACCAGGAAGGCAAGCGCAAGCCAGGTCGCGATTTGGATGCCCTAAGGGGAAGAGTCGTTGGAGCCAGCGAGAGGGATCGAACCTCCGACCTGCTGATTACGAATCAGCCGCTCTACCGACTGAGCTACGCTGGCCTGGGGAAGAGGGCCATAAATTAGCCGAAATCAGGGCACCTGTCAATCAAACCGGGCCGGAAGCCGGCGGATTCAGGGTCCTGGGAGCGATGGAAACTGGCGCGCGACGCCGCGGGAGAATCGGCGGGATGGGATAGGACCGGACGGCCTACTTGGGAGCTTCGGCCTGGGGCTTGGGCTGGGCCTTGGCCTTGTCCTTGCGCCAATGCTCGTAGCCCATGTCGAGTAGCTCGGACTTGGTGCAGTTCTCCATGTCCTTGATCCGCAGCCCGATCTCGACTTTCTTGCCTTTGGGCTTGATCCAGACGATCTCGCCCTTCAGCGAGCAGTTCTTCCGGCTTTCGGGGCCATGGACCTTGAAGGTCAGGTCCTTGCCGGGGCCGAAATCCATGCCCATCTCGAGGACGACCCGGACGCCTTCGCGCGAGACGTTGTCGATGAGGGCGGGATTGCCCGGTTGACCGTCCGCGTCGACTTCCACGAGCTCGACGGGGACCAGGCACTCGAACCGGAGGTATTTCCGCTTCTCTTCCGACATTTGAGTCCAGTGTGGCATGATCGGCCGCAGAATTCAAGCAAAAAATCTCGTCGCCGGCGGACGGAATGGGTTGAGGCCCGCCCCCCTTTCGACTACAATACCCCCCTGTCGAAACCCCATGTACATCAAGCGACTCGAACTGCAAGGCTTCAAGACCTTCCCGGAGAGGACCAAGGTGGTCTTCAATCACGGGATCACCATCATCATCGGCCCCAACGGCACCGGCAAGAGCAACATCGTCGAGGCCATCCAATGGGTTCTGGGCGGCCATCGCCAGAAGACCGTCCGCGGCGAACGGACCGAGGACGCCATCTTCAACGGCACCCAGAAGCGGCCCTCCATGGGCATGGCCGACGTCACCCTGGTCCTCCAGAACACCGAGGAGGAGCTCCAGATCAACCACCGGGCCTTCCGGACGGGCGAGAGCGAGTACCGCCTGAACGGCAAGACGGTGCGGCTGCGCGACATCCAGGAAGAGCTCTGGAAGAAGTCCATCTCCGAAAACAAATACTACGTCATCGAGCAGGGCGCCATCGGCACCTTCGTCACCTCGAAGCCGGTCGAGAAGCGGGCCCTGATCGAGGAGGCCGCGGGCACGGCCTATTACAAGGACAAGAAGCGCCTGGCCGAGCACAAGCTCGACGACACCGAACAGAACCTGACCCGGCTGGAGGACATCCTGGCCGAGGTGGCCAAGGCCCGCAACTCCCTGGCCCGCCAGGCCGGCGCCGCGGAGCGCTACCGCAAGCTCCGGGAGCGGATCCGCGAGCTGACCGTCCTCCATTTCAAGCACCGCGGCACCCAGCTCCAGGCTTCCCAGCGTGAAGTCCAGGCCCGTTACGACGAAGGCCTGGAAAGGGAGAGGGCCCAGGACGTCCGCCTGGCCGAGGAGGAGAAGTCCGTCAACGTCCGTCGCGGCCAGGCCCGCGACCTTGAAGAGACGCTCAAGGCCGGCCAGGAGCGGCTCTACTCTCTCAAGGCCCAGATCGCCCGGGCCGAGGCCGAGCGGGACCGCGAGAAGCGCCGGGCCGAGGATCTGGAGATTCTCAGGCGGCGGGCGGCGACCGGATCGGACGAGCTGCTGGCCGAGCTCCTGGCCCTGGAGCAAGAGATCGTCCGCGACGGCGAGGAAGCCGCCGCGCAAGCCGAAGCCCTGGCCGGCAAGGAGGCCGAGGCGGCCGGGCTGGAGGAAGCCCACCGCGAAACCGAGGCCCGCATCGCCCCTTGGGCGGCCAAGGTCGGCCGGCTGCGGGCCGATGCCATCCAGACGCTGGCCGAGCTGACTACGGCCCGCAACGAGCAGGCCAAGCTCGAAAAAGAGGTCGAGCTCATCTTCCGCCAGGAAGAAAAGCTCCGCACGCGGCGCGAGGAGACTTCGGACCGGCTGCAGCGCAAGGCGGCCGAGCGCGAGGCCGCGGAGGCCGAGCAGGCGGTCGGCGCGGCCGGTCTGGCCGAGCGCGAACAAGCCGAAGCGGACGCCAGGGCCCGCCTGACCGAGACCGTGGGCCTCATCAACGGCCTGCGCGAGCGGCTGGGCTCCCTCAAGGACGAGCGCGACGCCACGGCCCACCATCTGCAGTCGCTGCGCAAGCTGGAGGCCAAGGAGCGCCAGGCCGCGGCCGTCCCCGACGTACCCTCGGCCCTGGGCGCCTTCGCCGACATGATCAGCTCCGACGCCGCCGACGCCCCGCTCGTCGACGTCTTCTGGAAGGAAGAGGCCCGCTCGCTCGTCATCCGGCCGCAGGACGTCCTCAATGCCCTGGGCGCCGGAGAGCTGCGCGGCAACTTCCTGCTCGTCCCGGAGAATGAAGACAGCCGAGACGGCGAGATCCCCCTGCTCGATCCCGACGTCCTCGGCCGGCTCAAGTCGCGCCTCAAGTCGGGCGCCGCGCTGGGCGGCCGTCTCCCCCTCCTCCAGGACGCCTTCATCGTCAAGGACATCCGGTCCGCCGTCCGGCTCTGGCTGGCCCACCCCGGCCGCAGCTTCATCACGCCCCAGGGCGACGTGCTGCTTCGCGGCGGACTGCTCAAGCTGGGCCAGCGCCAGGAGGGCCTCTTCACCTTCGTGCAGGAGATCCGCGAGCTCGAGGTGCGGCTGGCGGCTCAGGAAGAGGCCATGGTCCAGCCCACGCGCGAGCTCGAGGAAGCCCAGTCGGCCAAGGCCGGCGGGAGGCCCGCCTGGACGCGCTGGCGTCCGAGATGGCCGTCCTGCGCCGGACGCTGGTCGACCTGGAGAAGCGCTCCGCCCTGGCCCAATCCGAGCGGGATAAGCTCGAAAACGACCTGGCCCTGATCGGGCATGACCTCGAGATCCTGGCCATGGACCGGCAGGGCTTCCTGGAGAAGACCGAGCGCCACACCGCCGTGCTGCGCGGCCTGGAGGCCGAAGAGCGGACGCGGCGCGAAGCGGCCGAGGGCGAGGAGCGGGAGCTCCTCCAGCACCAGGAGCGGGCCACCCGCGAGACCCAGTCCCTGCTCGAGCTGCGCGGCGCCACCGACCTGCTGCGCGAGAAGATCGGCGGGCTGGAAGCCCGGATCAAGTCCCAGGAAGTCCGCAAAGTCGCCGCGGCCGGCAAGCTGTCCGGCCTGCAGGAGGAGATGCGGGCGGCCGAGGCGGAGCAGGAGACGCTCCACCGCCTTATCGTCGAGCTGGGCGACCGCTCGGTGACCCTGGACGGACAGCGGGCCGAGCAGGAAGAGGCCTTGGCCGGAAGCGACACCCGGCTGGCCGATTTGAGGCGGGAGCTGGCCGAAGCCGAGAGCGGGCTGACCGCGCTGCGCGGGGAGCACGAGCGGCTCAAGGACGAACGGATGGGCTGGGAGGTCCGTAAGGCCGAGGTCGACCGCGACCTGGTCAACCTGGAAGAGGCCTGCTGGCAGGAGCTGAAGAAGACCCTGCAGGAGGTCAAGGCCGAAGCCGCGCCCGAAGAGGACTCCGAGGCGGGCGGGGTGGAGGCCGAGCTCGAAGAAGCCAGGGAGAAGCTGCAGCGGATCGGCGCCGTCAACCTGATGGCCGAAGAGGAGTATCAGCAGCAGAAGGAGCGGCACGAGTTTCTGGTCCAGCAGCGGACCGACCTGCGCGAGTCCATCGCCCAGACCAAGGAAGCCATCAAACAGATCGACGAGGAGAGCCGGCAGCGGTTCCTGACCGCCCTGGCCGAGGTCAACACCTACTTCCAGGAGCTCTTCACCACTCTGTTCAAGGGCGGCACGGCCTCGGTCCGCCTGCTCGACGAGAACGACCCGCTCGAGAGCGGGGTCGACGTCCTGGCCCAGCCGCCGGGCAAGAAGGTCGGCAACATGGGCCTGCTTTCGGGCGGCGAAAAGTCGCTGACCAGCCTGGCCTTCCTCTTCGCCCTGTTCCGCTACAAGCCGACCCCGTTCTGCATTCTGGACGAGGTGGACGCGGCCCTGGACGAGGCCAACCTGCTGCGCTTCCTCGAGCTGATGAAAACCATCAAGTCGGGCACCCAGTTCATCATCATCACCCACAACTACCGGACCATGGAAGTGGCCGACTACATCTACGGCACGACCATGGAGGAGCCGAACGTGACCCGGGTCTTCTCCATGAAGATGGAAAAGAAGTCGGAGGCCGAGCCCGTTGCCTAAGGTCCAGCTCTACGTTTCGCCCGGCGGCTATTTCGCCGAGCGCTGGGCGGACGGCTCGTCCATGCCGCCGCTCGGGCTTCTGTATATCGGAGCCGTCCTGGAGCGGGAGAAGATCCCGGTCGAAATCGTCCCCTGCAACGTCCTGGGCCTGGGTTGGAAGGACATCGCCCGCAAGATCCGGGCCGACCGGCCCGACATCGTCGGCGTCACCATTACGACCGAGAACCGCTTCCAAGCCTTCAAGCTCATCCGCCTGGCCAAGCGCGCCCACCCCGGCTGCCTGACCGTCCTGGGCGGACCGCACGCCTCCATGGCGGCCGAGGACTGCATCCGGCACATCCCCGAGCTGGATGTCGTCGTCCGGGGCGAGGGCGAGATGACCATGCTCGACGCTCTGCCGGGCCTGGGACGCCAAGCCCGGCCTGGAGTCCCTGGACGGCATCCCCGGCCTGGTCCTGCGCAAGGACGGCCGGCCGTTCGGCAACCCGCCGCGGACGCCGATCGCCGACCTCGACACGCTCCCCTTCCCCGCCTACCACCTGGTGCCCTTCGAAAAATACCGCTTCGCCTTCGACGTCCCGGGCCACGGCTCGCTGCCGGCGGTCAACGTCATGACCAGCCGGGGCTGTCCCTTCGCCTGCAGCTTCTGCGCCACCCCGATCAACTGGGGCCGGCACGTGCGCATGCGCAGCCCCGAGAACGTCATCCGCGAGATCGAGCTGCTCAAGGCCCGCTACGGGATCAAGGTCGTCTTCTTCTTCGACGACACCTTCAACGCCAGCCCCAAGCGGGCCGACGCCATCTGCGACCTGATGCTCGAGCGCAAGCTCGACGTCTTCTTCAAGTGCGACGTCCGCCTGGACATCATGAGCCGGGCCCTGCTTCTGAAGATGAAGGCGGCCGGGCTGTTCCACCTGTCCTACGGCCTGGAGGCCGGCTCGGACCGGGTCCGGGAGGATATCGTCGGCAAGCAGATCGAGATGGCCGACTTCCACAACCTGACCTCCTGGTGCATCGAGCTGGGCGTCGTGGCCAACGTCTTCTTCATCTTCAGCCACCCGACCGAGACCTGGGACGAGGCCCAGGTCACGATCCGGATCATCGAGCAGTACCGGGACCGGATCGAGGGCTCGGTGGCCATCCTCCACATCTACCCCGGCACCCCGCTCGAAACGCACGCCAAGGCCACGGGCTTTCTGCCGCCCGGCTTCACCTGGACGCGTCCCTACCGCAAGGGCGTCATCACCCTGCCGATGGCCCAGGGCGACGTGCCGCTCTACCTGGACAAGCTGACTTGGGCCCAGGTCAGCGAGCTGGTGCTGCGCTGGTCGTTCAGCGCCAAGCGGACCTCGCTCCTTAGGAAGGCCCCGCGGGCCCTGCGCCAGGTCCGATCGTTCGGCGACTTCAAGAGGCTCGTGATCATGGGCTTGGTCTATCTGAAGCTGAAGCGGGCCGCCCGCCGGAATTCCCAGACACATACCTAATTCCGATAATCGCGAGACGATGTCCCGCGGCAGCGTCGCCAAGCCGTTGAAAGGGCGACAGATACGGAATTAAGTATGTGTCTGGGAATTCTCGGCGCATGCCAAGGAGGGCGACATGTCCATCTACGTCATCGTCATTCTCGCCTATCTCGTCATCCTGACCGGATTCAACTTCTACCGCTCCCGCAAGATTAAAAGCCAGGACGACTTCCAGGTCGCCGGCCGGAGCCTCAAGTGGCAGGTCATGGTCTTCACCCTGATCTGCACCTGGATCGGCTCGGGCACCTTCATCTCGGGCGCCGAGTTCGCGGCCAAGGCCGGGTTCTCGGCCCTTTGGCTCGCCGCCGGCGCCTGGGTCGGCATCATCCTGATCTACTTCCTGGCCGCCAAGATCCACACCTTCGGCCAGTACACCGTCGGCGACGTGCTCGAGGTCCGCTACGGACCCGCCGCCCGCCTCTTCGGGGCCGTGGCCCTGATCATGTCCTTCATCGCCATCGTCTCCTACCAGTTCGTGGCCGGCGGCTTCATCCTCAACGTCATCACCGACGGCGCCATCTCCGAGGCCGCCGGGCACCCTCATCGCCGCCGCCTTCGTCATCCTGTTCACGGCCGTCGGCGGCATGGTGGCCATCGCCTACACCGACCTGCCCAACGGGATCATCATCGTCCTGGCCTGCCTGATCGCCGTGCCCTTCGTCGTCAGCGCCGCGGGCGGCCTGCACACGGCCCAGGCGGCCCTCGATCCGGGCTACTTCGCCGTGGTCAACAGCCAATTCGGGGCCCACCCCTGGCTCAAGGCCATCGGGTACTTCCTCTCGACCATGTTCCTGCTGCTGGGCGTGCAGAGCATGTACCAGAAGTTCTACAGCGCCAAGTCGGGCAGGGACGCCAAGAAAGCCGTGGCCTGGTGGACGGTGGGGACCATCTTCGTCGAGAGCATCGTCGTGGTCATCGCCGTCTTCGCCTTCAGCAAGCTGCAGGGCCAGATCGACCTGAGCGTACCCAAAGCCGGCGGCAAGGTCGTCCTGATGGCCGCCAAGCAGATGGTGCCGGTGCCGGTGGGCGTCCTGCTGCTGGGGGCGGCCTGCGCCGTGGTCATCTCGACGGGCATGAACTACCTGCTCTCGCCCTCGACCACCCTGATGCGCGACATCTACCAGCGGTTCATGAACAAAAACGCCGACCCCAAAAAGATGGTCGCCCTGCAAAAGGTCCTGATCGTGGTCATCGGCGTCCTGGCCTTCCTGCTGGCCACCCAGCTCAAGAGCGTCCTGGAGATGAGCCTGTTCGCCTATACCATCTACGGTGTCGCCATCACCCCCGCCCTGCTCGCCGCCCTGGCCTGGAAGCGGGCCACCAAGGCGGGCGGCCTGGCCTCGATCATTTCGCGGCTCGGTCGTCTGCATCTTCTTCTTCGTCATGTCCAAGGTCCTGCCGGCGGCCAAGGTGCCCGAGGGCGACCCCTGGGGCATTCCGCTCATCTACCCGGCGCTGATCGCCTCACTCGGCTCGCTGTTCATCGTGAGCCTCCTGACGCCCAAGCCCTCGGAAGAGGAGCTGGCCAGGTTCTTCCCGAAGAAATGACCACGGGTATCGTCCGCGTCGGAAAAGTATTTGGCCCATCATATGGGGCCGGGGCATCCGGAATCGCCGGACCGGCTGCGGGCCATCTACGACCGGCTGGACGCCGAGCCAGGCCTTCCTCTGCACCTCATCGAACCGCGGCCGGCGGCGATCGATGAGCTCGAGCTTATCCATGCCCACGAATATATCGGCTTCCTGGCCGGCACCTCCGGGCGCGCATACACGCCCTTCGACGGCGACACCGCGGCCACGCCCCTGACCTACGAGACCGCCCGGCTGGCCGCGGGCGGAACGATCGCGGCCGCCGACGCCGTCCTGCGCGGCCAGGCCGCGAATGCCATGGCCCTCGTCCGGCCGCCCGGCCACCACGCCGAGGTCAACAGGGCCATGGGCTTCTGCTTCTTCAACAACGCCGCCCTGGCCGCCGAGCACCTCATCCGCCGCCGCGGCCTGAAGCGCATCCTGATCGCCGACTGGGACCTCCACCACGGCAACGGCACCCAGAACGCCTTCTACAGCCGGCGGGATGTCCTCTACTTCTCCACCCATCAGAGCCCGCACTATCCCGGCACGGGGTCGCCCGGCGAACGCGGCCACGGCGAAGGCGTGGGCTTCACGGTCAACGTTCCCCTGCGCCGAGGCAGGACCGACAGGGACTACCTGGCCGTCTACCGGAATCTGCTGGGGCCGATCGCGGCCGAGTACAAGCCGGAGTACATCATCGTCTCGGCCGGGTTCGATATCTTTGCCGGCGACCCGCTGGGCGGGATGCTGGTGACCGGAGAGGGCTTCGCGGCCCTCGGCGCCGAATTCGTGCGCCAGGCGGCGGCCCTGTGTGGGGGGAGGCTCCTTTTCGTGCTCGAGGGCGGGTATGCTTTGGACGGACTGGCGGAGGGTGTCCGGCGCGTCATCGGTCAGATGGCGGGGACCGATCCCCTCCCGGACCTCGAGCCCGGGCTTTCCGAAGAAGCCGCCGAGGATGTGGCCCGGGCCGTCCGAGTCCAGCGGCTATGCTGGAAAGGCTTGTAAGGGGGCATCTGCCCCTTGGAGACAGTCAACTGTCCACTATTTGGGACGAAAAAACCCGAGAAATCTTGGCTTTTCAGGCGGGGGGATTGGTATAATAATTGCAAATGGTATGGGCGTAAGGAGACTGGCCATGAGAAAAGCAATGATCGTCCTGCTGGCAGCAGCCCTCTTGGTGCCCCTGGCGGCGGCCCAAGAACAGGGAACCGCACAGGAAACGCGATATGTCGATAACTCGTTCGCCCGCCTGAGCCATCTGGTCGGGACCGCGTTCCTCCAGAGAGCCCAGGATCTCGGCTACGAGGACGTGGAAGTCAACACGCCCATCGCCGAGGGAGATCGTATCGGCACCACCGACGGCCGCCTGGAGATCTTCCTGGGCAAGCGGGTCTATATCCGCCTGGACCAGAATTCCAAGGTCGATTTCGCCTCCCTCCCCCGCCGGGACAACGGCATCACCCGCATCCGGCAGTGGTCGGGCCACATGTACCTCGACATCGGCCAGCTGGCCAAGGAAAAGTCCATCGAGATCCTGACCGACGACGCCACCTTCTACATCCTGGACAAGGGACTCTACCGCATCGACGTCCGCGAGGGCGGCGGCACCGAAATCCTCGTCTTCCAGGGCATGGTTGAGGCGGCCGGCGAGGAGGGCTCGATGCTGGTCAAGGACGCCCAGCGGATCGCCCTGCAGAACGGGGCCTTCCAGGGCAAGCCCGCCGGCTTCTTCGCCGCGTCGGCGGAAGACGCCTTCGATCGTTTCAACTCCACCCGGTTGGCCGCCGTGCACCGCACGATGGCCCGCAGCTACCTGCCCGAAGAGCTCTCGGACTACGAGTCCGAGCTCGGCGACTACGGCGAATGGGCCGAATCGCCCGAATTCGGCTGGGTCTGGATCCCCCGCGGCCTGCCCGGCGACTGGCGCCCCTACTCCTGGGGCCGCTGGACCTGGCTGTCCATGGCCGGCTGGTGCTGGGTTCCCTACGAACCGTGGGGCTGGGGTCCCTTCCACTACGGCCGCTGGCACTGGAGCATGGGCTGGGGCTGGCACTGGATCCCGATGGGCGGCTGGGGTCCGGGCTGGGTGAACTGGTGGTGGGGCAACGATTACTGGGGCTGGGCACCGCTCAGCTACTGGGGCTACCCCGGCTACCTCTACAACAACATGTACTACGGCCGCGGCTGGCAGGGCGACTACCCGATCCACTCGGGCGCTCTGACCGTCATCCGCAAGGACCAGCTCCAGGCCCGCAACATCCAGAGGCTGGCCCTGACCGGCGACGCCCTCAAGAACACCGGCAAGATCATCCTGTCCAATCGGATGCCCGATTTCCGGCCGAACCCGAAGACATCCATGACCATCGAGCCCCTGGACAACGGCAAGGTCATCCTCCGCCAGGGCGGCGCCAACGTGGCGGGCCCGGGTGGTGCGGCGGCCGGCCAGGAAGGCAGGGTCATCCGGGATACCCAGTCCTCCGGATCGAAGACAGGGTCGGACTCGCGCACCGTCGACAACCGCGCCGGCGGCACGACCAAGACGACGTCCGGAACTCCGACCAAAACGACCTCGGGCTCGGGGACCGCGACCAAGGCGGGCGAGGGCACCACGGTCAAGAAGGGCGAGGCCTCGAAAGGCACGCCCCCGACCTCCACCAAGACCGGCGAGCGGAAAATCCGCAAGCAAGACGGCGGCGAATCGTCCGCCTCCGGCGAGATGCGCTCTTATGCCCCCGGTTCGGGCTACGGCTATCCCTCCTCCCGCTCCATCACCCGCGAGAGCACGTCCTCGGGCGCTAGCTCCTCGGGCTCGGTCCTGGGCAATGTTTATCGCCGCCTCTCGGGCAGCTCGAGCGGCTCCTCTTACCGCGGCTCCTCGTCTTCCAACAGCGGCCGCAGCTCCAGCGGCACCGTTTCGCGGGGCTCGTCCTCGAGCAGCGGAAAAAGCTCGAGCGGCTCGGTCTCCCGAGGCTCCTCCTCCAGCGGCCGCAGCTCGGGCAGCTCGTCCTCGGGCCGCAGCTCCGGTTCGTCCTCGGGCCGGTCTTCCGGCGGCGGCTCCGTCCGCAAAAAGTAGCTTTTCTTAGGCATTCCCCCAGGGAAGCAGCTTTCGCTGCTTCCCTTTTTTTCTATTCCCGATTCCGGGAAAAGCACGCGGTTCGGAGTGCCGGCCAACGGCGAAATCGCGAGGGCCTAGCCTTTTTCCACCTCTCTCCGAGGGAAGCCAACGGCCGCCGAGGGCTGTTTGAGCTAGGGATGAACAATCGAATAAGAGACAGAGTGGGAGGGCCTGCAAGTCAGTTCAGGCATAGGTGCGAGTTCCGAGGCGCCGAGAAGATCGGTGGGAAAAGGCGTTAAAGGCCCGAAGCCGCCGGGACGGCACTCCGGGCCGCGTTTCCCGGAATCGGGAGTAGTGAAGCGATCAGCGGTCCCGCTCTTCCTTGCCGCGCGCGTCGGAATCATAGTCGAGGACCAGCAAATGATCCTCGAGCGAACAGTAGCGCATCGGTTCGGTGCCGGCCAGGAAGGCCTCCATGAACCGCCACCTGCAGAAGGAAGCCGGGCGCAAACCCGTCTTGCGGTCGATGGCCTCGAAGACGATGCCCTCGGGGACGACGAACTCCTCGGGCTTGACCTCGGACTTGGCCTCCTCGGCCCGCTTCTTCTCGGCCTGGATGAAGCCGCGAAAGAAGCTTGTCCAGATGGGCAGCGCGGCAACGGCCCCGCTCTCGTTCGCACCCAGCGACTTGTTGTCGTCGTTGCCGACCCAGACCCCGGCGCAGAGCGAGGGCGAGAACCCGATGTACCAGGCATCGGTGTACTTATCCGTCGTTCCCGTCTTGCCCGCCAGCGGCTTGTCGGCCAGCAGGCTTGAGGCGGAGGCCGCCGTGCCGCGCGCCACGACACCCTGCATCAGGTAGGTCATCAGGTAGGCGGTCTGGGGCGAGATGACGTCCTCGGACTCGACCCTGCCCTCCTCCAGGATATTCCCGTCCCGGTCCTCGATGCGGGTGATGAAATGCGGCTTGATCCGTACGCCCCGATTGGGGAAGACGGTGTAGGCCGAGACCATTTCGATCAGCCGAATATCGAATGTCCCGAGGGCCAACGACAGGTAGGGATAGAGGGTTGTGGAGATGCCGAAGCGCTTGCAGTAGTCGACCCCGGTCTGCGGGGATATCTGGTCCAGGAGGGTGGCGGTGACGACGTTGCGCGACTCCTCCAGGCCCCAGCGCAGGGTAATCATGCCCTTGTATTGGCGGTCGTAGTTTCTGGGCGTCCAGGTCTCGTGCGACCACTTGTCCTCGAAATCCTTCGGCGCGTCCTCGATGCGCGAAGCGGCGGTGAAGCCGTTCTCGAGAGCGGCCGTGTAGAGCAGGGGCTTGATCGAGGAGCCCGGCTGGCGGGCCGTCTGCATGGCCCGGTTGAGCTGGCTGCGGCCGAAGGAGTAGCCCCCGATCATGGCCTTGATCTGGCCGGTCTGGGCCTCGATGGCGATGAAGGCGGCCTCGGCCAGCGGCTCCTGGTCCAGCGAGGCGACGAATTCCTTTTTGGCCGAGTCGCGGCTCTTGATCAGGACGGGGACGACGTGGCCGGGACTTAGCAGACGGTCGAGCTGCTTGGTCCCCGTCCAGCGCTCGATGTCGTCGTTGCGGATCGTGCCGGTGTAGGTCTTGACCCGGACTTTGGCCTCGGCCTTGGCCACGCTGAGGACGATGGCCTCGACGACGTCGCCGGGCTCGACCCGGGGCGAGATCCAGGACTTCAGCCAATAATCGTCCAGCGACTTGCCGCTCGTCAGAAAAGCCTTATCCTCGGTCAACAGGAGCTTGTCCTTGCGCCAGCCGCGCCGCTTGTCATGGTCGCGGAGGCCCTTCTCCAGGGCGGCTTCGGCCGCGGTCTGGGCGTCGACGTTCAGGGTGGTGTAGACCTTGAGGCCGCCCCGGTAGAGCGCGTCCTCGCCATAGGTCGCGACGATAGTGCGCCGGACCTCCTCGAAGAAGGTGGCCCCGAAGTCGGAGTCGCTGCGGCCGAGCGGCAGGACGGCCAGGGGCTTCTTGCGAATCTCGTCGGCCCGGGCCTTCTCCAGGTAGCCCTCCTCCATCATCCGGGTCAGGACGTGGTTGCGGCGGTTGAGGGTCAGCTCGGGGGCGTTGTAGGGCGAGTAGCGCGAGGGGCCCCGGAAGATCCCGGCGATCATGGCGCTTTCGTCCAGGGTCAGCTCGGGCACGCTTTTGCCGAAGAAGAGATGAGCCGCCGCCTCGATGCCGTAGGCGCCGTGGCCCAGGTTGAACTGGTTGCAGTACATCTCGAAGATCTTCTCTTTGGAGTAGCGCTTCTCGATCTGGATGGCCAGAACCCACTCGACCAGCTTGCGGTGGATGGTCTGCTGGCGATACAGGAAGAACTCGCGGGCCAGCTGCTGGGTGATGGTCGAGCCGCCCTCCAGCTTGCGGCCGCCGAAGACGTGCCAGACGTTCTGCCAGATGGCCCGGATGAAGCCGCGCATATCCACGCCCTTGTGCTTGAAGAAGCGGGGGTCCTCGGTAGCCAGGATGGCCTGCTTGAGGGCTTCGGGGATCTTGTCGTAAGCCACCAGGATGCGCTTCTCGGGGCCGATCTCCTTGACGATGCGGCCGTCGTCCGCCAGGATGGCCGTGGTCAGGCTGGGGGTCAGCTTTTCGATCTCGGCCACGTCCGGCAGGCCCTGCTTGACGGCGATGTAGGTGCCCAGCAGCCCGCCCAGGCCGATGGCCGTGGCGAAGACCAGGATGGTCAGGATTTGACGGAAGAGCTTTTTGCGGTCGGTCGGGACTATGCGGATCTTCCAGAGCTTCTTGGCCGGGGTCATGATCGCCAATTATAGCAGTGATGCCGGACTTTCTCCAATTCCTAGCGCCCGAGAAGTCGATTCTAACGGGAACGGCCGCAACGCTGGAGGACCCGGGCCAGGATGGCGTCGGCGATCTCCCGCCGGTCGCGGCCTGCGTCCAGATGAACGAATCGGCGCCCGCGGAAGCTCCGGAAGATGGCGCGGACGCGCCGCAGATAGCCCTCGCGCTCGAAAAGCAGGTCGCGGCTCTTGCGGCCGCTTATCCGCCCCAACCCCCGTGCCGCCGGCAAATCGAGGATGAAGATCAGGTCCGGCCTGGGGGCAAACCGCTCGTTGGCCCGACGGAGCATCCCCGGGTCCAGTCCCTTGGCCCCCTGGTAGGCGATGGTCGAGAGGTAGTATCGGTCCATGACCACGACCCGGCCCCGTTCGAGGGCCGGGCGGATGCGCTTGTCCACGTTCTCCCGGCGGTCCAGGAGGAAGAGATCCAGCTCCTGGGCGGGGGTTAGCGAGCCTTCTGCCTTGGCCAAGCGCCTGATCTCGCGGCCATAACGGCCCCGGGTCGGCTCGCGGAGCGACACGGCGTCGATGCCGCGGTATCGAAGGCGGCGCAGGAGGCTTCTGGCCTGGGTCGATTTGCCGGCGCCGTCGATGCCCTCTAAAACGATGAGCAGCCCTCTCTTCATGGCCCGCCCATCTTAGCCCCGGGCGGGGGGAAAATGCAACGCGCGGGGCCTGTCCGGAGTTGGAAGCATGTTTGAAACGGAAGGCGGTTTATGCTATCTTTTTCTCTCAAGCCAAGGCAGCAGACAGCCTTCCACGAACTCTCTCTGGAGGACGATCGATGAAGAAAGTCGTTTGGATCTCTCTGGCCAGCTTCGCTTTAGGCATTCTGGCCGCCGGATATATCTTTGTTTTCCTGCCCGAACGGGCCGCCTCCGCCAAGTCCTTCCTGGACAAATCCTCGGGCTCGGGGACGACCCTCTTCGCCCAGTCGACGGCCGACAAGCCCGATCTCGACTTCGTCAAGAGTCTCGGACAAGGTCGGCCCGGCCGTGGTCCAGATCGAGACGACCCGGGTCGAGAGGATGTCTTCATCGAACATCCCCCAGGGCTCCCCTCTCGACGAGTTCTGGAATCGCTTCTTCGATTCGCCAAACCCCCGTCAGCAACAGGAGAGGCCGATAACCGTTCAAGGGACGGGCTTCCTGATCAGCGCCGACGGCTTCATCATCACCAACAACCACTTGGTGGAGAAGTCCCAGAAGACCCAGGTGACCCTCCGCGACGGCGGCAACTATAAAGCCCGGATCGTGGGCACGGACCCCCGGACCGATCTGGCCCTGATCAAGATCGAGGTCAAGGACGCGCCTTTCGTCGAGCTCGGCGACTCGGGCCTGGTCAAGGTCGGCGAGTGGGTTCTGGCCATCGGCAATCCGCTGGGCATGGAACACACCGTGACCGCGGGCATCGTCAGCGCCAAGGGCCGCCAGCTCGGCGTCGGCGGTAACCTGCCCACCCACCAGGACTTCCTCCAGACGGACGCGGCCATCAACCGGGGCAACTCGGGCGGGCCGCTGGTCAACCTGAAGGGCGAGGTCATCGGCATCAACAGCATCATCATGGCCCCCTCGGGCGGCAACATCGGCATCGGCTTCGCCATCCCCTCCAACCTGGCCAAGAAGGTCGTCATCCAGCTCAAGGACAAGGGCAAGGTTGTGCGCGGCTACCTGGGCATCGTGCCGGCCAACATCGACGACGACACCAAGGAAGCCCTCAAGCTCAAGGACAAGAAGGGCGCCCTGATCAGCTCCGTGGCCGCGGACACGCCGGCGGCCAAGGCCGGCTTCAAGCAGTATGACGTGGTTATCGAGATCAACGGCCAGAAGGTGGAGAACGGCAACGACCTGCGGTTCAAGATCGCCGACCTCCTTCCGGGGACCAAGGTCGAGATCAAGGTCATCCGGGACGGTGAGGTCAAGTCGCTGACGGCGACCATGGCCGAGCTCACGGACGATGATACGACCGCCACGCAAGCCCGCACCGGCCGGGATGTAGGGATCGAAGTCACCGAGATGAACGACGACATCGCGCGTCGATTAGGGGGGGCCCGAACACGGAACTGCCTGGTCGTCACCGACGTGGCCCAGGGCAGCGACGCCGAGCGCAAAGGCTTGGAAGCCGGCGACCTCATCCTGGAAGTCAACCGGGTCAAGGTCTCCAGCGTCTCGCAGTGGCAGCAGATCGTGGACAAGGCCCCGGCGGGCAGCCCGCTGCTCCTGTCCTGTCGCCGCGAGGACGGCCGCACGGCCCAGGACTTCATCGTCACCATCCGGATCCCGTGAAGTTCAGCAAGCTGCATGCGCTGGGCAACGACTTCCTGATCGTCGATAGGGAGGAAGCGGCCGGAGTCTCCGATTTCGGCCCGCTGGCCAAGCGCATATGCGATCGGCACACGGCACCCGGCGCCGACGGAGTGATCGTTGTCGAGCCGCCTGAAGCCGGCACGGACAGGTTCGGGTTCCGCATCTTCAACGCCGACGGCTCGGAGGCCGAGATCTCCGGCAACGGCCTCCGTTGCGCCGCCGCCTATCTGTTCGCGGCCGGCCGGGCCGCCGGGGGGCGGGTGACCTTCCTGACCGCTACCGGGCCCCGTCCTTGCGAGCTCGTGGAGCGGGATGGCCGCCGCCAGATCGTCCGGATCGACATGGGCGTGCCCATTCTGGAGTCTGCGAAGATCCCCTTCGACGACGGACGCCGGCACGTTCGGATCATCGACTATCCCCTGACCATCAACGGCAAGCTGCTTCTGGTCACGGTCGTCTCGATGGGCAACCCCCATTGCGACGTCTTCGTCGACCGCTTTCCGGCCCGCATCGAGTGGCATGCCACGGGCCGGCGAGATCGAGATCCACCCCTTCTTCCCCAACCGGACCAATGTCGAGTTCATCCGGGTCCTGGGCCGGGGCGAGATCGAGGTCCTGTTCTGGGAGCGGGGCGTCGGCGAGACGCTATCCTCGGGCAGCGGCTCCTGCGGGGCGGCCGTGGCGGCCATGCTCAAAGGCTACGTGGACCGCAAGGTCCGGGTCAAGACGAGCCTGGGCTCGCTGTGGGTCGAATGGCCCGAGGACTCGGCCCCCGTCCTCCAAACCGGCCCGGCCGAGTTCGCCTACCGTGGCGAATTCGACTAGGGGTCGTGCCCCGGGCTTGGCGGGCACGTCTCAACATTCGACATTCGCGCCCAGACCGCATCAATTTCGTTGTAAAGAAAGAACTTGCCTGAGAAATGTCAAATGTTGAGACCTGACCCCTATCTGAAATGTTCGTAGCCGCGCGCGGGAAGGGCGCGGCGGGAACCGTCGGGGGCCGAAGCCCGGATGCCCTTCCCGGCCACGATGCGGCCGATCGGCGTCAGGTCATGCCGCTTCCCGAGGCGGCCCAGCAACGCGCGGTTCCGGACCGTCGGGCGGACCGTGAACAAGAGCTCAAAATCCTCCCCCCCGTTCAAGGCGGCATCCAGAGCCCGCTCCCCCGCCGTCCGAATCGCCGCCCCCGATATCGGGATGCGGCCGAGATCAACCTCAGCCCCCACCCCGCTCTCCTCGCAGAGATGGGCCAGGTCGACCGACAGCCCGTCGCTGATGTCGATCATGGCCGAGGCGAGGCACAGGCGGGCCAGGTCGCGGCCGAGCTCCAGGCGCGGCACAGGATCGAGAAAGGCCCGCTTCAGCCTCGCCGCATGGCGGGACTTCATTCGCGCCCCTCCCCCCTCCATCAACCCGAAGCCCAGGGCGGCATCGCCGAGCGTCCCTGAAACGAGACCCAGTCACCGGCCCTGGCCCCACCCCGCCCGATCGGCCTCTCCACCGTTCCGACGACCGTGACGGAGATTACAATCTGCGCGGCCGAGGACAAATCCCCCCCGACAAGATCGACGCCGTATTCCTCGGCCATGGAGCGGAAGCCTTTCAGAAACCCCCGCACCCAGCTCGTCTCAAGCTCCGCCGGCAGCCCCAGCCCGAGCAGAGTCAGGTCCGGACGCGCCCCCATGGCCGCCGCGTCGCTCAAGTTCACGGCCAGGCTTTTCCTGCCCAGCAGGAAGGGGGGATGCGTAGCGCGCCGGAAATCGACGTCCTCGATGAGCAGGTCCTTGGTCAGAATACGCGGCTTCTTCCCGCCCCGGATGACTGCCGCGTCGTCGCCGATTCCAAGGCGCACATCGCGGCGTGTTCTCGGGAAAAGCCGTCGGATCATCCGGACGAGCTCGCGCTCGCCCGCCCGGCCCACCGTCGGACCGCTCATGCCCGCTTGGAGGGCGCGGCCCGCTTCTTTCCCCGCCCCGCAACCAGGGCCTCGCGCAAGACCTCGTTGATGTCCTCGACGAAGAGGAAGGTCATCGACCGCCGGACGAGCTTGGGGAGATCGACCAGGTCCTTGCGGTTGGCCGCCGGCAGGATCAGGCGGGTGATCCCGGCCCGCTGGGCGGCCAGGACCTTCTCCTTGACGCCGCCGATGGGCAGGACGTTGCCGCGCAGGGTGATCTCGCCGGTCATGGCCGTGTCCCAGCGGACCTGGGCGTTGGTGCAGAGCCGAGATCAGGGCCGTGGCCATGGTGATCCCGGCCGAGGGGCCGTCCTTGGGGATGGCCCCCTCGGGGATGTGGACGTGGAAGTCGTTGGTCGCGAAGATCTCGGTTGTCGATGCCGCAGCTCGCGGGCGTGGGCCCGGGCGTAGCTCAGGGCCGCCTGGGCCGACTCCTTCATGACCTCGCCCAGCGAGCCCGGTCAGCATCAGGCCGCCCTTGCCCTTCATCCGGGTCGCCTCGACGAACAGGATCTCGCCGCCCGTTTCGGTCCAGGCCAGCCCGGTGGCGACGCCGACCTGGTCCTTCTTCTGGACCTGGTCCTTGAAGATCTTGGGCGGCCCGAGGTAGGCCTCGACGTTCTGGGAGGTGACCTTGGTCAGGCCCTTTCGGCCCTCGGCCACCTTGCGGGCCGTCTTGCGGCAGACGGCCCCGATCTCCCGCTCCAGGTTCCGGACCCCGGCCTCGCGGGTGTAGAGGGAGATGATCTTCTTGATCGACCCGGGCGAAAACTCGATCCGCTTGGCCGGTCAGGGCGTTCTCGCGTGATCTGCTTGGGCACGAGGTGCCGGAGCGGCGATCTGCAGCTTCTCCTCCTCGGTGTAGCCCGGAAGCTGGATGACCTCCATGCGGTCGCGGAAGGCCGGCTGGATGGGGTCGAGCAGGTTGGCCGTGGTGATGAACAGCACCTTGGACAGGTCGAAGGGCACGCCCAGGTAGTGGTCCCGGAAGCTGTTGTTCTGCTCCGGGTCCAGGACCTCGAGCAGGGCCGAGGACGGGTCGCCCCGGAAGTCGGCCCCGATCTTGTCCACCTCGTCCATCATGAAGACGGGATTGTTCGAGCCGGCCCGGCGCAGGCCCTGGATGATCCGGCCGGGCAGGGCCCCGACGTAGGTCCGCCGGTGGCCGCGGATCTCGGCCTCGTCGTGGACGCCGCCCAGCGAGATGCGGAGGAACTCCCGGCCCAGGGCCCGGGCGATGGAGCGGCCGAGCGAGGTCTTGCCGACGCCGGGCGGCCCGACGAAGCAGAGGATGGGCCCCTTGATCGTCTTGGACAGGCTGCGGACGGCCAGGTACTCGAGGATGCGCTCCTTGACCTTGTCCAGGCCGTAGTGGTCCTCGTCCAGGATGGCCTTGGCCTTCTTCAGGTCCAGGTTGTCGACCGTGCTCTTCATCCAGGGCAGGGCGAACATCCAATCCAGGTAGTTGCGGACGACCGTCGTCTCGGCCGACTCGGGGTGCATCTGGGCCAGGCGGCCGATCTGCTTCTCCAGCTCCTCGCGGACCTCGTCGGCCACCTTGAGCTTCTTCAGCTTGTCCTGGTAGCCCTTGATCTCCTCCTGCAGCTCGTTGCCCTCGCCCAGCTCCTTCTGGATGGCCTTCATCTGCTGGCGCAGGAAGTACTGCCGCTGCATCTTGTCCATCTCGCCCTTGGCCTCGGTCGAGATGCGCGACTGGACGTCCAGAAGCTCCAGCTCCTTGGCCAGCAGCTCGTAGACCTTCTTGAGCCGGGCCACGGGTTCGGCGATCTCCAGGATGGCCTGGGCCTCGGGGACCTTGAGCTCGAGGTTGGCCGCGGTCAGGTCGGCCAGGCGGCCGGGCTCCTCGACGTTGGCGGCGATGATCAGGACCTCGGGCGGGATGGTCTTGCCCAGCGAGGCGGCCTTCTCCAGGCCGGACCGGACGTTGCGGACCATGGCCTCGCCCTCGAGGGTCTTCTCGGCCGTGTCGGGCTCGTTCAGGACCTCGATCTGGGCCTCGATGTGGCCGTTCTCCTCCTCGAAGGTCTGGACCCGGGCCCGGCTGAGGCCCTGGGCCAGGATGCGGATGCGGCCGTCGGGCAGCTTGAGCATGCGCATGATCAGGGCGACCGTGCCCATGTCGTAGACGTCCTCGCGCTTGGGGTCCTCGGTCTCCATCTGCCGCTGGGTCAGGAGCAGGATCATGCGGTGCGAGGACAGCGAGGCGTCGATGGCGGCCTTGGACTTCTCCCGGCCGACAAAAAGCGGCACGATCATGTAGGGAAAGACCACGATGTCGCGCAGCAGCAGGACCGGCAGACGGGTCGGGATGGGGAGCTTCTGGTCCTTGTCCTCGGACGACTCTTCGATCGGGCCTTCGGGCCGGGTATCTTTTTCAGCCATTGGTTTCTTCTCCATTCGGGTCGGCGGCTTTGGCGATGGGGACGACCTTGTCCGGCACCGTCCCGGCCTTGGCCTTGGGCATGATGATCGTCAGGACGCCGTTCTCCAGCACGGCCGAGGCGCCCGTCGGTCTCGATGGCGCAGGGCAGGGACAGAGTCCGGCGGAAGACGCCCGACTCCCGCTCCAGGCGCAGGTAGCGTGGCCCGCTGGCCGGCAAGATCCTCCCGCTTCAGGCCCCGGATCTCAACCGTGTTGGCGTGCAGCGAGATGCGCAGGTCGGCGGCTTCGATCCCCGGGACCTCGGCCTCGAGCACGATGTCCCGCTCGGTCTCGTACACGTCCAGGGGCAGGAACCAGGTCCCGTCCAGGCCCATGAACTCGGGCCGCTCGGACAGCACCTGGCTGACCAGCCTCTGGATCTCGCCCTCGATCCGCTGGGTGCGGGTGACGGGCCTGATGCGCTTGATCATGGCGGTGTCCCTCGCCGCCCCGTCCTGGGCGCGGCGCGGCCGCGGCAGCGGGGACGGGACGATATTCAATACGTTCTGGAGGCCCGAAAGTCAACCCGGCCGGGCTACTTCTCCTCGAGCAGGGTATCCAGCTCGTTCTTGAACTCGAGGACGTCCCGGAAATCCCGGTAGACCGAGGCGAACCGGACGTAGGCCACCTTGTCCAGCTCGCGCAGGCGGTCCATGACCAGCTGCCCGACCTCGGAGGCCTTCATCTCCTTGTCCGGCCGCTCCTGCAGCCGGGCCTCGATCTCCTCCACGATTTCTTCCAGCTTGGCCAGGGCGATGGGTCGCTTCTCGCAGGCCTTCATCATGCCCTTGAGGAGCTTCGGGCGGTCGAACATCTGCCGGGTGCCGTCCTTCTTGATCACCATGTAGGGGATCTCCTCGACCTTTTCGTAGGTCGTGAAGCGGCGGCGGCAGGACTCGCACTCCCGGCGGCGGCGGATGCTGATCCCCTTCTTGCTCTCGCGCGAGTCGATGACCTTGCTGTCCGGATGGGCGCAGAATGGGCATCTCATGGCTCGGCGGCCTCCCCCATATGCTTGAGCTGGAATAGGCTCAAGCCTTCCTTCCACAGGATAATATAGCCGAACAGGCAGGTGACGACAAGCTGGATGAGATGGACGACGATCGGTGTAGCCGCCGGCCAGATTGCTGTCCATCCCGAGGAGCTCGACCAGGGCGAGCTGGCTGAAGATATGGTAGCCGCCGGCCATGCCGGGCGTCGGGATGGAGGCCCCGACCGCGGTCAGGAACAGGTAGGGAAAAACCCAGATGAAGGGGACCGGGAAGCGGAACGCAAAAAAGTACAGCCAATAGTAGAGGATTATGCTCAGCCAGACGATGAAGCCCAGCCCCACATAGGCTAAGAAATCGGCCATGTTGTGGAAAATCCTCAAGCCATCGATGAGCTCGCGCAGGAGCTCCAGCAGCTTGTCCCGCAGCTTCTGGGGCAGGATGCGGAGGACTTTGGCCGACACTGCCAGGGCCTTGTCCTTGAAGATATAGAACCAGAGGATCAGGGCCAGCAGCAGAACCGCCACGGCAACCGCAATCCCGCCGAATAAATACAGCTGGGACAAGCCTTTTTCTGTTACCGGCATGCGCGAACCGAAGAGCGGACGCCCGAGCAGAAAGAGGCCCAGGAGGGTGGTCATGGTCATGATGTCGAAGATGCGCTCGACGACGGCTGTACCGATGACGAACCCGGGCCGCATGCCTTCGCGCTTGGCGACATAGAGGGGCTTGGCCAGCTCCCCCAGTCGGCCGGGAAACATGAAGGTCACGGTGAAACCGATCACGTTGCCCTTCCAGAGGCTGGAGAAGCGGACGTCGCGCTTCTCGTGATGGAGCAGGTACTTCCAGCGCAGGCCGCGGGTAAAAAAGTGGACCGGGGTGGCCAGGAGGGCCGGAATCGCCCAGCGCCAATCGACGTTGGCGACGTACTCGAGGACCTTGCGCCAATCCTTGATGCTGCGCAGGAAAAAGAACAGGAAGACCGCGGTCAGGAGACCGACCAGCGCCATACGGAGGACGTTCTTTTTGGCCATAACGGGCTGTTGATCTTATCATGCGGGACAGGGAGGCGCAAGCGGACGAAAAAGAGGCGGCCCGGGCTTGAAATCGGCCGCGATTTCCATATAATAGTCCCTCCGCCGGTATGGGAAGTCGTCCAACGGCAGGACTCATGACTCTGGATCATGAAATCTAGGTTCGAATCCTAGCTTCCCAGCCATCTCCCCCCCACCCCTTCCCCACTCCCGGCCTTAACACTTCCATCCGTCAAGATATTGTTGGACCGGCTAAAGGAAGGGTTCGCTGGAGAGTCCTCATACTCTCCCGGGCCCGACCGGTCCGGCTGGTTTGACCTCGCCTGCGAATTCCGCTATTGTTATAAGCCATTGATGTCCCATTTCTTGACGGATGATCGCCGGCAGAGGCATGGCCAACACGACACGCGCAGTTAAAGAAGGCGAGATCTGGGCCGTCGGCGGGGGCAAGGGCGGCACCGGCAAGACCTTCATCACCTCCAGCACGGGTGCCACTCTGGCCAAGCGCGGCCGGCGCGTGGTCATGGTCGATATGGACATCGGAGGGGCCAACCTCCACTCCTTCTTCGGCATCAGCCGGCCTCAAAAGTCCCTGACCAGCTTCTTCGAGGCGGGAACGCGGCTCGCCGACCTGGCCGTCGACACCGACCTGCCGAACATGTCGCTCATCACCGGGGACATCCACTCCATCGCCTCGGACACCATCCGCTTCAGCCAGAAGCTGAAGCTGTTCCGCCAGATCATGAAGCTCAACGTCCAAAACGTGCTGATCGACCTGGGCGCGGGCTCCCACTCCAACACCCTGGACACCTTCCTGATCGCCGACAAGATGATCATCGTCCTGACGCCCGAGGTCATCGCCATCGAGAACATGTACCACTTCGTCAAGAACTCGCTCTTCCGCAAGGTCAAGCTGACCCTCAAGGAGTACGGGTTCAAGGAGATCGTCCAGCACATCTGGGACCGCCGCCAGAGCTACGGCATCAAGAACCTCAAGGAGCTGATCGACTACCTCAAGGACAGCTTCACCTACATCCGGACCATCCTGGACAACGAGCTGGCCGGATTCCGCATCCACCTCGTCGTCAACATGGTCCGCAACAGCCAGGACATCCTGCTGGGGACCTCGATCAAGAGCGTCCTGACCAAGTATCTGGGCGTGCCGATCCTCTACTCGGGCTACGTTGAGCACAACGACGTAGTCTGGAAGTCGGTCCGCGAGCGGAAGCAGTTCATGCTCAACTATACGGCCACGGGCTGCGCCAAGCAGGTGGAGACCGTGGTGGACAACATCATCAACGGCCGCGAGGTCAACGTGCCGGGAGGCTACGCGTGACGGCCGAGGAGCTGAAGAAGCACCTGGACGTCCTGGAGCTGGGCCCCAACGCCTCGCTCACGGACGTCAAGAACGCGTACATGAGGCTGCGCCGGCTGTACGGCGGGACCTCGATCGCCCTCGACCCCATCGCCGAGGAGTTCTCCGACAAGAAGCGGGCCCACATCCTGCAGGACATCGAGGCCGCCTACGCCGCCCTGCTCAAAGCCGGCCGCGAGAAGCCCGCGGCGGCCCGGGTCCGCGACGTCCTCTCCACCCCGCCCGGCGAGTCCGGACCGGGAGCGCCGCCCGAGGGATCTGCCCCGCCGGCCGACGAGACCGCTCGACGACCTGGTCTTCAGCGGTCCCGTCCTGCAGGCCGTCCGCGAGCGCCTGGGCATCGAGCTGCTGGACATCTCCAATCAGCTCAAGCTCCGGGGCGAGCTCCTCAGAAGTCTCGAAGAGGAGCGCTACGAGGCCCTGCCCGAAGAGATCTATCTCAAGACCCATCTGAAGAACCTGGCCGTCTGCCTTCACCTCAAGCCGGCCAAGGTGGCGGACGACTACGTCGCCCGCTACCGCGAGTGGAAATCCCACCGCTGAGGCCCCGCCCAAATCCCCGTCCATCCGTTCGCCCCTTGAATCTTAACTCAGGGTGGGAACCAAAAGGGAGCCGATTCCGTTTCTATTAACGGAACGCGCAGCCCGGACCGCCGATTCAGGCCAGGAGGACGCGACATGATCAGACCCATGAACGGAATGCGATTCGGAGCCCTGGCGGCGGCCGCCGTATTTCTTCTCTCCTCCGGCCTTTTCGCCGGCTTTTCCGCCGGCCCGGCCCCCAAGGACATCGGCCCGGCCAAGAAGGCGCCCGTGATCGACGGACGGCTCGAGGCCGGCGAGTGGGACGAGGCCTTCAAGCTCTCGGAATTCAAGACCTTCCAGCCCGACTTCGGCAAGGATCCCAGCCAGAAGACCGAGGGTTTCTTCCTTTATGACGCCGACAACTTCTACTTCGCCTTCCTCTGCTTCGACACCGACCCGTCCAAGATCAAGGCCTCGCTCAGCAAGCGCGACGCCATGTTCGGGGACGATTTTGTCGGCATCGTCTTCGACACCTACAACACCATGCAGAGCGGCTATGCGTTCCTGGTCAATCCTCTGGGCATCCAGGGCGACGGCATGATGAGCATCAACGGCAACCTCTCGGACGACCAGGACTTCGTCTGGTACAGCAAGGGCGCCCTGGACGAGCAGGGCTATGTTGTCGAGGGCCGCGTCCCCTTGCAGAGCGTCCGCTTCCCCGCCGGCAAGTCGATCACCATGCGGCTGGCCTTCTTCCGCCAGTTCGTGCGCACGTCGGAGGTGGCCAGCGCCCCTGCGATCTATCCCGACAAGGGCAGCATACTGGGCCAGACCCAGCCCGTGATCGTCAACGGCCTCGGCTTCAAGCGGGTGGTCGAGCTTCTCCCCGCGGTGACCGCCAGCAACCGGCTTTCCGCCTCCGACGGCCGGCTCCGCCGGGACGAGCGCTTGGCCAACTTCGGGCTGACCGGCAAGGTCGGGCTGAGCAACGACCTGACCCTCGACGCCGCGGTCAACCCGGACTTCAGCCAGGTCGAGTCGGACGCCGGCCAGGTCGACATCAATCTGCGCTATGCCCTTTACTACCCAGAGAAGCGCCCGTTCTTCCTGGAGGGCAACGAGATCTTCCAGTTCGCCGGGAACACCGAGGAGGCGCCCCTATTGGCCCTGGTCCACACCCGGCGCATCGTCGATCCGACGGTCGGGTTCAAGCTGAGCGGCAAGCTGGGGGTGACGAACACCTTCGCCGCCCTCTATTCCCGCGACTACGAGCCCGACGGGGGGAGCAGCGAGAACCCGAACTTCTCGATCTTCCGGCTCAAGCATGCCCTCAAGGAGGACTCCTACCTCGGCGTCTACTATACCGGCCGCGACATCCGGGGCGGCTTCAACCGCGTCGGCGGGATGGACGGCCGGTTCCGGCTGGGTCCCACGGACGTCTTCACTTTCCACCTGTTCGGCTCGCTATCCAAGGGCGCCGGCGGCGGGAGCGCCGATCCCGGACACGCCCTGGGCCTGGAATACAGCCACGACGACCGGAAGGTCACCCTGGACATAGGCTACCAGGACATCTCCCGGAACTTCCAGGTCGACACGGGCTTCCTGCAGCGGACCGGTCTGCGCCGCCTAGCCCTCTTCGGCATGTACAAGATCTACCCCAAGTCGGAGTTCTTCCAGAGGATCGAGCCCTTCTACTGGGGCTACCATCTCCTGGACACCTTCTCCGACAAGGTCGAGTCGTTCAACCTGGTCACCCTGCGCTTCCAACTCCCCCGCACCACCCAGGTCCGCTTCGACACGGTCATGGCCAACGAGGTCTTCGAGGGACAAAGCTTCGGCAGAAGCGGATTCGGCGTTCAGGCCCGGTCCCAGGTCTCCAAGCACCTGTCCGTGAACCTGTTCTTCCGGCACACCGGGGCCATCTACTACGATCCCGAGGCCCCCTACCAGGGCGACGGGAACCGGGCCCAGGCCGGGATCGAGTTCCAGCCGACGGACCAGTTCGACTTCGTCCTCAGCCTGGCCTACCAGGACTTCACCCGCCGCTCGGACGGGGCTAAGATCTACGACTACACCCTGGTCCGCAGCTTCAACACCTTCCAGGTCAACAAGTACCTCTTCCTGCGCGGCATCGTCGAGTACAACTTCTACTACAAGCGCATGACCGTGGACGCCCTGGCCTCGTTCACCTACATCCCCGGGACGGTCATCTACGTCGGCTACGGCTCGGCCTTCGAGCGCGTCCGCTGGGACGGCGAGGAATACATCGGGAGCGACCGCTTCCTGGAGACCAAGCGAGGACTCTTCTTCAAGGTCAGCTACCTCTGGCGCTGGTGAGGGCGGTCAGCTGGGCCTGATTTCTGACCCGGCCTCGCGGGGCGACGGGTCGACGAGGCGCAGATCGGTCCGGATGCTTTGCCGGAGGGCCTGGAAGCGGCCCACGAGCTGCATCCGGTTCTTTACCCCGAGCTTGAGGTAGATGTTGGTGAGATGGTTCTTGACGGTATGTACGGAGATGAAGAGCGACCGTTCGATATCGGAGTTGCTCTTCCCCTGCAGCACGAGCTTGACCAGCTGGCATTCGCGGGGCGTCAGATCCGCCGCGCGGCAGAGCCGGCCGATGGCCATCTCGTCGATATCCTGATCGGCGGTCCCTCCAAAAGCCGGGAAGAACCAGCGCCTGAACCAGAGAATGGGGAAGGCGCTGACCGCCAGGAGCGCCGCGGCGTTGGGGTAGAACTGGACTTCCGTCGGAAGCCGATAGGTCAGCGCAAAAACAAGGAAAGCGGCCAGGTACGTGAGCGAGAAGGCCCGCATGGCCCGGGATTCGGCCGAATCGCCGGTCCGGGTCAATCCCAGCAGATAGGCCAGCAGGATAAGGGAGGCATAGACGCCCAGATCGAAAATGACCCGCTGGCCCCGATACAGCGAGCGAACGGAATGCCCCTGGGCGACCAGAACGCCGAAGATCGCATAGCTCAGGGCCAGCAGAACGGCGCCGGCCGCAAAGCCCGCGCGGATCCGGCCGGACAATCGGCCGCCGCGGAAGCCCGCAACGATTCCCAAAAGGGCGAACAGGATTCCGAACTGGGCCAATCGCGGGATCGGTCCCAGGATCAAGGGCATGACGGAATACCCATACCCCTTGCAGAAACCGAGAAGGTTGGCGCAGCCGTATTCCGAGGTCAGGTTGACCAGGTTGATCAGGTTGAGGAAGACGAAAAAAGCCAGCAGCGGCTTGAGAAAAGGCCGATCATAGGCCCGCCGGACCAAAGCCGCATAGACAATCGCCCCGATCCCGACCAACAAAGTGAAGAGGTAAAAGACAATTTTCACATGCGCCATGGCCTCGGGATTATACCTCTAGGGGGACGGGCAGAGGAAGCGCGCTGGGCTAATCGGGAGGCCGAGCGGCTGATATCGACCCGGCGGGATGGGAAAACCGCCGCGAATCGGCGAATCCCGCGAAAAAGGAACGAAGTCCCATATATTTTTCCCGCGCCGCCCGTATCCTGGGATGAACCGAGTCGGTCGGCATCGACCGCAAAATTTGCTTCTGGAGGTAAGAAGACTTGAAAAAGTCGATTTTCGGAACCCTTCTCCCGCTTGCCTTGCTCGTCCCGTTGCTTCCGGCCCAAACCGCAGCCATCCCGGAGGCCGAGAGGGCAGCCATCGTCCAGACCGCCCGGGACTACGGCGACGCTTTCTATGCCGGGGAAGCGGACCGGATGGAACGGGCCGTCCACCCCGACGTGAACAAGGTCTGGACGCAATTCCTGCCCGGGACCAAGGTCGTGATGATCGGATACTCCACGTTCTCCCAGCTGATCGAGCTGACCCGGGCCAAGGTGGCCCTTACGAATCCCGTCCGAACAATCCAGCCCGAGGCTTTGCTGATGAACGATGACGTGGCTTGCGCCAAGCTGACCTCGCCCGAATTCAACGATTATCTCCAGATGGTCAAAATCGAGGGGCGGTGGAAGATCGTCAACGTCCTCTGGACACCGGGCCCCTCCTCGCGCGGCCGCCGCGACCTGACGGGTTTTGACGGGGACAAGGAGAAAGACGCGATCCGCAAGGCCGCCCTGGACTACGTCGAAGGCTCCATGAGCGGAGACGCGGCCCGCGTCGAGGCTGCTCTTCACCCGGAAGCATGCCGGGCCATCGGCCAGAAGAACCCCCAGACCGGAACGGCGATGATCATCCGGCAGCGCTGGTCGGCCCTGGTCGAGCCTGTCCGGGCCAAGCTGCGCATCGTCCCCGAAGACCAGCGCAAGGTCGACGTCCGGATCCTCGATATCATGGACGGCATGGCCTTCGTCGAAGCCAAGTCCACCCTGGGCGACAACTACATCCTGATGTCCTGGCTCGACGGACAGTGGAAGATCCTCAATATTCTTTTGAAAGCCAACCCTCCGGCGCGGCCGGCCCAGCGCTGAGGAACGCATCTCGAGAAAGGAGTTTTTATGAATAAAACCAAAGCGATAGGCATGATCACCATGGCCCTCGTCCTCGGCCTGGCCTCTTCGACCGGCATCCTTCGGGCCCAGAACCAGGCCCCCCCGATCCGGCCGGCGATTCTCGGCCAGCCCATGTCGGATTTCTCGCTCCCGGCGCTGAGCGGCGAGGAATTCGGCATCTCCAAGCTCAAGGGCAAGAACGTGCTGCTCGTCTTCCCCCGCGGCAAGGTCGCCGATCACTGGTGCCAGGTCTGCCACTACGAGTACGCCGAGCTGGCCGAGCTGGAAGCCCTCCAGGGGCTGCGCAAGACATTCGATCTGGAAATCCTCTTCGTCCTCCCCTACGACAAGGCCACCGTTCAGCACTGGGTGGACATCTTCCCGGATCAGATGGCCGTCATCGAGGGCTGGAAGAACCCTCCCGCCACGGCGAGCGCAGGGGCCAAAAACTTCGCCCAAACGGCCAAGCGCCTGCTCCCCAAGACGTTCATAATCGAGAAAGGGAGCGTTCCCACCCCCTTCCCCATCCTCGTCGACGCCGGCCAGCGGGTGTCCAAAGGCTTGGGGCTCCACACCATGAACTGGGACGGCAGCACGGTCGACCAGAACGTCCCGACCGTCTACCTCCTGGACGGGACAGGAACGGTCCGGTTCAAGTACATGAGCCAGAGCACCTTCGACCGCCCCAACGCACCCTATCTGGCCATGGTCCTGGAGAAAATGCTGTAGGGAGTACTTTCCCCGAGACGATCATCGGAGGCCGGGGCCGCCCCGGCCTCATTTTCCATTTTTAGTAATATTCTCCTATGTTAATTTTCCTAAGCGGACCGTTATTTTTGGTGAGGCAACTATGAAAACGATTCTGGCGATAATCTTGGCCCTGGCGCCGGGGATAATATCCGGTCCGGCGATGGATCGCCCCCAGGCGGCGACGGAACGGATCGACGGCTTTATTAAAGCGTTCGATGAGGCGGGGGCAAGAGCCATTTGGCCCGGATTCGACCCCAAGGCCTGGCCGCTGGCCGTGTTCGACGGGGAGAAAACGATCCTGCTGCGCCACCCCAGCCCGCCCTCCGACTTCAAAGCCATGCCCGAACGGCCGGGTTGGTCCGTCTTCCCCGGCCGCTTCCCGGCCGTGGCCGGGAACTCGACCCGGGACATCGGCGGCATCAGGACAGCCACGGTCATCGCCACCCCGGCCTCCACCGTGGAACGATCTCTGCTCGCCTGCGTCGAAGAGGTCTTTCACGTCTTCTGGCTGTCTCGCCACACGAACTTCAGACCCAATGAAATGGTTCGATACGGTTATCCCCTGACCGACACCGAGAACCTACGGCTGATCCTGGCCGAGGACGAGGCGCTGGCGCGCGCGCTGGAAGCCAAGTCCGAAGCGGAGGCCGCCGCCTGGACCGCCGCCGCAATCCGGCTGCACCGGGAGCGGACGCCCCTCCTCGAGGCGGACGTGCTGGCTTACGAGACGGGGATGGAGATGATGGAAGGGACCGCCAACTTCGCGGCCAGTGCCGCTCTTGGCGAGAAGCCCGAAAGGACCGCATACCGATTACGGGATAAGCGACCCGCTGAAGATATCCGTTGGCGCTTCTATGCGACCGGCGCCTCGCTTTGCTGGCTTCTGGATCGTTTTCAGCCCGATTGGAAAGCCCGGATCGACGGCGAACAGGACCTGACGACGCAAGCCCTCCTCGAGGCGGCCGTCTCCCGCCGGGGCGTCAAGCCCGCCGAGTTTTCCGCCTCCGAGGCCGCAGACCTGAAAGCCCGCGCGGAAAGCGATATCGAGGGCTTGGCAAAGAGCCGCCGACAGCTCCGAAAAGAGCTGCTGGACCGCCCGGGAGCGCGGGTGGCCGTCGAGGCGGCCGAGGGAGCCGAGCCCTTCAGGCTGGGGAGATTCGATCCGATCAGCCTTTTCGTTCTCGAGAACGGAGAGGTGGCGCATGCCAATTTCCTAAGCCTGTCCAACAAAGCCGGAACGATCGACCTCACGAATCCCGGATTCGCCCGCCGCTCGTTCGCCGGCACCATCATGCTGACCATTCCGGCCGGCCGCCATCCTCTCGGCCAGGGTACCCGGGCTATGACGATCTTTGGCATCCCGGGCGAGCCGAAGGTCGCCCGGGACGGAGACACCGTCACCGTCGAAGCTCCGGGCCTACGCATCAAGCTGAAGGGTGCGACGGTCACGACCGAAGGCGGGACGATTCGAATAGTCCTCCCGGCGCGCTAAGTATTCACGAATGGCGCATAAACGAGAGCGCCCGTAAGCTTAGGCGACAGAAGCGTCAAGGGAATAAAGTAGCGCTACGGGGATTCGAACCCCGGTTTGATGGCTGAGAACCACCCGTCCTGACCCCTAGACGATAGCGCCGTTTTGGGGAGGGTGAAGATACCAGAACTGCCTCCCCAAGTCAAGAATTAAGCCCCTTTTTGCGCTTTTATGGGTTGATAAGGGGCATTGGCTCTCGCACCCGGGTTGGGATAGAATCCGGGCATGTGCCTCCCCCACCGTCCCCTCCTTGGTACCCGAATTCTCTCTCTAGCCGTGCTCGCCGCCCTCTCGGCCGCACCCCTGCTGGCCGATGTCGCCATCGCCCGCAAGGGTTTGTCCCAAGCCCGGATCGTCCTGGCGGTCGATGCCTCGGAGACTGAACGCACCGCCGCCCGCGAGCTGGCTTTCTTCCTCCATATCGTGACCGGCGCCGAATTCCCGGTCGCGATTGATGCCGGCGCAGCGGATACATCCCGCCTTTTCGTCGGCTTGGGCGCCGGTAAGGCGGCCGATCCCGGTTTCCCGGCCGGCTTGGGCGCCGAGGAAGTCTACTTGGCAACCAAGGGGAACGACCTCTACCTGGCCGGCGGGGGGCCTCGCGGCACGCTCTATTCCGTCTACACCTTCCTGGAGGACGTCGTCGGCTGCCGCTGGTGGACGCGGACGGCCTCTTCCCTACCGCATCGTCCGACCCTCACGGTAGGCTCCCTGGCCATCCGTTACAAATCGCCCTTCGAATACCGCGAGCCCTACTGGTATGAGGCCTTCGAACCCATTTGGGCCGCGCGCAACAAGACCAACGGCGTCCAGGCCGGCGCCGACGACGACCACGGCGGGCGTCAAATCTACCTGGGCTTCGTCCACACCTTCTACGGCCTGATCCCTCCGGATACCTATTTCGCGACCCACCCGGAATGGTTTTCGGAGCTCGAAGGCAAGCGGACGACCAAGAATGCCCAGCTTTGCCTGACCAACGAGGCCATGCGCCGCGAGCTGGTCAAGAGCCTGCGCGCGCTTCTGCGCGCCAACCCGAAAGCCACCATCGCCTCGGTCTCCCAGAACGACTGCCAGGGATTCTGCACCTGTCCGCTCTGCAAAGCCGTGGACGCGGAAGAGGGCGGCCCGGCCGGATCGCTCCTGCGCTTCGTCAATGCCGTGGCGGCCGACCTGGAAGCCGAGTTCCCCAACGTCGCCTTCGACACCCTGGCCTACCAGTACTCGCGCAAGCCGCCCCGCCTGGTCCGGCCGCGGCCGAACGTCATCGTCCGCCTCTGCAGCATCGAGTGCTCCTTCGCCAAGCCGCTGGACGCCCCGGCCAACAAGGCCTTCTTCGACGACCTGAAGGGCTGGGCCGCGATCGCCGGGCGGCTCTACATCTGGGACTACACGACGGACTTCTCGCATTACATCCAGCCCCACCCCAATTATTCCGTGCTGGCGCCCAACCTCCGGCTCTTCGCCGCCCACAGCGTGCGGGGCGTCTTCGAGCAGGGCGCCTACCAGTCCTGGGGCTCTGAGATGGCCGAGCTTCGCGCCTGGATGCTGGCCAAGCTGCTCTGGAATCCCAACCTCGACCCGGACGCGCTGCGGCGCGAGTTCCTGCAGGGCTACTACGGGCCCGCCGCCCGCGGCATCGAGGCCTACCTGAGTCTGCTGGAGGGCGCTGTGGCCGCCTCAGGCGATGCCCTGGGTTGCTACTCCCCCGCCACGGCCAAGTTCCTCTCGACCGACGTGTTGCGCAAGGGATGGTCTCTCCTCGAATCCGCCGAACAGAAGGCCGGCCTGGACGAGTACAAACGCCGGGTCCGCATCGCCCGTCTCCCCGTCGCCTATGTCGTCCTGACCCGCTGGGACGAGCTGGCCGCGGCAGGCGGGCCCTGGGGGACTTCGCGCCAGGCTCTTCTCGACTGGTTCACGGCGGAAGCCAAAGCCATCGGCGTTACGCATATCTCCGAATGGCAGGCTTTCTCAGACTGGGCAGCCAAGGGTGGCCGACAGAAGTAAAAAGTCACTTCTTATAGAGCACCTTGCCGCATGATCGGGACGCTGGCGGACCAGACCGACCGCCGTGATGACCGAGTCCAGCGAAAAGACGATGTCCAGGACCATGATCTGGAGCGACCACGGCCAGGAACCTCGCGGCCGCCGCCTTGACCTCGCTTCTTGGCGGCCGGGCTCTCCAGGCTGACGTGGATCTCGTGCGTGCTCTTGGCCAGCAGGAACAGCCCGCCCACGAGCAGGATGATGTCCCGACCGGAGATCTGAGTGGCCGAAAGCCCCGAAGAGCGGCCTGGTCAGGCGCATGATCCAGGTCAGCGACAGCAGCAGGGCGATGCGGCTGATCATGGCCAGGGCCAGGCCGATCACCCGGGCCCGCTTGCGCTGGTCCTCGGGCAGCCGGCCGGCCAGGATGGAGATGAAGACGATGTTGTCGATGCCCAGGACGATCTCCAGGGCGGTCAGCGTCAGCAGGGCGACCAGGGCTCTGGGCCGTGAAGAGGCCTTCCATCGGGGTCACTTCTTGTAGAGGACCTTGCCGCCGACGATGGTCCAAAGGACTTCCGCCGTCGGGATCTCCTCCTCCGGGCAGGTCATGATGTCCTTGGAGAAGACCGTGACGTCGGCCAGCTTGCCCGGCTGCGAGCGAGCCCTTGATCCCCTCCTCGAAAGCGGCGTAGGCGCCGTTCAGGGTGTAGGAGCGCAGGGCCTCCTGGCGGGTCATCTTCTGGCCCGGGTAGAACTCCTGGCCGTTCTTCATCCGCCGGGTGACGCTGGCGTAAAAGCCGGGGATCGGATCGCAGTCCTCGACGGGGGCGTCGGTTCCGTTCGAGACGACCGCCCCGGAGTCCATCAGCCGCCGCCAGACATAGGCGCCCTCTTCGGCCCTCTTCTCGCCCAAGCGGAGCGCGATCCAGGGCCCGTCCGAGGTGCAGTGGATGGCCTGCATGGCCGCCACGACGCCCAGGGCGCCGAAGCGCGCGATGTCGGAGGGCGCCAGATGCTGGGCGTGCTCGACCCGGAAGCGGACGTCCTTCTTGTCGGGATGGGCCTTGAAGGCCGCCTCGTAGATGTCCAGCGTCTCGCGGTTGGCCCGGTCGCCGATGGCATGGACGCTGAGCTGGAAGCCGTTCTCGATGGCGATGCGGGCCGTCTCGGTCAGGGCTTCGATCGGCTCGGTGTTGAGCCCGGTCGAAGCGGGCAGGTCGGCATAGGGCTCGAGCAGCCAGGCTCCGTGCGCACCCAGGGCGCCGTCGATCAGCCGCTTGATCGTCCTCACGGTGAGATGGTTGTCGCCGTAGCCGATCATCTTCCACTCGGCCGCCTTCTCGGCCAGGCGGCGGTTGCTCTCGCTCAGCATCACGTTCAGCCGGACGCCCAGCTTGCCCTGGTCGATGGCGCTCTTGTAGAGCTCCACCTGCGACCAGCCGACGCCCGCGTCGGTGACGCTGGTCAGCCCCTTGGCAAGGCATTCCTGGTCGGCCAGCTCGATGACCTTGCGCTGCTCCTCGAGCCTGTCCTCGGGGGTGCGTGAGGCGGCCCACTGGCTCAAGCCCCGGCGCACCAGCCCTTGGGCCGTCTCCAGGAAAGCCCCGATCGGGCGGCCCTTGGCGTCCTTGATGACCTGGCCGCCCGCCGGATTCGGCGTCGCCGAGGTGACCTTGCCCAGCTCCATGGCCTTGGCATTGGCCAGGCAGGAATGGCCGCTGGCGTGGGTCAGCACGACGGGATTGTCGGGCGAAACCTTGCTCAGGGCGTCGTGAAGCGGCAGACCGTCCACGTTCGGCTCGGGCCGCCGGTCCCACTTCTCCTGGTGCCAGCCCCGCCCGGTGATCGGCTCGCCCGGCTTGGCCTTGCGGGCCGCCTCGCCCACCATGGCCACGATCTCGTCCCAGCTGCGGACCTTGGTCAGGTCGAGCGAAAGCTTGGCCTGGCCGATGCCGGTAAAATGCAGGTGCGAGTCGATGAGGCCGGGGGTGGCCAATCGACCGCCCAGGTCGACGACCTGGGTCGCCGGGCCGACATAGGCCTGGATCTCCTTGACCGTCCCGACGGCCACGACAAGGCCGCCGCGGGCGGCCAGGGCCTGGGCCTCGGGGCGGGCCTCGTCCATGGTCACGATCTTGCCGTTGGTCAGGACGAAGTCGGCGGGCTCGGGCTTCTTGCCGCACCCGGCCAAGGCCAGGGCGGAGACGAGGAGAACCGCGACGAGCGGGCGGAATGCTTTGAACATCATGGGCGCACCTTCCTTCCGCCACGTTGTACACCATTTCGGGTCGGCCCGGCAAGGCGGCGCAGGGTCGCCGGGCCGGATTGTGCTAGAATGGCGCTTCCACGGAGACCAGCATGACCCTGCGCGCGGCGATCTTCGACCTCGACGGCACCCTCCTCGACACCATCGAGGACTTGACGGACTCCATAAACGCGGCCCTGGCCGCATTCGGCTTCCCTCAAAAGACCGTCGGCGAATGTAAGAACCTCGTCGGCGACGGGTTGGCCACCTTCATCCACAGGGCCCTGCCCGGGGACGTTAGCGGCGACGCGGACATTGCGGCCCGGCTGGTCACTGTGATGCGGGCCGAGTACCGGCAGCGTTGCGCGGTCAAGACCAAGCCCTACCCCGGGGTCGTCGAGATGCTGGAGACGCTGCGCCTGCGCGGTATCCCGCTCTCGATCCTGTCCAACAAGCCCCACCCGGCCACCGTGGACGTCGTAGCCCGCTATTTCCCGGGCTTCCCCTTCCGTTTCGTCTTCGGCGCGCGCGAGAGCGTGCCGGTCAAGCCCGACCCGGCCGGCGCGCTCGAGATCGTCGCCGCCCTCGATCTGCCGCCGGCCGAGATCCTCTACCTGGGGGACACGAACACGGACATGCAGACGGCGGTCGCGGCGGGGCTTTTCCCGGTCGGCGCTCTATGGGGATTCCGCACGGCGGAAGAGCTGACGGCCAACGGCGCCCGGGCCCTTGCCGCCCACCCTTCCGACGTGCTCGATCTTGATTTAAGCCCTCGCCGCCAGCCTCATCTTGGCCGCGATCTCCCCGCCGTTGAGACGCCAGAGCATCGGCAGCGGCCGGTCCAAGCCCTCCACGTGCTGGGGCGCGTTCTCCCAGGCGTGGTTCAGGATGAGGGCGTAGTCCGAGAAGTGCTGCCAGCGCCGCCGCGGCAGCCCGGTGACCATGTGCAGATGGTTGGCCGGGATGCCGACCTTGGCCAGGTGGGCCGCGACGTGCTCGAAGGTCAGGAAGGTGTGCGGCCAGGTGTAGTCGGAGGCGTGGCTGACGCGCTCCAGCAGCGGGCCGGGCAGCTCCTGGCTCTCGGCCTCGGCCTGGATCATGGTGAACATCCCGCTCAAGTCGGAGTAGCCCAGCCGGCCGGCCTGGCCTTTGAGCCCCCGGGGCGAGACGAACCCGACCGAGAACCCGCCGCCCGGGAAGTAGTGCTTGACGGCCTTGAACAGGAACGGCTTCTCGGCGAAGTCCAGCGAGGCGCTGCCGCTGTTGTTGCCGTCGATGAAGCCCCGCTTCATCCAGGCCGCCTCGCGGAAGGGCTTGAGGTCCAGCCCGATGTCCCGGGCGTTCTTCTCGATCTCCCAGGGCTCGTAGACCTTGCGGAAGTCCATGAACAGGGTCGGCCGGCCGCCCGACAGCCAGCACTGCAGGATCATCGTCAGCAGGCCCTGGACGTCGTTCTCGGTGGCGAACGGGACGACCGGCTTGGGTCCGTTGTGGTCGCGGCTGGAGTTGAAGATCGACTCGGCGATGTCGGCGGTGGTCATCGGCAGGCCCCGGCGATCCGAGCCCCAGGCCAATTGGTTCGTCCAGCCGCCGGCCACGGCCCCGACCTCGGCCATGGCGTTGCGCAGGATGAGGTAGAGGGCCAGCCCGTCGTCCAGCATGCGGCGGTCCTCGGCCGTCAGGGCGGGCGGCTTGACGTTGCCGCCCGTGTAGATCCGGTAGCTCTTGGCGATGATCTCGACGGTGTTGTTGAAGATGCGGCCGCGGAACTTGATGTTCAGGGCCCACTCGCGAAGCGCCCGCAGCTCGGCCGGATCGTAGCCGCCCTTTTTGCGGAGCATGTCGGCGAAGATCTTCATCGATTCCCGGGTCGATTCCAGGCCCAGGAAGCGGCGGGCGGCGTGGACGTGGTTGAGCGCGGTCTCCATCTGCATCGAGTCGGTGTCGACCGCGAGGAAGCGCTTGCCGCGAAGGGCGGCCGCCGTCATGACGGCGTAGCCCAGGTCGACGATCTCGTCCTTGGTCTTGTCGTCGTAATCGGGGTCGGCTCCCGTCTCCGGCATCGTCCCGATAACCATCGGGCAGAGCCGGCCGGTCTGGGCGTAGGCCCCGACCAGGGCGTCGATGCCGACGACCCCGGGCTTGGGGGCGTTGTTGCCGCCGACGCAGGCCAACGGAGTGGACGGCGGGAAATGGGCCGTCAGGGCCATGGCCGTCTTGCCGGGGAAGAACCACGTATCGGGAACGATGAACAGGGCCTGGGCGCCGGCGTCCAGCAGCTCGCGGGCCGCTTCGTCGGCCGTCAGCTCGTTGTCCACCAGGCGCGAAGCGTGGACGACGTTGGGCGACGATCCGTCCGGGAGGCGGAGGCGGTCGGCCAGCAGGCGGGCCGTCCGCACGCCGATGGCGAAGGCCCGCGAACGCGAGGCTTCGTCGATGCGCGGGTCGCAGGGCACGAAAACGCCCAAAGTGGGCAGGCCGGGCTTTCTTTTCTTGATGAAGGGCATCTCTCCTCCTTTTGGTAGGCCCATTCTACCCGCACCCCGGGCGAGGTTCAACATTTTCCGCGTATTTTTCGGGGTTCGGCGGCGCGATTGACCGGTTTTCGGTTACGGATTATATTGAGGGAGGAAATGGAGGGAGGGCCATCCAAGGCGCAATCTCTTGCGGGAGTCGGAGCGCGAGCTATCCGCTCCCCGGCCCTCCTTCCTTAATTGCCCATTTAGTCGCGTAACCCCCCAATAAATTGAAAATCCCCCGCTCCCGGACGAGGCGATCGTCCGGAAACGGGGGATCTCTTTCTTTATAGAGCGCTTTAAGTTCTGCGCGATTTACCTCTTCGTGACGGTCACGGCGCCATGCACGCTCTGGGCCGTGGACAGCTGGACTTGATGCTTCAGGGTGAAGGACCCGGTGCTGTTCTTCTGGTAGATTTCGTTATAGTCCTTGGAACCGGGTGCCGTGCAGGCTTGGGGGAAATTGTTGCGTGCCGTCCAGGATCGAAACGTTGTCGATCCAGGCCAGGTCGTGCCGCGTACCGTTGTCGCCGCCTTCGACCGTGACGCTCAGCTTCAGCCGGATCAAGGGTCAGCGTCCCGCCGCCGGAAGTGGACAGCGTATACGTAACCTGGTCCGTCCAGTTGTTGTTCTCGTTCGGTTGGGGAGCCGTATTGGTTGGGCGTCAGGCTGACCGTGCCGACCGAGCCCTGCCATTCCGAGTAGATGTCGAAATGCCAGGTCGTGCGGAAACAGGCGCTCTTGAAGACATAGGTGTCGGTCTCGTCCGACGAGCCGCTGTCCTTCTTGATCACGTATTTCCACAGCAGGTAGGCGCCCGCGCCCACGATCGAGAGGAAGAGGAGCGTTCCGAACAGCCCGCCCAGAAAGCCCCGCCGCTTGATCGTGGTCTGTTGACCGGCGATGACATCCGGCGCCGCTGGTGCAGTCGTGCTGTGTAATATTTCAGCTTCTTCAGGTCGAGCCCTTCGATCGTCCTGCCCTCGCCCAGGATGGCCTTGGCCCGGCAGAAGTACTTGATGGCCAGCTCCTTGAGCTTGAGCTGCTCATAGGTGGCGCCCATCAGCAGATAGGTCGTACCCTTGAAGCTGTCGCGGCCCTCGATCGCGGCCAAGTCCGAGACGAGCTTTTCCAGGATATTTTTGGCTTCTTCGTACTTCTCGGCGAAGTAAGCCTCGCGGCCCTGGTTAAAGGCGGTTTCCAGCGGATCCTGCTGGCTGCCCTGTGCCGCCATCAGGAGGCTGGCTTCTCCGGCGATGAGGAGGCTCAGCACGATGGCCAGAGCCTTGCACAGAGTCCATTTCTTGATTGAATTCATTTTCACCTCCCGCTGGGTGAAACATATGTGGAAATGGAATTGTTGTCAAGGCCGGGTGTCTGTGCTATCTCTGGGAGCGAGGATGAAGAAAGCAAAGCTCGCCGCAGGACTTCTGGCCGGTTGCCTCTTGCTGGCCGTACCACCGGTCCCCGCCGCCAGCCCAGGACGGCGGGAGCGGCGCCGCCCAGGGCGGCAGAGCCGTGGACCAGGCCAAAGGCCTCGGACCCCTGGAAAAATCCCTGCTCCTTCCCGGTTGGGGCCAGATCTCGGAAAAGCGCTGGCTGGAGGGCGTGTTCTTCATGGCCGCGGAAGCCTTCTGCATCGTAGGGGCCCTGCGCCAGAACAAGCTCGGCAACTCGGCCTACCTTGCTTACAAGGCGGCCGCCGAACCAGCCGGACGCCGTCCGCCTGCGCCAGGAGACCGAAAAGCGCGACTCGCGCCGCAACCAGTACCTTCTGGCCGGGGCCGCCGTCTGGGCCCTCAACCTCCTCGACATCCACCTCATCGTCCGCGGCAAGGAAGGGGCCGCGAAAGTGCTATCCCTGAGACTCGGACATGACGCAACGCAAGCCATCGTGGCCGTGGCCGGCTTTCGTTTTTAGCCTGCTCCTGCTGGGGGGGTGCAAGGACCGGCTGTTCGACAACCCGTTCGACCCCTCCGTCTCGGAAATCGTCTTCGAGGTCGTGCAGACGCTCACCGGCCCCGCCGCCGACCCCGCGCGGGCTGGCCTGGGACGGCGCCAGCCTGTGGCTCGTGGACGAGTCGGGCGGGGTCCTCTACAACCTCAATTCGTCCAGCGGAGCGGTCGTGCGGGCCCTGCAGCCGCCCGCCGCCGGCCTGGCCGACGCCGCCTACGACGGCGCCGACCTCTGGGTTTGCGGCGAAGCCGACGTCTTTATCTCCAAGGTCGGATTCCTCGGCGGCGATGTCCTGAAGCGGCTGAATATGCAGCGCGGATCGTTTACAGCCCTGGAATACGGACTGGGCGCCTTGTGGGCCGCCGACGCCCAGACCAACAAGATCCTCAAGGTCGACGCCGAGACGGGCGAGGTGCTGGGCTCGTTCGACAACCCCGGGACCAGGATCTCCGGCCTGGCTTTCGACGGATCGGGCTTCTGGGTCGCCGATTCCGCCACCCTGACCATCTATCGCCTGAGCGCCGGCGGCCAGGTTCTGCGCCGCTACCTGTCGCCCGGACAATCGCCGCGCGGCCTGGCCTTCGACGGCCGCTTCCTCTGGAACGCCGACGGCAACGGCAAGCTCTACCAGCTTCGCTTCCAGGACTGAGGATGCGCCGCGCGGCTCTGCTCTTCCTCCTCCTCCCGCTGCTCCTGCGGGCCGAGGAGCCGCCGCTCCTGCGGATCGAGGGCGGCTATACGGCCTACAGCTACGACCACGCCCAGATCATGGGCGAGGACGTGCGCATGTCGTGGTTCGGCTGGACCGTGGCCGCCAAGTCCCTCAAGCTCGACCTCGGAGTCCGATCGGGAGCGGCCTATGGCGAGGTCATCTTGACCAAAGGGGAGGCCAGGATCGAAGCCGACGAGTTTCTCTTCGACGCCGCCGCCGAGAAAGGCATCCTGGTCCGCTTCGGCGAGGAGATGAGCGAGGCCCCCTTCCCCTCCGATAGAAAGCTCGAGGACGCCGGTGCCGAGGCGCGGGCAAGACGGGCCGCCCTGGAGGGCGTCAGCTGGGCCAAGCTGCGCGGCTCGCTCCTCTACGCTTCGGCCCGAGCTATCGATGTTCTGCCGACCTACGAGGCCTACGGCGACGACGTTCTGATGCATGTCGAGGGCCTGCCGTCGGTCGGCTTCAAGCGGATCAAGCTCTCGGGCGGCGACCAGCCGAAGTCCGGAGGGCTGGCCCTGGATCGGGTCTGGTTCAGCCGACGCCAGGGCGTTTTCGGCGACCTTAGCCTGACCCTTAACAAGGAAAAGGTCCTGCGCAGTCGGTCCCTGATCCATTATGAGGAGCACACCATACTCTCGAATTACGTCGGGCTCCCCCGCCAGCTCGACCTGCAGACCTCGAACGTCTGGTCGGCAAAAGAGGGGCTCGACCTGGGGCTGGACGGAAACTACAGCTCCACCGGACTCGGCAACGCCAAGCTCTTCGCCCTGGTCCAAAGCCGCGACGCCAAGCGGAGCACGACCTTCGACCTGGCCTACAACAAGCCCTTGCAGTCGGAGGGCGAGACCTGGCTGGGGGTGCGAACGGACCTGCGATCCGACCGCTGGGGCCGGCTCACCTTTTCGGGCCGCCAGGAGACGCATGACCAGACCCTGGCCGACGTTGCGTATGCCAAGGACTTCGGCAAGCGCGCGCGCTTCGGCTTCGACGGAAGCTACGCCCATCTGCGGATCGGCGGGCGCGGGGCGAGCGCGGCCCGGATCATGACGGGCAATATCCGGCTGTCCTACGACGCCGACAGCTACCAGGCCGCGGCCGAATACCACCTCAACGACGACCTGCTCGGCGGCCGCCGGCTGACCCGACCCCAGCTCCGGCTGGCCCTGAAGCCGGTGACGTTCTACGGCGGGCTTTTAACGGCCACCGTCTCCAACGTCCTCGTGCTCAGCTCGAGCCGGGACTCGGTCCGGACGACCGACAGCTACAACGACAACATCGCCTTCAGCCTGGCGGCTGTTCCGGTCAGGGTCCGGCCGGGTCTGACCGTGAAGACAGCGGTCTCGGCCGAGCAGTTCGTGGAGAGAGAGGGACGCAACTTCACCTCGGGCGGGCTGGTCCTGCAGGCGGTGCAGGAGTTCGCCCCCGGGGTCACCCTGGAGGCCTTCTACAGCACCCAGTCGCGGCGCCGGACGCGCGGCTGGCTGATCGAGGGGACGACCAGCCAGGACCTCTCGGCCGCCCTGCGGGTGCGGACGGGCGGCCGGGTGGACGGCTGGGTTTCGATTTCCTACGATCCCAAGTACGGCGACTGGAAGCAGGGCTTCGCGGACGTCTCGATCGGCCTGATCAAGAGCTGGCGGATCAAGTCGCTCCTCAACTACGATTTCTTCCGGGGCCGGCTGGCCAACATCGACCTCTCGCTGGTGCGGCGGGCGGGACGGTTCGACCTGAGGTTCGTCTGGCGGAGCCTGTCCAAGCAGTTCCTGGTCGAGCTCGTCCCGGCGATGTGATGATACCCGCTCGATAGGGTTAATACCGATTATCGGCTGATTCCCAGGAAGCGGCGGACGTAGCCTTTGACTTCGGTCAGGCCGAGGGCAAGGGCGGCGGCGTAGAACACGCCCGCTCCGGCCGCGCCGGCGGCGGCGAGCAGGAAGAACAATGACAGACGGCCGGCGCCGAGCCATTCCAGGCCGAGCCGGATGAGACCGTAGTGCCGCGCCCGCCCCCATCGAACCGGCCAGGATCATTCGGCCGAAGAACAGAAAAAGCGGGCCGGCATGGAGGGAGCCCGTCTTTCGCGGCAAGAGGATGAAGAGAATGCCGGCGTTGACCGCGGCCGAGATGGAGGCGGACAGCGGGAAGGCCCGGATTCCCAGCCAGCCCATCAACGACAGGTTGAGGGCGATGGTCAGGGCCACGGCGGCGAAGCTGGCATACATAGGCGTCTTGGCGTCCTTATAGGCATAGAAGACCGCCGCCAGGCTGCGCAGAGCGGACATGAACGGCACGCCCAGCATGTAGAGGACGAGGATGCCCGCCGAGGCCGCTCCGTCGGCCGCCGTGAAGCGCCCGTGGACATAGAGGAGCGAGGTGATGGGCCCGGCCAAGGCGGCGATCAGAATGGAGGTCGGGACGGTCAGGAAGAGGACCATGCGCAGGGAGTCCTGCAAGCGTGGAGCGGATGGACTCGACGTCCGCCCTCGGCGGCGAAGCGCGAGAAGGACGGCAGGGCCACGGTACCGATGGCGATGCCGAAAAGCCCCAGCGGCAGATGCATGACCCGGTAGGCCGACTCGAGCCACGACAGGCTTTTTTCGGGCAGGCCGGTGATCAGCATGGTGTTGACGAAGAAGCTGAGGCGCGATCCCGAGAGCCCGATGGCCACGGGCCCGAAGAGGGCCATGGCCCGCCGGAAAGCCGGATCGCGGAAGCTCAGGACGGGCGTGTAGCGGAAGCCGCGCCGTCGCAGGGCCGGCACCTGGACCAGGAACTGCATCAAGCCGCCCGCCGTCACCCCGATGGCGGCGCCCAGGATGGGGTCGACGCCGCGGCCGCGCAGATAGGCAAACAGCAGCAACGGAGTCAGGAAGGAGAAGATGTTGAAAACGGCCGGGGCCACGGCCGGGACGAAGAACGAGCCGTTGGTGTTGAGCACGCTCATGGCCCAGGCGGCCAGGGCGATGAAGAGCAGGAACGGGAACATGACCGCGGTCATCTGCCCGGTCAGGAGGAGCTTGCCCGGGATCTTGTCGAAGCCGTGGGCGATAAGCCCGGAGATGGGGCGCGCGAAGAGGATGCCGAGGACGACGACCAGGCCGACGACGAGAAGCAGGATGTTCAGGACGTTGGAGGCGAAGCGGTTCTCGGCCTCCGGCCCCTTGCGCTTTTCCTCGGTCAGGACGGGGACGAAGGCCGAGCTGAGGGCGTTCTCGGCGAACAGATCGCGCAACAGGTTGGGAATGCGGAAGGCGGCCCGGAAGGCATCATTGGCCAGGCCGGCGCCGAAGAGGTGGTTGATGACCACCTCACGGACCAGCCCCAAAACCCGGGCTAGGGCGGTGCCCAGAGTGAAGGAACGCACGCCCTTGGCGATGTCGGCCATCAGTTCAACCTCATGCGGCGGGAGTATAGCATAATCGCTTTCTCCCCGGCCTCCGTTCAGGTAAGATAGCCGAGCCCGACTCCCAGGAGGACGCCATGGCCAAGCCCTTCAAGACCGCCCTTGTCGAGGACGCCCCGTGCACCGGGCTCCTCATCTCCCTCCCTTCGCCCGAGATCGTCGAGATCTGCGTCCAGGCGGGCTTCGACTGGCTGTTTATCGACATGGAGCACGGCCTGTCGGACTTCATCGACGTCCAGCGCATGGTCCAGGCGGCGGCCGGGCGGACGGGCTGCATCGTCCGCGTTCCGAGCAACGAACCGATCTGGATCAGCAAGGCCCTCGACCTTGGCGCGGACGGCCTGATCTTCCCTCACATCAACACGGCCGGGGAGGCGTCCGCCTGTGTCCGGGCGGCCCTCTATCCCCCGCTCGGATCCCGCAGCATCGGCATTGCCCGTGCCCAGGGCTACGGCGTCCGGGTCAGGGAGACGGTGGAGAAGGCCAACGCGGGAATCACCCTCATCGCCCAGGCCGAGCACATCGACGCCGCCCGGAACATCGAGTCGATCCTGGAGGTCCCCGGCATCGACGCCGTGTTCATCGGTCCCTTCGACCTTTCCGCCAGCCTGGGTATCCCGGGCCGTACGGACGATGTCCGGGTCCAGGACGCCATAGGGACCGTTCTGTCGGCGGCCCGGATCAAGCACGTCCCGGCCGGCATCTTCGCCCCCGGCGATAGACCCGGCCAAGGCGGCGGTGGCCCGGGGCTTCTCCTTCGTCTGCGCGGGAACGGACACCTCGCTGCTGGCCGGCGCGGCCCGGACTGTCGTTGAAGGAATCCGCTGATCATCGAACCGCGGCGGCGGGCTTGAGCTTGATGCGTCTCGATGGCGTAAGGCCCGACCTTGAAGGCGATCCCGGCTTGTTTCAACACCAGGGGCTTCGGTTCGAGCTCGAGAATGTTCGTCGTTTCAGCCCCCGCCCAGCTCAGACTTCCGCCCAGGCGGACTTCCGCCGGCTTGCCCTCGATATCGTAACAGCGCAGGATGACGCTGTTATCGTCTTCGGCCTTCTTGATCGTGCCGATCAGGACGTTGCCGGCCGAAAAGGTGAAGAAGCTCCCCTTCTCGGGCAGCGCCGTTCCCGATACGGCCGTCGGAGAGACCACGGCGCGCAGGTCGTCGGCGGCGCCGATGCCGTCCTTGTAGCCTGTCCGCCAGCCGGCCTCGTGGCTGGTCAGGCTGAAGCGGTAGTGATGGTCGCCTTCCTGGAGGTACCAGTTCCCCTGGCCGTGGCAGCTGCGGCGCGAGGCCAGCAGAACGCCCTGCAGGACGGGATAGTCGACGGGATTGTCCGTAGGATCGGCGTAGTCGTTAACGGCGACATCGGTCGTGAAGGTCACGCCCAGCTTGTCGTCGCCGGCATACATGAAGCGCTGCACCTCGCGCGGACGGATCTCGGACATCTCCTGGTCGTAATTGAGCTTGCCGTAAGCCGGACCGCCCGTGCCCTTGGCCTCGCTCTTACCGACCTCGACGACACCCATCGGGACTTCATAAGCGACCTGACGCCCCGCGGCCTCGGCGGCGACGGGAACGGCCAGGCGGTATTCGCGGTAGGGCGAGCCGTCCCAATCGAGAAGCGCCACTTCGCAGTCGATCCGCTTGATCGATCTTATAGAAGACGAGCCGCTGCTCGATCGTACAATCCGGCATCTTCTGGCGCAGAACAAAGACATCCTTGACCGGACCCGAATCAGCGGCCACGTGTTGTCCAGGCAGGCGCGAGGCGGCCGAGCTTCTCAAAGCCCTCCATGGTCGGGGCCTGGACGCGGCCGAACTCGCCGGCGCCGTTGCCGACCGACTTCATGGTGAAGACCTCGAAGCCGAGGAATGTATCCGTCTTCAGGACTTCGCGGCCGAGCTGCTTGTCGAAGAGCGAGCGAATCCCGCCGCCGACGAGGTCGGCCTTGTAGAAGGCGTTCTCGTAAACGCCCACCGTCATCGGCCTTGCGGGCTTAAGGCCCGCGGGGGCGCCGGGCTTGAGGTAATAGGTCGCGTATCCGGCGGGCGGGACGTCGCGAACGATGATTTCCACCTTCTCGCGGTCGGCCGGCTCCCCGGGGATCGGGGCAAGCGCTTGGAGCTCGACCGCCGTTCCATCCGCGCTGCGGATCGTAAAAGCTCCGGCCAGCTTGGGAATCTCGACCGTCACGGGTCCCGAGCGGGCCCAGGCCTGATCGTTGAAAACGACGATCGGCATGCCCTTGTCGGCCTCGGTCTTCACCCGGCCGGCGATGGCAACTTGGGCCTTGGCCAGCAGGGCCTCACCCTGTGTCGGCCGCGTACTCGTAGGTCTTGCGGAACAGCCGGTCCGTGACCTGGCCTTCCTTGCCGCCCCAGCCGTGGTCGGGGTAGACGGCCGAGCGCCAGGCCTCGGTCAGCTCTTCCGCCGGGTAGCCGCTCCATGTACCGTCCAGCAGCGCCGCCACGACGTTGAACATCTCCGCCGCCGGCAGCAGCGTGCCCGCCCGGCGGTGGGCGTCGATGGCCCAGTGATGGGTCGGGCCGTGGATGTAGAGCCACAGATTGGGCCGTTCGCCCTCGACCTTGGGGAAGTCGGGCCGGCCCTTGTCGAAGGCCTCGAAGAAGGCGCGGGCCGACGAATACTGCATCGTCGTGCCGGACTGGGTCTGGTTCCAGAGGGCGATAAGCGGCCGGTAATCGGTCGGCTTGGGAGAAGTCCTCCGAGTGGAGGAGCGGGAATTCCAGAGGCCAGCCGCCCTGCAGATAGCGCGGAGCCATCGCCTCGAGCTTGCCGGCGATGCCTTTAACCGCCGCCTCGACCGGCTTGGCGTTGAGCAGGGCCGAGGAGTTGCCGTAGTGGCCCGGCGTAAACGCCAGCACGGACGTCCCATCGGGGCTCATCCAGCGGTAGAAGCCCTCGTGGAAGCGGCTGATGACCATGTAGGGCACGCCGGCCTTGGCCAGGATCTGCTGCATCTGCAAGGCACGGCCGGGAACGTCGGGATTGAAGTAGACCTTGGCGTCGCTGCCGGGGAAGTTCCGAAGCAGCCAGCCGCGGCCGAAGTAGACCTGCCGCACGAGCTCCTCGCCCGTCAGGAGCGACTCGTAGGGCTGGGTGTAGGTGGCGCCCCACTCCATCCTCCCCTCGCGGGTGTAGCGCTCGAGCTCGGCCCGCCGGTCGGGGTGGCGCTCGATGTACTCCCGCAGGTTGAGCATGTTCTCCATGACAAAGCGATAGTCCGGGTGGGTTCGCATCATGTCCAGGGCGGGGGTGATGCAGTTCTCATCCCGGTACTTCATACAAGCCTCGGGACTGTCCATCCAGGCGATGTCCTGGTGGCTCGAGGACAGAATGTGGATGCGGAAGGGGACGTTGGTCTGGGCGTCCATGGGAGCTCCGGTGAGGAACAGGATGGAGGCCGCGACGGCCGCGGCCGCGAGCAACGGGAGAGACGTTCGCTTCATGGCGGGTCCTTTCGGCTCAGTTCAGGATGGACAGGTCCGGCCGCAGCAGGCGGCGAATGAGCGGTTCGTTGCGATTCTCGGGCGTCGCCAGGAAGACGCCGGTGTCGACCGTCTTCTCGTACGGCTCCCCGCGCAAGTGGGCCACGGCGGTGCGGACGCTGCGGTAGCCCATCTGGAAAGGGTCCTGCAGAACGAGCCCGGCCAGCCTGCCGGCGTCCAGGGCTTCAATCAGCTTGCTCGACGAGTCGAACCCGACGTGGACGAGCTTGCCGGCCCGGCCGTGATCCTCGATGGCCCGAAGCGCCCCGAAGGTGGACGACTCGTTGGGCGTGAAGACGGCGTCGACCTCGGGAAACCGGTTGAGGAGGTTCTCGGCCGTCTGGTAGGCCGTCTCCGTGGTCACGCCCGCATATTGGTTGTCGGACAGGATCGTGATGTTGGGGTACTTCGAGCGTATCGTGTCGAGGAAGCCCTCTTCGCGCTTGGTGCTGCCCTCCACACTGGCCAGCACCCGGATCAGGATGGCGGTGCCGCGGCCGTCGAGGATGCGGCCGATCCGCTCCGCCGCCACGACGCCGCCGCGGTAGTTGTCGGTGGAGATATAGGCAACGTAGCCGCCGCCGCTCAAGGCCGAGTTGTAGATCACCGTGGGAATGCCCAGCTTGGCGGCTTCTTCCACCGGCCGGACAAGGGCCTTGTCGTCCATCGGCGTCAGGACCAGGGCGTCGACCCCGGCGTCGGTCAGGGTCTCGACGATCTGGATCTGTTCGTTGCGGTCGTCTTCCTTGAGCGGGCCTTTCCAGATGATCTCGACACCGAGCTCGCGGGCCGCCGTCAGGGCGCCGGCGTGGATGGCCTTCCAGAACTCGTGCGTCGTGCCCATGGGGATGACGGCGAGCTGCAGGGGCCTGGTCCGGTCCTTGTCGGGGCCGGGTCGACAGGCGCCGGAAAGGAGGGTCGCCAGGAGAATGAGGAGCGGGAGCGCAGAAGCGCCGGGACGCCGATGGAGCGGGGGCATGCGGGGTCTCTCCTTTCGGGATGCGCGCGCCTCTTGATAGCACATCGAAAGCGGAGAGTCAAAAGCGGCTGGGGCCGCTCAGTCGGCGATCTTGACCCGAGCCATCTTGCGCAGCCGCTCCAGGATGGCCCGAAGCTCGGCCGGCGGCTGATCCTTGATCTGGATGACCTCGAGCCTGTTGGTCAGCTTGCCTTTGAGCCCGCCCAGGACGGCGCCCACAGAACCCAGAGCCGAGCCCCCGATCAAGGCCCTCAGACGGCGCTCCGGGCGGGGCGTGCCCTTGGGCGAGAACAGGTCCCCCATAATGGCGCCGTAGAAGCCGCCCTGCATGAAGCCGCCGAAGGCGCCGGCGGCATGCGAGACCTTGGGGATGCGGACGATCCGGATGTCGGCCAGGGGGATGAACTCGTAGTAGCCGGACTCCAGAAGGGCCACGACCAGGGTCGCGGGCCGGACGGCGATGAGCTCGCCGGCCATTTCCGTGCCGTCGGTCCCGACGAGCTGGATCGGTATGCCGGGCTTGGTTCGGGCATGAGTATCGGGCACGAGGATGAGCACCGCCAACACGTAGGATAAGACAGCGAGGGCGCTTTGGGTACGTTGATGGGATAACTTCATCGCTCGGATCCGCTTAGAGACATTGTATCACCGCCCCATTCATGAAAACACATTCATCCCGGAAATCGATTCACTCATATTGGCGATTTGCCACCCTCCCCTTTCCTGCTTCCGTTTTAACGGCGATCCCGATATGATAGGCGCTCGCGCCATGGCCAACACCGACGCCGCCGACAAGCCCCGGGGCCGCTTCCGCTGGACCGTCTGCGCCCTCCTCTTCACCGCCGCGACGATCAATTACATCGACCGCCAGGTCATCGGCATTCTGGCCCCCCACCTACAGAAGATCTTCGGCTGGAGTGAAGTCGACTACGGTTACATCGTCACGGCCTTTCAGGCCGCCTACGCCATCGGACTGGCCGTATTCGGCCGCCTCGTCGACCGCTTCGGAACCCGGCTCGGCTACACCGCGGCCATCCTCTTCTGGAGCCTGGCGGCCATGGCCCACGCCGCCGCCCGCTCCGCCGTCGGCTTCGGCATCGCCCGCTTCGCCCTCGGACTGGGCGAATCCGGCAACTTCCCGACGGCGATTAAAAGCGTCGCCGAGTGGTTCCCCAAGCGCGAGCGGGCCCTGGCCACGGGCATCTTCAACGCCGGGACCAACGTCGGCGCGCTCATCGCTCCCGCCGTGGTGCCGTGGCTGACGATCAAATTCGGCTGGCCGGCCGCCTTCCTGGCCACGGGCGCCATCGGCTTCGTCTGGATCATCTTTTGGCTGGCCCTCTACGAGATCCCGGAGCGCAAGCGCGGCCTCGACCCCAGGGAGCTGGCGTACATCCATAGCGACCCGGTCGAGACGTCCACGGAGAAGATCCCCTGGCTCAAGCTTCTGCGTTACCGCCAGACCTGGGCCTTCGTCCTGGGCAAGTTCCTGACCGACCCGATCTGGTGGTTCTACCTCTACTGGCTGGCCAAGTTCCTCAACGCCCGCTTCGGCCTGACGCTGTCCGGGTTGAGCCTGCCCCTCATCGCCGTCTACCTGATGACCGACGTCGGCAGCATCGGCGGCGGCTGGGCATCCTCCGCGCTGATCAAACGGGGCCACTCCGTCAATGTCGCGCGCAAGCGGGTGATGCTGGTCTGCGCCCTGCTGGTCGTGCCCGTCATCGCCGCCCCCAAGTCCACTACCGTATTCATGGCCGTTCTGCTGATCGGGATCGCGGCCTCGGCCCATCAGGCCTGGTCGGCCAACATCTTCACCTTCGTCTCGGACATGTTCCCCAAGCGGGCGGTGGGCTCGGTGACCGGCCTGGGCGGGGCGGCCGGCGCGGTGGGCGGCATGCTGTTCGCTTCCGGGGCGGGCCACATCATCGAGAAGACGGGCGGCTACACGATTCTCTTCCTGATCGCCGGCTCGGCCTATCTGCTGGCGCTCTTGATCATCCAGCTTCTGGCCCCGCGCTTGAAGCCGGCGGATCTGTAAGCTTTTCGCCTATTTTCCTGCCTTTCCACGAATAGGGCCGATGTTCAGCCTCAAAATCTCCATTTTCGAAGCGAATGAGGCCTCCGCTCTTTTACGAAGCCGCACCGCCGGCCCGAACCGACTTGAGCAGCCAAATCAACAGCCCGATCAATCCCAGGGTGAGCGTCCCGATCGTTACAGCCACACCCCAGCCCGCTTCCATCCCCCGCACGGTCTGGACAACCGGCGTCATCATAATCGGCGCGCCCGTCAGGATCAGGAAGACGATGAAGGCCGGCGCAAGGGTGTAAGCCAGCGGCCGTTTCTTCCGCAGCATCATCCCCACCGCCAGCGCGGCGGGCAGGAAGAAACCCAAGTCCAGGATATGGACGGGATTCGTTGGCAAAGCCATGTCGATCAGGCTCTGCGGCCGCACGCCCTTGATCAGCGCGGGAACGTCCTCGGAGAGCCAGAGCAGGGCGAACATCACGCCGATGACCATCAGGAACCAGGCCGTGACGGTGACGCGCTTGTCATCCGCGAAAGACGCTTGGACGGACTTGTGGGATGCCGAGACGACGCCGCCAATCAGAGAATAGATACTCATTCCCAAAACCGCCACCCAGAGGAGGAATAGCGGGCCGAAAGGGATCGAGAAAGCGTAGATGACATAGTTGTAAACGGTGAAGGTCAGGACGCCCAGCCAGAGGAGATAGGCGCGCATCGACCCGCGAAGGGCCAGGGTGGCCGAGATCAGCCAGGCCGGAGCAACCAACGCCAGGTTGGCGACGTCCTGGGCCAAGGCTTGCGGGAAAAACGCCGGCGAAAGCCCGGCATAGATGCTCTTGATGGCCAGAGCAACCACATTGCCGACGACGGCCAGTCCGGCCGCCGCGATGGACAGCCGCAGCCACGTCTTCGCTCCCGGTTGCATGGCCGAATCCGCCATAAAGCCCGCTTCGCTGCATGGATTCATTTTCACCTCGCCCGTTCGGGCCCCAATATAGCACGGCTCGGCCCAAGATGCTTCTCCAGGAAAGCCTCGGCCTTCTTGAACACCTCGAGCTTCAGCTCCGGACGGTACAGGATGTTGTGGCCGAAATTGTCGTAGCGGAGGTATTCGACGTCGAGGCCCCTCTGCCTCAAGTCACCCACGAATGTGTCCACGTCCTGGATGGGGATGGTGCCGTCTTTGGCCCCGTTGGCGATCAGCAGCGGCGCCTTGACGGCATCCGCATGGGAGGCCGGCGACGCCGCGGCCAGCTTGGCGGCGTCGGCGACGGGATCGCCGAACATATCGAAGGCGGCGGGGGGCAGGCCCTTGAAGCTGGAGATCAGGTTGACGTTGCCGGAGACGGCGATACCGCAGGCGTAGAGGTCGGGAGTGAGCGTCAGGCCGGCCAGCGCACTGTAGCCGCCCGAGCTGAAACCGTAGATGGCGATCCGGGCCGGATCGGCCCAGCCCTGCTTCTTGAGCCAGGCCACGGCATCGGTCAGGTCGTCCTGCATGAGCAGGCCCCACTGCCTGTACCCCGCTTTCATGAAGGCCTCTCCATAGCCTTGGGATCCCCGGTAGTTGACCTGCATCACCAGGTAGCCGCGGGAGGCGAAGAACTGGTTGATGTCGTTGAATCCGATGGTGTCGCGCAGATGCGGGCCGCCGTGGACGTTGACCACGACGGGCAAGTTCTTGAGCGGCCGGCGGGCCGGGACGGTCAGGATGGCTTCGATCTCACGGCCGTCGCGGGCCGGGAAAACGGCCGTCTTCACCCCGGCCAGATCGGCTTCGGGCAGTCCATCGCTCCAGGCGTGGATCAGCCGGGCCCGGCCGGTTCCCTGATCGTACAGATAGAACCGCCCCTTGAGGCGGCCGTCGCTGACCCTAAACAGGATGCGCCCGAAGTCCTCCGACCAGGACTCCATGGCGTACTCGCGCTCCCCGAACAGCTTTTTCATCGCCGCGAAGCGGGCCTCGATCGCGGGGTCGAAGAAGGCCAGCCGGTATTCGCCGCCGTAATAGGAGGCGTACAGAGCCTTGTCCTTTGCCGCGGAATAGGCGAACCGGGCCGTCGGGGCGATCGTGTCGTTGCGCTCCTCCAGGCTCCAGACGTCATAGCGGGGGTCGTCGCAGATCACGGCGGCCTCCTTGAGCGAGTCGAGATCATACCGCACGATCGCCGTCCGCGGCCGGCCCATTCCGGAGAAGGCGAACAAGGAGCGGTTGTCGGCCGCAAAGGCAATCGGGTAGAAGCAGTCGCCGGGCTTTAGGGCGATGAATTCCTTGAGCTCGTCCTTGTCCGTGTCGTATCGCATCCAGCCGGCCTGGGTGCGGATCAGCCGCAGGCGCCCGGCGTTGTCGACATAAAACCTCTTCAGCCCCCCGGGGTTGCGGTAAACCATTTCGGCGGCCCCGCTGTCGGTGTCCACCCGGAACAGGTCCATCGTCTGCGGGTCGCGCTTGTTGCTGCTGACGATGATCTTGCCGTCGGCGCACGAGGAAATGATCGACGACCGCGTATCGGGCCAGTCGGTTAGGCCTTTGGACTGGCGGGTCCTCCGATCGACGACAAAAATCCGGGTTTTGCCGTCGCCGTTGGCGTCGCGGCAGTAGAGAATCCGATGTTCGTCGAGCCAATAGAAGGGGCCGGCGTCGAGGGCGGCCCCCGGGGCGAACGCGGACGGCGAGTCTTCGGTCAGGCGGACGCCATCGCCCCCCGAAAGATCCTGGACGAACAAGGCATATCCCTTGTCCGAGCGGCCGATATAGGCCAGGTGGGAACCGCCGGGAGCAAGCCGGAAATCGGCTTTTCGCTCCGGCCTGAAGAAGGTCTCCGCGGGGATGAGGTCCGTCCCCGCCCATCCCGAACCGGCCGACAATAGGCCAAGAAGCACTCCCATAGCCAAAAGGTTAAATTTCATGATTTTCTCCCGTCGCAAGCTTATGGATCGTTGCCTCAGGCTAACGCCGGGCGCCCGAGGTTCCTATGGGGCTGTGGTCCCGTTTTTGGGAATTGGGACCTTTGTCCCAGGATCTGCATGCTTTCATCGGGGGCAAAGGCGGAACCACAGCTCCGGCCAAGATAGGATCCGAGCCGGGATTACCGATCAAGATCGATAGGCTGGCAAGAAACCCGGGATAGACGTACAATCCGCCTCCGATCCATGCCTCCCCTTTTCAAAGACATAACCGCGCCCGAGCTGCATGCCCGGCTGGCGCCCATGGGCGTTTCTCTGCGCCTGGCCCGGCGGCTGCAGGCGAAGGTGCTGAAGAACGACGCCTTCCCCGAGCGCATGGCGGAGGTGTCGGACAAGCTGCTGGCGCGGATACGGGAGGACGTGCGCCTGCCCCGGCTGGTCATGAGGGAAAAAGTCGTTTCGCCGCGGGATGGGTTCGCCAAGTACCTGTTCCAGGGCGACGGGCCGGAGCCCTTCGAATCGGTGGCCATTCCGCTCGTGCACCGGGCCGGAAAAGAGAAAACCATCGTCTGCGTGAGCTCGCAAGTCGGGTGCGCATTAGGCTGCGCCTTCTGCGCCACGGGCCGGATGGGCTTCATCCGCAATCTGGCGGCTTGGGAGATGGTCGATCAGGTCATCCGTGTGGTTATGGACTCGCCCCATCCCGTGCGTGGCGTCGTCTTCATGGGCATGGGCGAGTCGATGCTGAATTTCGACGCGGTCGTTCGCGCGGCGCGGATTCTAAGCGAGCCGTGCGGCATGGCTATCTCGGCCAAGTCCATCAGCATCTCGACGGCGGGTGTCGTGCCCGGCATCCGGCGCTTCACGGCCGATAAGCTGCCCTTTCGCTTGGTGGTATCGCTGACGAGCGCCGATCCCGCCCGGCGGCATGAGCTGATGCCGTTGGCAAAGGCTTATCCCCTATTCAAGCTGATGGAAGCGGTCCGGGAATACCATGACGCAACGGGAGAGCGCGTGGTCTTGGCCTGGACGATGATTTCGGGGTTTAACACGCGGGAAGAAGATGCCGTCCAATTGGCGGAGCTCGTGCGTGGCCTTCCGATCAGACTGGATCTTATCGATGTCAACGACGCCACGGGGCGTTTCGAGCCGCCTTCATCCGAAGAGCTGAATGCCTTCCGGGATGCGCTGCAAAAGCACCTCAAAATGCCCGTTGCCAGGCGCTACAGCGGGGGCCAGGATATCCACGCCGGCTGCGGGATGCTGGCGGGCGCGAGATAACGGTTCAAAAAAACCGTGAAACGAAAGAATCCCGGTCCTATCTGCCCGCCAGATTGCAGGCCCTCTTGTCCCATTCCTTCACCACCGTCTTTTGGCCTCGGCCGCGACGATATGCCCCTCGGCCTGGAGGAGCTCTCTTTTGGGCCTCGACGCCGCCGGGATACTTGGGGTTGATCTCGCCGCCGGCCTTGAGCGTCCGCCAGTAAGGCGTCGCACCCCGCTTACGCTTGGCTTTGTCTTCCTCCGCCACATGAGCCGCGATGGAGGCGAAGATGCCCGTAGTGATGGGGCAGGCGATCTCGGCGCCGTGCTCCTTGGCCAGGGCGGCCCGGATCTCGTTGATCGTGGTGACTTTGCCGCGGGGTACCTTCTTCATCAGCGCGTCCACAAGCCTGGGTGTCGCGATAACGCAGGTCCCTCCCCCCCAGCGCCGGCGGAGGTCGGCGCCCAGGGCGATGACCTTGGGATAGCCCGTTGGAGTTCTCGTACTTCTCGCGCCACGTCTTCTTGCGATAGGCCATGATTCCCTCCGAACCCGAATGCGGCTGCTCGCGCCTTTTCCCGCGGGAGGCCGACATAGCATTCTGTCGTTCGCGGCACCCGAAAATTGACGACATCCGTCAGAATTGTATGACCTTCTGCCCCTGGCCGCCCTTGGGCAGAGTCTGAACCTTGCGCAGGACCCGCCAGCGCTCCGTCCCGGGCTCGCCGGCCCGGACGGTATAGCTTCCGGCCGCGAAGACCTTGGGCTTGAACGAAGAGCCCTTAGCCCGCACGGTATAGACGATCTCCCCGTTCCGATCGTCCACGATCTGGACGACGGGGTTGGTCATGCCCCTGAACTGCAGGGTCGGCAGCCAAGCCTTGGCCGCCCGGCCGTAGTTGTCGAACTGGTTGAGGTTCACCGGCCAGCCCGGGTAGGGCTTGGCGCCGGGCTTGCGCGGGTCGGTCTGGCGCGGCCAGTTGGCCAGGCTGATGTCGCGCGTCTCGCGGTCGAAGGTGATGATGCCGTAGCCCGTGGATCGATCGTAGAGCTCGGCGGGCTGCAGGCCCGTCGCTTGCGGGTTGGCCACGGCCAGGACGGTCATCCGGTTGCCGAAGGCATCCTTGAAATCGCCCGTGTAGCGGGGCGCGTTGGGCTTCCGGTTCAGGCCCGGCGTCTTGGGGAACCAGCGCCGCGGCCAGAGGTTGGAGATGGCCGGGACGCAGATGGCGAACCCCGAATCCCCCCAGGCCTCGATGCCGTACTTCAGCGTGCTCGGCAGGTGCTGATCGCCGTTGATGTGCAGGGCGAAGGCCTTGCGCATCTCGCGGATGGCGGCGTTGCGGCCCGCGGGCGGCCAGCCGTCGGAATCCATGTCGGCCATCGGCACGTCGTCGGGCGGGTACTCGCCCGGCTTGTAGACGGGCAGCTCCGGCACGCCGTCGTCACCGGTCGTCCCCGCGGGCAGGGTGGACGGGTCGGACCACAGCGTCTGCGACAGCACCGCCTTCATCCAGACACCGCCGGACCAGTCGGCCGCCCAGGTTTTCAGGAACTTGAGCTGCCGCGCGCACCGAGCAGCTCCGCCCCTTTGACGTCCGACGCTTTGTCGGCTTTCCACTCGGGATTCTTGGCCCAGCCGTTGCGGACCTCGGCTTCGGGGAGCAGGGCCTTGGGCCCGGACTTGAACTTGCGGTCCTCGACGACGGCCAGGCTCAACCCGGCATAGCGAACGTCGCAGAAATAGACGCCGATCCCCTGCTCGACCGGAGCCGGATCGGCCGGATCGGGAAGATGGCTGGTCTGGGTCCGCTCGACCATTTTCACCCAGCGGGCGGGCATCTTGTAGCCGCCCGAATCCTGGGCTTCCATGCCGAAGCCGGGTGCCGTCGTCGCCTTGCCGGCCATGCCCCAGAGGTTGCCGTGGTAGACGTCATGATCGTCGGGGATGGTGATCGTCGGCCGGTCGCGCAGGAGGTCGCCGAAGGCCCAGCCGAAAAGATACCACTTGCGTAGGTAGTCCAGGATGGCCGACTCGACCGGGCTGTATTGGATGCCGTAGCCGGCCACGCGCTCATAGATCTGGTCGCCCGAGAAGAACAGCAGGTCGGGGTCGAAGCTCTTGACGTGCTCGAGGACTTCGGTATGGGGGAAGCCGATGTCGTTCTGGCAACAGAGAGCCGCAAGCACGAGCTTGCGTTTGTCCGTGGGCTCGCGCCGGATCGTCCCCTCGTAGGAGTAGGACTTGCGCGCCCCATCCCCCGAGGCCAGCTCGTAGACCAGCCGATAGGGAACGTCGCGGCCCGAGTCCCAGCCGGGCACGCGAAAGCCCGCCGTACGCGCATCCGGGTCGATCGGCGCATCGGCCACGTCCATCCACGTCCCGTCCGTCTTGCGGGTTTGCAGCTTCACCGCCCGGCCGTCCGTGGCGCCCACGGGAGGAAGCTGGGCGGTCATCTTCATGATGCCGCGGCTCAGGGTGTACTGGGCGAAGAGGATGGGTCCAAAGGCGCTCTTCTCGTCGGTCTTAACCCGGGCTCCATCCACCGTCCAATCCTGGAACCAGGAGGAAGGGCCGGCTTCTGGTTTGGCCAGCTCGGGCAGGTGGCTGACCAGGGCCAGGCTGCCGGCTAGCTCCGTGGGATCGACGTCGGATTGCTCGACCGATGAGATCAGGGTCTTGGAGACGGCATCGGCCGCCGAGATGATCAGCGTGACTTTGTCCCCGACCGGCCGGGCCTCGAATCGGAGCTCGACGCCGGCCCTCAGAGCCTCGCGCAACGCTCGACGGACGGCGTCGCGCTGCAATTGCTCGTAATCGCCGATGAACAGGTCGCCGTCCGTGGAGAGCCCGGCATCCAGCCCCCGGCCGTAGAAAAGGGCGTTGCGCGGGTCCGGGAAATCGCCTTTGGCGCCGACCCGGAAACCGACCCAATTGCGGTTGCGCCCGCCCTCCGAAACTGCGGCCACGGCCGTGCGCACGGAGAGAATCAGGCTTCCGACGCCGACGCCGACGCGGCGGGTCAGCAGGTGGACGTTGCGGTCGGCGCTCGCGGGCAGGCACTCCAGTCGGCCGTCGCGCACCCGCCAATCCTGAAGGCGATTGGTCCAGTATTCCGGGCCGGCCCAGATCCTCTCCACACCGGCCGGCCAGGCCGAACGGAAGGCCGTCCCGCTGTTCGGCTGAGCCGCGGGGATGCCACCGCCCGCCGCGAGGATGCCGAGTATCGCGGCCGCGGTGATGATCAGCCGGCTCCGCATCGAAGACAGGCTTGCAATCATGTCTCCCTCTCCCCTCTTCCTCGTGCGCGGCATGGCCTACTTCCCGGCGTCCAAGGCCGGGAAGGGAAAGACTTCCGAAGGCTTGTGCTCGGCCCGCATGATCTCGCGCAGACGTTTGACGACGTCGGGCTTGTCCGCAGCCAGATCGCGCGTCTCGGCCGGGTCCGCGGCCAGGTCGTAGAGCTCGATGGGAGCGGCCGGGTCCTTGAGCAGGTTCTGGCGCACGCCCTTCCAGTCGCCCCACCGGACCGTCTGCTGGCCGCCGTAGTCCTTGAATTCGAAGTAGAGATGCTCGTGGCGGATCTGCCGACCTCGACCCGTCAGGGTCGGCAGGAAGCTCAGCCCGTCCAGGCCGCTTGGCGCGGCATTTTCGATCCCCGCCGTCTCGAGTGCGGTCGGGAAGAAATCCTGGAAGGCGCAGACGTGGTCGGTGGTCGTGCCCGGCTTGATCCGTCCCGGCCAACGGCCGATGAGGGGCACCCGGATGCCGCCTTCGTAGACATAGCCCTTGGTGCTGCGCAGGCCGCCGGTCGAGGCGAAGAAGGCCGGATCAAAGCCGCCGAGCTCGTAGGTCGCCCCGTTGTCGCTGGCGAAGAGGACGAGGGTGTCCTCCTCCAGCCCCAGCTCGCGGATGAGGCCGAGCAGGCGGCCGACGCTGCGGTCGAAGCGCGTGACCATGGCTGCATAGGCGGCCCGGGGGGTTGGATGGGGCAAGTAGCCTTTTTTGCCGTCGTAAGGAGTCTCGGGCCACCTGCCCTTATACTCGGCCAACGAATCCTCGGGCACCTGCAGGGCCAGGTGCGGGATGGTGGTGGCGTAGAAGAGGAAGAAGGGCCGATCCTTGTTCTCCCGGACGAAGCCCAGCGCCTCTCGCTCGAACAGGTCGGGGGCGTACTGGCGCCCCGTCAACCCCGCCGTGTTGCCGTCGAGCATCACCGTCTCGCCGTTCCGCCAGAGCGAGACCGGGTAATGGTTGTGGGCCACGCGCTGGCAGTTGTAGCCGAAGAAGAAGTCGAAGCCCTGCTTGTCGGGCGTGCCGGTCGAGCCGGGAAAGCCCAGGCCCCACTTGCCGACGCAGCCCGTGGCGTAGCCGGCCTCCTGCAGGACGCGCGGAAAGGTCGAGGTCCCCTCGGGGAGGGGCGTCTGGCCCTCGGGCTTGATCTCCATGTTGTCGCGGACATGGGAGTGCCCGGTGTGAAGCCCGGTCAGCAGGACGCAGCGGGACGGGGCGCAGACCGGGCTGCCCGAATAGGCCCGGGTGAAGCGGACGCCGCCGGCCGCGAGCTGATCGACGTTGGGGGTGGCGATCTTCGTCCCGCCGTAGCAGCCGAGGTCGGTCAGCCCCAGGTCGTCGCCCATGAAGAGGATGATGTTCGGCCGCCGGGCCGGGGGCGCTAATCTCCCGGCCGCGCCGAGGCTCGCGAATCCGGCGGCCCCCGCCGCTCCCGCGGCGCCGATCGTCTTGAGGAAGTCCGCGTCGTTTGATCGTCCCCTCGCTCATAGCATCTCCCTTGGAATCGGCATCGTCGCGCGCCATCACTCGCCCGTCATCGTATACAGCCCGAAGGAGGCCAGGGTGGGGTTGGTTCGCGACTTCTCGATGACCAGGCGGACGGCATCCGTCGTCACGGCCGGAAAGCGGAGCAGCCGCTTGGCCCCGACCGTCGTCTCCCGGGCGAACTCCCTCCAATTGTCGTTGTGCTTGTATTCCAAACGGAAGGATTCGATCCGCTGGCCGACCAGGATGGCCTCCTGGAGCATGACGCAGTCGAAGGTCTTGGATTCCGACAGGCTCAGCGTGATCTCGGCCGATGCCGCCTCGGGCTCGGCCTGCCAATAGGTCGCCGGATCGCCGTCGAGGATGAGCTCGGCTCCGTGACCGCGCGTCCGGGTGTCCACCCAGGCCTTGGCCCCGGCCGCGTGATTGACGGCGAACGCGGCGTCCAGAAGCCGCCGCATCTCGAGCAGGGCCTTGGCGTCGTTCTCGTGGATCAGGCCCCGCTTGTCGGGCGGGATGTTCAGCAGCAGGACGCCGTTGCGGCCGACCGAGGAGAAGTAGATATCGATGAGGTTGCGGGGCGGCTTGACCTTGTCGTCCTGGTCGGCGTGGTAAAACCAGCCGGGCCGGATGGAGACGTCCGTCTCGGCCGGGTACCAGATCAGGGCCTTGGCGCCGCGGATGGCCTCGCGGCCTCCCAGGTCCTCCTTCATCAGGTCCCGGGGTGTGAAGGCCCCATCCTGGGGCTGGGTCTGCGAGGCGGCGGCCGTGGCCGCGTTGTCGCCGATGTCGGCCGGCACGACGCTCCATTCGGTCTTCCGGCCGTAGCCGGACTCGGTCCCCACCCAGCGCACGTCGGGCCCCATGATGGCGATGACGGCCTCGGGCTGGAGCTCGCGGATGAGCTTGTAGTAGGAGGCCCAATCGTAGACCTGCTTCTTGCCGTTGGGGCCCTCGCCGTTGGCCCCGTCGAACCAGACCTCGGCCACCGGGCCGTATTGGGTCAGCAGCTCGCGCAGCTGGCCGCGAAAGTGCTCGTTGTAGCGGGGCGAGTCGCCGAAGCTTTTCTCGTGGCGGTCCCAGGGCGAAAGATACACCCCGAAGCCGATCCCGGCCTCCCGGCAGGCGGCGGCCACCTCGCCGACCACGTCCCCCTTCCCGTCCCGCCAGGGGCTGCTCTTGACGGAATGGGTGGTCAGGGCGGAAGGCCAGAGGCAGAAGCCGTCGTGATGCTTGGCCGTCACGATGAGCATCTTCATCCCGGCGTCCTTGACGATCCGGACCCACTGTCCGGCGTCGAAAGCGCTCGGGTTGAAGAGCTTGGGATTCTCCTTCCCCTCCCCCCATTCCCGGTCGGTAAAGGTGTTGATCCCGAAATGGGTGAAGGCGATGAACTCGCGGGCCTGCCAGGCGGCTTGACGGGGCGACGGGACGACCGAAGCCGCCTTGCGGACAATGGCCGCCTCGTCGTCGCCCGGCTCGATGAAGACGTAATTCTGTCCGAATCCCGCTTGCGATTCCTTCTGCTGGAGCTGGAAGACCACGATCATGGCCACGATGGCCACGACCAGGACCAGAAATAGCCATAGGACCGCCGTTTTCTTGCTCTTCATGCTCGTTCCCTTTCCTTAGCCGCCGTTCCCCTGTCCGCTTCTACTTCTTGGGCAGGAAGCGGGTCTCGTCCGTGTCGCCGTACTGGACGCGCAGGCGCTCCAGCTCGGCCTTCATGTCCTTGAGAATTCCGGCGTAGGCCGGATCGGCCGCGACGTTGTTCATCTCGCGCGGGTCCTTCTCCAGGTCGTAAAGCTCCCAGGCGTCGATGTCGTAATAGAAATGGATCAGCTTGTAGCGGTCGGTGCGGACGCCGTAGTGGCGCTTGACCTGGTGGACGGCCGGATACTCGAAGTAGTGGTAGTAGACCGAGCGGCGCCAATCGCTCGGCGTCTCGCCTTTGAGCACGACCCGCATCGAGCGACCCTGCATCCGGGCCGGGGCCGCCAATCCCGCATAGTCCAGGAAGGTCGGGGCGTAGTCCAGGTTCATGACCATGTCGCGGGCGTTCACGGTCCCGGGCTCGATCTCGCGCGGGTAGCGGACGATGAGCGGCATGCGCAGCGATTCCTCGTACATGAACCGCTTGTCGAACCAGCCGTGCTCGCCCAGGTAGAAGCCCTGGTCCGAGGTGTAGATGACCAGGGTGTCCTCAGCCAGCCCCTCGGCGTCCAGGTAGTCGAGCACCCGGCCGACATTGTCGTCCACCGAAGCGATGCAGCGGAGGTAGTCCTTGATGTAGCGCTGGTACTTCCATTCGGCCAGCGCCTTCCCCTCGAGCCCGGCGGCGCGGAAGGCTTCGTTCTCCTCGGCGTAAGCCTTGGTGAAGGCCTCCCTCTCCGCCGGCGTCATGCGGGACAGGTTGGCCTCCCACTGCCTGCGCAGGAGGGCTTCGGCGGGCGTGTCGTCGGCGGGAGTGGCATCGGGTGACAGCTTCAGATCGTAGTCCTATCATCATGTGGTCCGCGATGCGCATCTCTTGCTTGCGGGCGGCGTCGCTCCGCGTGGCGTAGTCGTCGTAGAAGGTCGACGGGAGGGGCTTGGTCTCGCCCTTGTAGAGGTCCATATGCTTGGGGTCGGGCAGCCAGTTGCGGTGCGGCGCCTTGTGGTGAAGCAGGACGCAGAACGGCCGCTCCTTGTCGCGGCCGCGAAGCCAACCCAGGGCCTCGTCCGTGATGAGGTCCGTGACGTATCCCGTGCGCCTGGAGCGGACGCCGTCGGTGATGAAATCGGGGTTGTAGTAGTCGCCCTGGTCGGGCAGGATCGACCATCTTGTCGAACCCGGTCGGGTCGGTCTTGAGGTGCCACTTGCCGAACAGGGCGGTCTGGTAGCCGGCCTCGCGCAGGAGCTTGGGAAAGGTGATCTGCGAGCCGTCGAAGCGGACGGCGTTGTCCACGACGCCGTTGACATGGCTGTAGGCGCCGGTCAGCAGGACCGCCCGGCAGGGGGCGCAGATCGAGTTGGTGCAGTAGCTCCGCTCGAAGCGGACGCCGCCTTTGGCCAGGCGGTCGATGTGGGGCGTCGTGTTGAGGCGGCCGTCGTAACAGGAGATGGCCTGGTAGGCGTGGTCGTCGGACATGATGAAGAGGATATTGGGGCGCTCTGCCCGGCGCGCCCTTCGCGGCCGCCGGGACCGGGCGAAGACGGCGGGCGCCAGCGAGGCCGCCCCGGCCAGCCTCAGAAATTCGCGTCGCTTGATCGCCATGCCTTGCTCCTTATCTAATTCCGGACGCGGAAGACGACGACCGCTCCGTCGATGTTGGAGGCAGCGAAACGCCCGCCGCCCAAGTCGACCAGGGTGTGCACGGCGCCGGGGCCCAAGTCGAGAATCGTCTCGACGCGGCCGGCCGCGTCGATGGACAGCACGCGGCCGGTCCTGGCGCCGTAGAGAATCCGTCCCTTGTATTCCATCGGGGAGTCTCCGCCCAGATCGCCCGCGCCGTGGGCCGGGGCAATCCGCCGAAGCTCGGCGCCGGTCGTCGCGTCAAGGACATGGAATTCGTCCAGGCGCGACTTGACCAGCACCCGGCGCCCATCGGCCGAAAGGCCCAGCGATTCCCAAGCCCCGGCCTGGACCCGCCAGACCGTTTTGCCGGCGACGGGATCGACGCCGGAAACGAAGCCGTCCGGGGAACAGAAGAAGGCGATCTTCCCGTTCGTCGCCGGGGAGCAGCCCGCGGGGGAATAGTAAAAATTGTCGTTCTCCGTCCAGCGCCACAGCTGCCGGCCCGTGGCCAAGTCCAGGCCATAAGCGCCCCCGTCCCAAGCTCCGAAGAGGACGTTGGGGCCGACGCGCAGCGGCTCGGATTGAATCGGACCTTGGGCGGCTTCCGAAGCCCAAAAAGTCGTCAGGTTGAACTCGTTGACGCACAGAAGACGGCCCATCGACGTTCCGACCCAGAATCGTGCGATCTTGCCCCTCTTGTCCACAAAGGGGACGATGGGCGAGGTGGGGCGAAGGCCGGTGCGGGCCGTGATATAGGCATAGCCCGTGCTGTTGTCAAGCTTGATGAGCTTGCCGTCGGCGGAAGCGGCCAGGAGAAACTTCCCCTGAACCGCGGGCCTGCCGAGGAAGGGCGCCTCGGCGGTATAGGTCCAGAGAACCCGGCCGTCGAGGTCCCAACACGTGATCCGGCCGCGATGATCGGCCGCAAAGAGCCGCTTGCCTTCAAAGACGGGCTCCGCGTCGAGCCGTGTGTCGAGCTCGCGCCGCCAGAGAACATCGACTTTGGCCGGCAGTGGAGGCGCAAGGGCGATCTCGGGCGCGGGAACCCGGCCACGCCGGGACAAAGCGCCCCAGGGGCGGACAGGTGTTCCCGCTTCCCAGCTGCCGATGTCGAGGCTTTCCGGACCGGCGTCTATGATGGCGAAGCCCGGGGCGGCCCCCGATCGGCCGAATCCGGCCCGGACCGTCCAGACGGGAAGGCCCTGGTGTTCGGCCTGCCGGTCGGTGTGGACGTGCCCGGCCACGACGACCGTGCGCCGGGTCCGCAGGATGTTGTGAACCCGGACCCAGTTATCGATGCTGTCGGGAGGGTGGTGGACGAAGAAGAAGACATCCGCATCGGCCGGGAGGTCCTGGACCTTGTCCTCCAGCCAGAGAATGTCCTCGGGCCCGAAATGGCCTTGGTCCCAGGCGTTGAGACCGAGGAAGGCGAAGCCGTCCTGTTCGAAGGAAAAACGGTCGGCGCCGAAGGCCTCGACGAAGCCGACGCCGCCGAAGCCCGCCCAGTGGGTGTCGTGGTTTCCGGGGAGAGCGTGAAAGGGGACTTGCAACCGGCCGAGAATCGTCTTGGCCTCCCGCAGCTGCGCGTCGCTTCCCTTCTCCGTAATGTCGCCCGTGAGGACGACGAAACGGATCGCGGGATCGGCGTTGACCGCATCGATCAGGAGGCCCAAATCCGCGGCCGCCGTTCCCGAGCCGACATGGGTGTCGGAGAAGACGGCGAATTTGAGCGACTGGGCGGCCGCCGCCGCGGCCAGGGTCAGGATGAACAAGCCCCTGAAACAATGGCGAAGCATACGGTTCATCGGATCATCCCTCCTTCATCGGTCCGTCGCCCGCCCCTCGCTCCAGCCGTGAGGGGCCCCCGACGCGATCGTCACTTCGTATCCGGCCGCAGGCGCAGAAACAGCACGCCGTGCCGTCCGACGAAGCCCACGAACGAGTCGTTGAAAGCCTTTTCGCCGATGTCCTTCTGCCGCCACAGGTCGCGGACGATCTGCGGACCCTCGATACCCAGCTCCTTCCAGGAGACGGTCATCGTCTTCATCCCCTCGCCGCGGTTGAACAGGCCGACGGCCAGCGAGCCGTCCTCGAGCGGCCGGGCCCAGACCTCGAGGTCGCCGTCCTTCTTGACCCGGTAGCCGGGCTTGCCCAGCGGGTCCTGGTCCACGTCGAGGACTTCGTCGTTGGTCAGCAGGCCGAGGGTGAAGTCGTCCAGGCGGGTGATGTCGCCGCTGAAGATGAGCGGAGCCGCCAGGATGCTCCACAGCGAGACGTGCGAGTACTGCTCGTTGGGGGTCAGCGGCGTCGGCACCGTCTCGCCCTTCCAATTGGAGAGGTATCCCAAGAGCAGGTAGTCGGGGTCGTTCCAGCCGCCCTGGCCGCCGAACGTCTCCAGGTTGTTGTCGCCGTAGAGGTCGAAGCCGTCGCGGAAGAGCGCTATGCCGATCTTCTCGAACGAGCCGCCCAGGTCGCCCGCCGTCCGCCAGCTGTGGCCGCCCACGTCCTTGCCCCATTCCCAGACCTTGCCCATGCCGTACTGGCAAAGGTTGAGGACGATGTCGCGGGGCTGCTTGGCCAGGATGTCGCTGATCAGCCGGTAGGGCTTCTGGTATTCGAACAGGCTCTTGTCCTTGGCCACGCCGTTGTAATAGCACCAGTCGTACTTCAGGAAGTCGAAGCCCCACTCGACGAAGCGCTGGACATCCTTCTCCTCGTACTTGTAGGCGCCGACGTGGCCCGCGCAGGTCAGCGGACCGGGCGAGGTGTAGATGCCCGCCTTGAGGCCGAGGCCATGGATGTAGTCGGTCAGGCCCTTCATGTCGGGGAAGCGGCCGTTGGAGTTGATCTTGCCCTGCTTGTCGCGGGCCTGGCCCATGAGCGAGGGGTCCTTGGAGTCGGGACGGATGGCCCAGCAGTCGTCGATGTTGACGTACATGTAGCCGTGGTCCTTCATTCCCGAGTCGACCATGGCTTTGGCTGCGGCCTGCATGGTTTCCTGGGTGATATGGTTCTCCCAGACGTACCAGCTGTTCCAGCCCATGTGCGGCGTCAGGGCCAGAGTGTCGAGGCCGCAGACGATCTTGAGCGTCCGGGTGGCGGCGCCCTTGGCGTTGGAAGCCCGCAGGGTAACCGTGAAGTCGCCCATGTCCTTGATCACCCCGGTGATGAAGCCTGTCGCCTCGTCCAAAACGAGTCCAGGGGGCAAGCCCTCGGCCGAGAAGGTGATCGGCTTGTCGCCGGTCGCGGGGATGGCGAAGAGGAACGGCGATGCCGGGCCGGCAGCCGAAGAGCTTGGTGCCGTTGATCTTGGGCTCGGGTCCGGGCTTGGGGGTCAGAACGACCTTGTCCTCGGCCGCAAATCCCGCGGCCGCGGCGATCAGGGTCAACAAAAGAACCGTAATGACGGTTCGACGCATGGGCAGCCTCCTCGTTTTCGTTCTATCGAAGATCCGGCTTACGCCGGTCGATCGTCCGTGATTCGATTTTACGATAACCCATCAGGTTAATCGAGCCGTCGGGCTGGACCGTAACCAAGGCATAGCCGTTGTTCTCGGGGCCGGAGCCCTCCCCCGCCGCCTTGAGCGTGCAGTAGGCGATCGCCGTCGATCTCGGAAAAAGCGCCCTCGTGGCGGTGGCCCTGGAAGACGACCCGGACCCGTCCGGAGGCGGCCAGGATCGGCGCGCGCGGCGGCCGCGTTCTTGACGTAGTAGGCGCCTTCCCCGTCCAGCTGTTGGTGGATGAAGACGACAGCCGGACCTTGGCCCGCGGCCAGGTCGGCCTTCAGCCAATCCAGCTCGGCCGGCGGAAGATTGCAGTCCTCCCAGGCGAAGGCGCCCCGGCCGAACTCCTTTCCGTCCGAGCGAAAGTTCGGGTCAAGGACGACGAAATGGACGCCCCGGACATCGAACGAGTAATACGTCCGATCGGCGGGAATGCCGGAGTTCCCGGCAACGCCGAGAAACTCGGCTTTGGTCAGGCTGTCTTCATCATGGTTGCCCAGGACGTGGTAACGGGGCCCTTTGAAGCCCGCGAACACCGCCTCGATCGTTCGCAGGTAGGACAGAGTTTTCTCCGGATCGGGCTGGATGTCCTGATCCTTGTAGTCGCCCAGCTCGACGACGAAGTCGACCTTCTCGCGGTTCATGACCTCGACGAACTCGGCCAGCTTGGCCGTCGACTCGCGGTACATGCGGCCGGAGACGGAATCGCGGTCGGCGTAGTGGAGGTCGGTGATCATCCCGAACCGGACGCCCGCTCGCGCTTCGGGCGCCTTGTCCGCGGGCGACGGAGCACGCACAGGCGATGAGCGCCGCAAACGAAAGGAGAACGAGCCCGAATGCGCGTCTCGTTCGCATGAACCTTTCCACCTTATTCCTCGGGGTTCGACACCGGCTTGCGGCGCCGGGCTTCATCGGGCCACTCGACCGGTCTTCCGGTCCTCTTGTCCGTCGGCATCTGGGCGCCCATCTCCCGCAGGCGCGCGGCCAGCAGGGCGGCCAGGGCGTCGGTCCGCTCCGCCTCGCGGTCGACCCGGTTGTCCGACTCGCCGATGTCCTCGGCGATGTTGAAGAGCTCGAAGCGCCGGTCGGCGTGGTAGTAGATGAGCTTCCAGTCGCCCCGCCGGATGGCGCTGTGGGCGCCGATGCCGGGCCCCGTCGGCCCCCAGTTGTTGGGGAAGTGCCAGACGAGCGGCCGGTCGGGATCGGCCGGCTTCCGCGCCGCGAAGAAGCGGGGCGAAGCTGCGGCCGTCGACCGTCTGGACGGTCGCGGGCGGAGGTGACGCCGGCGATCTCGAGAAGCGTCGGGAAGAAGTCCTCGATGATGACCGGCGCGGCGTTGATCGTGCCGCGGCTTGACGACGCCCGGCCAGCGCACGATCATCGGCTCGCGGACGCCGCCCTCGCGGGCCGAGCCCTTGCCGCTGGAGAGCGGCGCGTTGTGGGTGTGGGGCGCGCCGCCGCGGGCCGTGGCGCTCAGGCCGCCGTTGTCGGACATGAAGAGCACGACCGTCTTGTCGGCGATGCCCTCGGCTTCCAGGAAGTCCAGGATGTCGCCCAGGCTCTTGTCCATGCCCTCGACCATGCTGGCGTACTTGGCCTCGATCGGGTCCAAGCCCATCTCCGTGTAGCGGGCCAGGAACCGGGCGTCCGCCTCGATGGGCGCGTGGACGGCGTAATGGGACATGTAGAGGAAGAAGGGCTTCTTTTCGTCCAGGGGCTTGCGCAGGGCTTTGAGGGCCTCGCGGGTCAGGGCCTCGGTCAGGTAGACTGTCGCTGCCGTGGTAGGCATCGAGGCCGGGGACGTCCCAGACCTTGTCGCCGTTTCGCCAGGCGGCCGAGTAGTCGTGCTCGCCCAGGTGGCTTCCCGGGCCGCCCGGCGCATGGCCGGCGATATTGACGTCGAAACCGATGGCGCGCGGATCGGCCGCGGGCGTGTCGATGGCCCCGAAGTGGGCCTTGCCGCAGTGGATCGTGTGGTAGCCCGCCCGCCGCAGCAGCTCGGGCAGCGGGGTTGCGAGCGCCGTCCGCTCGACGCCCTCGATCGGGCACATGCCGTTGACGTTCCACTCCGGGAAGGCCAGCGTTGCGTGCGGCGCGTCGGACGCTCTGGTTCCGGCGCAGGGTCCAGTTGGTCACCCGGTGGCGGGCCGCGTTCATGCCCGGTCATCAGGCTGACCCGGGTCGGCGAGCAGACGCAGCAGGCGTAGGCCTGGGTGAACTTGACGCCGCCGCCGGCCAGCCGCTCCATGTTCGGCGTGCGGTAGCGGGCGTTGAACGGCGTCCGCTCGCGAAAGAAGGGCTCGGAGGTGTCCTGCCAGCCCATGTCGTCCACCAGGAAGAGGACGATGTTGGGCGGCGCGGGCCTGCTCCCGGGGCCGCCCAGGCGCAGACCTGAAGCCGGAGGCGGCCAGGCCGGCCGCGCCGAGGCCGGCGAACCGGAGAAAGTCGCGGCGCGGGATCGAATCGACCGGCATTCTCGGCCCTCCTCAATAGCGGCACTCGTGCGCCGCTTCCGCGAAGGCCTTGAGGTTGGCGACGGGCGTTTCGAAGAAATGGTCCGAGGCCGAGCAGATGTAGCCGCCCTGGTCGCCCACCGTCTCGAACAGCTTGAAGACGGCCCGCCGGATGTCTTCGCGCGAGCCCGTGGTCAGGGTGTTGTGCTGGTCCACGCCGCCGATGAGCGCCAACCGGCCGGCGATCTTGCGCTTGAATTCCCAAGGCTCCTGGTTGCCGCCGATCGAGACGCGGGGCCAGCGTCTCGGAGGCGTCGGCGCCGTTGCGGACGATGAGCTCCTCGATGCCGAAGGTGCCGCCGCAGGTGTGGTAGGTGACCAGGAAGCCCAAGGGCGTGCAGGGCGTCGTGCATGACCTTGTCGTAGGGCAGGCAGAACTCTTCGTGCATGCGGGGCGAGATAAGCGGTCGAGGAGGCCGAGCCGCCGCCCGTCTCGATCAGGTCGAAGCGGGCCCCCCGCATCGACTCGATGAAGCGCAGCTTCTTCTCCAGCAGGATCTTGAGCAGGGCGTGGACCCAGTCGGGCTTATCGATGGCCGCCATCATCAGGGCGTTGATGTCCATCAGGCAGGCGGCGTGCTGCCAGCAGCCGGCCTGGTCGCCCCAGACGAAGCCGCGCAGGATGCCGTGATCGCCGACTTGGTCGTAGCGGCTGGCGACCGGGACGGGATCGAGCCGGGGCACGGGCATGAAGTCGCGGATGAGGTCGATATCCTCGTCCCGCTTGATGAGGTACTCCGTGATCCAGGTCGTCTTGCGGTCGCCCTCGGTCTTGTAGGTGAGCTTGCCGCGGGGGGTCGTGATGTCGTGGTGGACGACGCGGTGGTCGGGGTCGGACGAAACGACGACGGCCTCGTCCCGCCAGTCAACCGACTTGAGCTTGGTGAAGTCGGCGTCGGTCAGCCAGAACTGGTCCATGCTCTCGAAATACTGGATCTGGGCGTCGAACCCGACGGCGCGGTTCGCCGCCAGGTCGTCCAGGCCGCCCATATAAGTGTCCAGATGATACTGTTGCCACTGGTGTACGGTCACGGGCAGACGGTCGGGCTTCTGGCGGGCGAGGGCGGCGAGCAGGCGTTCCTTGGGAGTCATGTTCCATCCTTGCGGTATCCGGCGACGGCGCGCCCCTGGCGGGCCGAGGCCGAACCTCTCTTCCGCATCGGTTCGGATTCTATCACACGGCCGCCGGCCGATCGAGAGGCGCATGAGCGCGCTTCATGATAGGATAGGCCCGACATGGCGGACCAGCTATCCTTCAGCGCGGTCATCATCGGCGGCGGGCCGGCGGGGCTCTTCTGTGCCCTGCGGGCGGCCGGAGACGGGCGCCGCATCCTGCTCCTGGAAAAGAAGCCCGCGCCCGGCCGCAAGCTCCTGCTGGCAGGCTCCGGGCAATGCAACCTGACCCAGGCCGGCGACATCGGGGCCTTCCTCGCCCATTACGGGGACAACGGCGCGTTCCTCAAGCCGGCTCTGCGGAGCTTCGGCAACCGCGACCTGATCGCCTTCTTCGAGGAGCGCAGTGTCGTCATGGCCGTCGAGCCCGACGGCAAGGTCTTCCCCCGCTCGAGGAAGGCGTCCGACGTTCTCGACGCGCTCGTCGCCGCCTGCGCGGCAGCCAAAGTCAAGATCCGCAACGGCGAACCCGTCACGGGGATTTCCCAAGCCGAAGGAATATTCACCATCCGAACAAGCTGTGCGACCCTGGAAGCCGCGCGGGTGGTCGTCGCTACGGGCGGGATCACCTACCCCGGCACCGGCTCCACGGGCGACGGCTATGCGCTGGCCCAGAGCTTAGGTCATCGCATCGTCGAGCCCGGCCCGGCTTTGGCCGCCGTACAAATCTATGAATATCCCTTCTCCGACTTGGCGGGGATGTCTTTTCCCGGTCGTACGGTCACCATCGTTCGAAAGGGCAAAAATGTCCGGCGCCATACCGGGGACCTTCTCTTCACTCATAACGGCTTATCGGGGCCCGGGATCATCGATTTTTCCCGATTCATCCAAGCCGGCGATACGCTCCATGTCTCGTTTCTTCCCGGCCTCTCTCTTGAGGCGGCCGAGAAAGCCCTGCTCGCGAAGATCGCCGCCTCCGGCCAGCGCCAGGTCGCGACCATCCTGACCGAGCTCGACTTGCCGGAGCGCTTTGTGAAGAAGCTACTGGCCGCTGCCGGACAGGACCCCGATTTGACCGGCGCCCACCTCTCCAAGCCGGGCCGCGCCGCTCTGCGGAAGCTCCTCACCGGCTGGCCGCTCCTCGTGAGCAAGCTCGGCGGCATCCACGAAGCCATGGTCACCCGGGGCGGGGTCGCCCTGGACGAAGTCAACCCCAAGACCATGGAGTCGCGGCTCGTACCGGGCCTGTTCTTCATCGGCGAAGTGCTGGACATCGACGGGGACACGGGAGGCTACAACCTCCAAGCCGCCTTCTCGACCGCGGCGCTCGCGGCCCGCCGGATCGCCAAGCCTTGATTCGGCCAAGCCCATTGCGCCCCGAACGGGCGCGGGGGTAAAATGATCCTAGGCGGCCCGATCGGCGCCGCCGAGGAGGGATCATGATACTGACCAGCGTCCTCACCGCCGTCGGCGGCTTCATCATCGTCGTCTTCTTCGCCGGCATCCGGATCGTCCGGCCGACCCACCGCGGGCTGATCGAGCGGCTGGGCAAGTACAAGCGCTTCGCCAAGCCGGGCTTCAACTGGATCATCCCGGTCATCGACCGGATGTACCAGGTCAACATCACCGAGAGTCATGGTCGACGCCGAGCCGCAGGAGATCATCACCAACGACAACCTGAACGCCCGGGTCGACGCCCAGGTCTACTTCAAGGTCAAGGACGACGAGGAGAGCGTCAAGAACTCGCCAGTACAACGTCAACAACTACCAGTACCAGATCGTCAACCTGGCCCGCACCACGCTGCGCAACATCATCGGCACCCTGACCCTGAAATCGGCCAACAGCGAGCGGGGCAAGATCAACGCCGAGCTGCAGAAGACCCTGCGCGAGGAGACGGCCAGCTGGGGCATCGAGATCGTCCGGACCGAGCTCAAGGAGATCGATCCGCCCAAGGACGTCCAGGAGACGATGAACAAGGTCGTCAAGGCCGAGAACGAGAAGATCGCCGCGGTCGACTTCGCCACCGCCACCGAGACCATGGCCGACGGCGCCCGGCGGGCCGAGATCAAGAAGGCCGAGGGCATCCGGCAGGCCCGGATCCTCGAGGCCGAAGGCGAGGCCCAGGCCATCAAGCTGGTCAACGAGGCGGCCGACCAGTACTTCGTCGGCAACGCCCAGCTCCTGCGGCGCCTGGAGACCGTCGAGAAGTCCCTGGCCAACAACGCCAAGATCGTCGTCCCCGGCAGGGCCCGAGCTGGTCAACGTCATCGGCGAGATGGCCGGCGTCTTGCCGCTTCCTTCGAAGGACTAGCCGCGTTTATTTGATCAATCGGAGACTGGTCGGCCGCACGTCCAGGAATCGGGCTCCGTCCTTGGTGAAGACGGCGTCCTGCTCCAGGGCGGCCGTCACTTCCTGGCCGCCCCACTCGGGAACGGGCGTCCGGGCGTTAAGCTCGATCGAGAAGACCGTGTCATAAAACAGCGGGAAATCGCCCAGTCCGGGCACGCCGTCCTGCTTGTCCCAGAGGCCGATGATCGCGCCCGCCGCATGGCCGTGCCGGCCCAGCGGGTGGGTGTAGATGCTCGGCTTGATGCCCTCGTCCTTGGCCCGTTTGAGGGCCGAGGCCAGCACGTCGTTCCCCGTCCGGCCCGCTTTCATCTCCTCGATATGTATGTCCTGCAGGCGGTTGCCGTTGGCCAGGGCCTTCTTCAGGCCCTCGGGCGCATCCGTCTCCCCTTCCTTCAGGACATAGGCCAACTGCTGGGTGTCCGTGCATAGGCCGATGTAAACGATCCCGAAGTCGCAGTGCAGCAGGTCGCCGCGATGGATGACCGGGCTGTTTCCGTATGGGCTCGTCTTCGGTCTCTGGATATCGACCGAGGGCTGGAACCAATTGGTCTGGCCCAGCTCGCGGGTCCGCTCGCGCATCCACCAGACCACGTCATCCGTCGTCGTGACACCCGGCGTGATCACCCGGCGCGAGAAGGCCTCGGCGATGATGCCGTGGGCGATGGCCATGATGTGGGGATAAACCTCGAGCTCCTCGGGCGAGCGTCGCTCGAGAACCCGCAAGGCCACCCGCTCGGCGGAAACAAGGCGCGAGGACAGCTCAGGCCCCAGGGCCTTGACCAGCGAGGCTTTCAGCGAGGCCGACAGGCCGTCACCGTAGTTGAACGTCTCGCTCTCGTCGATCCCGATCCGCTTGGGGTTGCGCTCCTTGATGATCTCGGCCAGCCGTGTCCACTGGTCGGACTTGGCGGGATCCCAGACCGATTTGTAGAGGCCGCCGGGGCCCGAACGGCCTACAGCCAGCCGCTCCACCCCCTCGGCTCCCCTGTCGTGAAAGACGAGGATGGTCAGGCGCGAGGCGTACATCGTGGCGAAGGGGACCAGGCTCATGAAGACCGGGATCCTCGTTGTTCTCGCGGCAGATGACCAGCCACATGTCGAAGCCTTCCTGCCGCATGATCTCCGGTATCAGCCGCTCGAGCCGGATCTTGAGCCACGAGTCGAAGACGGCCGCCTGGGCCTTGAGCCCGAGGACGGCCGGCCGCTCGGCGTGCTGGGCCGCCGCCGGAGGGAGAATCATCGCGCTCAACAACAACCCGGCCGCAACGAATATCGGCAGACGCGATCGGTTCATGGCTTCTCCTTCGATTCATTCTTGAACAATCCCTTGACGACGTCCAAGCCGACCGAGGTCGGCGGGTCGAACTTCGGCCCCGCGGCATAGGCAGCCAGGCTGCGCAGCAGCTGGCGCGCCTCTGGCCTCTTGGCCGCATCCGTCAACAAGTCGGCGGCACAGATCAGGAGCTTGCCTTTTCCGGCCTTGACCTCGAAGACGAGCCCGAGCGGCCGGTTGGTGACCCAATCGTCGATGATCCGGACGATGGGCGTGAAGCCCTTGCCGAAGTCGTCCAGCCGCACGGCCTGGCCGTGCGCAACCGCGTCCCACCATTGCCAATCGCTGTAGCCGTCGGTGGGGAACTCGGCCAGGGCCGGATGCTTCGGGTCGCAGAGAAGACCCAGGGTATGAGGCGGCTGCCGCGAAGTCCAGGCGGTGTTCCAGAAGATGGGCGAGAACCCGAGCGCGACGCTGCCGCCTTTCTCGGGCTTGACAGTACCCTTCTCCAGGACGAGCAGCACCTTGCCGCCCGCGTTGAGGCGCTCTTCGGCGGCCGCGTCGATCTTGCGGACGACGAGCAGCTCCGCGCCCGGCGGTGCCGCCGGAACCGTCGCCGGGTAGACCCAGAAGTCCCAGCCGTTCTCGCCGTCGGCCAGCCGAACCATCAGCCGATAGCGGGCCGGGGCGGCCAGAGTCGACAGCGGGATCTTGACGACACCGAGGTCCAGCCTGTTCCCCCAGGGGATGTCCCGTTCGGGCAGCCGGCCCCGTTGCAGGACCTCGCCCTTGGACCCGAGCAAGGTCCATTCCGGAACGGCCTTGATCATCGGCGCGGGCCCGAAGTGGGCGGCCTCGACCGGTACCGCCAGCTCCTCGTTCTGAAGATAGACCATCTTGGGCCAGCGGGCCAGCGGCACGGTGGGCGCGGAGAAGCGGCGGAACTCCGACGGCTGAGATGTAGCCCTTCTCCTCCCAGAACGCATCCAGGATCCCGACCAGGGCCGTCCCCTGCCCCGGGAAGTCGTGCAGGTCGAGCAGCTCGAACCCGGCGAACCCGGGCGTGCGCAGAGCGGCCTCGATATCGGCCTTGTAGCACAGGGCCTGCAGCTTGCCCGAGGCATAGAGGAAGGCGGGCGCCAACGAGGCCATGCCCGCGGCCTCGAGCGAGTCGCGGAAGATCTCGAAGTTCTTGGCCTTGAGGACGCCGGTGTACTTGTCGATCTCCTTCAGGTTCGGGTAGACGCACCATTGCCCGATCTCGTGTCCGACGACCGGCTTGTCGTACTTGGCCGACGACGTCGCGGAAGTCGAAGCGGCTCTGGGGGGCCTGGCCGTTGATGATCGAGTCTCAGGCCTTCGCCCCAGCGCTGGAGGCGCGGCTCGGCCATGACGTGGAAGTCGCTCTCGGGGATCTGCGGCCAGCCGGCGCCGCTGGTATAGACGCGGCGGCGGTCCTTGTTTTTCCAGTGGTTGACGAAGTCGCCCAGGAAACGGGCCTGGTTCTTGCCCGCCGGCTCGTTGCCGTAGGCGAACATGCAGAACGAGGGGTGGTTGCCGTAGGCCTTGATGATCCGCTCGCTCTCGGCGTAGAGCCAGGCGTCGACCGGCTTGCCCTCGCCGACCTCGGCCCAGAGCGGGCACTCCACGTAAAGGTAGAGGCCGGCCTCGTCGGCGGCGTCGAAGGCCGCCTCGGGCGGACACCAGGAATGGAACCGGATGTGGTTGAGGCCGTGGGCCTTGGCCGCGAGGAAGATGCGGCGCCACTCGTCGCCGGTCATGGGCGGGTAGCCGGTCTTGGGGAAGATGGCGCACTCCAGGGTGCCGCGAAGGAACATGGGGCGGCCGTTGACGGCGAAGCGCGTGCCCTGGACCTTGAACTCGCGCAGCCCGAAGCGCACGGTCTGCTCGTCGCGCATGTTGGGCACCAGGCCCCTCACCGAGACGGTCAAGGCATAGACGTTGGGCGCAAACTCGTCCCACAGCACGGCGTCGTTGCCGAGCGGGTAGTCCAGGCTCGTTTCGGATCGGCCCTCGGCCGCGGCGAAGCGGACATAGAGAGGGGGGATGGCGGCCGTCCCGGGGGCGTTGATCCGGCCGGCCGTCAGGACGATGTTGCCGGTCTGCGGCCCGGCCGGTCCCGTTGACCAGGGTGGCCGTGACCTTGATCTTCCGGGCCGCGATGTCGGGCTCGACGCGGACCTGGTCGATGATCAGAGAGGCGCCGGGCGTCAGGGCGATCCGGCCGACGATGCCGTTCCAGTTGGTCTGGGTGTGATCCGAGACGCTGTGGGCGTTTTCGCCGACATCGATGTCCTTGATCCGGTTGTCCACACGGATGACCACCCGGTGCGTGCCCGGCTTGGCGAATCGGGTCAGGTCGTATTCGTGCGGCGTGCTCAAGCTGTCGGCCGAGCCGGCTTCCTGGCCGTCGATCCAGAGGCGGGTTTCCCAGTGGCAGCGCTCCAGGCTCAGGACGATGCGGCGGCCCCGCCAGGACTTGGGGACCGCGAATTCCCTCTGGTACCAGGCCGGCCCGACGTAGTGCTTGACCGGGTTGAGCCAGAACGGGACCTTGACGTTGCCCGGCACCCGGTAGGGCGCGTACTCCGGGGCGGTGAACCAGGACTTGTCGACGATGCCGCCGGTCCATTGGGTCTCGACCGTAATATCGTCGCCCAAGCCGTTCTCGGCCAGCGAACCGGGCAGACGCACGACCTTGACCTGATCTTTGGCCAAGGCTTTCTCGAACCAGCGTTCGGAAACACCCTTGTCGTCCGGGTCGAGGCGCACCACCCATCGCCCCGCCAGATCGATCGGACGCTCCGAGGCGGGCAGCTTCGGCCCCTGGCTCACGGTCTCGCCGCGCGGGGCCGTCATCACCCGTTGGGCGGCGACGGCCGATGAAGCGACAAGGAGAAGGATGGCGAAGGCGGTGGGAATCCGCATGGTCCTGATGTTCATGGCGCAAACCTCGAAGCGAACAGTCGGAATGTCCTCAGAATGATATGGAATCGCCCGCCCGATTGCAACGCGGGCGACGGATGGTCAGCGCTTGCGCAGGGCTTCATCCGAGGGGGTGAAGGCCTCGTTGTCTGTTGCGAGACGGGCCAGAAAGGCCTGCAGCTCGGATGTGCCAGCGGTCAGGATAACCTCGTCGGGCGTTTCGACATGGGCGATCTTCAGGCGGCCCTCGCGGATCCCGTCTTTCAGCCAGTCGGCATTGAAGGGATCGAGATGGAGGCCGCCCTCGGCGATCAGCCGAACCCGCCAGAAGGTGTGGGCGGGGATAAGATGCATGGTCAGCAGATCGTTCTTCGGCATCGGCGCGCCGCCCTTCTCGGGGAACAGGTCGAGGAAGTAAGCCCCGCCCAGCTTGCCCAACCGGCCGCAAAACTCGGCCTTCACTTCATCCTCGCCCGTGAGGCAGGTCAGGACGTACTCGTTCCCCTCCCCGCGGGCGAAGGTCCATTCGTCCTCGCCGTCGCTGTCGGTCCAGGTTCCGAGGAGCCGCGGCTCGAAGACGAGGTCCTCATCCTCATACAGCGGCTGCAGCGAGCGGACGCAGGAGAGCGCCAGCAGGACGGCCAGGACGGGCAGGCTCAAACGCAGGAGGCGCGGGTTCTTCATGTCGTCACTCCCGAGGCCGAGATTATCCGACGGGACAGTAATCTCCCCAGCCCGGGCTGTCAAGAAGGCGGCGGCGAGGGCTTGCCTCCGGCCCGGTTTTCCGCATAATGGAATCCGTCATGGCCCACCTGATCGCCCGCGATTCTTACCAGAGCCTAGTCGAGCGGCTGAACCGCTTTGCCCAGGGCGCTCCCCCGTCCGAACTGCTGTTCAAGATCCTGGGCATTCTGTTCTCCGAAAAGGAAGCCGGGCTCGTCGCCGCCCTGCCCATCAAGCCTTTCACGGCGGCCAAGGCGGCGCGCATCTGGAAGACGCCCGAGGCCGAGGCGCGCAAAGTCCTGGAGGCGCTGGCGGGACGCGGCCTGCTCATCGACAGCGAGCATGAAGGCGTATCCGTCTACTCCCTGCCTCCCCCGATGGCCGGGTTCTTCGAGTTCTCGCTGATGCGGGTACGGGGCGACATCGACCAGAAGCTCCTGTCCGAGCTCTTCTACCAATACATGAACGTGGAGGAAGAGTTCATCAAGGCCCTCTTCGTCAACGGCGAAACCCAGTTGGGCCGGGTCTTCGTCAGCGAACCGGCTTTGCCCGAAGACAAATCCCTTCATGTCCTCGACTTCGAGCGGGCCAGCGAAGTGGTCAAAACGGCCAAGCACCGGGCCGTCGGGGTCTGCTACTGCCGCCACAAGATGGGGCATGTGGGTAAGGCCTGCGCGGCGCCGTTGGATATCTGCCTGACCTTCGGCAACGTGGCCGACTCCCTGTCCCGCCACGGTGTCGCCAGGGCCGTCGGCATCGAAGAGGGGCTCGATTTGTTGCACCAAGCATGGGACTTGAACCTGGTCCAGTTCGGCGAGAACGTCCGCCGCGATCCAGCCTTCATCTGCAACTGCTGCGGCTGCTGCTGCGAAGCTTTGCTCGGCATCCGCCGCTTCGGGTCCGTCTACCCCATCCATACGAACTACCTGCCCATCGTCGATACGGCCGCCTGCAACGGCTGCGGCAAGTGTGTCGACATCTGTCCGGTCCAGGCCATGGCCCTGGTCTCGGCCAACGACCCGCAAAAGCCCCGGCGGCGCGAGGCCCGATTGGACGAAAAGCACTGCCTGGGCTGCGGCGTCTGCGTGAGGGTATGCCCCGAACGGGCCCTGCGCCTGGAGGCGCGGCCGGGGCGCATCCTGACTCCGCTCGACACGGTCCACCGCGCCGTGGTCATGGCCATCGAGCGCGGGACGCTGGCCCATCTGCTCTTCGACAACCGGGCCCACGGGAACCACCGGGCCATGGCCGCCATCCTGGGCGTGCTGTTGAAGCTCCCTCCGCTCAAGCAGGCTCTGGCCTCGCGCCAGATCAAGTCGCGCTTCTTCGAATACCTGGCGGCGCGCCGCTCCCGTTGAGCCAGGGCAGCCCCTCCATCCGACGGTTTCTTGACTCCGTCGAAACGGGAGCGGTATAGTTCTCCTCCTTCCACACTCCATGGAGGAGAGAAATGTTTGAAGAAGATGACGCCTATCGAACCAACCTCGATCGCCTGATGGGGATTGCGCGGCTCACAGGCTGCATTCTGAACGCCGACGGCGAGCGGCGGAACAAAGTCGTGGGGTTGATGACCCGCAACTTCAAGGATTTCGGCCGCTACTACTGTCCCTGCAAGCAGTCTCACCCCCTCGATCTCGCCAAGGACACCCTCTGCCCCTGCGCCGAGATCGAAGAGGAGCTGGCGGCCGAGGGTCACTGTTTCTGCCGGCTGTTCTACAAGCCCGCCGCAGCCGAATGACGGATCGCCGACAAGCAAGAGGTCAAAGATGACGGACAAGAATAAAAGCCTCCACGACGATTGCTGCGCCGAGGGATCGGGCACGCCCGACCAGGCCCTCGACCTCTTCCAGGACTTCATGGGGACTTCGCTCCGGCCGGGGGCGGTGGACATCCTGACCAAGGAGCTCATCGCCGTGGCCCTCTCCCTGGCGGTGCCTTGCGTCCCCTGCGCCAGGATCCACCTGCGCAAGGCCAGGGAGATGGGCATCAGCGACGCGGAGCTGGAGGAGGCGGCCGCCATCGCCACGGCCTTCGCCGGATGCCGGGCGCTGATGCTGTGGAACGAGCTGAAAAGCGAGCTCGACTAATCCAGGCTAGCGGCCGCCCAACCGGCGCTTCTCGGGCAGGGTTTTCGTATGCGCCAGCGAGCGGCGGAGCAAAGCCTTCAAGGCCTCTTCATCGGCCGTGATCTCGGGACCGACCAGGGCATAATCCTTCATCACCCGGCCCGGCGTGGGCTCGAACGGCAGCCCATCCTTGCGGGCCAGGAAGGCCGCGCGTTCGGCATCCGGAAGCCGGACGAAGAAGTCGTCTCCGAACAGCCCGGCAAACATATTCCCGTTGGCAAAGGCGCAGGGATAGCCGAACATCGTGCGCCGCTCGACCGCGGGCGACTTCGGCAGAACGTCGCCGAAGCGCTCGACGGTCTCGGGGGACGATTTTTTCCAGGTCCGCCGGGTGGGTCTTTTCCGCGCCTTCATGGCTGCCTCGTCATGGATGGGAGATCGCTTCCCCTCCACTATCTCCGATCCTCGCTCGGCTGGCAAGTCCCCGGAGCGTGTTGTACGGAGGCGCTCGGATCGTTTATAGTGCCCTCATCACGGGCATTGCCCGCCAAGGAGGGCCTCATGGATCGACGCGACTTCCTTAAATCGACGGCGGCGGGAGCGGCCGGATTGTGGCTGGGCGGCAGCGCCTTCCCCGGCCAGGCCGGTCGGAAGACGCGCTACGCCATCGTCGGGACGGGCGGCCGGCATTCGATGTACAGGGACGCCATCCTCAAGACCTACGCTTCGACGTCGGAGCTGGTCGCGCTGTGCGACGTCAACCAGGGCCGCCTCCGGCTGAGCCAGGCCAAGGGCAAGGCCATGGCGGGTGTGGACGTCCCGCTCTACCTCGCCTCCGACTTTGACCGCATGATCGCCGAGCGGAAGCCCGACGTGGTCATCGTCACCACGGTCGACGTCTTCCACCACCAGTATATCGTCCGGGCCATGGATCTGGGCTGCGACACGATCACCGAAAAGCCGATGACCAACGGGGACGAGAAAGTTCGGGCGATCCAGGACGCGATCAAGCGGACCGGCCGCAAGTGCCGGGTCACTTTCAACTACCGCTATTCCCCTCCCCGGACCCAGGTCAAGGACCTGCTCATGTCCGGCGTCATCGGCGACATCCTGTCCGTTGACTTCCACTGGCTGCTCAACACCTCGCACGGAGCCGACTACTTTCGCCGCTGGCACAGCCAGAAGAAGTTCAGCAACGGCCTGATGTGCCACAAGGCCACCCATCACTTCGACCTGGTCAACTGGTGGCTCTCGGCCATCCCGGTCTCGGTCGTGGGCACGGGCAAGCGCGAGTTCTACACCCCGGCCATGGCCCGCCGCATCGGCCTGGCCGGCCCGCACGAGCGTTGCCATACCTGCCCGGAGAAGGATCGTTGCGGGTTCGAGCTGAGCCTGGCCAAGAACGCCGGCTTGAAAGAGCTCTACCTGGACTGCGAACAGTACGACGGCTACCACCGCGATCAGTGCGTTTTCCGGGCCGAGATCGACATCGAGGACACCATGAACGTCCTGGTCAAGTACGACTCGGGCGCCACCCTGTGCTACTCGGTCAACGCCTTCAACTCCTGGGAGGGCTACACCATCGCCTTCAACGGGACCAAGGGCCGGCTGGAGCACAAGGCCGAGGAGTCGATGTACCTGACCGGCGACGGCAGCGTGCCCGGAGCCCTCAAGGCCGAGGGGACGACCATCCGGATCTTTCCCCTGCGCGCGCCCGCTTACGCCGTCCCGGTCTGGACGGGTGAGGGCGGCCACGGCGGCGGCGACACCGTCATGCTGGACGAGATATTCGGGAACGGGAGGAAAACGGACAAGTATATGCGTGCGGCCGACCATCGGGCGGGTGCCTACTCCTGCCTGGTCGGGATCGCCGCCAACAAGAGCTTCGCAAGCGGCCTACCCGTCGATATCGCCGGCTTGGCGCCGGGTCTGGGCTATCCGGACTATCCGGCCATGCCGAAGCCCGGCGATCCCCTACCGATGCCGAAAAAAGGCTGAGCCGGCTTCCTGGGAGTAGCGATGCCTTTACCCGTCTTCGCCGCGGCCGTCTTCCTGGCCGCTTTCGTGATGAGCATCCCCATCGGGCCCATCCAGTTGGAGATCTGGCGGGAGTCCATAGCCGGTCATAAGAGGCATGCGGTGGCCTACCAGGCCGGTTCCGTTGTCGCCACCATCGGCTGGGTTCTCGCAGCCGCCTTCGGCGCCGACTTCATCTGGAAATCAAGCGGAACGGCAGCGCCCGCCAGCTTTCTCTACGCCGCGCTTCTCATCGGACTGGGGATGAGTGTGGTCCTGAAAAGTCTCCGCCGGACCTTGCCGGCTCCGTCGTTCCCCGAAGCTCGGACGGGCTTAGCCGCCGACCTGGAGAAAACGGGGCGGCTGCGGTGGGCCCTGCTGCGCGGCTTCCTCCTTATGGCTCTGAATCCCCTCACCGCCGCCTCCTGGACCGTGGTTCTGGCCTGGCTGATCCGCTGGGGAGCCACCCCGCCCGTGCGGCTTCTCGAAGCCGCGGTCTACGCCGTCTCCGTCGCAGTCGGGATGTCGGTCTATCCCGGGTTGATCATAATCAACGCCCGACGCTGGATGCCGAAACGCGCCCGAGCAGGCTCCCCGGTCCTGAACCGTTTCCTGGGCGGCGCCATCGTCGCCTTCGGCTTGTATTTCCTGTATCGCGCCGCCAGCGTTCTGAATGGGATTTAAAAGCGATGGGAGCCGGCTCGTAAGAGCCGCTTAAAGTATCCATCCCCGACGGCAGGGCCGGGAAACGATTCCCTTCCTTACCTGTTAAGGTCGCAGCCAAGCCGGAATCTGAGGGGCCGATCAGGATTCCGAGCCGCCGCGGAGAGCATTGAGCAGTTGGACTCGGCTCTTGACCCCCGTCTTCTGGTAGATGTTGGTGACGTGGGTCTCCACGGTCCGTTCGGAGATGAACAAGGCGGCGGCGATCTCGGCGTTGCTGCTGCCACGGAGAATGCCCCGGGCGATATCCCGTTCGCGGCGTGTGATGCCGAAGCGGGCAAAGGCCTCCTCCTCCCGACAGCCGGCCGAACCAGGGTTCGGTTCTTTTCCCAAACGCGGAACCAGCCGCCCCAGGAGCACGGCCACACCGGCGTTGAGCGCGAGCAGGAGGAGGCTCCCCGCGATGTCCAGACCGGGGCGTCCGCCCAAGCCCGGCAAACGGCCCGCCAAGCGGGCTAATATCCCGACCAGATAAAGGAGCCCCAGCCCGAGGGCCAAGCCCGCCCGGACCTTGTCCTTGAGCCTCCCCCCGCGAATGATGAGGATGGCGTCCGCCCCCAAGAAAGACGCGGCCAACCCGACGTTGAACACCGTCTCGAGAAGCCTGGTTTCGGCCATGGATCCAGCCTGGAAATAGCGCCATTCGGCGAAGACGAAGCCGAGGAAGAAAAGGCCCCAGAAGGAGGCGAATCCGACACCCAGCACCCGCGGTATCGGTCTTTGAAGCAGGCCGAATACCAGCCGGAGGAAGGCAAAGCACAAGGCAATCAAGGCCGGGATCAGGATGAACCCGAAGAGCATGCTGAAGTCCCGGGATTGCTCGGGCCGGACGACGCGCAGCCCGGACCCCAAGGAACGGATGACCAAGCCGGCGAAGACGATCAGGCTCATGAAGATGGTCAAGGACTGGGCCCTGGCCAGGAAAGCGTGGTTGTGGGCTTTTCGCAGGCGAGCGATCATAACGACCGGAAAAACGCAAAGGGCGACGGCGAAGAGGTAGACAAAGATAAGTCCGCCGGTCATGGCGGGATTATTCTAACAGGGATTCAGGCTACGGGAAAACCCGTAATCTCGGCAACTACGGGCTCTCCCCGAAGAAAACCGGTCCTGGATCGCGTAGATAGAAGCGTGACGGCGCCGCCGCCTCGAGAGCGCTGCCCGAAGGAGAGACCGATGAGAAAAGCCATTGTCGCCACGCTCGCCATCCTGATCCTTGCAGGATTCATCCGCCCCCAATCGGCCGGGTCTCAGGACCCGGCCCAAGACAAGCCGATCGGGGACTTGGCGGCCAGGATCGACGCGCTCCTGGCCAAGACCTATCCCCCGGATAAGCCCGGAGCCGTCGGCCTGGTCATACGGAACGGCGAGACGATCCTCCGCAAGGGCTACGGCCTGGCCGACTTGGAGCAGAGCGTGCCGATGACCCCGGAGGCGGTCTTCGCCTGCGGCTCCATGACCAAGATGTTCACGGCCGCGGCCGTCATGTTGTTGGCCGAGGCGGGGAAGCTCCGCTATGAAGACCCGATCTCGACCTTCTTTCCCGATGCTCCGGCCGCCTGGACCGGGATCACCATCGACCACCTCCTGTCCCACACTTCGGGAATTCTCGACCTGTTCAGGATTCCCGCCTGGATGGCCCAATGGAAGGAGGAGATCACCCCCCAGGCCCTGATCGCCTTCTTCAAGGACAAGCCCCTTCAGTTCGAGCCCGGGGCCAAGCCGGACTACTGCAACTCCAACTACGCCCTGCTGGGGCAAATCGTGGAAAAGGTGTCCGGGCAATCCCTCGATGATTTCGCGACATCCCGCATCATCGAACCTCTCGGATTGCACAAGACCCGTTACGCGGTCGGCCATGCGGAGATCATCCCCCGCCGGGCCAAGCTCTACCTGCTCGAGCGGGACGGAAGCTTCAAGAACCCGCCCTATCTCGTCCCCTGGAGCCAGGCTTATGGAGCCGGAACGGTCCACTCCACCGTCGACGACATCGCGAAATTTGTCGCCGCTCTGCTCGACGGCAGGCTGCTGAAGCCCGAGAGCCGAGACAAAGTCACGACACCGAGGCTCATGAAGGACGGCAAGCCTTCTCCCTTCGGCTACGGGAGCCTCTTCATCTTCGCGGAAGGCAATGCCCCCATGGTCCGGGTATCGGGAAGCACGATGGGGACCCAGGTCTATTCGCTGTACCTGAAGGAAGCCAACGCCTTCGTCGCCGTCTTCTCCAATGTCTCGACCCACCAGCCGAACACGCCGAACCCCTATTTTCCGGGGTCCGTGGCCCGGGACATTGCGGGCTGGCTGGCGGAAAAATAGGCCCGGGGTATTCATGAGATGAGGACGGGGCGGCGCCATGGCCCCGTTGGGAACATATGGAGATTCGCACCGCAGATGGATGACATGCATGTAAAAGGAGTTTACGGCCGGCATAGGCCCGCCGCCGCAACAGCATTCCCTTGGCGGCAAAGAACGGGGGCGGAGAAGACGTCCGCAATGCTGGCATGATTTTTGCTTTTTTGCAGTCTGGAAGTAGTCCAAGGCCTCAGGAGTCTTCATGATCCGCCACCGTCTCTCGGTTGCTCTTCTCCTCGTACTTCCCCTTTTCGCGGCTTCACTCTCAGCGGATCAGACCCTGGCCGGGCGCTATCGGGCCGGCAAGATCGCCGTGCGGATGGACCGGGATTGGACGGCCAACCTGCCGCCGGATCTCGTCTTCGAGTCCCGCGGCAGCCTGGCCGTCGCCCCCGACGGGTCGGTCTTCATCTCCAACACGACGCGCCATACGATCTACAAGTTCGATGCGGCCGGCAAGTTCGTGAAGGCTTTTGGCCGGCAGGGTCAGGGACCGGGCGACCTGACCTACCCCGGCAGCCTGTCCATCCTCGACGACCGCTATCTGGTCGTCGGGGAGTACGCCACGAACCAGCGCTTCAGCCTCTTCGACCTCGACGGCAAGTTCGTCAAGATCGTCGCGACGGGCCGCTTCACATCCCGCGTGACGGCTTTGCGGGACGGCAAGGTCGCCTATGTCTTCACCTCCGGCCGCATGGAACAGAACGAGATGATCAATGTCGAAGAGGTGTTCGTCATCGACTGGAAGACCGGCGCCCAGAAATCGATCGTCCGGCAGGACATCCGGATACCGGTGAAGCGCCTCCCCAACGGCAATCTCACCATAAGCCAGCCGGCCGCCCTGCTTCTGGCTCCGGTCCGCGGCGGCGGATTGGCCGTGACGAGAAAAGGCGGCTCCACGCTTGACCTCTTTGCTCCGGACGGACGCAAGCTGCGCAGCATCGAGACAGGCTGGAAAGGCGTCCCGGTAACGCCCGAGTACCGCGCCAAGTATGCGGCCCAGGTCCGGCGCCAGGCCGAGATCGAGGGGCGGAAGCCCCCAACGACCGATCCGATCCTGCCCGAGGTCCTGGGGATCATCCAAGACCTCTGGTCCGACTCCCAGGGAAACATACTGGTCGCCCGAAACACAGGGTGCCTGGAAGGCTGCTCCCTGGCCTTCCGGGCCTATGATCCCGGCGGCGAGATCATGGGAGACTTCGTCATTGAACCCGGGCCGGTCGTTCTGGCCGCGGACTACCGGTTCCGGCGGATGGCCTTGACTCCATCCGGCCTCTTCGGCTTGCTCGAGCTCAAGGACGATCCGGACGGATTCCTCCACCTTTTCAAGACCGCGTTCAACTGACCCGGGCTTTCGGGCTCAGAAGCGGCCGTATCGCTCGACCAGGTCCGCCACCCGGAGCACTCTCGACTCCAACCCGTCGGGGGGAACCTGGTCGGCCACCCCAAGGACGAAGCGCGGCTCGCGATGCATGATCTCCACCGTCTCACGGACATGCCGCTCGAACTCGGCCTCCGATACCAGCGGCGTAAAATAGATCCCCGGTAGGCCACCCCAAAGCACCGTACGGCCGGGACCGGCGAGCGCCGCCCATTCGGAGACGGGCACGTCGCCCGCGGGAGCCGGGGTCATGGCTTCGATGAAGTCGAACCCGGCCGAGGCGACCCGGCCAAGGAGTCCGCGCAAAGTCCCGTCCAAGTGGACGCAGGAGATCTTGCCGGCAGATCGGATGCGCGATGTCCAAGCCTCATGAAAAGGCCGCACGTATTTCTCGTAGAAGCGCACGCCGACGACCTCCGAGGACAGGTTTTCGGGGATCATCAGGACTTCGGCGGGCGAGGCGACGGCGATCTCGGCCGCCCCGGCGTGGGACTCCCCTACCGCATCCAGCGCCTCGGCCAGCGCGGCGGGCTCGTCGGCCAGGATATTGACGACCGCTTCGATACCGGCGTCCAGGGCGACCATCTGCATCAACGGGCTCTTGGGCAGGTAGGCCAGCACCAGGCCCTGGCCCCCGACATAACCCAGCCGCTCCAACGCCAAGCGATGATCCGGCTCATAGCGCAGATTTCGGTAGAGCCAGGCGTAGGCGGGCACGTCTTCGGCCGTCTTGACCAGATGCTCGACCGGGGCCTCGGCGAACGAGTCGGCCAGCCAGCGCCACCTCTCGCGGAGCACGCCAAGCGGCGTCTCGAGCCGGCGTACGCGGTCGGGCCCCTCGTGCCATTGTTCGATGCGGATATCGGGGAAGATCATCCGGTAGGGAAAGTATCCCTGCAGGTAGAATCCGACCCGAAGCTCGCGGTGCCAGTCGACATACTCCAGACTCGTCTTGAATCCCTCGGGCTTCAGACCGCGGCCGATGAGGGCGGTGGCCCAATAGTCCAAGTCCCCGAACCAGGGGACCTCATCGGGCGCCTCGCCCCGCAGGACCATAAAGGCGCGCTCCCGCGGGGTCATAACCGGACTGTCCTCAATACAGAATACCGCCAGTGTCGTTGTCCAGCTTCTTGCGGAAGACGCGGTAGACCCAGACCTGGTAGGCAATAACGATCGGCACGAGTTTTTATCTTTTTCAGTCGCGATGGGCCAGAGCGGCGGCCGGGACGGCCTGCTTGGCCAGGCCGGGCCCCTGCCAGGAGACGATCAGCCCTTCTCCACCGGTGGCATTGAAGTAGACAATGCGGATGGGGTGAAGGCCCGCGGACAGGGCGGCCAAGCCGCTCGCTTCGGACTGGCCGTGCAGGCCGTCGTTGTCGACGACCAGGGTGTCGCCCAAATACAGCCGGCTGCCGTCGTCCGAGGACACAAACAGGGTGTACACGCCGTCCTGGGGGACGCGCAGGAAGCCGGTGAACACCAGTCCGTAATGCTCCGGGGCCTGCTTGGCCTTGAGGTCGAGGAGCGGAGAAACCCCGACCGTCTTGGCCCGCAGCTTGGTGAAGTCGGGGAGCTTATCCCAAGCCCCTTCGTAGTAGGCGACCTTGAGGCCGGCTTTCGTATCCGCATCCTTGGCCGCCTGCCGGGGGACCACCTTCTTGTATTCCTCCCGGGCCGGGCCGCTCACGGGCTTGTCGCCCCGGAAAGCCCGGGCCGTGACGACGCCGGACGCGGTCAGGCGGACGGGATTCTTGACCAGGGGCGAGCCTGCGACGGGAACCGTCCCGTCCGTCGTGTAGCGGACTTCCACGCCCGCGCGGTCCGACGCGATCGTCACGTCCAGGGCGTCGATGAAGATGCCGGCCTCGGCGCGAATCGTGGGCGGATCGGAAACATCGGGCCGTCCGGCAAGCTCCAGGACGATAACGCTATCGTCTGCATCCGGCTCTGCGGTCCCGTGTGTCCCGCTCGTCGGGACGTACGGGGCCGGTTCGGATACAGGAAGCTTGATCACGATCGAATCCTCGGCCCGGGACCAGGCCAGAGGCTTTCTGGCCGCATCGGACAGGAGGTAAACCCTCTTCGGGTCGCTCAAGAGGCCGGGCACGGTCAGCGCGCCGTCCTGGGGCCAATCAAAGACGTGCAGGTAGAGATTGCTGCTGGGACCGGAGGCCTTTTGTGTCGCCCGGCCCCAGGCCAGAGATTTAAACGGGCTGGCCTGCGTGCCGTAGATCGACTCGCCGTTCAGCTTCATCCAGCGGCCGATGGCGGCCAGCCGCTCGACGCTGGGCTGGGGGAACAGGCCTTCGGAAGTCGGACCGACGTTGAGCAGGAAGTTGCCGCCCTTGGAGGCGATGTCGGCCAGCTTGCGGATCAGGTCGCGGCTCGATTTCCAGGCCTGGTCGTTCTTGTTGAAGCCCCAGTTGTCGTTCATGGTCATGCAGGTCTCCCAGTCCAGCCCGGGAAGGCCGGTGGCCGGAATGGTCTGCTCGGGCGTTCCGAAGTCGCCCGCCGAGGCCTTATCCGCCGACAAGCCCTCCATGCCGGCGCGGGAGGCTCCGACCCGGTTGTTGATGATGATCTTGGGCTGAAGAGACCGGACGTAGTCGTAGAGGTCGCGGCCGCGGGACTCGGTCCAGGTGCCCTCCCATTCGCCGTCGAACCAGAGCACGCCGATGTCGCCGTAGTTGCGTCAGCAGCTCCTTGAGCTGGGCCTTCATGTAGGCGACATAGCGGTCGTAGCTTGCCCCCGCCTCCGGCCGTGTCCTTGACCTCCCAGGGGCGGCGCGGCAGATAGTCGGGATGGTGCCAGTCCATGATGGAGTGGTAGAAGCAGAGCTTGATCCCCTCCTTGCGGCAGGCATCGGCCAGCTCCTTGAGGATGTCGCGCTTGAAGGGGCGTGGCCATGACGTCGAAATCGGAGACCTTGGAGTCGAAGATGGCGAAGCCGTCGTGGTGCTTGGAGGTGATGACGATGTATTTCATCCCGGCGTCCTTGGCCATGCGGACCCAGGCGGCGGCGTCGAACTTGACCGGGTTGAACTGGGCGACGAACTTGTCGTAGGTAGGCAGCGGGATCTGGGCGTTGTTCCGGATCCACTCGCCGTAGTTGGTCTTGCCGCCCCACTCGCCGGCCGGGATGGCGTAGAGGCCCCAGTGGATGAACAGCCCGAAGCGGGCCTCGCGCCACCACTGCATGCGCGCGTCGTGCTGGGCGGCGGTCTCGGGGGCCTGGTCCGCGAATAGCCGACAAGGACAGGACCAGCATGGCCAGGAGGCAGGCCGAACGGACGGTGGTCGTTTTCATGGCGGTCACTCCCTCCCCCGGAGGCCGGGGATGCCGCCAAGATAGTGATTCCCGCGCGGCCTGTCAATCAGAGGGACGCCGGTGGCCCAACGGCGGGAAGGGAGTCTTCAGGTGGCTTCGGGGTAGGCCTCGATGCCGGCCTTGAGCTCGGCCATCAGCGCCTTGACCGAGACGATCTCATGGATGCGATAGGCGTTCTGGCCGCAGAAGACCAGGCCCTTCTCCATGTTGCCCTGGTAGGCGTTGGACAGGGCCAGGGCGATGCAGTACCGGGCGTGGGCCACGTCGCAGGTGGCCAGACAGCGGTAGGGACAGGAGATTTTTTCCAGCCTGTCGGCCTCGAGATTGTGGAGGAAAGGGTTCCGGACGGCCCGGCCCAGCAGCCCGACCGGGCTCTTGATGATGACGATGTCCTTCTCTTCGGCGTCCAGGTAAGTCTGTTTGAACTCCGGCGAGACCTCGCATTCGTCGGTGCAGACGAAGCGGGTGGCCATCTGGACGCCCGCCGCGCCGGCTTGGAGCAGGCGGGCGATGTCGGCCCCGGTGAAGACGCCGCCGCCGGCGATGACCGGGATTCCGCGGCCGAACTTGTCCTCGAAGGGCTTGACCGCGGCCAGGACCTGGGGCAGAAGGACGGCCAGCGAATGGCCGTCGAGGTCTTCCATCTCCTTGGCCGAGAAGCCCAGGTGTCCCCCCGCCAGCGGGCCTTCCAGGACGACCGCGTCGGCGGTGCGGTGGAAGCGCTTGTCCCAAGTCTTGAGCACGATGTCCGCGGCCCGGCCGGAGCTGATGATCGGGACGAGGTTGACCGAATCGTCGTCGACCATCTCGGGGAGACGGAGGGGAAGCGTGGCGCCGGAGACGATGATCTTGATCCCCTCCCGGACCGAGGTCTTGACCAGGTCCAGGGCGTTGCTCAGAACACCCATGATGTTGACCGCGATGGGGCCGTCGCTCAGGCTGCGGGCCCGCCGGATCTCGTAGACCAGAGCCTCGCGGCTGGCGCCGTCGAAGTCCCGCTTGGACTCTTCGATGTCGCCCAGACCGACCGAGGCGATGGTCCCGATGCCGCCCTCGTTGGCCACGGCCGCGGCCAGGCCGGCCAGGGAGACCCGCACCCCCATGCCGCCCTGGACGATCGGAAGGGGAACGGTGATTTTGCCGATGGTTAGCGGGGGAATTTTCATGGCAGGCTCTCGAATCGCTTGACGGCCAGGCAGACGTTGCCCCCGCCGAAGCCGAAGGAATTGCTGAGCGCGGCCCGCAGGTCGATCGTCTCCGCGCCGTGAGTGACATAGTCCAACGGACAATCGGGGTCGGGCTCTTCATAATTGATGGTCGGGGGGACGATCCCGGTGTGGACGCTCATGACCGTGGCCGCGAACTCCACGGCGCCGGCCGCGGCCAGCAGATGGCCGATCATGGATTTGACGGCGCTGACCTTGATCGCCCCGGCCAGGGGGCCGAAGACGGCCCGGATGGCGGCGCTTTCCAGCTTGTCATTGAGGACGGTGGAGGTGCCGTGGGCATTGATGTGGCCGATCGCCTGCGGGGGCAGACCGGCATCTTCCAAGGCCCGGCGCATGGCCCGGATCATCCCCCCGGCCTCCGGGTCGGGGGCCGTGAAATGGAAGGCGTCCGCCGTGTTGCCGTAGCCGGCCATCTCGGCGTAGATGCGGGCGCCCCGGCCTTGGGCGTGTTCGAGCCGCTCCAGAACCACTACTCCCGCCCCTTCGCCCATGACGAACCCGTCGCGGCCCTTGTCGAACGGGCGGGAGGCGGACTCGACGCGGTCGTTGCGGCGCGACATCGAGCGGTTGGCGCAGAACCCGCCGTAGGCCATCGGGGTCAGGCAGGCCTCGGAACCGCCGGCCAGCATGATGTCGGCATCACCGCGGGCCAGGATCCGAAAGGCATCCCCGACGGCGTTCGCCCCGGTCGAGCAGGCGACCGAGGGCGCCGAGAGAGGGCCCTTCAAACCGAAGCGGATGGAGACCATGCAGGCGGCCATGTTGACCAGGAGCTTGGAGACGAAGAAAGGATCGAGCCCGCGCACGCCCTTCTCGGCCAGCCGGGCGTAGCCGCTCTCGATCGTCTGCGAGCCGCCGATGCCCGAGCCGATGATGACGCCGGCCCGTTCGCCGTCGAAGCGGGAACCCGCGAGGCCGCTGTCGGCCATGGCCAGATCGGCCGCGGCCACGGCGAACTGGCTGAAGCGGTCCATGCGGGCCGCGGATTTGGGGTCGATCCAACGCCCGGGATCGAAGCCGCGCACCTCCGCGGCCATGGTCGAGGGGAAGCCCGTCGTGTCGAACGCGGTCAGGCGCGCAATGCCGTTCGTCCCGGCCAGGAGGCTTGTCCAGAACTCGGGCAGACCGATGCCGATCGGCGTAACAACGCCCAATCCCGTGACGACGACTCTGCTATCTATCAAGACGGACCTGAGGACAAAAATACGGGAATCCCGACCGGAAATCAAGGAAAAAGTGCCCGCCCGGAGGCAATGAATAGGGGGACACCATACGTAACCACCTATTGATGGAAGCACGCCCGGGAACGAATTAGGGAGTTACGTATGGTGTCCCCCAATTCTTTTCTTACGCCAGAGGGCCAGGGCGGCGGGGGTCAAGGTGTTCAGGACGTCGGATTTCTCCAGCCAGCCGCGGCGGGCGGTCCCCAGCCCGAAGCGGATCATGGCCGGGCCGTCGGCATCGTGCGAGTCCGTCCCGATGCCGATCCGGACGCCCCTGTCCTTGGCCATCCGCAGCCGGATATCATCCAAGTCGAGCCGGTCGATGTGGGAGTTGAGCTCCATCGCCTTGCCGTGCTTTTTGGCGGCATCCAGAACCCTATCCAGGTCCACCTCGTAGCCCTCGCGGCCGCTAAGCAGCCTGCCCGTAGGGTGGCCGATCATGTCCACATACGGATTGGCCAGCGCCTTGGCCATGCGGGTCGTGACATCCTTCTTGAACCCGGAATGGACCGAGGCTACGACGAAGTCCAGCCCGGCCAAGACATCGTCGGGGAAGTCGATCGAGCCGTCGGGCAGGATGTCGACCTCGGTCCCCTTCAACACCCGGAAGCCCTTGAGCCGCTTGTTGAGGCCGTCGATCGTCCTCCCCTGCTCGACCAGCCGCTCGGGCGTCAGCCCGCCGGCGTAGCGGGCCGCTCGGGAATGGTCGCATACGGCGATATAGGTATGCCCCTGGGCCCGGGCCGCTTCCACCAGCTCCTCCAGCGTCAGCCGCCCGTCGCTGGCCCGGGTGTGGCAGTGGAGGTCGCCCCGGATGTCGGCGCGCTCGATCAGCTTGGGAAGTCTTCCCTCCGCGGCCCGCTCGATCTCGCCCCTGTCCTCGCGGATCTCCGGCGGCATCCAAGGCAGGCCGAGCGCCTTGTAGACGTCCGCTTCCTCGCGACCGGCGATTCTTTTTTCGTCCCGGAAGACGCCATACTCGCTGACCTTAAGCCCGGCTGCCTTGGCCAGGCCGCGCAGCTTGACGTTGTGGGCCTTGGAGCCGGTGAGATACTGCAGGGCGGCTCCGAAGCACGCGGGCTCGACAAGACGCAGATCCACCTGCCTCTCCCCGCCTTCGGCTTCGATCAGAACCGAGGCCTTGGTCCCGCCCGCGCCGAGGATGCGGCGCACGCGTGGCCAGGCCGTGAAAGCCTTGATGACCGCCGGACCGTCCTTGGCCTCGGCCAGGATATCGATGTCGCCGATGGTCTCGCGCATCCGGCGCAGCGAGCCGGCGGCTTCGATCCGCCCGGCACCCTTGGCCCGGCCCAGGGCGGCGATGACGTCTTCGGCGATCGCCATGGCCTCGCTCAAAAGCAGACGTTCGCGGCCCTTTTCGAAAGTGCCGATCCCTTTGCGGATGTTCTCGGCCTTCTTGTCGCCCATGCCCTTGAGGGCGGCCAGCGATCCGTCGGCAATGACGCGCCGCAAGTCGGCCAAGCCTGAGACATGGAGCTCCTTGAAGGCCAGCCCGACGGTTTTGGCGCCCAGACCCGGGACTTGGAGCAGGTCGAACAAGCCCGACGGCAGCCCGCTCGCGGCCTCCTCGGCCTTGACCATGCGCCCCGTCGCAAGGTATTCGACGATTTTGCCGGCCAGCCCCTCTCCGATCCCCTCGATATCGCAGAGCCGCTCTTCGGCGGCCACGGCTGCGACATCCTCGGCCAGCTCGTCCAGGACGCGGGCCGCCTTCCTATAGGCCAGGACCTTGAAAGCCGGCTCGCCCTTGATGTCCAGCGCGTCCGCGATGCGCTCGAAGACGGCCGCGATCTCCCGGTTCTTCACCGGCGCACCTGCCTCAGCCCTTGAAGATCCTCTCGATCTCCTTGAAGGCGCCCGAGAGGACCTCCTTGACCTGGGGCAGCTTCTCCTGCCCCGTCTGCCGGGTCTTCTGGCCGATCATCCGGCCCATGTCGCCCAGGAGCCGCATGACCTCGCGCATCTCGTCGCGGAACTCCGCGCTCCAGTTGCCCCACCAGCCCTTCATCTGCTTCTTGACCTCGTCGGTCTCCTTCTGCTTTTCGGTGAGGTAGGCCAAGCCCGATTCGGTGACGGTGTAGGTCTTTTTGCCGTCCTGGGCCAGGACTGTGACATAGCCCATCTCCTCGAGCCATTGCAGGGTCGGGTAGACCGCCCCGGGCTTGGGGCATAGAAGCCGCCGAAGCGCTCCTCCAGCTCGCGGATGATTTCGTAGCCGTGCCGGGGCTTGTCCTTCAACAGGTCAAGGATCAGATATTTGAAGTCGCCCTTATGGAATATCCGCTCCCCGCGCGGCCCGCCCCAGAATCGTGTGCGATGCATGGCTGCCTCCTACATAATTTCGATATAACGAATTGTAGTGAATATATATCGTGATAATACGCGTGTCAACAATCGGATTGATTCAAAAAGCGCGGTGGCCGCGCGGTCAGAGGACCGGGACTTCGATCTCGAACAGCTATCGGTTAGGACGAAGCCCGCGCCGCGCAAGGAGGTTCGATCCGCCGTTCACCCACGCTTCGCCCGGGCGATCAGCTTGCGCAGGAGCCGGGGAAAGATGAGGGCGTGGGCCGGCTTGAGAACCCACCAATAAGCCCGCCCGCCCAGCCCCCGCGGCCAGAAATAGGCCGTCTGGCGGAGAGATCGAGCCCTCCACCGCGTATTCGAGCCAGGCCCGGCCCGGCAGCTTCATCTCGGCGACCAGAAGGAGCCTTCGTCCCGGCTTGAGGTCGACCACCCGCCACAGATCGACGGCATCGCCGGGTCGCAGGCTTTCGGGATCGCGCCGGCCGCGGCCCAGGCCGGGCCCGCCGCTCAGCTTGTCCCCAAAGCCCCGGAGCCGCCACATCCAGCCGAAGGCGAGCCAGCCGCCCCGGCCGCCTATGGCCAGGACGGAACGGAAGACCGCCGCCGGATGCGAGCGGGGCGAAGTCGATCGAACGCGCATCTTTGTAAACCGCCCGGGCGGTCGGGTCTGGATCGTCCAACAGGCATGTCCCGGCGTCGCTGTCGCACCACCGGCTGACGACCTGGCGGTGCTCGATCTCGGCCAGCGCCGAGGCGAAGGCCTTTTCGTAAGGAGCGGGATGGATGCCGGGGAAAAGCCGGGCCGCCGCATCGTTCAGGGCCACGGTTTCGGACTTGAGCCCCTCGACCAGCTGGCGGGCGATGCGGAAGGGCACCGGGGTCATCAGGACCAGCCAATAGGAGGAGAGCCGGGGGGTGAGGAGGGGCACGGGAATGAGCCGGCGGCGGAGCCCCATGACTTTGGCCGCGCCGACAAGCATGCCGCGGAAGCTGAGAACCTCCGCTCCAATGTCGACCACGGTCCGGCCCTCGAGCGGCACATCCAGGCCCTCGCGCAAATACGCCAGCACGTCCTCGATGCCGATGGGCTGGGTCCGCGTCCCCACCCAGCGTGGCGTGATCATCAGCGGCAGCTTCTGGACGAGATTGCGGACCATCTCGAAGCTGGCGCTTCCCGAGCCGATGACCACACCGGCCCGGAACCACAGAACGCTCAGACGATCGGGCCGGGCGCTCAGGACTTCGCCTGTCTCCAACCGGCTTTTGAGGTGGGCGCTGGCCGTCCCCTTCTCGCCCAGTCCGCCCAGATAGATGACCCGCTTGACGCCCGCTTCGATGCAGGCTTCGCGGAAGCTCTCGGCGCTGCGGCGCTCGAGGTCCTCCAGGTTGCCCTTGGCCCCGAGTGAATGGATGAGGTAATAGGCCGCGTCGACCCCGCGCAGGGCACGATCGAGCGAAGCCCTGTCGAAAGCGTCGCCGGTCGCGACCTCGATCTGGTCGTTGGGCAGGATGCCGAGCTTGGCGGGCGTGCGGACGAGAATCCGCAGGTCCAGCCCGGCTTCCCCGGCCAGGCGAAGCATCAGCCGCCGCCCGACATACCCGGTGACGCCGGTCAGGAGAACCCGCATGCGGCCATTATTCCACGCCCGCCGCCGACGATCAAATAGACCCGTTCGATATCCCCGGGCTGAAGCCCGCCCTCATTCGCTCCGCGAACGAGGACCGCAACCCAGACGTCCCGACCCCAGTCTTCCGACTGTCTGGACGCACCCCGCGGGCCGGGGTACAATGCGCCCATCCTGCGAAGGAAGGTGCTCTCATGAAGCGAGGCGCGGCTATGCTCTTCGGAATGGTCATCATCCTCGTCGTCGGGGCGGGGGCCTGGATGGCCCAGACGCCCAAGGACGCGGACAAGGAGACCGATCCCCTCGTCCTGCAGAAGCTGGAGTGGTTCCAGGACCAGAAGTTCGGGCTGATGATGCACTGGGGCCCCTACAGCCAATGGGGTGTGGTCGAGTCGTGGAGCATCTGCTCCGAGGACGAGCCCTGGTGCCGGCGCTCGCTGCCCGATTACGTCGAGTACAAGCGCCGCTACGAGGCCCTGCCCAAGACCTTCAACCCGGTCCAGTTCGACCCGGCCGCCTGGGCCGAGGCGGCCAAGGCGGCCGGGATGCGCTACGTCGTCTTCACCACCAAGCACCACGACGGCTTCTGCATGTTCGACACCCGGCAGACGGACTACCGGATCACCGGCCCGGACGTGCCCTTCGCCAAGGACCCCCGGGCCAACATCGTCAAGGACATCTTCGACGCCTTCCGCGAGGAGGGCTTCGGGATCGGGGCCTACTTCTCCAAGCCCGACTGGCACTCGCCCGACTACTGGGCCCCGGAGTGGGCCACCCCCGACCGGCACGTCAACTACGACACCGCCAAGTACCCCGAGCGCTGGAAGAAGTTCAAGGACTTCACCCATCGCCCAGATCGAGGAGCTGATGACCGGCTACGGCCCGTCGACATCCTCTGGCTCGACGGCGGCTGGGTCCAGCCCTATCCGACGCATCCCTGCCCGCCTACAAAAGCCTGATCAAGCAGCCCTAACCAGGACATCGACATGCCCCGCATCGCGGCCATGGCCCGCAGCCACCAGCCCGGGCTGATCGTGGTCGACCGGGCCGTCGGCGGCCGGTACGAAAACTACCGCACGCCCGAGCAGGAGATCCCCGAGAAACCCCTGCCCTACGTCTGGGAGACCTGCATGACCATGGGCGACTCCTGGTCCTACGTGCCCAACGACAAGTACAAGCCCGCCGGCCGGCTCATCCACCTGCTGGTCGACATCGTCTCCAAGGGCGGCAACTTCCTGCTCAACATCGGCCCGGACGCCGAGGGCCGGCTCCCGGCCGAGTCGCTCGAGCGGCTGGCCGAGATCGGCGACTGGATGAAGGTCAACGGCGAGGCCATCTACAAGACCCGGCCCGTGGCCCCCTACAAGGAGGCCAAGACCTGCTTCACCCGGCTGGCCGACGGCACCGTCTTCGCCATCTACCTGGCCGAGGAGGACGAGACCCGGCCCCCCGCCTCGATCATGCTGTATGCCCAGCAGCCCGCGCCGGGGGCCAAGGTGGAAATGCTCGGCGTCAAGGGCCCGCTCCGCTGGGAGCCGGTCGGCAAAGGCGCCCTGATCCACCTGCCCGCCGCGGCGGTGAAAAATCCGCCCTGCCGGCATGCCTGGGCCTTCAAGATTTCACCACGCTGAGGAGAAGCCGCCGATGGCCGATGCAAATAAAGTCGTTACAAAGACGAGACTCTCCGCACCGCGGCTGATCGCCCTGGCGGCGGGGGCCATTCTCTTCGTCCTTATTCTAGGGAATCTTCCGCCCATGGACGCTCATGATCAGGCCGCGCCCGCCCTCTATCTTCAAGGCTACGCCCGGACGATTGCGGGCGAAACGATCGGGTACCACTCGTCATACCCGGACGCCACCTCGGCGCTGATCGTGCGGGCCACGGACGGGACGATGGCCTGCGAGTGGGAAACGGAGCCGGTGCCGGCCGGCTTCGCCGCCTCCGAAGCCACCTTCATCTGGCTGGCCGGGCTGGCCTCGCACAAGGGCGCGCACCGCTTCGACCTGGCCATCGACGGCCGGCCCGCTTTCGCTTTCCGCACGGCCCGGGACGCCGACGACAGGCAATGGGACCTGGCCGGCCCGGCGGGCTCGACGCTGTCCTTCAAGACGACCCTGGTCGATCAGTTCGGCGAGCTGTTCGGGTTCATGACCCTGAAGGTCCCGCGCGCGGCGTTGACGCCCGGGCAGCCCCTCCGGCTCCGGGTGACCAGCGAGAACGGCGGCAGCCGCGACTGGCACATGGTCTTCCAGTACGCGCTGAAGCCGTTTGTGCGGGCCTCGGGCGAAGCGGCCGTGCTCAAGAGTAGCGGAAGCCGCGGTACCAAGGAGGGCGAGCCGGGAAGCCGACCTCGCCAGGTCGTCCGCATCGCCGTCAGCCGCGTGGCTGACCCCGCCCCGGCCGCCATTCATATCGACGGCGCGCTGGTGGAAAGGGTCAGGCTGGAGACCGGTTACAACGCTTTCTATCTGCCCGTCGACGCGGTGGCTGAGCCGCGCCGCGCCGCGATCGAAGTCACACCCGAAGGCGAAGCGCCCTCCCGGCTGGAGGTCGAGCTCCGGCCCGTGACGCCGCGCACCCTGGTCTTCCTCCCCCATTCCCACACCGACATCGGCTACTCCTCGCACCAGGCCAAGGTCGAAGCCGATCATCTCGCCTATATCGACCAGGCCGTGGAGCTGGCCCGGACCACCGCCGGCTACCCGGAGGGCGCCCGGTTCAAGTGGAACAGCGAAGTCCTCTGGGCCGTGGAGACCTATCTGAAGCAGGCCGCTCCCGACAAGCGGCAGGCCTTCCTCGCCGCGGTCAAGGACGGCTCGATCGGACTGCAGGCGCTCCTGGCCAACGAGCTGACCGGGGTCTGCTCGCCCGAGGAGCTTTTCGAGCTGACCGCCTACGCCCGCCGCCTCAACCGGGATTACGGGCTGGGCATCGACGCAGCCATGATCACCGACATCCCCAGCTATACCTGGTCGATCGTGCCCGCCCTGGCCCAGGCGGGAATCCGGTATTTTTCCTCCGGGCCCAACTACATGCCCAACCACGCGGACGGCGGCGACCGCATCGGCGGCGCGCTCAAAGCCTGGGGCGACAAGCCCTTCTACTGGGTCTCGCCCTCGGGCCGGGAGAAGATCCTCTTCTGGATGGCGGGGCGGGGCTACTCCTGGTTTCACGGCCTGAACATGGGCCAACTGACCGGGGAGAAGAGCCAGCCCATCCTCGACTATTGCCGCGAGCTCGAGACCAAAGCCTATCCCTACGAATTAGTCCAGGTCCGCTACACGGTCGGGGGCGACAACGGTCCGCCCGATCCGACCCTACCCGACGTCGTCCGCCGCTGGAACGAGAAGTACGTCACTCCGAAGCTGGCCATCGCCACCGCGCACGAGCTCTTCGCCGAGCTCGAGAGGCGTTACGGCGACAAGCTGCCCTTAGTCAGCGGCGACTTCACCCCCTACTGGGAGGACGGCGCGGGGTCCTCGGCCCGCGAGACGGCCATGAACCGGGCCTCGGTCGCCCGGCTGACGCAGGCGGCGACCCTTTGGGCCATGCTCGACCCGAAGGGATACCCGGAGGAGGCGTTCACCGAAGCCTGGCGGCAGGCCCTGCTCTGGGACGAACACACTTGGGGAGCCGCGGATTCGGTCAGCGATCCCGACGGCGAAAACGCCCGCTCGCAGTGGGCCACCAAGCAGGCTTTCGCCCTGGAGGCGGACAAGCGCTCGCGGGCGCTGCTGGCCTCGGCCTTCGGCCCGAGCCCGGATGCGGGCGGCCGGTTCCGGGTTCTCAACACGCTGTCTTTCGCCCGCACGGGTGTTGTCGCGGTTCCGGCCGGCCCGGCTGCCGGCGGCGACCGGGTGACGGATGAGCGCGGCCGGACGATGGCCTCGCAGCGGCTCAAGGACGGCCGGCTCGTCATCCTGGCCGAGGCCGTGCCCGCCTTCGGCGCCGCGAATTACACCGTCGGCCCCGGCCGGCCGGAGCGGGCGGCCGGCACGGCTTCCGTTTCGGATAACGTCCTCGACAACGGCTTGCTGCGGGCGGTCGTCGATCCGGGCACGGGGACGGTGCGCAGCCTGTTGTGGCTCGAGCGCGGCGGCACCGAGCTCGTCGACACGACCAGCCTGCCCGGACTCAATTCCTATCATTATGTCCCGGGGCTCGACCCCAAGGCCGCCGTCGGCGCCATGCCGGGACGGGTTTTCATCGGCGAGAACGGACCGCTCGCGGTTTCCCTCATCGTCGAGTCCGAAGCCCCGGGCTGCAAGAGCCTGCGGCGCGAATATCGCCTGACCGCGGGATCGCGCCGGCTGGAGATCACGGATCGCCTGGATCGGGCCCTGGTCCGGACCAAGGAAGCCGTCCATATCGGCTTCCCCTTCCGCGTGCCCGGGGGGACGCTGCGCTTCGACCTGGGCTGGGGTTGGATCGATCCCCTGAGGGATACGATCGCGGGCTCGTGCCTGGACTTCTTCTGCCCCCAGAATGCGGTCGATCTGTCGAACGCCGAATGGGGCGTCACCTGGGTGACGCGGGACGCGCCTTTGGCCGAGGCGGGCGTCATGACCGACGAGTCGCGCCCCGATCGCGGGACGCGGCGTTGGCGTACGACTCTGGAGCCGACCGGGACGGTCTTCTCCTACGCCATGAACAACTACTGGCACACCAACTACAAAGCCGACCAGGAAGGGCCGGTCGAGCTCCGCTACGCCGTCGAGCCCCATGCCGGCAGCGGCCGCGAGACGGGCAAGCGGATCGGCTTGGACGCCGAACAGCCGCTGCTCGCCGCGGCCGGGCCGGCGTCCGGGTTGACCACGCCCCTGGCCCTCTCGGGAAGCGAGGCGGTCGTCACCGCGCTCAAGCCGCTGGCGGACGGTTCGGCCCTTCTCGTGCGCGTCTTCAACGCCTCCGACAAGCCGGTCCGGACGAGTCCGACGATTCCCGCGGGCGCCCGCCTCTTCCGGGCCGATCCCGACGGCGGCCGCGGTCCGGCCGTGTCCGGCGCCCTGGACCTGGCTCCCTTCGCCGTCGTCAGTCTGCGTCTTGAATTCGGGCGGCGATCCGGCTAGAATGATTACGGAAACCCTACAGGTTTTGTAAGTAAAAAAGGGAGACATGCCATGAAAACGGTCAAGGACCTGCTCGGCGAGAAAAGCGCCACCGTCTGGTCGATATCCCCCAAGGCCAAGGTCTTCGACGCCCTCAAGCTGATGAGCGAGAAGCAGATCGGGGCGGTGGTGGTCATGGACGACAAGGGCGAGATGGCCGGAATCATCACCGAGCGCGACTACGCCCGCAAGATCATCCTTCTGGGCAAGACCTCCAAGGAGACCGCGGTCGAGGAAATCATGACCCCGGTCGACAAGATGTACTACGTCAAGCCCGTCAACACCCTCGAGGAATGCATGGTCCTGATGACCGGCAAGCACGTCCGCCACCTCCCGGTCTGCGACGAGGGCCGCTTCGCCGGCCTGGTCTCCATCGGCGACGTGGTCAAGTCGATCATCTCCGAGAAGGAGACCCTGATCAACCAGCTCAGCGACTACATCGGCGGCAAATATATGTGATCGTTCCCCTTCGGGAAAGCCCCGCGGCTCTGCTTCGTGACCGAACGACAACGTCCGGATTTCCTGCTCGGGGAGTTCGGGGCCTCGGCTTGACGGTCGGGCCGAAAAAAACTATGGTTATCCTCATCTTGCCATCCGCCTGGAGGAGACCCATGATCCGACCCCGCCGCAAAGCCTGGACGCTCGTACTGGCGCTCTTGTTCGTCGCCTCCACCGCCTTTCCGCAGCGGATCCACGAGGAATACACCAAGAAGATCCGGGAGCTGACGACCGAGAAGGCCTTCCTGACCAAGTGGATCAACTATCTGCCGGCCGGGAACGGCGTGCCCTCCCCGCTCGAGGTGCTCGGCCGCATCGCCGGCGCACCCAACGTCCTGAGCTATTCGCACGAGGTCTACAAGTACTTCGACGCCCTGGACAAGGCCTCGGCCCGGGTCAAGGTCTTCCGGCTGGAGAAGACCGAGGAAGGGCGGGACTGGATCGTGGCCGCCATCGGCGACGAGGCCGGCATCCGCGACCTGGAGCGCTACAAGCAGATGACCGCCCGGCTGGCCGACCCGCGCAAGACGACGGACGCGGAGGCGGCCGCGATCATCGCCAAGGCCAAGCCGTTCTACTGGGCCACGGGCGGGATGCACTCGTCCGAGACCGGTTCGGTGGAGATGCTCATGGAGCTGGCCTATCGGCTGGCCGTGGACGAGACGCCGTTCATCCGGAGCATCCGCGACAACGCCATCGTCCTGATCACGCCCATCCTGGAGGTCGACGGCCGCGACAAATACGTCGATGTGGCCATGGCCCCGCGCAAGGACCCCAAGACGACCATCACCAACCGGCTGCTCTACTGGGGCAAGTACGTGGCCCACGACAACAACCGGGACAACATCGGCCAGGCCCTGGCCCTGACCCGCAACATCCTCAAAGCCGCCCTGGACTACCATCCCCAGGTCATGCACGACCTGCACGAGTCGGCCGGCCACCTCTACATCTCGACCGGCTCAGGCCCCTACAACGCCTGGCTCGATCCGATCGTCATCGACGAGTGGCACCAGATGGCCTACCACGAGATCAACACCCTGACCCGCGAGGGCGTGCCGGGCGTGTGGAGCCACACCTTCTACGACGGCTGGGCTCCCAACTACGCCTTCTATGCCGCCAACGGCCACAACGCCATCGGCCGCTTCTACGAGACCCAGGGTGCGGGCGACGGCGCGACCCGGGTCGTCAACAACTCGACGAACCGGACCTGGTACAAGCCCAACCCACCGCTGGCCCAGGTCGTCTGGTCCATCCGCAACAACGTCAACCTGCAGCAGAGCGCGCTGCTGGTGGCCATCGCCAACGTGGCCGCCAACAAGACCCGCTTCCTGGAGAACTTCTGGCTCAAGAGCAAGCGCTCGGTGGCCAAAGCCCGGGCCGAGGGCCCGGCCGCCTACGTCCTCCCGGCTTCCGACCCGCGCCCCGGCCTGCAGGCCCGCCTGCTGCGGCTGCTGCAAGGGCAGGGCATCGAGATCCACAAGGCCGACCAGGCCTTCAAGATCGGCGAGACGGAATATCCGGCCGGCTCCTACGTCGTCCGCATGGACCAGCCCTATTCCCGCATGGCCGACATGCTGCTGGACAAGCAGTACTTCAACACCAACGACGGCCGGCCCTACGACGACGTCGGCTGGCAGCTCGGACCCCAGTTCAACGTCCGGACCGACCGGGTGACGGACACCGCCGTCCTGGCCGCCCCGATGAGCCTGGTCGCCGGTCCGGTCAACGGCCCCCGGCGGGCTCGTCCGCGCCGCTTCGGGCGCTGCCGCCGCCTTCCTCGTCAACCATAACGCGGACAACGCCCTGGCCACCCTCCGGTTCAGGATCAAGGACGTCAGGATCCACGCCGCCGAGAAGGCCTTCGAGGCCGAAGGCCGCAAGTTCAACCCCGGCACGTTCGTCATCAAGCCGTCCGAGAACGGGGCCGGCCTGGAAGCCTCTCTGGACGCCGCAAGCAAGGAGCTCGGGTTGACGGTCGTCGCGACCGCCGCCTCTCCGGCCGTGCCGATGCACGAGATGGTCGTGCCGCGGATCGCCCTGGTTCACACCTGGCAGAGCACGCAGACCGAAGGCTGGGTCCGGGCCGCCCTGGACGAGTTGGCCGTCCCCTACGACTACGTCTCGGTCCATGCCCTGCGGGACACCGCCCGCCTGCGCGACAAATGGGACGTCATCCTGCTCGGCCCCGCTTCGGGCGACGCCTGGAGCTTGGTCAACGGCGCCACCGGCGACAAGCCGACCGCCTGGAAAAAGACGGCGATCACGCCCAATATCGGGGTTATCGACTCGACCGACGACATCCGCGGCGGCATCGAGCTGGAAGGCGTCATGCACCTGCGCGACTTCCTGAAGGAAGGCGGGCTGTTCATCACCCTGACCAACAGCTCGATCCTGCCGATCCACTTCGGGTTCGCGCCCGGCATCGCCGTCCGGACGACCCCCAATCTGATCGCCGGCGGCTCGGTCTTCAAGGCCGACGTGGCCGACAAGACAAGCCCCATCGTCTACGGCTACGACGACTCGCTGGGCGTCTACTTCAGCCAGGCGCCGGTCTTCGGTCTGGGCAGCGGCGCCGGGATGGGAGCCCGCGGCGGGTTGGTCCGGACGGGCCGCCCATCCGGGCGCGGCGACCAGAAGGATCCCGATATCCCGCAGGGCCGCCCGCTCGACCTCGGCAAGCAGGCCGTGGAGGAGTTCCGCAAGGCCAATCCCACGCCCGCTACGGACCCGCGGATGGTGACGTCCTCGGCTCCCAGGCCGAAGACCATCATGAATTTCACCCGCAACGCGGCCGACCTTCTGATCGCGGGCGGCCTGGCCGCGGGCGAGGAGCTGGCCGGCGCGCCGGCGCTCATCGACTCTCCGGTGGGAGCGGGCCATGCCGTCCTCTTCGCCTTCAACCCGATGTGGCGGCACCAGACCCACGGCTCCTTCGCCCTGGTCACCAACGCCATGCTGAACTGGAAGAACCTGACGCCGCCGCCGCGCCGGCCATCCGCCGGCTAAGCCTCCCGTCAAGTAGACCGAAGGCCCCGAGAAACCCTCGACCGGCCTCTCGAGGCCCAGCTAAGACCGCCCAGGAGGGCCCGATGAACGAACGGAACCTCAAGGTCTACGGGTACCGCTGGGTGGTGCTCCTGGTCTTTGTCCTGCTGGCGGCCATGACCCAGGTCCTCTGGATCACCTTTGCCCCCATCACCGGCGCCGCGGCCAAGGCCTTCGGCCAATCCGACCTGATGATCGGCCTTCTGTCCATGGTCTTCATGGTCGTATACGTCCTGATCGTCATCCCCTCGGCCTGGGTCATCGACACGCTCGGCTTCAAGACCGCGGTCGGGATCGGGGCCGTTCTGACCGGGGTCTTCGGCCTGGCCCGGGGCCTGCTCGCCGGGAGCTTCACCGGAGTCTTTCTCTGCCAAGCGGGGCTGGCCGTGGGCCAACCGTTCGTGCTGGGAGCCATCACCACCCTGGCCGCCCGCTGGTTCCCGGCCCGGGAGCGGGCCACGGCCGTCGGCCTGGGCACCCTGGCTCTCTACATCGGCCCGCTGATCGCCATGTTCCTCACCCCGCCCCTGCTGGTCAAGGTGGGCATGGCCCGGATGCTGACGATCTACGGCATCGCCGCGGCCGCCGCGGCGCTTCTCTTCCTCCTCCTGGCCCGCGACCGCCCGCCGACCCCGGCCGGGCGCGAGGAGCGGGCCCTGATGTTCGACGGCCTGAAGGCCATGCTGCGCCGGCGGGACTTTCTCTTCCTGCTGGTCATCTTTTTTGTCGGGCTGGGCCTGTTCAACGCCGTCTCGACCTGGATCGAGGACATCGTCCGACCGCGCGGCTTCAGCATCGCCCAAGCCGGCCGCCTCGGCGGGCTGATGCTCGTCGGCGGCATCGTCGGCGCCATCGTCATGCCGCTGCTTTCGGACAAGCTTCGCCGCCGCAAGCCTTTCCTGATCCTGGCCCTGGCCGGGCTTCTGCCGGGGCTGCTGGGCCTGACCTTCGCGGCCGACGTCCGGCTCCTGATGGTGTCCGGATTCTTCGTCGGCTTCTTCCTCCTCAGCGCCGGGCCGATCGGCTTCCAGTACGCGGCCGAGATCACCCACCCCGCTCCCGAAGGGACCTCGAACAGCCTGCTGCTTGTGGCCGGCCAGATCTCGGGCATCGCCTTCATCCTGGGCATGGACGCGCTCAAGGACAAAGCCACGGGCGCGATGAGCCTGCCGCTTGTGGGCCTGGCCGGGCTGGTCGGCGCAGCCATCCTGTTGGCCGCCTTCCTGCCCGAATCGCCGGCCTGCGAAGAGAGCCGCAAGTTCGACACCCTGGGCTGATGCGCGCCCCGGCGCCGGCCCGGCCGTTTTTCCTCCGGGGGCCGGCTTGTGGTATCATCTTGGGCCTATTCGGAGAAAGGACCTAAGGACGTGCAAATAGCGGAACGCTTGGTCACGGAATTTCGCCTGGGCTCGGACCAGGTCGCGGCGACTCTGGCCCTCCTCGACGAGGGCGCCACCATTCCCTTCATCGCCCGCTACCGCAAGGAGCGGACCGGGAATCTGGACGAGACCAAGCTGCGCAACCTGGCCCACCGCTACGCCTACCACAAGGAGCTGGAGGCCCGCCGGGAGACCATCCTGGCCTCCATCCGCGAGCAGGGCAAGCTCAGCCCGGAGCTCGAGGCCCGCATCGTCGCCGTGATGGACAAAGCCGAGCTCGAAGATCTCTACCTGCCCTTCAAGCCCAAGCGGACGACACGCGCCTCCAAGGCCCGCGAAGCCGGGCTCGAGCCCCTGGCCCGCTGGCTCGACGGCCTGGCCGAGGCGGAAGCGGACCTGAACGCCGAAGCCGAGAAATTCCTCAACCCCGAGAAGGGTATCGAAACCGCCGAGGCCGCTTTGGCGGGCGCCTGCGACATCCTGGCCGAGGAGTGGTCCGACGATGCCGACGCCCGCAAGGAGCTGCGGGCCCTGGCCGCGGCCGAGGGCATCATCGTCTCTTCGGTCCGCAAGGGGTTCGCCGACAAGAAGACCAAGTACGAGATGTACCACGACTACCGGGAACAGGTTTCGAGCCTGGCCTCCCACCGCGTCCTGGCCATGCTGCGGGGCGAGCGCGAGAAGGTGCTGGCCGTCAAGCTCGACCTGCCGCAGGAAAAGGCCGTCCGCAGCCTGGTCTACCGCTTCGTCCGCCACCCCCGAAGCGCCGCCGCCCCGCGCCTGGTGGAAACGGCGATCGACGCCCTGGGCCGCCTGCTCGCCCCGGCCATCGAGACCGAGGTCCGACAGACGCTCGTGGAAAAGGCCGAGAAGGAGGCCTTTCAGGTCTTCGGTGCCAACCTCAAGGACCTGCTGTTGTCCGCTCCGGCCGGGCGCAAGCCCGTCCTGGGGGTCGATCCCGGGTTCCGCACGGGTTGCAAGCTGGCCGCCGTGGATGCCACAGGCCGCTTCCTCGAAAACGCCGCCATCTACCCGAACGAGCCCCGCAAGGACACCGACGGAGCCAAGCTGACCCTGCTCAAGATGATCGCCGAGCACGGCATCGCCTATATCGCCGTCGGCAACGGCACGGCCGGCCGCGAGACGGTCCAGTTTATCCGCGAATCCCTGGACGAGCTGGCTCCGGGCCGCCGGCCCGCCGTCGTGGTGGTCAACGAGGCCGGGGCCAGCGTCTACAGCGCCTCCGAGGCGGCCGTGCGGGAGTTTCCCAAGCTCGACATCACCGTCCGTGGCGCCATCTCCATCGCCCGCCGCCTGCAGGACCCGCTGGCCGAGCTGGTCAAGATCGAGCCGCGCTCGATCGGAGTCGGTCAGTACCAGCACGACGTCGAACAGGGCGGTCTCAAGACCGCGCTGGACGAGATCGTCGAAAGCTGCGTCAACGCCGTCGGCGTCGACCTCAACCTGGCTTCCGAGGAGCTCCTCCGCCGGGTTGCCGGCCTCAACAAGACCACGGCCGAGGCCCTGGTCCGGCGGCGCAACGAGAAGGGCCCCTACGCGGCCCGGGCCGAGCTGCTCGAGGTCAAGGGCCTGGGCGAGAAGACCTTCGAGCAGGCGGCCGGCTTCCTGCGCATCCCGGGCGCCCCAAATCCCCTGGACGCCTCAGCCGTCCACCCCGAGCGCTACGGCCTGGTCGAGCGCATGGCCCAGGAGCTCTCCGTCTCGATCGGCGACATGATCGGCAACACGGCGCTGCTACGCAAAGTGGACGCCAAGGCCTTCGTCGGCGAGGATGTGGGCCTGCCCACGGTAGTCGACATCCTGCGCGAGCTGGAGAAGCCGGGCCGCGACCCGCGGGCCGAGTTCTCCTACGCCTCGTTCCCCGAAGGCGTCAAGGATATCAAGGACCTGACCGAGGGCATGATCCTGGAAGGGGTGGTCTCCAACGTGGCCAACTTCGGCGCCTTCATCGATATCGGCGTCCACCAGGACGGCCTGGTCCACGTCTCCGAGCTGGCCGAGAAGTTCGTCCGGGATCCCCGCCAGGCCGTCAAGGTCGGGCAGATCGTCAAGGTCAGGGTTCTTTCCGTCGACCCCGTGCTGAAGCGGATCTCGCTGTCCCTCAAACAGGCCCGCTGAGGTCGCGCGGGACTCAGCGGAAGAGCGCCAGGGCCTTCTCCGCGGTCTTCCAGATTCCCCAAGCCAAAGGGATGCCGATCGCCGTCCAGGCTGCGGCCACCGCCGCCCAGGAGGCGCGGGAGGGAGCCAACGAGACGGGCTCGGCGGCCACAACGGCGCTCCCCTTCTCGTGCCCCAGCCGTCTCTCCCCGGCCAGCTCCTCCTCGCTCATGAAATGGCGCGCCGCCACGGGCCGGACCAGGGCATTGGCCAGGAAGCCGAGGGCCAGAAGGCCGGCCAGAATGAGCATGGTCGTGTTGTAAGAGGACTCGGGGGCCACACCGCGGGCGATCTGGAATTCGCGAATGTAGTTGACCAGCACGGGGCCCAGGACGCCGGCCGTGGACCAGGCGGTCAGCAGCCGGCCGTGAATCGCGCCCACGAACTGGGTGCCGAAGAGGTCCGCCAGATAAGCCGGGATGGTGGCGAAGCCTCCCCCGTACATGGTCAGGATCAGACAGAACAGGGCCACGAAGAGGGCCGGCGAGCTGATCCGCCCGGCAAACGGGGCCGCGGCGTAAAGCGCCAGGCCGAGGCCGAAGAAGATGGTGTAGGTGCGCTTGCGGCCGATGTAATCGGAGAGCGAAGCCCAGAAGATGCGGCCCGCGATGTTGAAAAGGCTCAACAGCCCGGCGAATCCCGCCCCGATCGAGGCGACACGCAGCTTGTCCGCTTCGGACAGGGCCGAGAGCGGCCCGGACAGCCCGATCAGCCGCCCGCCGAAAACTTCCTGCAGCATGGGCGAAGCCATGCCGATGACCCCGATCCCAGCGCTGACGTTGAGGCAGAGCACGGCCCAAAGCAGCCAGAACTGGGGCGTCTTATGGACTTCATTGACATGGACATGGCCGCGCGTGATCATGCGGGCTTTTTTGGGAGCCGGGGCGGTCCAGCCGTGCGGCGCCCAGCCGGATGCGGGAATGCGGTACAGGAAGGCGCCGATCATCATGACCGTGAAATACACCGCTCCCAAGGTCAGAAAGGTCTGCCACACGCCGACCGAGGACGGTGTGGCATAGGCCTTCATCAATCGGTCGGCCAGGGGAGCGCCGATCATGGCCCCGCCGCCGAAGCCCATGATGGCCATGCCCGTGGCCATGCCCCGCTTGTCGGGAAACCATTTGATCAGGGTCGAGACCGGAGAGATGTAGCCCAGCCCGAGGCCGCAGCCGCCGATGACCCCGGAGCCGACCCAAAGGAGAATGATCTGGTGGGTTACCACGCCCAGGGCGGAGATGAAGAAGCCGCCGCCCCAGCAGAAGGCGGCCGCTACACCCGCTTTGCGGGGCCCGTTGCGCTCCAGCCAGCGTCCGAAGACCGCGGCCGATGAGCCGAGGAAGACGAAGAACAGCGTGAACATCCAGCCCAGCGTGCTGATCTTCCAATCGCCGGGAGCGGACGAGGTGATGCCGATGGCCCGGCTCAGCGGCAGCCAGAAAACGCTGAAGCCGTAGGCCATGCCGATCGACAGGTGGATGGCCAGGGCGGCCGGGGGAACAAGCCAGCGGTTGAAGCCCGGCCCGGCGATGGTACGTTCCTTGTCCAGGATGCCGCTCATGGATCTCCTTTTAAGGCCTCGCTTGGCGGCACGATAGCACAGCCCGGACGGCCGCGCAACGGGCATGGCTGTGGTAAGATAGCCGCGCATGCTCGACCGGCCCGACACCCTGCTCCTCGGCTCGGCCGCCCGCAAGGCGGGCAAAACCGCCTTCGCCGTCCGGGTCATCCGCCGTCTTGCGCCCCGGCGCGATATCGTCGGCGTCAAGCTCACGCCCCTGCCCGAAGAGGGGGACTCCCCGCTTTCCCACGGCAAATCAGAAAGCGCCGAAGCCGGATGCGCCGGTCCCTGGCGGATCGACGAGGAGACGTCGGCCGATGAGCGGACCGACACCGGGCGCATGATCCTGGCCGGGGCCGGTAAGGCCTTTTGGCTCCGAGCCCGCCGCGAGCGGCTTGCGGAGGCCGCGGCGGCGCTCTGGGAGCGCATCCCCGCCGGCTCCTGCGTCGTGGCCGAGGGCGGCTCCCTGCGGCGAGTCCTGAAGCCCGGGCTGTTCGTCCTGCTGCGCGGGCTCGACGGCGGGGACATCAAGGACTCCTACCGGGAGCTTCTCCCCCTGGCCGATGGCCTCGGAGTTTTTAACGGTCGGGAGTGGGATTTCCCGCCCGAGGCTTGCCGTTTCGTCGACGGCGCCTGGATGATCCGGCCCCAGGCCTCGGCCGTCATCCTGGCCGGCGGAGACAGCCGCCGCATGGGCCGGGACAAGGCCTTGCTGGAATTCGAAGGCCGCCCCCTCATCTCCGTCATCGCCTCGCGACTGGAAGAGCTCTTCGACGATATCGTCGTCGGCGCCAACAGGCCCGGCGACTACGGCTTTTTGGGCCTGCCGGTCGTCCCGGACCGCGAACCCGGTCTGGGGCCGCTGATGGGCATCGCCTCGTGCCTCGAGCGGACGGCCGAAGACCTGGCCTTCGTCACGGCCTGCGACATCCCCTTCCTCGACCTGGGCTTCGCGGCCGAAATGCTGGCCCGGGCCGACGGGTACGACATGGTCCTCCCCTGCTCCGGGCCCGACGCCTACGAGCCTCTCTTCGCCGTTTACAGGACTTCGGTCGTCCCGGCCGCCCTCGACCTGCTGAAGGCGGGCCGGAGAAGCATCCTTGATCTGCGCGGTAGAGTCCGGATTCGGAAAGTGCCGCTGCCCGCGTCGCTCCGGCTGGTCAACATCAATACAGCCGAGGAATACCTCGCTCTGCGGCGCCGCTGACCGCGCTCAAGTCTTGATCCGGCCCACCTCGAAGAGCGGCTCGCCCTTGTTGGCCGGCGGGGTGTTGATGATGTAGAGAATGATCCCGGCGAAAGGCGCTTTGAGCTCTTCGACGATTTCCCCCAGATCGTTCCGGACAACGCCTACGGTCTGCCCCACCTCGACCATGGCCCCCAGCTCGACCGCGGGGGCGAACAGGCCGTCGAAGCTCGAAGCGACAACCTCGTACTTGTCGATCCAAACCGGGTTTTCGAGAACGGGCGGCTGACCCTCGATCATCTTCAGCAGCTTCATCACGTTCAGCGCGCCCTGGAGGTTGCGGGCGATGGAGTCCTCGTCCGTCCGGCCCAGCATCCCGGCCTCGGTCGTGATGGCCGGGATGCCGCGGGTCAGGGCGGTGTTGCCCAGATACTTGGAATCGGCGGGATCGGGCCCGCGGGTATCGTCGATGATGATGTGGCGCAGGCCGAAGGCCAGGGCCATGGCCTTGGTCCGCTCGTTGAGCTCGGCCTGGGGGCTGATCATCCAGTAGGAGTAGAGCATCAGGGCTTCGTTGCCGTCGCCGCAGTGCATATCGACCAGGGCGTCGCACTTCTCGACGATTTCCGTGGTCAGGACGTGGGCCATCCTCTGGCTCAGTGTCCCGTTCGGGTCGCCGGGAAAGACCCGGTTCAGGTTCTTGCCGTCGAAGGGATTGTAGTAGATCGTCCGGGCCCGGAAGGAGGGCGGATTGGCGATGTGAACGAGGACCAGCGTCCCCGCCAAAGCCTTAGGATCAAGGATCGTCTTCAAGCGGTAAAGGGCCAGGATGGGCGGATACTCGTAGCCGTGCACGCCGGCCACGAGCGCCAGTGTCGGGCCTTCCTTCAGGCCACGGATGACGGTCACCGGAATGGCCGCGGCTTGGCCATCCGGCCCGGGAACCCGGAGATGGCCCGACCTGATCTCGCCGGGATTGGCCCGGACGGGACCGAACGCCTTATCCTGCCCGACCGCGGTGGCCGCCCCCGACAGAGAGCCGGCCAGAAAGACTCCGACCGCCATCGTGAGTACGAGCCGATACTTCATGCCATCCTCCCCCGCCCCGTCTTCACGAGGCCGCTTTCTTGAGGTACGTGTCGTACCACTCGAGCATGCGGCGGACCATGTCCCGCCGCTCCTCGTTGGAGTTCGGCCCGCCGTGCGAGCCCTCCGTATAGCTCAGCCAGACGCATTTCTTGCCCAGCCGCCGCAGAGCGATGAAGATCTCCTGCGACTGGACCGCCTCGACGTTGGGGTCCAGGTCGCCGGTGATGCAGAGAAGCGGAGTCGTGATTCGATCGGCCCGCAGGATGGCCGACTGGGCCAGGTACCGCTCCGGGTATTCCCAAAGCGTGCCGCCGATGCGGTCCTGGCTCTTCTCCGGGGCGTGGGTGTTGCGCACTCCCAGCCGCGGGCTCTGGGTGTAGAAGCTCAGCAGATCGACCTTGCCGGAGTTATTAATGGCCGCCTTGAAGCGGTCGGTCTGGGTCAGCAGGAGCACCGTGGCGTACCCGCCGTAGCTCGTGCCCTGGATGCCCAGGCGATCGGGATCGGCTACCCCCATGTCGATGACCTTGTTGACCGCGGCCAGCGCACCCTTGGCCCAGGCCTCGCCCGGATAGCCCGTCGTGAATTGAACCGAGGGATGGAGGACGGCATACCCGGCCGAGGTGAAGATGTTAAGGACGGGGCTGAAGCCGTTCTCGAAGTAGGACTCGTAAACCTCCGTGATCAGGGGATACTTCTTGCCTTTTTCGTAGCCCGCCGGGTAGTAGAGGACGCCGTAAAGGGTCTTGCCGTCGGCGTCGCGATAAGAGATGAGCTCGGTCCGGCTGAAGGCCCGGTCGGCGAGCTCGGGATTGAGGTCGGTCAGTCGCCGGGGCTTTCTGAGCTCCGCGTCGGCGACGAAGAGCTCGTCCGGACGGTCGCCGTCCGACTCCATGAAGACGAACCGCGAGCCGTCCTCGGCCATCCGCCAGCGGGACGGCAGCCGCGGGGTGCGGAGAAGATCGGACATCGTCTTGGCCCGGACATCCAGCCGAACGAGGCCCCGGTCGTAGCGATCCGTGGCCGAGGTGCCGAAGTAGAGGTAGCGCCCGTCGAGACTCCAATCGACGACCTGCAGAGTCGGGCGATCCTCCTCTTTTTCGGGCAGCTCGTAGACCATCTCGCGGGTTGCCGTCTTGGCGTCGATCAGCCAGTACTGCCGGGGCGGGTTGCTCGGCTTGGCCGGCTTGGCCTTGTCGTCCTCTGCCTGCGGGCGGGCGCTCGTGCAGAGGAGCGCGGCTCCATCGGGCGAGAAGCGGACCACGGCGAAAGACGGCTTTTTGAGCGCCCCAGCCTTGGCCACGGGCTTGGCCGGGGCGGGCTCGGCAACAGGCGCCGCCTCCGCTTCCCCCGTCAGCCGACGCGGTTCCTTGTCCTCGGCGTCCATGATGAAGACGTCACCCTTCTCGGCATAGGCGAACATCCGGCCGTTCTTGGCCCAGACGAGGGACCTCTGGTCTGCGGGCTTGAGCAGGATGCGGGCCGCTCCGTCGCCGAGCGGCTGCACCTCGAGCTGGTTTCGCGTGCCGCCGATGACGTCGTAGCTCGTCTTCTCGGTGACGTCCCTCTCGTAGAGGAGGAAGCGGCCATCCTTCGAAAGCCGTGACGATGTCAGAGCCGTTTCGGGCAGGAGCTCGACGGCCTTGCCCGCATCGGGCTCCCAAAGGACGGGGATCGCGAGCCGCGATCGCCGGCTGAGCTCGTCCCAAGGCAAGTACGGCTTCTCGGAGTCGAAGACCCGGATGGGGGCCGAGGTCAGGCTTTTGAACAGTCCCGAGGTCGTGGCCGCCCAATCCAGAGCTCGGACGGTGAAGAAGAGCTTGTGCCCGTCCGCGGACCAGGCCAGGGGGGAATTCGGGGCGATGGACTTGGCCGAAGGAAGGCTCCATTTCTCGAGCTTCCGGGTCTCGCGGTTCCAGACCACGATCCAGAAGGCCTGTTCTTTGAACTGGAATAGGGCCAACCGCTTGCCGTCCGGCGACCAGACCGGGGCGCGGTACGACTCGAGCCGAGGGAAGACCCGGACCTGCTCGCCGCTCTCGGTGTCCAGGACGATCAGGTCGGAGGGGGACATGGAGACATAGGTCGGATCACCGTAGCGTTTGTAGTCCGTCGGCAGCCGATCCGAAGCCCGGCTCAGGGTGCAGGCCAGCCAGCGGCCGTCGCGGGTCCAGTCATCCACCCGCAGCGAGACGGCCTTGAAGTAGTCGTCGATCGTAAACGGGTTCTTGACTTGGGCCGCTCCGAAAGCTCCTGCAACAAGAGCCAGGATCGTCAGGGCGAGCGCGATGGTCCGGGCCAAACGGGATTTCTCAGACATGGCAGGCTCCTCCTCATGGGGGAAATCGTGCCCTATTCTTCCACACTCGCGTTACGATGTCGACGGCCCGAAAACAAAAAAGCCCTACCCTCCCGAGGCCGCGAGGCTCGAGAGGATAGGGCGCCAAAGGGAGTCTGCTTCGGGTTACTTGGCGATCTTTTCCGCGCCAGCCATCTTGGCCTTGACGGCCAGCTCCTTCATGGCTTCCTGCTGCTCCAGGATCATCTGCAGGGTCTTCTTGAGCTCAGCCTTTTTCTCGGAGCTCTCGGCCTTTTCCAGGTCGGAGCGGACTAGCGCCTCCTTCTCCTTGAGGGAGGCCAGCTTGGCCTGGATCTCCGCCATGGGGGGAAAATCGGATGGCATGGAGCTCTTGAATACGGGCTTTCCCATGGAGCTCGCCTTCGCCTTCAGCTCCTGGAGCTTTCTCTCCAGCTCGGCCTTGACGGCGGGATCCGTAGGTCTCGGCCAGCTCGAGCGATGAGCTTCTCCGCTGTCTGCTTGAGCTTCATCATCTCCTCGGAATCGGGGGCCGACGACTTCATACGGATCCCCTGGGCCTCCAGCTTGGCGATCAGATCCTGGCGCTTCTGGGCCAGCTTCTCCAGCTTGGCCTTGATCTCGGCTCGTTTCGACTCGTCTTCGGTCCCCTTGTAGGCCGTTTTGAGATCGGCCTGCATCTGCTCGATCTTCCTGACCTCATCGGCGGCCTGGGCGGCCTTCTCCTGGGACATCTTCTCCATCTTGGCCTGGTCGGGCTTGTCCTGGCCCGGCGGGCGTCGCCGAGGAGGCGAGCCGCGGGACGGCGAACAGGACGATCAGGGCCAGGGCCGCGGGGACGGCCAGCAGGCATTTCCACCGGGAGCCGCCGGCGGACGGGTTACGGGACATCATGAATATTCTCCTATGGATTTGCGACTGCTTGAAGCTGTTCCCCACTCCAAACAGCCGGGCGCCCACGTGCTGCTCGAAAACGAGCCGCCGGTACCCGTTGCCGCCGAAGCCCTGCGCAATGACTCCGGCGTCGGCCAGATACTCGTGGGTCTCTTGTAGCGATTTTTTGAACGGCCCGACGAGAGGATTGAACCAAAGAAGAACCGTGGCCAGCTCCATCGAGCAGGAGGTCCAGCGAGTGGAGCTGGCGGATATGGATGCGTTCGTGGGCCAGGATGCGGCGGACGTCGCCGGGCTCGAGGCCGTGCTCGTTGAGGAAGACGAAGCCGAGGAAGGAGAAGGGCGCAGAACTCCGTCCCGACCGAGACGATCCGCGCGCCGTCGCGGCGGACGACGCCGTTGCGGCGGACGACCGAGGCCAGCCGGACCAGATGAGCGCCGAAGCGGAGCAGGAAGACGAGCGCCCCGGCCGCATAGACGACGGCCAGGACATCGAGAAGGGCGAGGCCGCGGGCCAGCGAGCGGGCCGGACGGGCAGCGTCGCCAGGTCGAGCCGGACGGGGATTGTCCGAAAGGGCGAGGTGACCGGGAAGGCCGGGATAAGGAAGGAAAGGACCAGGGCGGCGACGAGATAGACCCGATTGAGGCGGAAGTGCGTCTCGTTCCGCAGGAAGAGCGCATAGACCGCGTAGAACAGGGTCAGGCCGAGGGCGGCCTTGGCGGCGTAAGACAGCAAGGGGATCATTCGTTCCCCTCCTTCTGCCGGTCGATCTCCTCGTCCAGAAGGCGCCGCATGCTCTCCAGCTCCTGCAGGCTCATGTCCCGCCCGCCGGCGAAGAAGGAGACCATCTCCGGGAAGGAATCCCCGAAGAAGCGGCGGACGAAGGACCGGACGAACTTCTTCTTGTACTCGTCGCGGCCGACGAGCGGGAAGTACTCGTGGGTCTTGCCGTAGGCCTTGTGGTCGACGACCTTTTTCTTCTCCAGGATGCGGAGGATGGTCGAGACGGTGTTGTAGGCGGGCTTCGGTTCGGGCAGCTTCTCGATGACGTCCTTGACGAAGCCCTTCTCCAGGTCCCAGAGGACCTGCATGATCTCTTCTTCCGCTTTGGTCAGCTCTTTCATGGCGCTCCTCAATATAAAACTAATGCTTTAGTTTGTCAACTATTATTTTCGTTGTATAACTAAGTCACACTAGGTATACGACTGAAAAGCAGATTTGTTGCTCCATGCTCTATGGAGATAGTCTGGTCACCTCGTGCGGGCCAGATATCGTGTCGCAGGCCCGGCGATGGGCGAAGGCCGCTTCAACGCCGGCGATCAGCGCGGCAGGTAGTACTTGGTGACGTATTCCTGAACCATGCGCCGGGTGTGGTAGCGCGGTGTCAGCCCGGCGATGGCCCGGCGGATCATCTGAATCCAGCGCCTGGGCAAACCGGAGGCGTCCCGCTCGTAGAAGGCCGGGACGACTTCCTCGGACAGAACCCGGTAGAGGCTTTCCGCATCCGCCCGATCCTGCTCCTCGACGTTCGCGGGATGCGAGTCGGGGCCGATGGCAAAGCCGTTCGTCCCGTCATACGCCTCGCGCCACCAGCCGTCCATGATGCTCAGGTTGAGGCTGCCATGCGCCCCGCACTTCTGGCCCGAGGTACCCGAAGCCTCCAGCGGCCGGCGGGGGTTGTTCAGCCAGATATCGCAGCCCGAGACCATGCGCCGGGCCACTTGGACGTCGTAGTTCTCGATGAAGACAAGCGAGCCCTTGAGCGCGGTATGCTTGCTCAGGTGGATGATCTGCTGGATGAACCGCTTGCCGTCGTCGTCCCGGGGGTGGGCCTTGCCGGCGAAGACAAACTGCACGGGCCGCTGGGCGTCCTTGGCCAGCTCGACGACGGCCTCGAAATGCCGGAAGACGAGCGGCGCCCGCTTGTAAGTGGCGAAGCGGCGGGCGAAGCCGACCGTCAGGGCGTCGGGGTCGAGCAGCGCGTCATAGGTGATGAAGTCGCCCTGGCCGACCACGCGGCCCTGGATGAGCAGGCGCTTGCGGCAGAACTCGATCAGCTTGCGCCGCAGCTCGTAGCGGAAGGCCCACAGCTCCTCGTCCGAGACGAAAGCCGGGTCCTCGACCTTGGCCCAGAAGGCCGAATCATCGACCCGGTCGGCCCAATTCCCCTCGGCTTTGCGAGACCAGAACCGGTAGGTCGTCCCGTTGAGCCAAGAGGGGACATGGACGCCGTTGGTGATGTGTCCGATCGGCACCTCGGCCTCGGGCTTGTCCGGCCAGAGGGAGCGCCACATGGCCCGACTGACCCGGCCGTGAAGCTCGCTCACTCCGTTGGCCGACCTCGAACCCTTGAGGGCCAGGACGGTCATGCAGAACGGCTCGCTCTCATCGGACGGCCGGACGCGGCCCAGGCCCATGATCGCGTCGCGCCCGCAGGAGAAGGACTTGAGGTAACTGGAGGCCGCATACTCCACCAGGTCGTGCCCGAAACGGTCGTGCCCGGCCTCGACGGGGGTATGGGTGGTGAAGACGCACTCCGAGCGGACTCCCTCCCAGGCCGCCTCGAAGGGCAGGCCGGAGGCGGTCTTCTCGCGCAGCAGCTCCAGCGTCAGGAAGGCGGCGTGGCCCTCGTTCATATGGAAGACCGAAGGCCCGATGCCCAAGGCGCGAAGCAGCCGCACTCCTCCGACGCCCAGCAGCAGCTCCTGCATGATCCGGGTCGTGGCGTCGCCTGCCGTAGACGCGCCGGGTCAGGTCGCGTTGGAAGGGCTCGTTCTCGGGCAGGTCCGTGTCGAGCAGGTAGACGCACGATCCGGCCGACGTTGACCCGCCAGGCCCGGAACCGGACCTGGGCGCCGGCGATCGGCACGGCCCCGATGACGGGCTCGCCCTTGTCGTCCAGCACGGGCTCCAGGGGCAGGTTCTTGGGGTTGAGGGTGGCGTAGGATTCGACCTGCCAGTTCTGGTGGTCGAGCGATTGCATGAAGTAGCCCTCGCGGTAGAACAACCCGAGTCCGACGAATCCGAGGCCCAGGTCGCTGGCCGATTTGACGTGGTCGGCCGAGAGAATCCCCAGACCGCCCGCGGTGATGGGCAGGGATTCGTGGAAGCCGAACTCGGCGCTGAAATAGGCGGCTGGACGCTCGAGGAGCTCGGGGGCGTTCTGGCGGCCCCAAGTCCGCTCGTCCTTCAGATAAGCGTCGAAAGAAGCGAGCACGGATTTCGCCTTGGCGGCGAAGGCGGGGTCCATCAGGCGGACGCGCAATTCATAGGCCGAGACCTCGTTCAGAATGGCGACCGGGCTGTGGTAGAGGTTCTCCCAGGCCCGCGGCGAAAGGCTCTTGAACAGCTCCTGGGCAGGCGGGTGCCACGACCACCACAGGTTCCTGGCCAGGCGGTGCAGTTCCGCCGTCAGGATCTGGACCTGGCCGTTTCCGTTGCTCGGTTTCACCACACGGACCTCGCTTATGACCGACCGGGAATTAAAAAGGCCCGGCCATAATAGCCCGATCGGGAGCGCTGATCAAGGACTTCGCCAAATTTACCGGCGAAAGCAACATTTCGGGTAAGATGAGCGTATGTATCGGTGGAGTCGTCTAATATGAGAAAGCCGTTCCTGATCGCCGCCGCCCTCCTCATGCTCGCTCTCGCCCCAGCCCCAGCTCCCGCGGCGGAAGCTTCTGGAGCCGTCCTAACCGATCCAGCTGCTTCGACGGAGGCTTCCGACGTCGTCCTAAACGGTCCAGCCGCATCGGCCGGGACCATTAGGGCAGCCCGGATCGTTAGGGCCCAAGGCCAGACCCTGCTCAAGCCCCTCAAGGTCACCGTCCCGCCCGTCATCGACGGCAAGCTGGACGATCCGGTCTGGGCCGAGGCGCCCTCCGTCACGGACTTCGAAACCTTCATCCCCGAGTTCGGCAAGAAACAGCCGGAGAAGACCGTGGCCTACATGGCTTACGACCGGGAGAACATCTATTTCGCCTTCCGCTGCTTCGACGATCAGCCGGACAAGATCAAGGCCGCCGTCTCCCGCCGCGACGATGTCATGACCGACGACTTCGTCTGCATCAACCTGGACTCCTTCAGCGACCAGCAGTCCCTCTACGCCTTCTACGTCAACCCCCTGGGCATCCAGGGCGACAGCCGTTACGCCTCCAACAAGGAGGACTTCAGCGTCGACATGGTCTGGTGGAGCGCCGGCCGGATCGACGACAAGGGCTACACGGTCGAGATGCAGATCCCGCTCAAGAGCATCCGCTACGCCCACGGCGAGCGCGTCGTGATGTCCGTCTTCTTCGAGCGGACCATCAACCGCCGCCAGGAGCACGGCTCCTACCCCGCTCTCGACCCCAAGCGGGGCTACGCCTTCCTGACCCAGATGGCGCCCATGGAGTACTTCGGGCTGAAGCGCTACACCCTGATGGAGCTCCTGCCCGCCTTCACCTACGGCCGCGCGTCCGTCCGGGACGAGGGCGGCGCCCTTCGCAAGTCCGAGGACTCCGGCGAGCTGAGCCTGACCGGAAAATTCGGGATCACCCCCAGCCTCATCCTCGACGGTACACTCAACCCCGACTTCAGCCAGGTCGAGGCCGATGCCGGCCAGGTCGACGCCAACCTGCGCTACAACCTGTACTTCCCCGAGAAGCGTCCCTTCTTCCTGGAGGGCAGCGAAGCCTTCAACGTCGGCGCCGTCCTGACCAGCCCGTTGCAAGCCCTGGTCCACACCCGGACGATCGTCGACCCCAAGGCGGGCTTCAAGCTGACGGGCAAGGTCGGCCGCAACGATACCATCGCTTCGATCTTCGCCGTGGACGCTTCGCCGTCTTCCAGCACCGGGATCGCCGACGCCCCCGATGCCTGGTTTTCCATCTTCCGGTACAAGCGCACGACCAGCCAGGACGGGTACCTGGGCGTCTTCTACACCGAACGCGATCAAGACGGGCGCATCAACCGCGTTCTCGGTCCCGACGGCCAGATCCGAATCAACCAATCCGGCATGCTCAGCTTCCACGCTTTTGGCTCGTTCACCCGGGCCGACCGGGATGCGGGCTGGTCCGACGGCAGGGCCCTCAGCCTGGAGTATTTCCACGACTCCAGCAAGCTCGGCATCGACGCCTCCTTCCACGACGTCTCGTCGGGCTTCCAGGCAGACACCGGCTATTTGACCCGGACCGGACTGACCAGCGCCGTGGTCAACATCGCACCCCGCTTCTACCCCAAGTCCGCACTGTTCCGCCGCGTTTCGGCCGGCCTGGGTCTAGGCGCCCTGCGCGATTACGACAGCGGCCTCACCGAGTCCGCCGCCTCCATCGGGACCACGGCCGTACTCAAGGGCAACTCCTCCGTCACGGCCCTCCTGCTGGCTTCCAACGAAGTCTTCCTGAGCCGCCGCTTCAACACCAGCGGCTTCAGCCTGACGGGCCGCACCCAGCTGTCCAAGCTGTTGTCCCTGACGGCTTCCTTCCGGACCGGAAAATCCATCCGCTACGTCGCCGATCCCTACCAAGGCCACGGCCAACGGGCCAGCCTGACAGCCACGTACCGGCCCTCGGAAAACCTCAACGTCTACCTGGCTTGGACATACTCGGATCTGTTCAAGGATACGACCGGGGAGAAGGTCTACGACTACAACATCCTGCGGGGGCGGTTGACCTACCAAGTCAACAAGTATCTCTTCTTCCGAGCCATCCTGGAATCGAACTCCTACCGGCACACCCTGCTGGCCGACTTCCTGGCCTCCTTCACCTACATCCCCGGGACGGTCATCCACATCGGATACGGCTCCCTCTACGAAAAACTGTCTTGGGTGGAGGGCGAGTACCGCGAGTCCGACCGTTTCCTCGAGATGCGGCGCGGGTTCTTCTTTAAAGCCTCCTACCTCTGGCGGCTGTAAGGTTGTCTCCCAGCCGGGGGTTGTGATAGGTTGAGCGCAGGAAACCCATCACCTTCGGGAGTAATACATGAGCAAGCCCTCGCCGCTGTCCCGCCGTACCTTCATCAAGGCCGCCGCCCTTTCCGCGCCGACGCTGATGATCCATCCCCTGCGATCCGCCACGCCGGCGGCAGGCCCGACGATCGTCCCCTCACACGTCGTGACCGGCCGCGTCCGTCCCAACGACGAGCTGGCCTTCGGCTGCATCGGCGTCGGCCGACAGGGCCAGGGCGATATGAAGGAGCTCATCTACCGCGGGCTGGAGGCGGGCGCCCGCGTCGTCGCCGTCTGCGATGCGGACGCCCACCGTCGAGACCAGGCCCAGTGGGAAGCCGAGAGGATCTACGCCCAGGAGCTGAAGCAAACCTCCTATGACGGCATCACCGTCTATGCCGATTTCCTGGAGCTCCTGGCCCGCCCGGACATCGACGGCGTCCTCATCGTCACCCCCGACCACTGGCACGCGGCCCACGCCGTTGCCGCAGCCGCGGCGGGCAAGGACATCTATCTCGAAAAGCCGATGACCTACACCATCGCTGAAGGCCGCCGGCTGGTCGAGGCCGTGCGCAAGCACGAGCGCATCCTCCAAGTCGGCTCCCAGCAGAGATCGTCGGTCTACTTCCGGGTCGCGGCCGAGGCCGTCCGCAACGGCCGCATCGGCAAGCTCAAGACCATCAAAGCCCTGCTCCCGATCGACTCGGGCACGGGTGATCCCAAGGTCGTCCCCGTCCCCCGCTTCCTGGATTACAACGCCTGGCAGGGGCCGGCGGCCGAAATGCCCTACTCCGTCGATCGCGTCCACCCGGCCTATTCCCTGGACCGGCCCGGCTGGCTGCAGATCGAGCGCTACAGCCGGGGCATGATCACCGGCTGGGGCTCGCACATGATCGACAGCGCCCAATGGGGCCACGGCACGGACGAGACCGGGCCGTTGGAGATCGAGGCCAAGGGCGAGTTCCCCGACCGCGGGCTGTTCGATGTCCACACCACGTTCAAGGGCGAGGCCGTCTTCGCCGACGGGGTGACGATGATCATGGAGACCGGCGAAGCGGGTGTCCGCTTCGAGGGCGACGCCGGCTGGGTCTACGCCGACCGAGGCAAGGTCCAGGCCTCCGACCCCGAGATCCTGCGGGCCAAAGCCGGGGAGGGCGAGGTCAAGCTCCCCGTCAGCGGCAACCACATGAAGAACTTCCTCGAGGCCATGAGGACCCGCAAGGATCCCATCGCCCCGGTCGAGATCGGCCATCGCTCCAACACCATCTGCGTCCTGACCCACATCGCCATGAAGCTCCGCCGCCGGCTGCGCTGGGATCCGGCGGCGGAAAAGTTCGTCGGCGATGCCGAGGCCGACCGCTGGCTGGACGTCCCGCACCGGGCTCCCTGGACTCTGTGAGGGGGGCGGCCGTGATGCGCCGTCGCGTCCTCGTCCCGGCCTTCCTCGCGGTGCTGGCCGTTTGGCTTCCGTCGGGCTCGTCTTTTCCAGCCGGCGTATTCGAGGCTCCGGCGTCACGGCTTGAAGCGACCGTACGCCCCGGCCTGGGCGGGCCGACCGTCAAGCTGGTCAACGACGCGGCGGCCGGATGCCTGGGCGTCCTCATCGACGGCCGGGAGGCCTTTGTCTACCGCTACGGCGAGGCGCTCGACATGGCCCACATCTGGCCGCTTGCCACACCCCGCGGCCAGAACCTCCTCGTCCAGCAGATCGAGCCCTATCCGCACCACCGCTCGTTCTGGTTCGCCGACACCGTGCGGCGCGACGGCGGCCGCGACGCAAGCTTCTACAACGGGCTCTACTCGGGTGTGGAACAACCGACCGACCCCAAGACCTACACGCCCCCCTTCCGCGACCGCATACGCCATGTCCGCTTCGCCCGGCTCGAGGCCAAGGGCGCGCGGGCCGAGATCGAGGCCGAGCTCCTCTGGGAGATGGACGGCTCAACCCCCGTCCTGAAGGAAATCCGCCGGCTCATCGTCCATGCTCTTGGAGCGGGCGAATACCTGATCGACGCCTCGTTCGCGCTGACGCCGGCCGAAGTCGGGGTCGAATTCCGCAGCGACGACGTCCATTACGCCTGGCCCTATCTGCGCCTGCAAACCCGTTGGAGCGGCGAAGCGGGCGGACGTCTGACGGCGGATAACGGCGCCGCCGGGCAGGAGGCGACCAACATGCAGGCCGCCAAGTGGATCGATTATTCCAACACCGTCGCAGGCGAAACGGCCGGCGTCGCCGTATTCCAGTACCCCGACGGATTCGATCATCGCTGGCTGACGCGGGAGTACGGCTGCTTCGGCCCGCGGCGTCCGGACGCGCTGAGCGGCAAGCCCTTCCTCCTCGTCCCGGGCATGGTCCTGCGGCAAAGGGTCGGGGTTCTCGTCCACTCCGGCGACGTCACGGGCGGCAAGGTGGCGGAACGGTACGAGGATTACATCGACAATCGCTGGAAGTGATGGATCGGCGTACGTTCCTTGAGACGAGCCTGGCCTTGGCCGGCCTGGCGGGAGCAGCAGCCCGGCTCGAGGCCGTCCGGCTGAATCCGACACCATCCCCTGCCAGAATAGCCCGCATCGACCTTTTTCCCGTCCTGTACCCGGTGGCCGGGTACTTCAAGTTCTTCGTCGGGCCCGGAGGCCGCAACGGCCGGCCGGCGGTGATCATCAAGGTCACGGCCGATGACGGAACGATCGGATGGGGCCAATCCGTTCCACTCTCGACCTGGAGCGACGAAACTTGGGAGGGCGCGGTTTCCGCGCTGCGCGTCTACTTCGTCCCCGCCCTCATCGGGCTCGACGCGGACGACATCGCGGCCGCACACGCCGCACTGGACAAGGCCGTGGCCGGCGGCTTCTCGACGGGGATGCCGATCACGCGGGCCGGATTGGATATCGCCCTGCACGACCTGGCCGGAAAGCGCAGCGGGCGCTCACTGGCCGCCCTGTGGGGACTTCCCGAGGGAGGAAAGCTGACGCTGTCTTGGACGGTCAACGTCCGGACCCTGGATGAAGCCGCAGGCCGTGATCGACGAAGGGCGGCTCCGCGGCTATTCCCACTTCAACATCAAGGTCGGCCCCGACCCGGACTTCGATGTCGGCCTGGCCCGGATCGTCCGCAAAGCCGCGCCGCAGGCCTTTCTCTGGGCCGATGCCAACGGCGGCTACGATCCCGAGACGGCGCTCGCGGCTGCGCCCAGGCTGGCCGACGCGGGAGTGGACGTTTTGGAATCCCCGTTGCGGCCGAACCGGATCGCGGGCTATCAAGCGCTCAAAAAGCAGGGCGCCCTACCCATCCTGATGGACGAGGGGGTCGTCTCCCCCGCCGACCTGGAGGAGTTCATCAAGCTGGACATGCTGGACGGCGTCTCGGCCAAGCCGGCCCGCTGCGGCGGTCTTCGCTCGAACAAGCGGCAGATCGAGATCTGCCGCGAACGCGGGCTGATGTGGCTCGGCAGCGGCCTGACCGATCCCGACATCTCGCTGGCCGCTTCGCTCGCCCTCTACGGCGCTTTCGGACTGGCCAAGCCGGCAGCCCTGAATGGCCCCCAGTTCCTGGCCGCCGACGTGCTGAAGACACCGCTCCGGATCGAGAATGGCTCAGCTTATGTCCCGACGGGACCAGGCCTCGGCATCGAAGTCGATGAGGCCAAGGTCATCGACCTCATGAAGCGAACCGGCGGCGACAGGCTGCTGGCCTGATCGCCGCATTCTCCATCGACTTTCGCGTTGGATGTTATACCTATTTGAACAAAGCGGAGAATAGGGCCGTTAATCTCCGCTATATGTGCGGATTTTATCACTTGCCCTCTGCGCGCAATACGAATATAATCTACGCAGGATGTGCGGAGAATGAGCCAGTACATACACCAACTATCTGAATGGCCCCGTTTTCGTTGGGATCAAGAAGCACTGTCGACACCGCTGGCCGAAGTGCGTCTACGGCAGGGGCGTCTTATTGGGCGAATGGAGGGCCTCGGCTTTTCCCAACGCGACGAGGCCGTTCTGCAGGCTTTGACGGACGATGTAGTGAAATCCAGCGAAATCGAAGGCGCAATTCTCAATTCCGACCAGGTGAGATCTTCTATTGCACGCCGGTTGGGCATGGACATCGCAGGCCTTTTGCCCTCGGATCGCCGCGTGGACGGCGTGGTGCAAATGATTCTCGAAGCAACGCAAAACTTTGCCCAGCCGCTGACGAAAGAACGGCTATGTGATTGGCATACGGCCTTGTTTCCCGACAGGTTATCGAACCTCCGGGTGGGTGTTTGGCGGGATGACGCCAAGGGGCCCATGCAAGTCGTGTCCGGCGCGATCGGCCGCGAGCGCGTCCATTATGAGGCGCCGCCGGCCCATCGTCTGGAATCCGAATTGACCGCGTTCCTCGATTGGGCGAATCGGACCGGTGGAATAGACCCGGTGCTGAGGGCCGCACAAGCCCACTTATGGTTTGTGACCATCCATCCCTTCGACGACGGCAACGGACGTATCGCCCGCGCCATCGCGGATTGGGCGCTGGCCCGATCCGAAAACAGCTCGCGCCGCTACTACAGTATGTCGACGCAAATTCGAAGGGAGCGCAAGAAATACTATAATGCCCTTGAGCTGGCACAAAAAGGCACTCTTGATATTACGAACTGGATGCATTGGTTTCTGGGCTGCCTGACCCGAGCGATGGCAGGAACGGAAGCCTCGCTCGCCACCGTCTTTCTGAAAGAACGATTCTGGAAGACGCATGTTCACTTGGCCTTCAACGAGCGGCAGCGCTTGATGTTGAACAAGCTGTTGGATGGGACCTTTGAGGGCAAGCTCACTTCAACCAAATGGGCCAAGCTGGCCAAATGCTCTCAAGACACAGCGCATAGGGACATCGTCGAACTCATGAAACACGATATCCTATCTAGAGATACCGCCGGTGGACGAAGCACGAGCTATTCGTTGGCTAAAGGTGACGGACGTCCCCGAGAAAGCTGAAGCCTCCGGGCTCATCGTCATCCGCATTGGTCAAGCTTAGACCCGAAAAGAAGAGCATTCTACCTGACCACGATCTCCGTGCTCCCGGAATGGCTGTTGAACTCGGGCGCGTACATGCACTCGATGTGGGCCATGCCGCTCTGGTAGGTCCCGCGGTGGACGACCCGCAGGGCGTACTCGAAGACGTACGTCCCCTTGGGCAGGTAGTCGATGAAGAAATGGGTCGCGGTGTCCTTGGTCGACTCGTAGTAGGCCAGGCCGTCCTGGAAGCGGTAGAGCGACAGGACATCGACCGGCTCGAGGCCGCTCCCCCGATGGTCCTTCATGTGGACGTACTCCATGTCCCGATCCGTCCGCAGCTCCACCCGGACGACCACGGTGTCGCCCGGCTGCGAGCGGTCCGCGCACGGGCTCGATGACCGGCCCCTTGGCCGTGGCCTTGCGCACGAACAGCGTCTTCTTCAGGGTCAGGGGGTTCTGGGCGTGGGGAGTGATCTTGGCGATATCTTCCAGATACTGCCAATGGACGCCGCCCCAGGCGATGCCGGCGTCGGATTTCTTCACGGTGATGGCCCCCATGGCCGGCTTGATCTCGGCCGGGCTGTAGCGTTTCTCGTAGAAGCCCGTCCCCGCTTCGACCGATTCGGGCTTGACCGTCTCGCCGCCCAGGGTGACTTCGACCAGGGCATCCGAGGCCAGCAGGCCCGCACCCCGCAGAATGAGGGCATAGACAGCATCGGCCGTGGCCTTGGTCGTCTTCCAATCCCGCGTCTGTTTCTGCTTCAGCAGCCAGATTTTGCATTCCTCCACGGCCTGGGCGTCGCCGGCGACTTCGTCGAAGGCCTCGATCATCATGGCCTGGGTTTCGATCGGGGCCCGATACCACCACCAGCCGGCCTCGGTCTCGGCCCAATACCGACCCAGCTCGGGATCGAGCTTGGAGCGCTCCTTGATCGAGCGCATGATCTTGCCCGGCGTTTCCGCATCGCCGAACCGCTTAAGGCCCAGGGCCAGGTGGGCCTGGCTCTGGCGATTGTCCACCTGCAGCCAGAACTTTCGGCCCTGGCCGAGGAAATAGTCATAGGCCGCCTTGGATTCGGCCGGGATGGGCCGCTCCTTCAGGAAGAAGCTTCGTCCATAGAGGGCCATGGCTACCGTCGGGCCAAGGTGATTGAGAGCTTGCGTTTTATCCTTGACGATCTCCCGATAGAGTCCGTCGATCCACTTGTCCAGATGATCGACCCCCTTGAGGGCCAGGTCCTGCGGGACGTCCGTCACCCCCAGCTGCTTCAACCGGCCGAAGCCCGTCACGAGGTAGAGCGTGATGTAGCTGTCGCTCCGCCCGCCGGGGAACCACGGCCAGGCGCCGTCTCCCTTCTGCATGGCTTCCAGCTTGCCGTAGGCGCTCTTCAAGCCGGCCGCAACCGTGTTGACGTCGAAGAGGATGCCCAGGCGCCGCTTGGCCTCGCTCTCGTTGCGGGCCTCGAGCACCCAGGGCGTCTCCTGCAGCAGGGCGCTCTTGAGCTCCTGGTTCTTCTCCAGGTCGGAGTCAAGGGCCTTGGTCCCCTTCCACTGCTCGAAGATGCGGCGGATCTTGGGATCGGAGGCCGCGATCGTCCGGGCCAGGGCATTGGCGTAGAGCCGGTTGAAGATCTGTTCGGCGCACTCGTAAGGGAATTCCATCAGGTAGGGCAGAGCCTGGACGGCATACCAGGCCGGGTTGGAGGCCATCTGCACGGTCAGGTCGAGATGGCGGAGGGTGGAGGAGCCGCCGGATGCGGACAGCTTTTCAAACTGGAACGCCTTCTCGCCCTTGGCGTTGATCCAGAGCGGGATGGACTCGCGGACCTGGATCCTCCGGCTCAGGACGGGGAAGGCGCCTTCCTCGCCGTCCGAAAAATCCCCGGCCGCAGCCACGGCCTTGTAGCCGATCGTTTCCAGACCGTCGGGGACGAGGAGCGGCCAGGAGAAGGAGCGGGACCCCTTGGCCGGCAGGACGAATGCCTGCCGCCGCTCTTGGTTGGACAGAGCCGCGTCGAGCGGCGCCTCGGTCCGGGGGTCGAAGAATGTCAGCTCGACAGCACCGGTCTGCTCGGCCTCGGTCATGTTGGTGACCTTGACGGTCAGCTCGAGCTTGTCGCCCTCGCGCAGAAAGCGGGGCGGGTTGGGCTGGACCATGACCTCCTTCTGGGTCACCATCTCGGCTTCGATGGCCCCGCTTCTGAGGGCCTTGTCGTGGGCGAAGCCGAGGAAGCGCCAGCGGGTCAGGGCTTCGGGAACCTGGAATTCGATGGTCACGGTGCCGTTCCCATCGGTCCGCAGGTGGGGATAGAAGAAGGCGGTCTCGGACAGGTTCTTGCGGGCCTGGACGCCCGCAAGGTCGGGAGTTGCGGGCTTCTTGGCCGGAGAAGCGGAGACCACACCGCCCACGACACCGCCCACGACACCGCCGGCCGCCATCTCCGCGGCCGGGGCCGGCGGCGGGGCCATGGAGGGCATGGTTTCGGCCACACCGTCCATTCGGGCCATCATCTTGCGCGAGGCATACTCGTAGCCGAACAGCCGCTCCACGATGTCGTCGGGGAAGCGGACGTAGCGAAGCGAGACGGTCGACGGGAAGGTGTTGAGCCGGTCGACGTAGTCGCGGAGGTCGGCGCGCCGGTTGCTGTAGCCGGACCGCAGCGAAGTCGTGTCGAACCGGAAGATGCCCATGATCCCGGGAAAGCCATGATCGGCAAACTGATCGAGCGAGGCGTCGTAGAGGGAGGCCACCATCTCGGCGGCCGAGGCTTCGGCCTGCGGTCCCTTGATCTCGAGCGACCAGGTCTCGGACTGGCCGGGGCGGAGCTTGGACCGGAAGGTCTTCCAGCGCAGGTCCAGCCTCTTGTTCGTCCAGGGGACGAGAACACGCTTGGTGACCCGGTAGAGGCGATTCTCCTTGACCATGGTCACGACCACGGCCAAGCCGCCCCGGTGCGATTCGGTCACCCGCAAGCGGTATCCGCCCTGACTCGTCCCGGCCGCCGTCCAGGCCCGGTCGAGCCGCCGGCCGTTCTGGTAGAGGTCGATGAGGACCGGGCCTTGTTCGTAGCCCGTGCCCCAGAATAGCTCATAGTCCTGGCCCACATCGACAATGTCCGTGCGGGATGCGACGTGGAAGGGGATCTTGATCGGGAAGGCCGCGGCGGCGGGATCGACCACCAGGAAGGCGAAGGTGGACTCGACGGCTGTGCCGTCCTTGTCGGCGGTCCGCAGGCGGGCCCGGTAAGCCCCCGGCTCGAGGTCGAACGGCACCGGATAGGGCTTTCCATCGGCCTCGGTAGCAAAGTCGTGGGCCGCCACGACGGGCCCGGACGGCCATTTACGCCAATCCGCCGTCATCGGGAATCCCGCCTCCGGCCCCTTGGCGTCCGCTTCGGCCTCGAGAACCTCGGACTCGCCGATCAGGTCGGCCGGAACGGGCCGCTCGGGCCCGACCAGACGGGCCACCTCGATCCGCCCCTTGGCCGCCACGGGCTTGCCGTTGAGGGTCATGGCGGCGGCCGAGAGGACGACGGGCTTGCCCTTTTCCTGCCAGTCGTTCCCGGTCAGCGAAGCTTCGAGCGAGGCGTAACCGATCCGGACCCGGCCTTCGGCGCCGCGCGTCTCGCCCGTTCCGTCCGTCACGTCCACGGTGGCGGAGAAGGTGAAAACGGTTCCCGGATCGGCCGGCACGGCGGCATCGGGCTTGGCCGGGAAACCGATCACGAATCGGCCCTGAGCGTCCGTGCGGATGGTACCGTGAGCGATCTCCTGCGACTCGCCGCCGGAGCCGCGGCCCCAGGCGTACCACCACCAGGGATAACGGACTTCGCGTAAAACGCGGAACTTGACGGCGGCGTCGTCCACCGGCGCCCCGGCGTAGGTCGTCGCCTCCCCGGCCAGCTCGACCGTCTCGCCCAGCTTGTATTCCCGCTCGGGAGTGCTCAGCTTGACCTCGAACTTCGGCCGCTTGTACTCCTCCACCCGGACCTCGGTCCGGCCGGGCGGGTTGTCCGACTGGATGGTCATGGCGCCGGTCAGCCGGTCGGCGGGCGCGGTGAAGGTGCCGCTGAACGAACCGAAGTCGTTCGTCGTCAGGTTGAGCGCGGTCACCTCCTCGCGGTTGACGTCGCGCAGGACGACCCGCACGGCCTGACGCGGCAGGAGGTGGTAGCTTCCCGCCGCCCGGTCGACATGCAGGCACAAGCCCTTGAAGAAAATCGTCTGCCCGGGCCTGTAGATGGACCGGTCGGAGAAGAAGATCGTGGTCGGGGCGGGCCGCTCGGTCCTCTCGTAGCCGCGTTCGATCTGCGTCTCGGCCAGCTCGCCGCCGTCGGAGGCCCGGACATGGAAGAGCCGATTGCGGTAGGACTCTCCGGCCTTGAGGACGAACGAGCCGGCGGCATCCGTACGCGTCGAACCGATCTTGACCAGGGCGGACTTGTCGTAGTCCCACTCGTAGGCGATGACGTCGGCCTCGGCTATGGGCTCTCCCGTTGCGGCCCGCACCACCAGACCCTCGGGAGCAAGCCCGGCGCCGCCGGATGCCAGACCGAGGCTCGAAACCCAGAACGAGGCGGCCTGGATCTTGTTGCCCTTGGCGGCAAACGAAGCCTCGTGGCTGGCCAGAAGGCGGTAGTAGCCCGGCTCGAGGGCGGGCATCTCGACCAGCGCCCGGCGGGACTTGTAGTCGGCCGTGGCCGGCAGGTCGGCCTTCCAGGTCGAGTCGGCAGTCCTGGCCAGGAGCTTGGCCGTGAATTCATCGTTCTGCCGGAAAAGGCTCTCAGCCCCCTTGCCCACGAGCAGGGCGGCAAAGTCTTCGCGCACGACCCGGAAGTACAGCCGGGTCACATTGCGGTATTCGACGACCATTTTGGACGGGCGGCCCGGGAGGGCGACGCCCTCGGCCCGGATGTCGAACTCATGGGCCGTGATCTTGGCCGCCAGGGCCCGGCAATTCGTCGCGCCGGGGGATTTCGGGTGGGCGTCGGCACCGCGCCTGGCCAAGGCCAGGGCCTGGACGTCATCGCCCTTGTCGCGGACGGCTTCGGCCAGACGGGCCAGCGCCTCCGACTGCAGGTTCGAGGCTGGATGGGCCTCGACCAGCTCGCGGAGCCGCTCCATATACCGGTCGCGGGCGGATTCGCCGACGGTGCCTTTGACATAAGCCAGGCGGTGCAGGTCGATGTCAAAAGGCACATCGCCGTCCGAATCGCCTTTGTGGAAGGCCAACAGCCCTTGGTAGATGCGAAGCGCCCGCAGCTTGGGCGACTCCTGGTCGGTTGTTTCCGGACGGTATTTCAGGAACTCGGCCGCCGGGGCCAGGGCGGCCGAATCGGCGGCGATTTCGAAGGCGTCCTCGGGATGGGCCGCGGCCTGTTCGCCCGCAGCATAGAACTCCAGCGCCTCGAAAGCGGCGAAATCGAAGAGGGTCGGCCGCCGGGAGGCCAAATGCTCGCCCGGAACCAGGAAGCCGTCGAAAGCGGAAATCGGGGTCTTCTTGAGCGTCTCCGCGTCCTTGAGGACCTCCTGGTGGAGGCCGTCGATCGTCCGCAGCAGCTTGGGCAGATCCCAAGTGGTGAAGTCCGCGTCGTCCAGGCCTTCCGTGGTACTCCGGCTTATGAATCGCCAGCGGTTGGAGGAGAAGTACTGCCAGTACCAGCGGGCCAGCACGATCCGGAGCATCGGCTTCAGGCTCTCGGGCGCCTTCCCGATCTCCTCCTGCAGCCGGACGACACGCGGGCCGGGCTTGTTGCCCTCTATGGTTCCTTCCAGAATGAGGCTCCGGGTCAGGGCCCGCAGGGCCTCGGCCGGCTGGCCGTCGGCGGATGCGGCGGCGTAGAGCGTCTTGAGCAGATCGATGGCCGTCTGGGGCAGGCCGTCCGCCTCCGCCTTGGCCACCTGGGCCCAGAGCTCGGCGGTATTCACCTTGGGTCGGTCTTGCATGGTTTTCCCCCGGATCGCCCCCGCGACGACGGCGGCCAGCACAACAAGGACTCCGATCAGCAGGTGGATGCGGACGGATTTCTTGCTCATCGGTCCTCCTGGCGTCGCGGGACTCACGCTCGTTCTCCCTTCCGCATACATACGGCGGGAGCGATTCTTCCCATCTATAGTCCATCGCCCCGGAGAAGGCAAGGCTCCCCCCCGCCGGCCTTGATCCTCGGGCCGGGTCCCGGATATAGTGGGGGCTGAGGAGGCTTCCATGAACCCTGGTACGGCGACTCCCCTGACGGCTCAGGACTTGGTCGGTCTCGTCCGGTCGGTCTTCCCCCCTTCCCCGGCGACACGCGGCTGGCCGTCCTCATCGACGTCCCGCGCCGCGCAGCCGACGATAACCCGCCCTGGCGCGAGCGCCGCGCCCTGGCCGCGGCTTGGGCGGCGGCGCTGCGGGACGGCGCAGCCGAGCTCGGCCTGGAAGGCGTGGACCTTGTGGCCTACCCCGATGTCGGCTCGAACAACGCCGACCTGCCCGCCCAGGGGATTCTGGTCGAGAGCTCGCTGCCGGATCTGGCCGACGGATTGCCCGGCGCCGGTCCGGCTGTCGCCTTCGAAGCCGTCTTCGCCTCCCGCCAGCTCTACCTGGCGCCGACGGAATACTCGACCACGGCCCCGCTGAAGAACGCGGCCAAGCGGTTCGGCTTCCGCGCCGCCACCATGCCCGGCTTCGCCCCCTCGATGGTCCCGGCCCTGCGCATCGACTACGGCCTGGTAGCGGAGAGAGTCGCGGCCCTGAAACGGCGCCTGGACAATGCGGCCGGAGCCGAGATCGTGCTGGCCGCGGACGGCGCGCCGCACATTCTCCATCTCGACCTCCGCCATCGCCCCGGCCATGCCTCGACCGGGCGGTTCCCGGACGCGGGGACGGCCGGCAATCTGCCCTCGGGCGAGGCTTATATCGTGCCGTTCGAGGGGGGGCCGCAGGACCCGAGCCGCAGCTTCGGCAGCCTTCCCGTGGACACCGGCCGCGGCCTTGTCGTCTTCGCCATCGACCAGAACCGGGCCCTCTCGGTGCAAGGCGAGGAGCCCGCGGCCTCGGAAGAAGCGGACCACCTGCGGCGCGAGCCGGCCTACGGCAACATGGCCGAGCTCGGGTTCGGCGTCCTGGCCGACTTCGGCCTGGCACCCGTGGGCGAGATCCTGCTCGACGAGAAGCTCGGCCTGCACATCGCCTTCGGACGCAGCGATCACTTCGGGGGGGCCGTCGGACCGAAAGACTTTTCCTCCCCGTCCGAGGTCATCCATCTCGACCGGATCTATATCCCGCAGAGCCAGCCGCGGGTCGCCGTCCGCACCGTCGTGCTCATCGGCCAGGACGGAGCCCGCGAAGAAGTGATGCGGAACGGCGCCTACCGCATCTTCTGACAAGCACCATCCAGCATGTCGAAGCCGCCCCGATCGAGCCTGCTCGCCGTACTCCTCCTGGCCACCCTCGTTCTCGGCCCGGCTTGCAGGCGCGGACCCGCCGCCGCCGGGGCTCGAGCCGTAGGGGCCGAGCTCGAGATGGGTTTCCGCAACCCTCCCGATGAGGCCCGCCCCTGGGTCTACTGGTTCATTATGGACGGCAACTCGAGCCGTGAAGGGATCACCGCCGACCTCGAGGCCATGCGACGTGCCGGGATCGGCGGCGTCGTTCTGCTCGAAGTGGACGTGGGTATTCCGCGCGGCCCGGTCGAGTTCATGAGCCCGGCCTGGCGCAGCCTTTTCAAGCACGCCGTCCTGGAGGCCGAGCGGCTCGGCCTCGCCATCACCCTCAACGCCGGGCCCGGGTGGACGGGCAGCGGCGGCCCCTGGGTCAAACCGGAAGCGTCCATGCAGCATGTGGTGGCCTCGGCGACCGAAGCCGAGGGCCCGTCGCGCTTCGACGCCGTTCTGCCGCGGCCCCCTCCCCGGCCCCGCTACTTCGGCGGGCAAGTACCCGAGGCGCTGGACAAGGCCCGGGAGTCGTTCTATGTCGATGTCGCCGTGCTCGCGGTCCCGGCGACTCCGGACGAGGCCCGGATCGCCGACATCGACGAGAAGGCTCTCTTTTTAAGGCATCCCTATTCCTCAATGCCCGGCGTCAAGCCTTTCCTCCCCGCACCGGCCTCCTTCCCCGCCGCGGAGCCGTCCTCGGTCATCGACCGCGCGCATATCCTCGACCTGACGGACCGGCTGGCCGCCGACGGACGCCTCGCCTGGGACGTCCCTCCCGGCCGTTGGACGATCCTCCGCTTCGGCCGCGTCAGCACCGGGGCCAACACCCGGCCGGCGCCGCTTCCCGGCCTGGGCCTGGAGTGCGATAAGCTTGATCCGGCCGCCCTCGACGCGCATTACCGCGACTACATCGGAGCCCTGCGGGCCGAGATCGGCCCGCGGCCCGCAGACAGGCGGTCGGGCTGGACGATGCTCCACATCGACAGCTGGGAGATGGGGGCCCAGAACTGGAGCGGTGCCTTCCGCGAGGAGTTCCGGCGGCGCCGCGGCTACGATCCCCTGCCCTTCCTGCCGGTCACGACCGGCCGGATCGTGGACGGCCCGGAGATCTCCGAGCGCTTCCTCTGGGATCTCCGCAAGACCGCCCAAGAGCTGGTCGTCGTAAACCACGTCCTCCGGCTCAAGGAGCTCGGACGGCGCGATGGATTCGGGCTGTCCGTCGAGCCCTACGACATGAACCCGTGCGCCGACCTGACGCTGGGGGGCGAGGCCGACGTGCCGATGGGCGAGTTCTGGGCACGTGGTTACGGCTACGACACCTCCTACAGCGTCTTCGAAGCCGTCTCGATCGCCCACACCCAAGGGCGGACCATCGTCGGCGCCGAGTCGTTCACGGCGGACGACAGCGAGGCCTGGCGGCTCCACCCCGGGGCCATGAAGGACCAGGCCGACTGGGCCTTGGCGGCAGGCATCAATCGCTTCGTCGTCCACCGCTATGCCCACCAGCCGAGGCTCGACCAGGCACCCGGGATGACCATGGGGCCCTACGGCATCCATTACGAAAGAACCCAGACCTGGTGGGAGATGTCGTCGGCCTGGAACCTCTATCTGGCCCGCTGCCAATACCTGTTGCGCCGCGGGCTGCCGGTTGCGGACATCCTCTACCTCGTCCCCGAAGGGGCGCCCCAGGTCTTTGTGCCGCCGCCTTCGGCTCTGCGGGGGCCGAAGCCCGTGCAGGACCGCAGGGGCTACTCCTTCGACGGCTGCGCCCCGGAGAGCCTGATCGAACGGGCGGCGGTCAAGGACGGCCGCATCGTCTTCCCCGACGGGGCGAGCTACGCCGTGCTCGTCCTCCCGGAGCGCGAGACCATGACCCCCGCCCTGCTTTGCAAGGTGCGGGATCTGGCCGCGGCCGGAGCCACGATCATCGGACCCCGCCCCTCGGCCTCGCTGGGACTGGAAGGCTATCCGGCCTCGAACGACGACGTCATAAGGCTGGCGGAAGAGGTTTGGGGCAGCCCCGCGGCGCCCGAAGGAGCCATGGGGCCGGCCCGCGCGCTCGGGAAGGGTCGCGTATTCGAGACGCCGAAGCCCGCGGCGAATCCGGATGCCGACGGCTCGATCCCCCAATACTCGGACTATGCCCTGGCCGCGGCCGCCCTGGCCCAAGCGGGCCTTCCGCCCGACTTCGATTCCGGAGACGCCTTCCGCTTTATCCATCGCCGCGACGGCGAGACCGATATCTATTTCGTCTCCAACCCGTCGGGCGAGACCGTCACGGCAGCCTGTTCCTTTCGCACAGCGGGTAAGACGGCGTCCTTATGGGACGCCGTCACGGGCAAGATTCGTGAAGCGCCCGCGGTCATGGAAGACCAGGGCTTCCGCCGCATGGACATGACCCTGCAAGGGCACGGCTCGGTCTTCGTCGTCTTCCAGCCCCGCGAGGCCGCCTCCCGACCCGACCAAGCGACGGCGCCGATCGAGCCGCGGCCGTCGGCGGAGATCATCGGGCCGTGGATGGTGCGCTTCACGCCGGGACGGGGCGCCCCCGAGAGCGCCATCCTGCCCGCACTCGTCGACCTGGCCGCACATCCGGACGCAAACATCCGCCACTTCAGCGGGACCGCCGTCTACTCCGCGGATTTCGAAGCCCCCGCCGCCGGCGGCCGCGTCTTTTTGGATTTGGGCCAAGTCGAAGTCATGGCCAGGGTCAAGCTGAACGGCCGCGACTCTGGGCATCCTCTGGCACGCCCCGTTCCGCCTGGAGATCAGCGATATCCTGCGGCCGGGCGCAAATACGCTCGAGGTCGAAGTCGCCAACCTCTGGCTCAACCGCCTGATCGGCGACGCTTCGCTCCCGCCCGAACGCCGCCTGGCGCCGACCGCCTGGAATCCCTTTAAGCCCGACTCTCCCCTGCCGTCCTCGGGCCTCCTCGGCCCGGTTCGCCTGCTCGTGTCGGTAGGTCGTTAGAAATTGTTTTCTCTCGATTTTGATAAAATTAATTTTTGTCGCCCCATTCCGGGGAGATTAGGCCGGTCGGCGACTCCGAACCGCCCTCCCCGGAATGGGGCGATTTACCGATTACTCCAGGCGCTTCTTGAAGCGGGCGACGCTGAGGGCCAGGATGACCGCGCCGAAGACGGCCATGAGCCGCCGCCTCGTCCCACAGCTCGGCCCACTCGGAGCCCTTGAGGAAGATGCCGCGGACGACCCCGAAATAGTACTTGATCGGGACGATTGCGGTCAGGGCCTTGAAGAAGCGGGGCATCGTCTCGACGGGGAAGACGAAGTTCGAGAGCAGGATCATCGGGACCATGAAGAAGACGGCCGTCAGCATGGCCTGCTGCTGGTTGCGGGAGATGGTCGAGATGAAGAGCCCCAGGCCCAGCGTCGTCAGCATGAAGACCAGGCTCAAGGCCCCCAGCAGGAGGACGCTCCCCCGGAGCGGCACCCGGAAGACAAGGACCACGAGCGTCGTGATGAGGGCCACGTCGACGACCCCGATGGCCAGGAAGGGCAGGAGCTTGCCCAGAATGAGCTGGCCCGGCCGGATGGGCGTGACGATGAGCTGCTCCAGCGTCCCGGTCTCCTTCTCGCGGACGATGCCCATCGAGCTCAGCATCATGGTCATGACCATGAGGACCAGCCCGAGCACGCCCGGCACCAGGAAGTTGCGGCTCTTGAGGTCGGGATTGTAGAAGACGCGGACCTCGGGCTCGATCAGGACCGGGCGCAGGCCCGACCCCCTCAGACGGACGAAGGTCTCGGCCAGGAGGCCCTGGGCGAAGCGGGAGGTGACCATGGCCGCATAGTTGAGCCCGATCGTCGCCGATTGGCTCTCAGTCCCGTCGGCGATGATCTGGGCCGAGGCGCCCCGGCCGGAGAGGATCCGCTCCCCGAAGCCGCGCGGGATGATCATGGCCATGACCGCATCGCCGCGGTCGATGGGCGCGTCGATATCGTCCGGACGGGCTACATCCCCGATCCGGGTGAAGTAGCCCGAATGGAAGAAGGCATCCAGGTAGGCCCGGCTCTGCGGCGAACGGTCCTGGTCGCAGACGACCGAGGGGATGTCGCGCACATCCAGGTTGACGGCATAGCCGAGCAGGAGAAGCTGCAGGATGGGCGAGATGAGGAGGATCGGCAGCATGCGCGGGTCGCGCCGGATCTGGATGAACTCCTTGCGCAGCAGGGCCAGGATGGCTCTCACGCCTTCGTCTCCTTGGCCCGGCGGGCCGGCCTTCGCACGCAGCCACCCGCCTCGCCCGAGGTCCGCCGCAGGCGGGCCGTGCTGACGGCGATGGTCAGGGCGGCAAAGACGGCCAGGGCCAGGAGCTGGTCCCAGAAGGCGGCCGGCCCGACGCCCTTGATCATCAGGCTCCGCAGGGCGGACAGGAAATACCGGGCCGGGACCAGGAAGCTTACGGCCTGAATGATGCCGGGCATATTGCGCAGCGGGAAGACGAACCCGGACAGGATGAAGGTCGGCAGAAAGGTCGACAGGATCGAGATCATGAAGGCCACCTGCTGGGTCCGGGTGATGGTGGAGATGAGGATGCCCTGACCCAGGCCTCCCAGAAGGAAGAGCGTCATGGCCAGCAGCAGGAGCGGGTAGCTGCCCCGGATGGGGACGCCGAACAGCAGATAGCCCAAGCCCAGGACGAGATGGGCCGAGACGAGCGAGATGAGCGCATAGGGCACGGTCTTGCCCACGATCAGGGCCAGGGGACGCACGGGCGAGACCAGGATCTGCTCCATGGTCCCCCGCTCCTTTTCCCGGACCACCGAGAAGGCGGTCGAGATGACCACGATGATCATCAGGATGAAGGCCATCAGCCCGGGGACGAGGAACAGGGCGCTGCGAAGCTCCGGGTTGTACCAGACCCGGACTTCGGCCCGGACGGGGAGCGCCAGGCCCCGCAGGCCGCGCCCGTCCAGAACCCGGGTCGTCATCCGGATCGAAGCGCCCTGGACGATGGCGGCGATATAGCCGGCCGCCGTGCCCGCGCTGGTCGCGTTGGTGCCGTCCAGGAGCACCTGGATCTCCGCGCCCTCGCTCCGGCCCAGAGCGTCGGCGAAGCCGCGCGGGACGACGACCGCGGCCCGGGCCAGGTCGCGCCCGAACAGGCCGTCCACGGCCCCGGGATCGTCCAGGCTGAAGCGGATGTCGAAATACTCCGTCGTCGCCAGCCGCTGCAGAAAGTCGCGGCTCTGAGGCGTGCGGTCCTGGTCGCAAACGGCCAGCGGGATATGCTTGAAGTCGAAGTTCAGGGCGTAGCCGTACATCAGGAGCAGGAAGCCGGGCAAGGCCAGCAGGAAGACGAGGGTCCGCGGATCGCGGCGGATCTGGCGCAGCTCCTTGCGCATCACGGGCCCGAGGGCGGACGACCGGCTCATCGGCCCGCCTCCCTCTCGGTTTCCTCGATCCTCCTCAGGAAGACGTCCTCCAGCGAAGGGACGATCCGGTCGACCCGCCGCAGCGGGATGCCGGATTCCTCCATCCGGGCTCGAAGCCGCCGCCGGCCTTCGGCCTCCTCCGCTACCCCGACGTGAAGCAGGACGCCGAAGATGGAGACATCGAGAACCCATGGCTCGCGCCGCAGGAGCTCGAGCGCCTCGACCGGACGGTCGCATTCGACCTCCAGGACGGGATTGGGGATGGTGGCGGCCTTGAGGGCCGCGGGGCTTCCGGCACCGACGATCCGGCCGGCGTGGATGAGGCGGATATCGCTGCACGACTCGGCCTCGTCCAGATAGTGGGTGGTGACGAAGATCGTCACCCCGGCCTCCGACAGCCGGTGGATGAGGTCCCAGAAGGACCGCCGGGAGACAGGATCCACACCGCCCGTCGGCTCGTCCAGAAAGACCACCCCCGGCTCGTGCAGGACGGCGCAGCCCAGGGCCAGGCGCTGCTTCCAGCCCTGGGACAGGTCGCGAGTCAGGCTCCCCTGCCGGCCGCGCAGGCCGGCCATGTCCAGCACCCAGAGAAGCCGCGACCGGACGGCGGCGCTCGGCATGCCGTACGCCCCGCCGAAGAAGAGGATGTTCTCCTCGACCGTCAAGTCCTCGTAGAGCGAGAATCGCTGCGACATGTAGCCGATCGAGCGCTTGACCTTCTCGGGCTCCCGCCGGACATCATGGCCGGCCACCCGGGCGGTCCCGGAAGTCGGCTCGAGCAGGCCGCAGAGCATGCGGATGGTGGTGGACTTGCCGGCGCCGTTGGCGCCCGAGGAAGCCGAAGATATCGCCGCGACGGACGTCGAAGCTGACCGCGTCGACCGCGGTGAAAGACCCGAAGCGCTTGCTCAGGTCCCGCACTTCGATCGCGCCCTCGGCCATCATCCCCCCCGTCACATCCCGGCCGCGCGCCGCAGCCGGGCCCGCAGGAGCTCCAGCTCGACCAGGGCCTGGGTGCGGCTGGTCTTGGCCTGCAGGACGAGAAGCTCGGCGTCGAGGACGTCGGAGCTCAAGGCGACGCCGTCCCCGAAGCGGTCTGTCGTGACGCGCTCGTTCTCCTCGGCCTGGAGGACGGCCGCGTCGGCCGCGGCGATCTTCTGCCGGGCCTGCCCGACGGCGAGCCAGGTCTGGGTGACTTCGACGGCGATGCGCTCGTCCAGGGCTTCGCGGGCGGCCCGGGCCTGGGCCCGGCGGGCCTCGGCCTGGCGGATCTGCAGTCCGGTCTGGTTTCCGTTCCAGATATCATACGCAACGGTGACTCCCAAATCCCAAGTGCCGTAAAACTTGTCCTGGCTCGGGAGAAGACGTGGATTGGGACGCATGAGGTAATAGCTCCCGCCCAGGTAGACCTGAGGCAAGAGTCCGCCCCGGGCCGCATCGATCCCGGCTTCGGCCGCCCTGACCAGGGCGTCCATGGATTTCTTCTCGGGCCTCGCGGCCAAGGCCCCGGCCAGAAGGCCCTCCAGGCCGGCCTCGTTCTCGATCCCCTCGCCGGGACCCAGCGCGACGTCCCGACCCGTCGTCCGCAGGTCGAATTCCGTGTCCAGGGGAAGGCCCAGAAGACCGGCCAGGAAAACCTGGCTCGATTGCACGGCCGTCCGGCCTTCCAGGCGAAGAAGCTCGGCTGCGGCGAGCTGAGCTTGGACCTTGAGGACATCGTTGCGGGTGGCCAGCCCCTGGGCCAGGAACTGGGAGACGTTCTTCAAATGGGCTTCCACCCGGGTCTTGTTCTCCTCGGCCAGGGCCAGCAGCTCGACAGCCCGAAAGGCGCTCCAGTAGGCGGTCCGCGCCGAGGCCTCGACGTCCGCCTTGTCCGTTCTCCCGTCCTCGGCCGCGGCCTGCTCCATCTGCCGCGCCGCTTCGGCCGCCTTCTTCAGCCGGAAGCCGGTGAAGACGGGCTGCTGCAGGCTCAAGCGCAGGGAATAGGTATTGAAATAGACCGGCGAGACGACGAAGCTGGAAGCCCCGGGGACCGGCAGCGAGGACAGGAAAGGCAGGCTGACGGTGAAGGGCGGCACTTCGCTCAGCCGGGTGTAGCCGCCGGCAAAGCGAAGGGCGGGCAGGCGGGACGATTCGACTTCCCGCGTTCTCGCCCGCGTCTCGTCCGTTCTGGCCCGGGACGCTTCAAGCCCCCGGCTATGGGCCACGGCCATGGTCACCGCGTCGTCGACGGTCACGGCTTTGCGTTCGGCCTCCGCCGCGGCGGCCGTCAGCGCCAAGCCCAGGACGGCGGCCAGTATGGCGCGCTCAATTCGCGGCATGATCGTTCTCCTCCCCGCGCCCCTTGGTCACGGCGATAAACACATTCTCCAGCGAAGGCGGGATCTCGCGCCAGCTGTGGACCGTGAGCCCGGCCGCGGTCAGCACGGCGGCGGCATCCGCGCGGGCTCGCTCCGCCGACGCCGCCACGACGTGGATGCGGTCGCCGAAGAGCTGGACCCCGTCGAATTCGCTCCTGTCCCGGAGCAGGAAGTAGGCCCGCCGGGTCTGATCGCAGACGAGCTCGGCCACCCGGCCGGGCATCATGGCCCGGACGGCCCGGGGCGTGTCCGCGGCCAGAAGCCGCCCTTGGTGGATGAGGCCGACCCGCGAGGCCCGCTCCGCCTCGTCCAGGTAGGGTGTGGTCATGAGGATGGTGATGCCCGTCCGCAGAAGCTCGGACAGGATGGTCCAGAATTCGCGCCGCGATACGGGATCCACCCCGGTCGTGGGCTCGTCCAGGAGCAGCAGGTCCGGACGATGGACGAGGGTGCAGGCCAGGGCCAGCTTCTGCCGCATGCCGCCGGATAGACCGTTCGGCCAGGCGCCCGCGGAACGGGGCCAGCCGGGTGAAGGCCAGGAGCTCGTCGCGGCGGGCCCGGAAGTCGCGGCGGCCGTGGATCTCGGCGAAGAACTCGATGTTCTCGTCCACGGTCAGGTCGCCGTACAGGCTGAAGCGCTGCGACAGGTACCCGATCCGGCTCAAGGCCGCGCCGCCTGAGCGCGGCCGCATCCCGGCCCAAAACGACGGCCCGGCCCGAGCTCGGCCGCAGGATGCCGCACAGCAGGCGGATCAGGGTCGTCTTGCCCGCCCCGTCGGGACCGACCAGGGCGAACATCTCGCCCTCCCCGATCCGCAGGTCGACCGCACGGACGGCGGGCGTCCGTCGATAGTCCTTTGACAAGGCCCGTGTTTCGACCGCCCAGCCGCCCATATCGTCCGCCTCGCTCAACGGGCTCGCCGTACCTTGCAATACGGCGTCGGCCGGCAAGCCGGGCTTGAGCAACCCGTCCGGGTTGTCGATCTCGATCTTGACGGCGAAGACCAGCTTGACCCGATCCTGGCGGGTCTGGACGTTCTTGGGCGTGAACTCGGCTTCGGGCGAGATGTAGGTGACGGTGCCGGACAGCGTCCGTCCCGACGCGCCGTCGATCGTCACCTCGGCCGCAGTACCGAGGCGCGACACGGGCCAGCTCGGCCTCGCCGACGTAGATCGTCAGATGGACGCGGTCCAGGTCCGTGACGACGGCCACGGTGGCGCCGGCCGCGATCATCTCGCCGCGCTCGACCGGGACCTGGGTGATGATGCCGGGGACGGGCGAGACCAGGACGCAGTCGGCGATCGACTTGCGCAGCAGATCGGCCGCGGCCGCGGCCTGATCCAGGCGGGCCTCTGCGGCCCGAATCTCCTCGGGACGGGCCAGCGCCCGAACCTTCTTCAAGGCTTCGGCCGTCGCCGCAGACTGGGCCCGGGCCACGGTCAGGCGGGCCTCGGCGTCCTCGGCCTGCTTGGCCGTCACACTGCCCTTGGCCGCCAGGTCGCGCATGCGGCGCGCGTCGTCGTCGGCGGTCTTGCGGGCGGCCTCGGCCTGCCGCACGCCTTCCTCGGCCTGGCGGATGTCCTCGACCCTGGCCCCGGCCTTGATCAGGTCGAGCTGGGCCTTTGCCAGCGCGGCGCCGGCCTCCGCCTGCCGCAGTTGGATGTCGAGGAGAGAGTGGTCGATCGACGCGATTTTATCGCCCGGGCGGACGCGATCGCCTTCTCGGACGGCGACCTCGAGCAGGTCGCCCGGCGTCTTGGCCGAGAGGCGGACCTGGCGGGCCTCGATCGTCCCGGAAGCGTGCAGGGTGCCGTCGGCCGGGCCGCGCGAGCAGGCCGCGGCGAAGACGGTCAGGAGAAGAGCCGCGAGGGGAGTCGGTTTCATGGTCGGTAGTCCTTTACCGGAGGAATCCGGAGATCGAGACGGCCGGAGAGCTCCGAACGACCCCGCTCCGTGAGGAGGCCCTGGAAGAAGACCCGGATGATCGCCTCGAACAGGTCGGAGGCAGACCGGCCGTGGCGAAGGATGGCTTCGGGGTTGATATAGCGCTCGATCAGGCCGATGAACATGTCCAGGACGAGATCGATATCGAGGTCGGCCCGAAAGGCGCCGGCCTCGATGCCGCCCCGCAGGAGGCGGGTGAAGTTGACCCGCAGCTTCTCGTGCCGGAAGGCGTTGATGGCCGCCCAGATCCGGGGAGCGCCGCGGCGCAAATCGTCGATGAAGACAGGGCTGATGGAGGCGAACAGCCCGCCCAGCGTCCGGAGAAGAGCCGCGACGCGCTCGACGAAACCGGCTTTTTCATCGGCCATGGACGCCTCGATCCGGCCGACGGCCTCCCCCACCGTCCGGCGGATGACGGCCAGGACGATGGCGTCCTTGCTTTCGAAGGCCGTGTAGAGGGTGGCTTTGCCGAGGCCCAGGCGGGAAGCCAGGTCGTCCATCGTCACCCGGGAGAAGCCGGAGCGGAAGAAAAGCTCGCGCGCCGCCTCCACGATCCGGTCCCGCAGGGGATCGGAGGGCCCCTCGCCGCGGGGATCCAGGCTTAATACTTTCTGAACTGATCTGGTTTTCACAGTTCTATGATAGGTAAAATCGGGGCCATGTCAAGCGGGAAGATCGGGGAGGCTCGCCTCAGCGGTCCGGGCCCGGTTCGCGCGCGAGGAGGCTTTCCACGTGAGCGGCGGCCTCGTCCAGGCTCGCGGCGACGAAATCCGCCGGCGAGAAGTCGTGGCTTCGGGTGAACTCGTTGGGCACCGCGATGACGAAGCAACCGGCCCGCCGTCCGGCCAGGACGCCGTTGCCCGAATCCTCCAGCACGGCGCAGGAGGAGGGCGGCAGCCCGAGGCGCCGGCAGGCGGAAAGGAAGATGGCCGGATCGGGCTTTCCGGTCTCGATATCGTCGGAGTCCTGGAGGACGTCGAAGACGGCTTCGAGCCCCAGGACGTCTATGACGATCCGCAGGAACTCGCCCTGCGCCCCGGTGGCCACGGCCAGCTTCAGGCGGCCCCGGAAGCGGGACAGGATGCGCTCCAGTCCGGGCATGGCCCGCAGGTCGTCGCGAAGCTTGCGGCGCATAATGGCGTTGCGGATCTCGAAAGCCTCCTCGGCCGTGATCGGCAGGCCGGCTTCGCGAACGTAGATCCCCAGGCTTTCGATAGGCTTGCGGCCCATCATCCGGCCCAGCGTCTGCGTCGCTGACTTCGCGGCCGTAGGCGCGGGCCATCTCCCGCTCGGCGGCGACGTAGAGCCGCTCACTGTCGATCATCAGGCCGTCCATATCGAAGACCAGGGCGCGAAGACGGATCATGGCTGGCGGTCCTCCTCCCGCGCGGCGCGAGCGGGCATTGTAACAGGTCGTCCGTCTCTTGCACATCCCGGCGCGTTCCTTTATCATGGGATCAATGAACGAAGAGTTGGAGGGTGCCGATTGAAATCCCTGCGCGTCGCCCTCATCTACAATTCCTATCAGGACTCCCAGCCCAGCGAAGCCACGGACTACGGCAACGTCGATGAGCTCAAGCTGATGATCCGCAGCATGGCCCGGGCCATGCGCCGGCTCGGGCACAGTGTCGTCATCGTCCCGCTCTCGGACGACTTGGCCGCCCTGCAGCGCAAGCTGCGCCGCATCCGGCCCCACGTCGTCTTCAATCAGTATGACGACGTCGTCCACGGGGCGCTCTACGAGATGCGGGTGGCCGCCTTCATCCGCATGCTCGGCTTCCCCATGACCGGATCCCCCGCCCTGAGCCTCGGCTTGAGCCGGGACAAGTTCATGGCCCTGAGCCTGCTCAAAGGGGCCGGCATCCCCATTCCGCCCGACACCGCTCTGATCGAGCGCATCTCCCAGATCAGCGAGCGCAAATGGCGCTTTCCTCTGATCATCCACCCGGCCCAGGAGCACGCCGGGATCGGACTCGACCGCCAGTCGGTCGTGGAGACCAAGAAGGCCCTGATCGAGAAGGTCCGCGAGGTCGTGCGCGACTACAAACAGCCCGTGCTCATCCAAAGGTTTCTGCCGGGCCGCGAGTTCAACATCGGTGTCGTCGGCGGCCGACGCTTGCGGGTCATGCCCCTGGCCGAGGTGGACTACTCCGAGCTTCCCGAGGCCATCCCCCCGATCATGTCCTATGCCGCCAAGTGGATCTCGACTTCGGTCGAATTCAAGAAGACCCGGGTCATCTGCCCGGCCAAGGTGGAGCCCGCCCTGGCCGCCCGCATCGGCGAGATCGCGGCCAAAGCCTTCCGCACCATCGGCGGCTGGGGCTACGGCCGCGTCGACCTGCGGCTGGACGAGGACGGCGATCCGCGCGTCCTGGAGGTCAACTGCAATCCCTGCCTGGACGACGGGATGGGGCTGGCCCGGGCCGCCAGGCGGGCCGGTATCCGCTATTCCGAGCTTCTGGGGATGGTCATCAAGGCGGCTTTCGAAGGCCCGCCCTTCGACCTGAACCTGCCCATCTTCACCCTCAAGCCGAAGCCCCTGCCTCGAGGCAAGTAAAGGGATCTTCTCCCATCTCCGGGGATGGTCAGACGGCGGGGTATCCGGCCAACGGCGAAATAGCGAGGGCGGCGCCTTTTTCCATAACTCTCCGAGGGAAGCCAACGGCCGCCGAGGACTGTTTGAGCTGGGAAAGAACAATAGAAAAAGAGAAAAAGTGGGAGGTCAAGCAAATCAGTTCAGATGAACGCGCGAGTTCCGAGGCGCCGAGGAGAGCTGTGGGAAAAGGCGAGAGCCCGAAGCCGCCGGGACGGTACCCCGCCGTAGGCCCGGAGATGGGAGAAGGACCACTATCCGGTCAGGCGGCCGGTGTAGGCGTAATCCATGGCTAGGGCGGTGGCCAGGGAGAGGATGTCCATAAGCTTCTCCTCGGCCCGGCCGGGGCGATAGCTCAGACCGAGGACCCGGGATCGTGATTCCAGCTTTCGCAGGATCGTCGCTCCCGAAGCTTCGGACAGGTTCGACCAGCGGACGATCCTCCCCACCAGACGGTCGCGATTCTGGCGGAAGAGCCCGGCAGCCGGCCTGAGAACCTCGCTCCGGACCGGGGGGAAGACCTCGCGCAGTCGATCGTCGACGTAACCGCGGGCGGCCCGGCGCAGGCGCTCGGCCTTCTTGCCGTAGTGGTCGGCCAAGGGGTAGGTCATGCGCTCGATAGGCTTCAAGGTCCGACCCTCGGCCGCATAGGGCGACTCCCCGCGGATGGATCGCATCAGGCCGTCGACGAACTGGAGCTTGCGCAGGGCCGGCCAGTAGCGGTACCGGCGGCGCCACTCGCCGCGAGGCGTCAACCATACGGCAAACGTTTCAGCGAAGTCTTCGTCGGGGTGTTTCTGGGCGTAGGTCCGGCCGTAGGGATAAGCTTCGATGTGGCGGACGAACTCGCGGCTGGCCCGGTCGGGCCGGAAGACGTCCCGGTAGGGCCGGTTGAAGGCCCCGAAGGCCTCCACCCAGCCGGGACACTTCCACAGCTTATAGGCGTAATTCAGGGCATGACCCGCTTCGTGGCGGAGAAACATCATGATGCCCTGTTCGTCCTCGATCTCGCCGTTCTGCTCCTCTTCGATCAAGGCCAGTCGAGGGTCGGCCAGATAGAACGGGATGCCGATGACGGGAGATCGATCGGGGCAGCCCCAGCCGTCCGTCAGGTAGACGCGCGGCTTCAACCGGATCTTCTTGGCCTCCAGCTCGCGATAGAGCCTCTGTATGTATCTATCCAGAGGAGGCGCGTCGGCCTTCAGGCCGAGGTCGGAAATCCGGGTGTTGAGAAGCTCGTAACGGACGGTCTCCCAGCCCTGGACGAGCGATTGGACCGTCTTGTCCGTCACGTGAAAACCTCCCGGGCGAGAGTAAGACAAGGCATTATAGGGCCCGTGCCCGGCCTTGTCTAGAGCCGCTTTCCTGTGCTACTTATGGAGCCCTGGGAAGGAGGCCCCCATGATCAGCTTGAACCGCCGCGAGTTTCTGACCCGGATGACATCCGGAGCGGCCGTCGTTGTCGCTTCACCCGGCCGCTTCGCCCCCTCTCGGCCCGTCGCCTCGCCGGGCCCGGCGCCTTCGGGCTTGGCCGAGCCCCGTTTCCGCCCCTTCCCCCTGGGTTCGATCCGTCCCGCCGGCTGGCTCGAACGCCAGCTCCGCCTACAGGCCGACGGCCTGAGCGGTCATCTGGACGCAATCTGGCCCGATGTCGGCCGCAGCAAGTGGTTCGGCGGCGAAGCCGAGGGCTGGGAGCGCGCCCCTTATTGGCTGGACGGCTTCATCCCCCTGGCCTGGAGCCTGGACGATCCCGCTCTCAAGGCCAAGGCAACTCGATATATCGACACAATCGTCTCGGCGCAAAGGGCGGACGGCTGGTTCGCCCCCTACCCCCTGGACGCTGCCGAGAAGCGCTACGACCTTTGGGCGATCCTCCTGGCCGACAAAGTACTGGCCCAGTACCACGATGCGACGGGTGATGAGCGGACCTTGCAAGCCTTGCTGCGCAGCCTGCGGGCCTTGGCCGCCGGCCTCGAGCGCACCCCCCTCTACGACTGGGGCCGATATCGTTGGTTCGAGGGACTGCTGCCTGTCTTTCACGCCTACGAGCGGACCGGCGAGAAATGGCTGCTCGACCTCGGCCGCAAGCTGCGCGCCCAGGGCTTCGACTATGAAGCGTTTTATAAGGGCGAGGATGTGACCGTCCCGACGCCGCGCCGCGGCCTCTGGAAGTGGGCCAAGCATGTGGTCAACACCGGCATGGCCCCGAAAGCATCGGCGCTGGCCTGGCGGCTCGGCCCCGACCAGGGGGACCCGGCCTTCCCGGCCCGGATGCTCCATCTTCTCGACCGGTATCACGGCCAGATCACCGGGATGTTCACCGGCGACGAATGCCTGGCCGGGAAGAACCCGCTCCAGGGCACCGAGCTCTGCGCCGTGGTCGAGCTCATGTTCTCGCTGGAAGTTCTTCTGTCCGTCCTGGGCGACCCCGCCTTCGGTGATCGCCTGGAGCGGATCGCCTTCAATGCCCTGCCCGCCACCTTCGCTCCGGATATGTGGTCCCACCAGTACGACCAGCAGGTCAATCAGGTCCAGGCCACGATCAACCCCGACCACCTCTGGACGACGAACGGTCCCGAGTCCAACATTTTCGGACTGGAGCCGAACTTCGGCTGCTGCACGGCCAACATGCACCAGGGCTGGCCCAAGCTCGCGGCCCATCTCTGGATGAAGGCCCCGGAGGAAGGCCTGGCCGCCGCGGTCTACGCTCCGAGCCGGGTTCGTTTCGCCCCGCACGGCGTCGCCGTAGCGGCCGAAATGCGGACGGACTACCCATTCCGGGAGACGGTGACGATCGCGGTGACGACAGACAAGCCGGTCCGCTTCCCCCTGCATCTTCGCGTCCCGGCCTGGGCCCGCGGCGCCGTACTTCGGCTTCCGGATGGAGCCGAAGAGGCCCTGCAGCCGGGAACCTTCCACAAGCTTGAACGGGAGTGGATGGGAACCGCCGAGATCGAGCTGCGCTTCCCGATGAAAGCCGTGACGACCTCGCGCTACAACGAGGCCGTGGCCGTCGAGCGAGGCCCGCTCGTCTACGCCCTCAAGCTGGGCGAGGAATGGACCCGGGTCAACGCCGACAAGCCCCACCGCGAGCTGCCGCACGGGGACTTCGAGGTCCGGCCGACGACACCCTGGAACTACGGCCTGGAGGTACCCGAAGGAGACGACCCGGCCGGCCGGATCCGGTTCGCAGAAAGGCCCGTGGGCGCAAGACCGTTCTCGCCGGAAGGAGCCGGAATGACCGCGACGGCCAAGGGGCGCCGGATCAAGACTTGGCGGCTGCAGCACGGCTGGGCGGCCGAAATTCCCCCCGGACCGGCCGAGTCCGCCGAGCCGCTGGAGGATATCGCCCTCATCCCCTACGGTTGCACCAACATCCGGGTCACGGAGTTCCCGCGCCTGAAAAAGTAGACCGCCTCACGGCGAGCACGGCGTAAGGATCGAAGGCCCCGTCAGAGCCGGATGGACAGGCCGGCCGCGAGTTGCAGGCCGGAGAGGTCGATGTTGGCGACGGTGGAACCAGTTCCCGTTTGGCCCCAAACCCATTCGCTACCGAATTCGGTGGTCAGCTTGGGCCCTCGGAATTCCCCCCAGGGCGTGCTGGTGCGCTCCCAACCGATGCCCCAGGTCCCGCTATACGCATAAAGGGACTCCGAAATGGAAGGAAGCTCTGTGACCGTCCGGATGGAGTTAAGCCCGTGGATCCGGGTCAGCTTGCGGAAGGCATAGCTCGGCTGGGCGAATAGGTCCAGGAAGGGCAGCAGCTTGAGGCGGAGCTGGCAGCCCATCTCCATGGCAAGGCTGTTCGAGTGCCCCTTCAGCTCCATGGTCCGCGATCGGGAAGACACCGTTCCTCCCTCGGTCGTCACGCTTTCCCGCCTCTGATTCCAGACGCGGGCGTCCCCCAGGATCGGCCCGCCCAGGAGGAAGATCTCGGTCCGCAGGCGTTTACCCAGGTTCCAGCCGAAGTGGGCGCCCAACTGAGGCATCCAGGCCTCAACGGAGAGCTGAAAGCCGTCGTTGGCATAATGCTCGCTGGTGGGGGCGGCAGCCTGAGCATCCTCAACCGCCACGTCCAGCCCGACGCTCGAGGTCCGGACGCCCTTCATGTACTGTAAGCCCAGGGACAGGGCGAAGGTCGGGCTGAGCTGGTAGCGGATCGACGCCCCCACGGGCGCGATGGATTCCAAAGGCAGCAGGAATGATCCTTTGCGGGAGATGGTCGAGGCGCTGTAGGCGTCTCCGTAAAGGTCTTCGTAATAGGCGTACTTCTGCTCATAATAGTGTTCGATATAGGCGTTTTCGCCATCCGCTCCCCGATTGAGGTTCGTCGGCGAGATCCGTCCCCAGCTGCCCATCACTTCGAGGCTGAAGTTCGACAGCTTGAAGGCATAGCCTTGCTCCTGGGCGCCGGCGAGGCCCGGGAAGAGGCCCATGACGACGGCAAGAACGACAACCGCTAGGGAAAATCGATAAGGCATGGCCAACTCCAATATCCTCCGCCCGGGCGACGGAAGCAAGTAGATTGGAAAAAAACTTCTCGTTACTATAACGTCGATCAGGCAGAGGATGTTTACACACGCATAGACAAAAACCAGCGTGCGCCCGACGGCGATCTATAGCCGGATGGCGATCCCGGCCGTAAGCTGGAAGCCCGAGAGCTCGACATTGGCCACGGTTGTGCCCGGGATCGTGGAGTTCCAGCCGATAGTCGAGTAGTTGGTCGTCAGGGCCGGCGCCGAGTAGATGCCCCAGGCGGTCTGGGCCTTATCCCAGGTGATGCCCCAGGTCCCCGACAGGGAATACTTCGTCTCCGCGGCAACGGGGGTTTCGGCCACGGTCAGGACGGAATGGGGACCGTGGACCTTGGTCAGCTTGCGGAAGGCGTAGCCGCCCTGGCCGTAAAGCTCCAGAAACGGCAGCAGCTTGATGCGGAGCTGACCGCCCGCCTCGATGGCCAGGCTCTTGGAGCGGCCGGTAAGCTCCAGGACCCGGTAGCCGGAAGAGACTGTCCCGGCCACGTCGATGACGCTCTCCTCGCGGCGGCTGTAAACCCGGCAGTCGCCCACGATCGGCCCGCCCATGAGGTAGATCTCCGTGCGCAGGAACTTGAGCAGGTCCCAACCGAAGTTGGCGCCCAGGAAGGGCATCCAGCTTTTGACCGAGACGAGGAAACCCGAGTTGCGGTAATGGGCCGTGAAGTCGGAGGTCGGGGCGCCCGAGACGGCCACATCCAACCCGACGTCGGACCCGCGCGATCCGCGCAGGAACTGCACGCCGAGGGACAGGGCGAAGGTCGGGCTGACCTGGTACCGGAGCGCCGCCGCGTAGGGCGTGATCGAGTCCATGGGAGAGAACGTTTTGCTTCCCGTGAAGGCGTAGGAGGCGGAGTAGGCGCCTCCATAGAGCGATTGGTAGTAGGCGTAGCGCTTCAGGTAATAGTGCTCGAGATAGGCGTTCTCGTTGTCGACCGCGCGATTCAAGTTGCCGGGGGCGATCGAGGACCACCCCCCCGTCAGCTCGAGGCTGAAGTTGGACAGCTTGAAGGGGTAGCCTTCCTCCTGTGCCCAAGCGGCGGCCGGAGGGATGAGAAAAAGGGCGACGATCAGGATGATGAGGGCGGCGCATCTATAGGACACGATCGGCTCCTTGTCCCGTAAGGCGGGACCGGGTTGGAAATGAATTCGCAAGGGGGAGATTCTAACGCGATCGCGAGGGCCGGGTCAATCTTCACCCTGTTCTTTACCCTGCTCCGGAACGGAGGCCAGGGGCAGGGCGACGGAGAAGGCCGCCCAGGCGCCGGGCTCGCTCTCGGCCCAGATCCGGCCGCCGTGCTTCTCGACAATGGTCCGGCAGATGTAGAGTCCCAGGCCCGAGCCCTTGATGCCCTCGGTGCCCTTTTGCTTCAGGCGCTCGAAGCGCTTGAAGAGCCGGTTGCGGATGTCCTCGGCCGAGATGCCCACGCCCTCGTTGCGGACGACCAAAACAAGCTCGCCCCCCCGCCGCTCGAGCCGGACCCGGACAAGCGTCCCCGCGCGGCCGTACTTGACGGCATTGTTGACCAGGTTGCGGACGACGATCTTGAGAAGCTCGCGGTCGCCCCGGACGGGCGGATCCTCCGCCAAGTCCGATTCGATCGTCATCTGCCGCAGGTTGTTGCGGACCTCGGGCACTTCGATCACCCCGCGGACCACGTCCGCTCCCAGCCGGATGTCCGCCTGGAACGACTCCAGGCCGTCGATCTCCATCTTGGACAGGTCGATGTAGGAGCGGATGACATCCTCCAGGTATTCGCAGTTGCGGAGGATGGTGGCGACGATCTTCTGCTGGGCGGGCTCGAGCTTGCCGAAGTAGCCCCGGTAGAGGGTGTCGGCGGTCGTCTGGACCGTGGCCAGCGGGCTTTTGAGCTCGTGCGAGACGATGGCCATCAGGTCGAGCATGCGGGCCGGGCCGCGGTCCTTCCGGGCGCTGATGGCGTTGCGGACGACATCCTTGATCTCGTCCGGGGTGAAGGGCTTGGGGACGTAATCGAAGGCGCCGTTCTTGAGGGCGTCGCGGGCCGTCTCGACGTTGGCGTAGCCGGTGAAGACGATGACCACCGTCTCGGGCCGCTCGCGCCGCAGGGCCTTGAGCACGTCCATCCCGCCCAGGCCGGGCATCTTGAGGTCGGTGACGACGACGTCGTAGGCCTTGCGGCGGGCCTTCTCCAGGCCCTCCTCGCCGGAGGTCGCCGTGTCGATCTCCAGGTCCTCCGGGGCGAAAATCCGGCGGCAGGACCGCAGGACGATGTCCTCATCGTCGATGAACAGGATGGTTGCGGGCATGCTGGACTCCCCTGCCGCTCAGAGAAGCGGCAGCTTGATGACGAACTCCGTCCCCTCACCCACCCGGCTGCGGACGTCGATCGTACCGTGGTGGCGCTCGACGACACCATACACCGCCGGCAGGCCGAGCCCGGTCCCCTTGCCCTTCTCCTTGGTCGTGAAGAAGGGCTCGAAGAGCCTGGCCATATTCTCGGGCGGAATGCCGACGCCCGTGTCCGAAACCCGGATGACGGCCCGGGGCGGATCGGCCAGACGCTCGGTGGCGATGCGCAGCCGCCCGCCGTTGGGCATGGCATCGGCGGCGTTGACCGCCAGGTTGCCGATGACCTGCTTGATCTGGCCCTGGTCCACGGGGACGGGGGGCAGATCCGAATCGAGCTCCCGGATGATGGTGACGTCCTGGAAGTGGACGTTCTTCTCCAGGATCCGCAGGGCCTCCTCGATGACCGCGTTGAGGTCGGAGGGCTCCTTGAGCGGCTCGTTCTCGCGGGCAAAGTCGAGGATGCCGCGCACGATGCGGCGGCAGCGCAGGGTCTCGTCGCGGATGACCTTGAGGTCCTCCTCGGCCGGCGTCCCCTTCAGCTCATCCAGAAGCAGGCTGCTGTAAGTCAGCACCCCGGTCAGGGGATTGTTGATCTCGTGGGCGATACCCGAGGCCAGGCGGCCCAGCGAGGCCAGCTTCTCGGACTTGAGGATGGTCCGCTCGGCCAGATCCTGCAGGCGACCGTCCCGCTCTTCGATGGCCCCGACCATGCGGTTGAAGCCGTCGGCCAGGGCCAGGCTGTCCGTGTCGGCGTGCGGTCCGGCCTCGATCCGGTGGTAGTTGCCGCTGGCCACGTCGGCCGTGGCCGACAGGATGCGTTGGACGGGCTTGGTCAGAACGTTGACCAGGTAGACCGCAAGCCCCAGGGCGATGATCAGGGTCAGGCCGATGACCAGCAGGAAGAGCAGGGTCGTCCGGCGCAGGGCCTGGTCGAACTTGTCCTTGAGGACGCCGACGTAGAGCATGCCCAGGATACGGCCGTCGATCTCCCGCAGCGGGCTGTAGCCGGAGATGTACCAGGCGTCTACGACGAAGGCCTGGCCCATCCAGGTCCGGCCTTCCTCGAAGACCTTATGGTAGACCTCTTCCGAGACCTGGGTGCCGATGGCCCGGCGGCCCGTGCGGTCGGCCACGTTGGTCGTCACCCGGATGTCGCCCAGGAAGATGGTGGCGGCGCCGACCTCGCGGCCGTCGATGCGCTCCTCCTTGAAGACCAGCCGCTTGAAGCGGTCGATGAAGCGGTCGTTGTTGTTGAGCAGGATCGCCGCGTAGAGGATGCCGGTCATGCGCCCGCCGGAGAAGATGGGCGCGGCCGCCTTCATGACCAGGGCCCGGTCTTCGGTCTGCGACTCGCGCCGGCGGGCCAGCGGTGTGGGTACGACCTTGATGATGGTCCGCTCGGCCAGGTCGGGGCCCTCGCGTCGGATGTTCTCGTAGCCGAGGATGCCCGTTCCAGCGGCCGGCTTGCGGTTGCGCAGGATCCACTGAATGTACCGGTAGCTGGCCACACTGTCGCCCCAGGCGTCGAAGTTGTTGGCCCGGACCAGGATGGTGCCGTCGGGGTTGACCACGTTGACGATGTCGAACCCGAACTCGGCCTTGATCTGGGCCAGCTTATCGAACAGGAAGCGGCGGTCCCCGTCCGCCGCGGCCCGTACGATCTCGGCCGTCTTGGCCAGGTATTCGACGATCTGGAGGCGCTTCTGGACCTCCTCCTCGTACAGCTCCGAGGTGGCGGCCAGGGCGTTGCGGACGGCGTCGCCGCCCTCCCGGACCACGTTGGTGTTGATGACGTTGATGCCGATGATGAGCGAGAGCGTCCCGAGCAGGGCGACGATCGCAACCAGGCTGACGACCAGCTTGACCCGGAAGTTCGCCCGCCGCAGGAGTCGGATCATGGCAGGAGACGGGCGATCACGGCGAGCAGCTCGTCCACGTCGACGGGCTTGGTCAGGAACGCCTCGACGCCGGGCAGGAAGCTGTCGGACGGATCAAGGCTGAAGCGGGAGTTGGTCACCTGGCCGATGGCGGTCAGGATGACCAGCGGGACGCCGCGGACCGCGGCATAGCGGGAGCCGGGCCGAGTGCTCCGGATCTGGTCCGCGACCTCGAAGCCGGCCGTGTCGGTCTCCATCATCACGTCCAGCACGACCAGGTCGGGCTTTTCGGCCAGGACGGCCCGCAGGCCGTCGGCCCCGCGGTAGGCGGCGGCCGTGGCGTAGCCCCGGGTCTGCAGCACCTGGGTCAGGGTCTCGACCAGGTCGCGGTCATCGTCGACGATCAGGATCTTTTTGGCCATGTTCGCCCCTAGTCCTTCAGCAGCTTGTAAACGGCGTTGCGGTCCTCCCAGGCCTTGGTCCGCAGCGAGGCGTCCAGGGGAAACTCGACCTGCTTCAGCTCGACCGGGGCGGCCTTCTGATCGACCAGCCCGAGGGCCAGGGCGACGCCGAAGAGGATGGCCTCCGGCCGCGGCGGGCAGCCCGGAATGTAGTAGTCCACCGGAACGGCGGTGGCGCCGCCGCCCGTGACGTGGTAGGTGTCGAACCAGCAGCCGCCCCCGACCGCGCACGAACCGACGCCGAAGACCAGCTTGGGCCCCGGCATGGCCTCGTAGGCCCGCTTGACCAGCGGGAAGGTGGGCCGGGTTACGGCGCCCGAGAGGAGCATGACGTCGGCGTGGCGGGGCGAGCCGACCAGCTTGATCCCGAAGCGCTCGACGTCGTAGTAGGGCGTCAGGATGTTGAGGATCTCGATGTCGCAGCCGTTGCAGGCGCCGCTGTTGCAATGGTAGACCCAGAGCGACTTGGGAAAGGCCTTCTTGGCGAGCTTGGCCAGCATGTCAACCCTCCATCCGGGCCGGCCGCTCGACCCGCTCGGTCGCGGCCAGGGCCTCGGGCTCGAAGCGCTCTGTCGTCCGGCGCAGCACCATCCGGGCCTCCAGGCTGTCGTAGCGATAGCCGCGCAGCCCGAGCTTGTCCACGGCGTTTCGGATCTCCATGTCGTAGCAGCGGCCGCAGCGGCTGCAGGTCAGCATGAACAGCTCCAGGCTCTGGGTGATGTCGATCCGGTTTCCGGTGGCCAGCTCGTAGTCGGGGGTCATGGTGATGGCCTTCTCCGGGCAGAGCTCGGCGCAACGGCCGCAGTAGGTGCAGCGCGAGCCGTCGTAGAGCAGCACCCGGATCTCGGGGCAGACGTCCCGCAGCAGGATGGTCCGGGCCGGGCAGTGGTCGGCGCAGCCGCCGCAGCCCAGGCACTTGGTGTGGTCCCAGGCCGGCTGGCCGCGGAAGTCCTTGGGCGCCGGGCGGGCCGTCGCCGGGTAGGCCAGAGTGACCTTGCCCGGCTTGAGGGCCAGGACGATCTGTTTGAGCTTACTGGTGATCCACATGGCTTGGCACCCCTACCATCCCTTGACGGCCAGGCCGACGGCGGCCAGGGCCCAGACGATGAGGACGGCATAGTACTTGACCGCCTGGTCGATCCGCAGGCGCGGGTTGGTAGCCCCGACCAGGCCGATGATCCCGAACACGACGGCCATGGCCAGCAGCTGGATGGGGACGTCGAGCGGGTAGATTCCGGTCCGCAGGAACGGGAGGAAGGCCGAAACGAAGAGCCAGGCGTAGAACATCCGTTTCATCTGCGCCGACCACTTGAAGAGGGCCAGGTCGGGTCCGCTGTACTCGATCATCGGCCCCTCGAGAAGCTCCACCTCCGCCTCGGCGGTGTCGAAGGGCTGCCGGCCGGCGAAGGCCTGCAGAGCCAGCAGATAGACGGCCAGCATGAGCCCGGTCGATAGCCCGAAGCGCGCCCCGGACGCGGCCGGCATGGCCGCTTCCAGGGTCAGGGTGCCCAGTTGGACCGCGCCCAGGACAAGCGTCATGGCCAGGACCGGCTCGACCATGATCATGGTCACCATTTCGCGGCTGGCCCCGATCATGCCGAAGGTGTTGCGGCCGGCCAGGGCCCCCATCAGGACGGCCACCCCGCCCAGGGTCAGCAGATAGACGACCAGGATGCCGTCCATGCCGCCGGCCATAGCGTTGGTCCGGAACCCGAGCGGCACGGCCGCGGCCACGGCCAGGATCGAGGCGAAGGCCAGCAGCGGGGCCAGCCGGAAGGGCCAGGTGCCGGCCGAGTTCAGCCGCTCCTTGCCCAGCAGCTTGAGCAGGTCGTAGTAGGGCTGGACGAGCGGCGGGCCCTGCCGCGACTGGACGCGGGCCGTCAGCCGGCGCAGCAGGCCCTCGAAGAGCGGCGCCAGCAGCAGGAAGATCAGCCCGTTGATCAGGGGTTGGATGAAGCGCATCGCCCTCTCCTCATCTCCGGCCGGCCCGGGATATGGCCAGAAGCTGCGGCCGGTCCAAGACGCTCCGACGCCCCGTCCCCCGCTCCAGCACCACGGCCCGGTCGGTGCAGGAGAAGCAGGGGTCGATGCTGCCGACGATGATCGGGAAGTCGGCGAACTGGTTGTCCAGCAGCATGCGGGGCACGCCCTGGAGGTTGTTGTAAGTCGGGGCCCGGACGCGCCAGCGGTCGGGCCGGTTGTCCTCGCCCGTGACCAGGTAATGGACCGACTCGCCGCGCGGCGCCTCGACCATGGACAGGCCGTGGCGGAAGGCGGGCAGAGCTTCGAGCGGCTCGGCCAGGATCGGCCCGGCCGGCATCTTGTCCAGGGCCTGGCGCATGATTTTGACGGACTCGAAGACCTCGAGCAGCCGGACGAGCACCGTGCCCCAGACGTCGCAGGAGTCCGCGGTCGGCACCTCGAAGGCCAGCTCATCGTAGGCCGCGTAGGGATGGTCGCGGCGTGCGTCGATGTCGATGCCGCGGGCCCGGGCCACGGGGCCGAGCAGGCCCCAACGCTCGGCTTCGGCCTTGGGGATGTGTCCCACACCCTTGGTCCGCTTATGAATGGATGAGTCCTTGAGAATGGCCGACTTGAGGCCCAGGAGCTCGGTCTCGACCGTCTTGAGGACGCCCCGGATGTCGTCGGCCGTCTCCGGGGTGATGTCGCGGCGGACGCCTCCCAGCACGACCATGCCGTAGGTCTTGCGGTTGCCGGTGATCCGCTCGGACAGCCACATGACCGGCTCGCGGACCCGCCAGGCGTGCATGAAGATGGTGTCGAACCCGATCAGGTGGCCGGCCACCCCGAGCCAGAGCAGGTGCGAATGAATCCGTTCCAACTCCAGCATCAGCACCCGGATGAACTCGGCCCGGCGGGGCACGGCCAGGCGGGCCGCCTCCTCCACCGCCTGAGCATAGGCCGTGGCGTGGACCGAGCCGCAGATGCCGCAGATCCGCTCGGCCACGAAGGGGATCTCGTTGTAGCTGACCTGGGTCTGGCAGAGCTTCTCGATGCCGCGGTGAGTCATGAAGCCGCGGTAGTCGCAGCCCTTGATCGTCTCGCCGTCGACGTAGACGGCAAAGTGGGCCGGCTCGTGCAGGCTGGTGTGGAACGGCCCGACCGGAACCGTGGTCGTCCCGGGCGGGGCCTCATCCAGCTGGTAGGCGACGTCCTCGGCCGCGGGGGGCACGAGGTTGTACGGCACTTCCCGGCGCAGGGGGTGGATGCCGGCCGGCCAGTCGTCCGCCAGGATGAGCTTTCTGGGTTTGGGATGGCCGGGGAACTCGAAGCCGAGGAGGTCGCGGTATTCGCGCTCGGTCCAGCCGGCGGCGGGAAGATCGGGCGTGAGAGACGGGAAGGAGGGCTCCGCGGCCGGGGCCGAAGCCCGGACGGCGACCGCGAATCCGTCCCGGTCGAAGGCAAACAGGTGGATCATGCCGAAGGTCCCGAGGCGGGCCCGGTCGTCGGTGCCGACGCCGACCTGGTAGCGGGCGCCCGCGGCGACCAGGCGGCGAGCGACCTCGGGCAGGCGGGAACGTTCGACATCGACGAGGAGACGCCGGGGCGAAGCCGGGTCGGGGCCGGTCAGGGCGGCGCCGAACTCGGCCCGCAGGGTCTGGAGAAGAGTCTCTTGAGTCATCGTTCAATCCTTGGGCGAAGTCCGGCCGCCCGTCCAGCGGAAGAGGCCCTTCAGAGCGGCGAACATCCCGCGATCGGTGAAGCGGGTGCGCTCGTCCAGGCTCCGGTAGCCGCAGAGCCAGGTCGGAACGGACCGCTCGGTCGAGCCCGCCGAGCGGCGCAACCACGCACCCAGAAGGAGAAGCAGGAGCAGGATGGCTAGAACCAGGATCGGTGAGACGGCCGCGGCGAAGGCCGGGCCGAAGGGCCGGCCGATCCGCAAGCCGGAAGCCGAGGCCTCGAAGGCCCGGTTCCAGCCGCCCGTCTCGAACATCCAGCCCAGGAGGAACCCGCCCGAATGCCCCAAAGCCGCGGCGATGAGGCGGACGAAAAGGAAAGGCGCCAAGCCCTGCACCAGGCAGAGCATGGCCAGGCCGGCCTTGGCGGCCAGCATCGAGCCGGGGACTTCGCGGATAGGCTTGCCGGCCGAGGCTTCCGCGCCCGAAGCGGTGAAGGACAGGCCGAAAAACTTGACGTAGCAAGCCAGCGTCACCGTGCTGGTGAAAAGGGCGATGATGCCGAAGGGGACGAGAAGGGTCCAGCCGCTCCCGGCCAGAAGGGTCGAGGCCACGATGGTCCACTTGCTGGCGAAGCCGCTGCCGGGCGGCATCCCGGCGATGGCCAGCGAGGCGATCGCGGCCAGGACGGCGCTGACGGGCATCCAGCGGACAAGACCGCCCAGGCGGTTGAGGTCCTTGGTCCCGGTGGCGTAAAGCAGGCTGCCGCCGGTCAGGAAGAGCAGCCCTTTGAAGACGGCGTGGTTCAGGAGGTGGAGCAGGGCGCCCAGAACGGCGACCGCCGCCAGGCCTTGCATGAGCGGGTCTTCGGAAGCGGACAGCAGGAGCGCCGCCCCCAGGCCGAGGACGATGTAGCCGATCTGGCCGATCGAGCTGTAGGCCAGGAGGCGCTTGGCGTCGCTCTGCTTGACCGATTGGAGCGTGCCGATGAAGAGCGTCAGCACGCCGACCGCGGCCAGGGCCGCTCCCCAAGGGCGGGCATCGAACCGGGCGCCGGCGGCGGGAGCCAGGAAGAAGAAAACCCGAATAAGCCCGAAGATGCCCGTCTTCAACATGACGCCGCTCAAGAGCGCCGAGACCGGAGAAGGGGCCACGGAGTGGGCATCCGGGAGCCAGAGCTGACCGAGCGGGAAGACGCCCGCCTTGAGGCCGAAGCCGAGGGCCAGCAGGAGAAGCGAGGCGGCCAGGACGGCCGGGCTCGCTCCGCCGGCCTTTACCCCCAGATCGTGCAGCGAGTCGCCGAACCCTCCGCCGAGCAAAAAGCCGGCGCCGACGATCAGGCCCCAGGCCAGCTCCATCAGCAGGAGATAGCGGCCGGCGATGCGGACGTTGATCCGCTCCTTGTGCTCGAACCGGATCAGGAGGTACGAGGCGATGGTCATAATCTGCCAGGCCAGACTGAAGCCGATCGACAGGTCGTCGATGGTGACCAAGGCGGCCATGCCCAACACGAACAGCGGCAGCCGGAAGTAGTAGCCGGCAACGCCGTAGCCCGTATAGTGGTCCATGTAGCGGACGGAGTAGAGGGCGGCGGCCGCGGAGACGATGCCGATGACGATCAGGAAGAGCCCGGCCAGACCGTCGATGAGGAACGGTACGGCGAAGGGGCCGACCCGAATGCTGACGGCCTCCTCCATGCCATGGCCGGCGATAGCCCGAAAGCCCGTCCAGAGGAGGAAGGCGGAGGCTTCGACGGCCAGGGCGAAATGGAGCCAGCCGGCGAAGCGCCGGGCCCGGGACGTGGCCGCGGAGAGGCAGGCGGCGGCGAGAAGCAGGACGAAGGCCAGGAAGAGCGGAGTCAGGAGTCTCATCAGATCTGCTCCCCGAGGGTCTTGATCTGCTTGTAGGTGTAGACGGGGCCGTCCGTGCAGACCAGGGTGCGGCCGATGGCGCAGTGCTGGCACTTGCCGATGCCGCACTTCATGTGCCGCTCGAGCGTGGAGATGATGCTGTCGTCGCGAAGGCCGCGCGCGGAGAGCTCCCCGATGACCGCGTTGAACATGATCGGCGGACCGCAGACAAAGGCCACGGTGTTCTCCACCGGAACCTCGGCTTTCTCGATCAGGGTGTGGACGAAGCCCGTCTCGCCGGTCCAGCCGGGCTCGGGCCGGTCGATGGTGACATAGGTCTCGAACCCGGCCGTTTGGCGCCAGCCCTCGATCGTCTCGCGGTACATCAGGTCCTTGGGGGTCCGGGCGCCGTAGAGGAGGATGAGCCGCCCGAACTCGGGCCGGTGAAGCAGCACGTGAACGATGGAGGAGCGCAGCGGGATGAGGCCGATGCCGCCCGCGACGTAGATGATGGCCTTGCCCTTGATGGCCTCGAAGGGGAAGCCGTTGCCGAACGGCCCGCGGATGCCGATCTTGTCGCCGACATCCAACCCGGCCAGGGCCCCGGTAACCTTGCCCACGGCCCGGACCGAGAGGTGGCGGCGGTCGCCCTCCGGGCTCCAGGGCAGCGAGACGGCGAACTCCCCCGCCCCGAAGACCGTGCACATGACGAACTGGCCGGAACGGACGGCGAAGGAGCGCTCGATGGCAGGATCCTCGAAGCGGAAATAGTAGGTCTTGACGTCCTCGACTTCGGGGCGGATCTCCTCGATCACGGCCACGGCCGGAACGGTGGTGATGACGGCGGGGTTTTGGTCGCTCATGGCTTCATCCCGTGACTTCCCGGCGGATGGCGGTGACGACGTTGGGCAGGCCGATGTCGCCCGGGCAGACCCGGGCGCAGCGGCCGCAGCCCACGCATCCCGGCCGGAGGTATTTCCTGGACTGGGAGTAGGACAGCTTGCAGAAGAAGCGCTTGTTGCGGCGGTCCTCGATCGGCCGCCGCGGATTGTGTTCGCCGGCCATCCGGGAGTAGCCCTCGAAGGAGCAGGAGTCCCAGGTCCGCAGGCGGTCGGTCGTCCCGGCCTGCGAGGCGGCATCCTCGATGTTGAAGCAGGAGCAGGAGGGGCAGACGAAGGAGCAGGCCCCGCACTCGAAGCACTGCTTGCCGATATACTCCCAGGTCTCCGGCTTGACGAACCCGGTCGTCAGCCGGTTCACGGCCCGGGAGATCCAGGCCTTGTTCTCGACGGCCTGGCCGTCGAAAAGCCCGATGGAGCGGTTGACGACCGCGTCGATGTCGTGCTTCGCCCCCTCCCCCGCCGGCCGGAGGCCGAGCTCGGCGGCCAGCTCGCGGCCCTTGTCGCTGCCCGCCTCGAAGAGGTAGTCGTCCCCGAGGTCGGTCAGATTCACGTCGTAGCCCTCGCCGGCGTAGGGGCCGCTGTCCGTGCAGACGCAGAAGCACTGGGCGAAGGGCCGGACGCAGGTGTTGGCCACGATCAGCATCTTGCGGCGGTGGTCGCGGTAGACCTCGTCGACGAACTCCTGGCCCAGGAAGAAACGGTCGAAGCACTGCAGGCCGGTCAGGTCGCAGGAGCGGACGCCGACCAGGGCCTTGGGCCGGACGAGGTCCTCGCGGACGATGTCCAGGTCCTTGCTGCCGCGGTCGTAGCGGTACGACAGGATGCGCTCGAGATGGGGGAAGACGGCGAACTTGGGGGTGTTGACGGGGATGGGAGCGTCCAGGCGGATGTCGGACGGCGACGCGGCCCGGTCGAAGAGGGTCTCGCCCGAGACCGGCTCGACGACGGGGCCGAAGAGCTCGTAGCGGGCGGCGATCGCCTCGAGCATCCTGGGGAGCTCGGCTTGCGGCAGGATATGCATGGTCACACCTTCTCCAGGCGGACGGGGATGACGGCGTCCTCGCCGCGCTCCACGGCCTCCGATTCGGGCTTCAGGAAGCCTTCGATCATCGGCCCGACGAAGTAGGGCGCGTAGACCATCCCGGGCAGGACTTCGTCCGTGACCCGGGCCTGGACGGTCATGGTACCCCGGGCCGAGACGACGCGGACGGGCCGTTTGTCGCGCAGGCCGAGCCGGGCGGCGTCCTCTGGGTGAACGTCCACCAGCCCCTGCGGGTAGAGCAGGAGAAGGGCGTTGTACTCCCGGCGAGGGATGAACGTCTTCTTCATGATGTTGTTCTGGTGCCAGTAGATAGTAGGACTTACCGACCATGAGCCGCAGCGGAAAGTCGGCCGCCGGAGGCTGCGGCAGGGACAGGGGATCGTTGGGCGATACGGCCCGCGGCGCAGGCTCCCCCGGCCCGCAGATGGTGCTTGGCGAGCCCTCGGGATGGGAGGCATCGACCGGCCACTGCAATCCGCCCGTCCGTTCCGCCAGACGGGCGTAGGTCGCACCGGCGTAAGCCGGGACGAAACGGCGGATGTCGGCGAAGACATCCTCCGCCGATCCGTAAGACCAGTCCTGCCCGAGGCGGCCGGCCAAGTCGGTCAGGATGCGCCATGTCGGCCGGGCCTCGAAACGGGGCTCGACCTTGCGGCGGTTGAGCTGGATGCGGCGCTCGGTGTTGGTGGTGGTGCCGTCCGCCTCGGCGTAGGCGGCGGCCGGAAGGACGACCTGGGCCAGGTCGGCGAAGGGATTGGTGAAGGCGCTTATATAAAGGATGAACTCGAGGCGCTGCAGCGCTTCGGTGTGGAGATTGATCTCCTCGTCGTGGTCGCAGACGATCAAGGCTTTGAGGGGATGCCCGGGCGAACGCAGGATCTCCCCGAGGCGGCGGCCGGAGGAGACCTCGGTCCCCGCGCCCCAAGCCGAACGCAGCTCGGCTTCAGCCGCCGGATCGGGCAGCAGCCGCCAGCCCGGCAGCCGATCCGGGGCGGCGCCCATGTCGTTGGCCCCGGCCAGGTTGCTGATGCCGACGACGGGGATCACCCCGCAGCCGGGCCGCCCGATCTTGCCGGCGGCCAGGAAAAGATCGTAGAGGATGGCCACGGTATCGCGCCCGAGCCCCGTCGTGCCCGAAGAGAAAAGAGCTATGGCCCGCTCGGACTCGGCCAAGCGTCGGACGAGGCCCCGCAGGCTTTCGACGGGGATTCCGGAGGCTTCCTCCAGCGCGGCCAGATCGAGTCTGCGAATCGAGGCCAGCAGCGGCTGCCGCGCCCGTCAATCCGCTCCGGACAGCGAAATCCGGGGCGGCCAGGCCGTCCTCGACCAGGATCTTGAGCATGGCCGCCAGGACGGCCTTCTTGCTCCCGGGCGACGGGCGCACGTGGGTCCGGCTCAAGCGGGCCATCTGGGTGGTCCGGCTGCTGATGGTCGTCAGGTCGGCGCCGGCCCGGGCCGCGAAATGCAGCTCGCTGGCTATGATCGGGTTCTGGCGGGTCAGGTCCGTGCCGACGACCAGGAGGAAATCGGCCGACCGGATGTCGGTCAGCGTGGCGGACGCGCCCGGCCAGCCCATACCGTCCTTGAGGACCTGGGCGGTGGAGGAATGCCAGGCGTCCGAGAGGAGGTCGAGATGCGGCGTGCGAAGCACCGCCCGGCCCAGCCGGACGAGGGAGAAGACGTCTTCGTTGGAAGCCCGGGGCGAAGCCCAGACGCCGACTTCGCCGGGCCGGAATCCGCGCAACGCCTCGGCCGCGCGGCCGAGGGCGGCATCCCAGGACGCCGGCTCCAGGCCGCCCGCGCCGCGGACGAGCGGCTGCACGATGCGATCCTCGGAGGCCATAAGCTCATGGATGTGCCAGCCCCGGACGCAGAGCCGGCCCCGGCTTACGGGATGGCCGGGGGACGGGAAGACGCCGCGCACGGCGCCTTCCTCCACCTGCAGAAGGTGGCCGCAGCCCGTGCCGCAGAAGTTGCAGACGCCCGGATGGTAGCTCATGCCTGAGGCTCCTCGGTCTCCCCTTGCGGGGGTGTTTTCCCATCCGGCCCGCCCCGCAGAGGCCCGCCGGGGCATGTCTTCAGGGGGAGGAATCCGCCCGAAGCTGTGCGGGAAACAAAAGGTGCGGGAGAGGATGGAAACTAGACGCGAATGTACCATGAACGCTTAATAATGTAAAGCACCGCAGCGGGGATCCATGAGTCCAAAATAAACCCGCTCGATACCCCGGGCTGAAGCCCGGGGTATTAATAGGGTTAATACTGAGCGGCGCCTTAACCCCGATTTGAAAATCGGGGTTTTGCGCCGCGAACGTATAAGGGAGATTCCATCCTATCCCCGCTCCGGTGCCAAGCGCTCCCGGTCAGCATGACATGGATCCTATATGCAAGAAAATGGAGCGCTAGGTCTTTAATCCCCTTTTCGGGAGAGGATGGCGTAGATGCGCTCGGGTGTGGAACCCGACGCCTTGGCCAGGGCGGCCAACGTCGCTTTCGGATCGTCGGCCCGCATCCCGGCCGCAGCAAGCCTGGCCGCGGCCGTTTCGTAGGGGATGCCGGCCAGGGCGCAGACATCGGCCAGCCCGAGCTTTTCGGCCTCCGGCGCGGGCGGCGGGATGGTGACGGAGTAGTGCCCGGACTTGACGTCCGCACGGATGTCCATCAGGCTCCACAGCGGCGGCCATTGGAAGAGCGCCGCGCCCAGGAACAAGGCCATCAGCAGGACGGCCGCGCCGAGCTCGACCGGGGCTCGGAGAAGGCGCCCGGCCCGGGACCGGAGGTGGGCCAGCAGGGCTTTCCCGTTGAGGACGACGTGGACGGCACCCAGGACGAGGAGCAGACCGACGAAGATGGTGTGGACGCCTTCCCAGCCTTTTTTATCGAGACCCAGAAAGTGCCAGCCCGTCCAGGCGGCCAAGCTGCCTTCGGGCCTCAGATAGAGCGCCAGTCCGGCCGTGGAAGCGGCAACGAAAGCCCCGAACAGCGAGAGGGAGATAAACGCCCTCAGCCGGAAACGGCGGCGGGGCGGCACGGGATCAGCCATGGGTCAAGCCTTCGAGGGGTCTTCGCCGATCCTGGCGATCCAGGTCCGGACGAGATAGAGCCCGTTCGTAAGAAGGCTGACGCCCCCGACGAAGCGCTCCTTGATCATGCCTTTGGGGATGGCATCGATCGCCACCCGGATCGAATCCAGCGCCGCCTGAACGGCTTCGAGCTCGGCCCGCAGGCCCGCCGGCCCTTCCCCGGCGGCGATCCGGGCTTCGACGAGCGCCCGGGTTCGCGACGGCTGCTCGAACACGGCGCGGTAGAAGCTCCGGCCTTGGGGAGTCAGGCCGCGCACGGCTACCTCGACGGCGCAGGCCCGGACGACGGAGTAACCGATCCGGACGGCGTCCAGATCGCGGTCGCCCGCCGAATCGGGGTGGCGTTCGAAATAGGCCCGGCCCAAGTCGAGCATGGCTTCCGCATCGAACGGGAACTCCCCATCCAGGCCGCGCACGGCCCGGGCGAAGGCCTCGGGCGCGGGGTGGAGACGGAAGAGGTCCGCCGGGCTCGGCGTCATCGGCTGGCTGGGCAAAGAGGGATCAGGACCGGCCCAGCCGCCGCATCACGGCCAGCAGCATGTCGAAGTTGACCGGCTTCTGGAAGACACCGCTGAAACCGAGCGGGGCAAAGCCGATGGTGTCGGCCGTGGCGTCGCCGATCGAGCTGAGCAGGAAGATGGGGACGTCGGCCCGCTCGCCGCGCATGATCTTGGCGGCTTTGGCCCCGGCGTCCAGGTCTTCCATCATCATGTCGCAGAGGACGATGTCGGGCTTCCAGGCCCGGAAGACCGTGACGCCGTCCTTGCCGCTCAAAGCGGCCGCGGTCTGGAAGCCTTCCGCGTCGAGGATGGCCTGCACGGACTCGCAGATGGCCGGGTCGTCGTCTATGATGAGTACTTTCTTGGCGGACATGATGACCTCCGGAAGTGGCGAAGCCGGGTCATTATATCCCAGTTTATCTCCCCGCGCCAGATCGGGTGCGGCGGATGCGGCGGTTTGCCGGGTCCGCCGGCCTGTGCTAGGATGGGGCCCATCCCAACGCCGGAGGCGCGCCATGGCCAAGACCCTCGACGGCAAAGTCGTCGTCATCACCGGAGCGGCCGGAGGCATCGGGACGGCCGCGGCCCGCCTGCTGGCCCGCGAGGGCGCCGTCCTTGTCCTGACCGACATCCGCCCGGAAGCGCTCGAGGCTTTGGCCGGAGAGCTGAAGGCCGCCGGCGCCAAGGCCATCGTCCACGTCCACGACGTCCGCAGCCCCGAATCCTGGCAGGCCCTGACCGACCGGGTGGCGGCCGAGCTGGGCCCGATCGACATCCTGATCAACAACGCCGGTGTGGTCCACCCCGGTCCGGCCGAAACGCTCGCGCCGGAGAAGCTGCAGCAGCAGATCCAGGTCAACCTGGTGGGCACCATCAACGGTTGCCGGGCCGCCCTGCGGGTGATGAAGCCGCGCGGCGCGGGCAAGATCGTCAACGTCGCCTCGCTCGGCGGCATCGTGCCCATGTCGGGCGAGGCCGTCTACAGCGCCACCAAGGCGGGCATCCGCTACTACACCCTGTCGCTCGCGGCCGAGCTGCACGACTCGCCGGTCGATATCGCCGTGGTCTGCCCCGATTCGGTCGAGACGCCGCAGCTGCTCTACGAGATGCAGCATGACGAGGCCGTCCTGTCCTTCGTCGGCACGGCCATGAAGCCGGAGAAGGTGGCCCAGGCCATCCTCAAAGCCATCCGCAAGCGCAAGCCCGAAATCCTCGTCCCCGGCGGCTTCGGGTCCTTCGTCCGCCTGGCCATGGCCTTCCCCCGCCTCTACCTGTTCCTGTACCCCTCGCTGCGGAAAGCGGGAGGCAAGAACATCCGCAAGCGCCGGGAGAAGGCCGGCAAGGGCGCCTGAGGGCCGCATGGCGGACCGGGGGGGATTCCGGATCGTCCCCCGCTTCGTCGATCGTGGGGCGGTCATCATCGTCGAAGCCTTGACCGGCAGCTTCATCAAGCTGGGCTTGACGCCCAACGCCGTAACCCTGCTCGGGCTCCCGGTGTCGTTCGCCGCCGCCTATGCCCTCTACCGGGGCCGCCCCCTGGCCGCCTTCCTGCTCGGCGCGGCCTGCGGCGGGCTGGACATGCTGGACGGCAAGATCGCCGCCCGGACAGGCCGCCGGACGCGCTTCGGGGCCCTGCTCGACTCGAGCCTGGACCGCTATGCCGAGTTCGCCTTCTACCTGGCCCTGGCCGTCCGCTTCCGCGACCGCTGGCCGCTCTGGGCCGCCTTCGCCGCCTTCCTTGGCTCGACCATGGTCTCCTACGTCAGAGCCCGGGCGGAGGGCCTGGGGTTCGAGTGCAAGATCGGGATCATGCAGCGGGCCGACCGTTTCCTGGTGCTGGGGCTGGCCTGCCTCGTGGCCGCGATCTTCCCGGTCTTCGACCAGGCCATGACGGCGGCCCTGGTCCTGATTGCCGCCGTCTCCAACCTGACCGCGGTCCAGCGCATCTGGCTTATCCGCCGGCTCGACCGCACCATACCCCCGAAGGGCGACCGGATTTGATTCGCGGGCTCCGCCCCTTTCCGCTCCGTGCCCCGCGGCCCTGACGCTCCGGAGCCGCGATTTGGTACAATACCGGCCGGAGCCGACCGACCGCGCAGGAAAGGATGCCGCCATGTCGCTTCGCCGCCGATCGCGAACCCATGTCTTCCTCTTTTGTCTGCTTGCCGCCCTGGCCGTCTTGGCCGCCTGGGCCGCCGAAACGGGAGAGATTCGAGGCCTGGTCGTCGATGAACAGGGACAGCCCCTGCCCGGCGTCGTGGTTACGGCCTTCGGTCCCGCCCTGCAAGGGAACCGGGCCATCGTCTCGACCAAGGACGGCGAGTACCGCTTCGCGCTTCTGCCCGTCGGGCGCTATACCCTGCTCTTCCGGCTGGACGGCTTCGACTCCCTACGGCAGGAGAACGTCCTGGTCCGCCTGGGCCAGACGACTATCCTCAAGGCCGTCCTCCCCCTGGCCTCGATCCGCAAGGAGATCACCGTCACCGCCGAGGCGCCCCTCATCGACAAGACCTCGACCGACACCTCCTACCTCCTGAGCGCCTCCGATCTGGCCAAGCTCCCGGCCCAAAACCGCACCGTCGTCGACGCCGTAAAGCTCACCCCCGGAGTGACGGGCGTCCGCACCAGTACCCGCAAAGGCACCTCGGCCGAGGGTCTGCCCAGCTTCCGCGGTGAAGGCGAGGAGGGCAACAACTGGGTTGTAGATGGGCTGTCGGTGAGCGGCGTCCGGTTGAAGGACGCGGGCATCCGGCTCAACTTCGACTCGCTGGAAGAGGTGCAGATCATCTCCGACCCCTTCAGCCCCGAGTTCGGATCGGCCTACGGCGGCATCATCAACATGGTCACCAAGAGCGGCGGCAACGACCTGCACGGGGAATTCAGTCTGGTCGTCCGGAACAAGTCCCTGCAGGCCGGCCGCGAGCCCCAGCTGGCCATCGTCTCGGAGCCGGACGCCTTCTCGGACGGCAACTGGTACGCCAACCTGGGCGGCCCCGTGATCAAGGACAAGCTGTGGTTCTTCATCTCGGAGAACTACTACGTCCAGACCGAGGAGACCAGGGCCGGCACGGTGGATTACCTGTCCGTACCGGCCGGGACGAAGACCACCCGGCGCAACAACTTCTTCGGCAAGCTGACCTGGGCCGTCGCGCCGAATCACACCCTGTCGCTGACCATGATGCGGGAAGGCTCCCTGCCGCAGAGAGGCGGCACGGGCTTCCCCGAGATGATCGAGACCAGGGACACGACCGATACCCTGGCCCGGCTCAGTTATAAGGGCATCCTGGACGCCTCGACCTACGTCGAGGCCGGACTGGGCTTCGTCGCCCGCCGGGCCCTGACCCGACCGCAAACCCGGGACATGGGTCCGGCCATGTACTACCTCGAGGACCTGGCCCGCAACGTCCATAATGCCTACGGCGACGTGACCGACGACGAGAGCCGCTTCGACGCCGGCCTCAAGCTGACCCGCTTCATCGACACCGAGGCCCTGGGCCATCACGAGCTGACGGGCGGGATCGAGGCCTACCGCGTTGCCTCCGACTTCAGCGTCGACTTCACCGGAGACGAGGAGGACCTCTTCCCCGGGAACGGCTTCGACGCCGGAACAAAGTACTACTTCTCCACCTGGCGCGACGGGGCCCGGACGCCGACCTTCTTCTACGAGTACGGGGATTTCGCCTTCGTCAACGCCTCGCGGGGCTTCGGTCTCTACTTCAAGGACAAGGTCAGCTGGGACCGCTTCACCCTGATGGTCGGCCTGCGGACCCAGACCCAGACCTGCCTGGACGACAGAAACGGCGTTCTCTGGAGCTGGGGTCTGGGCGACTTCCTCTCGCCCCGCTTCTCGCTGGCCGTGGACCTGACCAAGGACGGCGTCAACGTCATCAAGGCGGCCTGGGGCCGGTTCTCGGACCTGGTTTCGACCATGCCGCTCGGCTTCTTCAACACCGGAGCCGGGCTGACCTTCCGGACCTATCGCTGGCAGGGCGGGGAAAATCCGGAGGAAGCGGCGCTTCACGACCCCGCCAACTGGTTTTTCCAAGTCGAGCAGAAGGTCCAGGGGTTCGAGGTCGCCAAGCGGATCAAGCCGGACTTCCAGTCCCGCTGGATGATCGAGTTCGACCGCAAGCTCGGCCGCGACTGGGCCGTTAAAGCCCGCCTCGTGCGGACCAAGGCATCCGACCTGCTCGAGATCCTGGCCGTCTACGACCCGGACACGCTCTACGCATTTCTCTACGACAACTTCGAGTACAAGCGGCGCGATTACACCGGGCTCGAGGTGGAAGTCCTGGGTCAGATCGGCAAGGCCGTCGTCGTCAACGCCTCCTACTCCCACGCCCTGGCCCGCGGCACGAATCCGGGCCAGTCCGAGACGGGATCATGGGCTCAAGAGGAGGGTTCCACCAACCACCTGGGCATGTTCGGCAACCACATCTTCGTCCCGCCCATGCCGGGGCTGGAGGACGTCAAAGCCTGGGCCGACGCCAACCTGGGGGGACTGGGGGGACGGGGCATCGGGGACGAAGGCTGGTACGGCAAGCTCCCCTACTCCGTGGACCACGACCTGAAAATCAACATCATGGCCGCCGGACCGCTGGGGTTGTTCGCCGCCGCCTCCTTCGAGTACGTCTCGGGATATCCTTGGGAGAAGCTCGGCTACGTGCCGTTCTTCGGCGGCTACTACGCCTTCCCCGAAGGCCGAGGGACGCGGATGACGCCGGCGCATGCCTACCTGGACCTGTCGCTCGAGAAGTCGTTCGCCCTGCCCGCGCGGGGCGCCTTCCGGGATGCCGCGCTCTCCGTGCGGCTCGACATCTTCAACGCCCTCGACAGCCAAGCTCCCATTGCCTATGTCAAGGAAAACATCCCCATCTTCGGGCAGGTTTGGGGGCGTCAGGCGCCGCGCCAGGCGCGCCTCTCGGCCAAGCTGGTGTTTTAACCGCTCCGGATCATCACCAGACATGAAAAAGCTCCTACTCGCCCTGTTGCTGCTCGGCCCATCCCTCCAAGCCCCCATCCCGAGGGTCCAGGACATCGAAATTGTCGAGAGCATCCCCGTGGAAACGGCCTTGGACAACCCCGACATCCGCAACACGCGGGAGGTCTGGCTGGAGATGATCGGCAAAGCGCGCCGGACTCTCGACTTGGAGCAATTCTACATCTCCAGCGAGCCCGGAGGCCGGCTGGAGGGCATCCTCGCCGCGATCGAGGCGGCTGCGGATCGCGGCGTCAGGGTCCGGGTCCTCGTGGACGCGCGGATGGCCCGGACGTATCCGGAGAGCGTTGCGGCTCTGGCGCGGCGGCCGAACATCGAAGCCCGCCGCATCGACTTCGGCGCCGTCGCCGGCGGCACGCAGCACGCCAAGTATTTCATCGTCGATGGTCGGGAGGTCTTCGTCGGCAGCCAGAACTTCGATTGGCGGGCACTGGAGCACATCCACGAGCTTGGACTCCGCATTCGCGACCGGCGGATTGCGGCGGCCTACGGCAGCGTCTTTGCCATGGACTGGCGGCTGGCCGTCCTCCCCCCCGAAGCGATCAAGGGCTTTATCCCAGTCGGAAAGCCGGTTCGGGCCCCCATCCGCGTCAGAGATGGGGCCGGGGAGATGGCCCTCTTGACTCCGACCTTCAGTCCCCTCGGGCTCATCCCCGACCCCGCCCTGTGGGATGAGAAGGCGATCGTCGGGCTGATCGACGGGGCGCAGCAAACGTTGTCGCTGCAGTTTCTCTCCTATTCCACCTCCGACCGACGGAGCGGCCGGTACACCGCGATCGACGAAGCCTTGCGGAGGGCCGCGAAGCGAGGCGTCAAGGTCCGCATGATCGTAGCGGATTGGGAGAAGGGCACGCCCGCCGAAGCGGCGCTCAAGGAGCTGGCGGGCCAGGCCGACATCGAAGTCGCCTACACCGCCATCCCGGAATGGTCCGGCGGCTACATCCCCTTCGCCCGCGTGGAGCACTGCAAGGTTATCGTCGCCGACGAGGCGAGCTTCTGGCTGGGGACGAGCAATTGCGCCAGGGACTATTATTACGCTTCGCGCAACCTGGGCCTCGTGGTCAGGAGCCCGAATCTGGCGGGCATCCTGTCACGGATCTTCCGGAGAAGCTGGGACAGCCCCTACAGGGAACTGATCACGCCGACCGGGAAATACGCGCCCCGCGAGCATGGGGAAAGAAAATAGCGAAGCGCGCCCCACCGGCTCCTTGGGGGGACCGGCAGAGGGACGTGCCCAGGGCGGGACTTGAACCCGCACGGCCTTACGGCCTCGACATTTTAAGTGTCGTGCGTCTGCCATTCCGCCACCCGGGCTTCGTTCGGCCGCGCTGCGTCTTTGACCGGCTCCAGCAGTTTTTAATTTTATGATACGGCCGCTGCAATAACAACAAGCACCGTCCCTGCGGAGGCCGCCCCGGCCAGGGCATGCGGCCCCGCGCTTCCCTTCCCGTCCCCGGCGACATCCCTCAGAGGTTCTTGGCCTGGAACGTATCTCCCTGGGCCAGGTCGCCCGTCTCGAGGCCCTTGCGGAACCACCGGACGCGCTGTTCGGAGGTGCCGTGGGTGAAGGCATCCGGGACGACGTATCCCTGCGTCTTCTTCATGATCCGGTCGTCCCCGACCGCGGAAGCGGCGTTCATCCCCTCCTCGATGTCCCCGGCCTCGATGAAATCTCTCGTCCGCTGGGCGTAGTGGGCCCAGACGCCGGATAGGAAGTCGGCCTGCAGCTCCAGCCGGACCATCTGCTGGTTGAAGTCGCGCTCGCTCAGCCGGCCTTGCTGGCCCATGACCCGCTCGGTGATGCCGAGCAGGTTCTGGACGTGATGGCCGATCTCATGGGCGATGACATAGGCCAGGGCGAAGTCGCCCGGGGCATCCAGCTTGCGCTGCATCTCCTCGAAGAAGCCGAGGTCGAGGTAGACCTTCTCGTCTCCGGGACAATAGAACGGCCCCGAAGAGGAGCCGGCATAGCCGCAGGCCGAGGATGTGGCATCGGTGAACAGGACCAGCTTGGGCGCCTGGTAGGTCCGTCCGGACTCCCGGAACACGGCGCTCCAAACGTCCTCGGTGTCGGCCAGGACGACGGAGACGAAGTCGCCCATCTCCTTGTCCTTCTCCGAGAGCGGCCGGGCCTCGCCGACCGCCGGCGAAGCGTCGGCTTGTTCCAGCGTCTCCAGGATCCGGCCGGAATCGCCGCCCAGGAGGAAGAACAGGACTGCAATGATCAAGCCGCCCAAGCCGCCTCCGACCGCGAGCTTGCCGCCGCCGCTGAGGCCGCGCCGGTCCTCGACGTTGCCGCTTCGCCGCATGCCCTGGATTCTCATGCCGGGAGTCCTTTCTGGTGGGTTGATGGAAATATAGCCGTTGGCCGGGAGCTTGTCAAAGCCGGCCCGCGGACGGGCCGCCGTCCTACTCCACGGTCACAGACTTGGCCAGGTTGCGGGGCTGGTCCACGTCCGCGCCGCGCTTGGCGGCGATGTCATAGGCGAAAAGCTGGAGCGGGATGACGGCCAGGAACGGCGTCAGCAGCGGATGGACTTCGGGAATGCGCAGGACGACGTCGACGTGCTCCGCGATCCGCTCGTCGTCCTCGGTGGCGACGGCCAGGATGTAGCCCGAGCGGGCCTTGATCTCGGCGATGTTGGAGAGCATCTTATCGAAGACGCGGTCCTTGGGAATGATGGCCAGCGTCGGCATCTTTTCGTCGATCAGGGCGATCGGCCCGTGCTTCATCTCCCCGCCGGCGTAAGCCTCGGCGTGGATGTAGGAGATCTCCTTGAGCTTAAGGGCGCCTTCCATGGCCGTCGGGAAGTTGACCCAGCGGCCCAGGAAGAGGAAATGGGAGAAGCCTGTGAATCGGGCGGCCAGATCCTCGATCTCGCCGGCCCGGGCCAGGACGCGCTCCATCTTGTGCGGCAGGCGGTGGAGCTCTTCGATCAGCGCGGTCCGCGCGGCGCAATCCATGGCGCCCCGGTCCTGCCCCAGGCGCAGGGCGATAAGAGCCAGGGCGGTCATCTGGGCGGTAAACGTCTTGGTCGCCGCCACCCCGATCTCGGGCCCGGCATGGGTATAGAGCACCCCGTGCGCCTCGCGGGCGATCGAGGAGCTGACGGCGTTGGTCACGGCCAGCACGGCCGCGGCCTTGTCCTTGGAGGCCCGCAGGGCGGCCAGCGTGTCGGCCGTCTCCCCCGACTGGGAGACGACGATGACCAGGGTGTCCTTGTCCAGGATGAAGTCGCGGTAGCGGTATTCCGAGGCGAACTCGACGTCGGTCGGCACGCGGGCCAGGGACTCCATCAGGTACTTCCCCACCATCCCGGCATGGTAGGAGGTGCCGCAAGCGATCACGACCGCCTTGCGCACGCTCTTCCAGACTTCGGCGGAGATGGCGATCTCGTCCAGCTTGACCTCGCCCGTATCCAGCGACGTGCGGCCGGCCAGAGTGTCGCGGACCACTTCGGGCTGTTCGTAGATCTCCTTGAGCATGAAGTGCTTGAAGCCCCGCTTCTCGATCATCATCGGATTCCAGGCCAGCACTTCGGCTTTCTTGGCAAGCGGACGGCCCACGAAGTCGGTGAAGCGGGCCCCGGAACCGTCAAGGACGGCTATCTCGCCGTCCTCCAGAAAGACGATCCTTTGCGTGTAAGCCAGGATGGGGTTGATGTCCGACGACAGAAAAGTCTCGCCTTCGCCCAGACCCACGACCGCGGGCGGGCCGGTCTTGGCGGCGACGATGCGGCCCGGGTCGTCGGCCGCGATGGCGGCCACCGCGAAGGCCCCCTCCAAGCGGGCGATGGCGGCTCGGAAGGCGGCTTCCAGGTCGCCGCGGAAGTGCTTCTCGATCAGGTGAACGATGACCTCGGTGTCGGTCTCGGTCTTGAAGACATGGCCTTCAGCCTTGAGCTCGGCCTTGAGGGCCAGGTAGTTCTCGATGATCCCGTTGTGGACGATGACGATGCGGCCCGTGCAGTCGCGGTGGGGATGGGCGTTCTCCTCGCTCGGCCGGCCGTGCGTCGCCCAGCGGGTGTGGCCGATGCCGTAGTCGCCCAGCAGGGGCTCGCGGGCCAGCGACTCCTCCAGGGCCGAAATCTTGCCCTGGACGCGCCGGACGCGGACCTCCCCGTCGCCGACGACGGCGATGCCGGCCGAGTCGTAGCCGCGATACTCGAGCTTTTTAAGCCCGTCGACGACGAGCGGGACGACGGCCCGTGGTCCGATGTAGCCGATGATGCCGCACATGATCCCCCCCCCTTAGAATTCCCCCGGGTCACTTCCCGGTCTTTGTCTTCTCGCGCTCGATCCGCTCGCGGCGCTCGCGGGCCCAACCGGCCTTGACCGACTGACGGCCTCGGGCGATGGCCAGCGCCTCGGCGGGCACATCCTCGACGATGACGGAGCCGGCGGCTACATAAGCGCCGCGGCCGACGCGGACCGGCGCCACCAGCTCGGAGCCCGAGCCGATGAAGGCCCCGGCCTCGATGACCGTACGGTTCTTGCGGACGCCGTCATAGTTGCAGGTGATGGTCCCGGCCCCGATGTTGACGCCCTCCCCGATTTCGCTGTCGCCCAGGTAGGACAGATGCCCCGCTTTGGCCCCGCGGCCGAAGTCGGTTTTCTTCATCTCGACGAAGTTTCCGACATGGGAGCCCTCCCGCAGTATGGTGCCGGTCCGCAAACGGGCGAACGGACCGATGGAGACGCCGCTCTCCAGGACCGCATCGTCGATCACGGTCGAGGCCGAGACGGCGGCATCGTCGCCGATCGTGGCGTTCCGGATGCGGCACCCGGGGCCGACCCGCGTCCGGGCACCGATCGTCGTGGCCCCCTCGATGACGCAGAACGGGTCGATCACGGCGTCGGGGCCGATCCGCACACCCAGGTCGATCCAGGCGGTGGCTGGGTCTATGATTGTCACGCCTGCCGCGGCCAGCTTCAGGTTGGTCCGGTCGCGCAAGGCGGCCCGCACGCGGGCCCCGTCGGCCCGGGCCGCCAGGGGAACGATCTCCTCCGGCCGGGGTGTGGCGAAAGCCTCCACGCGTCCGCCGCTTTGGGAGAGGGCTTCCGCCGCGGCCTGCCAATCACGGGCACCGTCCGCGGCCTTCCGGCCTGAGCGCCGCAAGGCATCGAACAACGGGCCCGCCTTGGCCAACCCGACCCCGGTTCCGACTTCCGTGACGGCCAGCTCGGCTCCGTCGGCCTCCGCCTCGGGGACGATCCACACGGCGCCTGCCTCACCTCGAAGCACGCGGCTGAAGCCGCGGGGGTCGGGGACGATGGCGCTGAGCAGGGTCAGAGCGGCGCGGCGCTTGCGGTGGAAAGTCAGGAGCTCGCGGAGCGTCTCGGCTTGGAGGAGAGGGTAGAGCGCAGGCAGAACGAAGAGGCTCGCCTCGAGATTGCCGGCCAGAAGCGGCCGGGCCGCTAACAAGGCACCCGCCGATCCGGGCGCTTCAGCCTGGACCACGACTTCGGCCCCCAGCCGCCTACATTCGTCGTGGACGAGGGGCGCCTCCGCTCCACCGACGGGCAGCACAGCCAGTATGCGCGAAGCGCCGGCGCTACGGGCCGTTGCGACGGCCAACGACAACGGGGTTGCCCCAAGCAGAGGATGGAGAAGCCGGGAAGCGATCGATCCGAACCCGGCGCCCTCTCCCCCCGCCGGGATGATCGCGATCAGCCTGTTTTTCATGCCATACGCGTCAGAAGCCTGAACCTTTTATCGTCCCAGAGCGGCTCGAAATCGGCTTCGTTCTGGGCCAGGGTCTTGTAGAACTTATCGGCCAGAACGGCCTTCTTGAGGGACTCCATGGCTTCGTCGACCTTGCCCTGGGCCGCAAGCAGCCCGGCGGTCAGGTAAGGCACTACGGCGGCTTCGGGGTTGAGCTTGGCCGCCTTGTCGAACATCTTCTGAGCCTCGTCATACTCGCCGCGGTTCATGCGGTAGACGCCGTGATGGCAGAAGTCCTCGAAAGTTTTGGGATTCGGGACCTCGCGCGGCTCGCGAAGGCGCTCCTCGCAAATGGCCAGGTAGGTACGGGCTCGGTCGGCAAACTCGCGCTCTCCGGGGTGTTTCTCCACGAGGCCGCGCAGTATTTCGGCCGCCTTTTCGAACTTGCCCCTGCGGAATTCCTTCAAGGCATCGGAATAGGCGGTCAGCGCCTTCTGGTATTCATCCTTTTTCGTCCGTTCGTCTTTCACGATGACACTCCCAAATCGAAGATGGGACGTATTTTACACGACCGGCCGGGATATGTCCATAAGAAGGGCTCAGGGTATGCCCCCCGAAACACGATCCATTCCCCAGCGCGGAAGGGCTCGGGCATTGGAGGGCCGAAAACGCTCGCTCCCCCAGCGAGGGAGCTCGCTCTGGTCGGCTCGGTCGCTCTCCCTGCCAAAGGCAGGGAACCGTGCCCGCTCCCTCGCCGACCCTAAGCTGGCGCTTAGGGCTGCAAAAGCCTGTGGTTTCGGCCCCCCAAATGCCCTCGCCCAAGCAAAAAAACTATTTGTAGTGCTCGGTCGTCAACCCTAAAAGGCCCTTCTCTTCGGGCCTATTAGGGCGGCAAAGTCCGTGGGTTTCGGAGGGGCATACCCTTCGCCTAATTAAAGAACGGAAAAACCCGAATAAGGAAATTAAGTGAACAATTCCCAACAGTCCGGCCGGTCGAGAAGGGCTTTGACGGCGGCCAAATGCAGGCGGTGGCCGGCTTTGTAGGCCGAAGCGCGGCCCAGGAAGGGGCGGCCGAGAAGGGCCAGATCCCCCGTGAGATCGAGGAGCTTGTGGCGAACGAACTCGTCCGGGAACCGGAGCGGCGGGTTGACGACGCCGCGGTCGTCCAGAGCCACGGTGTTCTCGAGAGAGGCACCCAGGGCCAGCCCGTGGGCGTGCAGGGATTCGACGTCCTTGAGGAAGCCGAAAGTCCGGGCCGGCGCAATCTCGGCGGCAAAGACTCCGGGCATCAGAGGCAGCTCGAGCCGGGAGGCTCCGATCGCCGGATGGTCGTAGGCGATTTCATAGTCCAGCCGGGCAGGCTCACCCGCCGCGATCGGCTCCAGCCGGACCCAGGCCCCCTTTTCCTCGACGGCCAGCGTCTTGACGACCCGCAGCCCCGAGGTCGGCCGCCCGAGGTCGGCCAATCCCGCCTCCCCGATGGCCCGGATGAAAGGCAGGGCGCTGCCGTCCATGATCGGCATTTCATCAGCGTCCACCTCCAGAACGGCGCTCGTCACACCCGAGGCGGAGAGGGCGGCCAAGACGTGTTCTATAGTCTGGACCTTGAACCGCTCTCCGACAAGAGCGGTGCTGTTCCGCGATTCGACGCAGTCCAAGGCCAGCCCCATCTCGGCCTTCCCCAGGTCGACCCGGCGAAAGATGATGCCGTCCCCTTCGAAAGGAAGGATGTGGAGGACGACAGGCTTGCCGGAGTGGACGCCCAGGCCGCGGACATCGGCGGGGCGGCGGAGCGTTCGGGCGGCGGGCATGCCGCTATTCTAGTGTCCCGTCTCATAAATTCCAAGACCATAATTTCCCTGGAGACGGGACACTTCCAGGGGGGAGACAAGCTCCCCCCTCGGTGCTGCGCTGACCCCCAGCCCGGTCAAATCCCGCTCCGCTTCGGCCCGGCAGCCTAGTCGTGGTAGAATCCGGCCATGAAGAGCCAGCTCGAAGACATCCTGGAGCGTGTCCGCAAGGGGACGCTCTCGCCGCGCCAGGCCATGGACGCCCTCAAGGACTACCCCTACGAAGACCTCGACTTCGCCAAGGTCGATCACCACAGGGAGCTCCGCAAAGGCTTTCCCGAGGTCATCTACGGCCTGGGCAAGACCGACGAACAGATCATCCGCATCGCCAAATGCATCGTGGCCAAGGGGGCCAGCCTGCTGGTGACCCGGATCGAAGCCTCCACCTACGCCAAGCTGAAGCGGGCCATCCCCAAGGTTGCCTACAACGCCCACGGCCGGATTGCCTTCCTCAAAAAGCGTCCCGTCCGGCCCGGCGCGGGTAAGATCTTCATCTTGACGGCAGGAACCTCCGACATGGCCGTGGCCGAGGAGGCTTTCGTCACCTGCGAGATGCTGGGCAACGAGGTCGAGCGAACCTACGACGTCGGCGTTGCCGGCCTGCACCGGCTCTTGGGCGAATACGAGCGGATCAAGAAGGCCCGGGTCATCATCGCCTGCGCCGGCATGGAGGGCGCCCTGCCCAGCGTTGTGGCCGGACTCTTCCATGTCCCCCTGATCGCCGTCCCGACCAGCGTCGGCTACGGCGCCAGCTTTAAGGGCGTCGCCGCCCTGTTGGCCATGCTGAACTCCTGCCCAGGGGGCGTCGGGGTGGTCAACATCGACAACGGCTTCGGCGCCGGCTACCTGGCCAGCCTGATCAACCACCTCTGAGAACGGGCGGGCATCGCTTGGTCGGTCATCACCGTTTAAGTTGTTGTTTTGTATATAGTTTTAGTATACTTTAGGCGAAGCGTCCCGGCTTGACCAAGCCGGAAGGTCAAAGATGCGGGCCCGGACCTCGATTTCCTTGACATTGAGTGGATCGGACCCTATATTGAGATAAATTTTCGTCCGGGCGTCGGCCCTTATCCATGGAAATCGTCGAACAAGTCCGCCAAGCCGCCAACATCGTCGAGATCGCCTCGCAGTACACGACCCTGCGGGCCCGCGGTCGCAAGCATGTCGGACTGTGCCCGTTCCACAGCGAGAAGACCCCCTCTTTCACCGTCGATGCCGACAAGCAGCTCTACCACTGCTTCGGCTGCGGTGTCGGCGGTGACGTCTTCTCCCTGGTCATGGAGAAGGAGAACCTGACCTTTCCCGAGGCCCTGCGAACTCTGGCCGAGCGCTACAACATCCCCGTTCCCGACCAGCGGCGGTTGAGCCCCCAGGCTCTCCATCTGGAAGAGCAGATCGTCAAGCTGAACGAGTCGGCCCTGGCCTTCTTCCGCAAGAGCCTGACCACGGGTCCTGAGGGGCGTAAGGCCCAGGAATACCTCAAGAAGCGCGGCGTGTCCGAGGAGATCATCACCGACTTCAAGATCGGCTACGCGCCCAACTCCTGGGACGGCCTGACGTCCACCTTCAAAGCCAAAGGGGTTTCGGCCGAGCTGCTGGAGAAAGGCGGGCTGGTCCTGCCGGGCAAGAAGCCCGGGGACTACTACGACCGCTTCCGCGGCCGGGTCATCTTCCCCATCACCGGGCTGACCGGGAAGATCGTCGGCTTCGGCGGACGGACGCTCTTCGACGTCGACCCCAAGTATCTCAACTCGCCCGACACGCCGCTCTACACCAAGGGGCATCTGCTCTACGGCCTGGCCATGAGCAAGGACGCCATCCGGCAGGCCGGGGAAACGATTCTCGTCGAGGGGTACACGGACTATCTTTCGCTCTACCAGGCCGGCTTCCGCAACGTAGCCGCCTCGCTGGGCACGGCCCTGACGACCAGCCAGCTGGGCCTGGCCCAGAGGTTCGCCCCCCGGATCGTGCTGGCCTACGACGGCGACGCGGCGGGGCAGACGGCCTCCTTCCGGGCCTTGCCCCTGCTCTTCGAGAAGGGGCTGGAAGGCCGCGTCCTGGTCCTGCCGGACGGACTCGACCCCGACGCCTTCCTCAAGAAGCGGGGGCCGGAGGAGTTCCGCGAGCGGCTGGAGAAGGCCCCCACGGGCATCCAGTTCTTCCTGGAGCAGTCGGTCAAGGGCCAGCGCATGGCCGTGCCCGAGGTCAAGACCCGCGTCCTCAAGGGCATCCTGGCCGCGCTCGAGGCCATCCCCGACGCCGTCATCCGGAGCGAATACCTCCGCGAAACGGCCGAGACGCTCAAGATCGACGAGCTCGTCCTGCGCCGGCTGGCCCAGCCATCCCCCCAGGAGCGGGGTCCGGAGGCGGACGGGGAGCTCTTCCCCGCCGAGCGGCGCCTGATCCAGATCCTGCTCGAGCGGCGCGACCTTTGGCCGGAGATCCTGCCCGTCTGCGGGACGGAGGCAATTTATGGCTTGAAAAGCGGACCCGTTTTTAGGATAATACAGGACCGTTTCCAAACGGAGAAGAATCTCATTCTCCACGAGTTACAAAAAGAGCTGGGCCCCGCCCTCTCCCGCCAGGTCGGTCGGGCCATGCTCGAAAAAGGCTGCGATCCCAGCCTGGAGGAAGCCTTGGACTGTCTGGTCGCCCTGCGCCGGACGGCCAAGGAAGCGGAAGTCAAGAGGATCCAAGGGGAGATCGCCGGGGCTGCCAAGGCCGGCGACGAAGCTCGCGTCGCCGAGCTCATGCGCCGCAAGCAGGAGCTGACCCGCGAGCTCCTCGTGGAAGCGCGATCAAGGCAACAAGACGCCGGAACGGAGCGTATGAATAGATGAAGCCCCAAAAGCCGATGAAGCCAGCCAAGGCGCCGAAGAGCAAGCCCGTCGCGGAGGTCATCCGTCCCGCGGCCGCCCCCAAGGTCGCCAAGCAGGAGATCTCCGAGCTGATCTCCAAGGGCCGCAAGCAGGGCTACCTGCTGTTCGAAGACATCGACAAGACCTTCCAGGACGAGCTCGAGTCCGAGGGCAACTTCGACGACTTCCTGAGCTCGATCGACGACTACGGCATCAAGATCCTGGACCAGAAGCAGCGCGAGGTCATCCCCCGCCGCCGCAAGAACGAGCTGGTCTCGACCCAGGGGCTGGAGCGGACCACCGACCCGGTCAAGCTCTACCTTCGCGAGATGGGCAACATCTCGCTGCTGACCCGGGAGGGCGAGATCGCCATCGCCCGCGAGATCGAGCGGGGCGAGAAGGCCATCGTCAAAGCGCTCAGCAAGACCCGCCTGGTCATGAACGAGGTCCTCAGCCTGGAGGAACGGATCAAGGTCGATGCCATGGTCATCCAGGAGATGTTCGACGTCTCCGAGGACGACATCGCCGAGGGTAAGCTCGAAGAGAAGAAGAAGCTGATCCTGGGCAAGATCAAACGCATCCACGACCTGAGCCGGAAGCTGGACCGAATCCCCAACAACCGCAAGAACGCCCTGTCCCGCAGCCGGATCATCGTCGAGATGTCCAGCTCCATCCGCGACCTCAACCTGCGCTCGAGCCAGAAAGAGAAGATCATCGACATCCTCCGGCAGCGCCTCCACGCCGTGAACCTGCTGGAGGAGAAGAAGGAGGAGATGGAGCTCCTCCTGGCCAAGTCGCGCCGCAAGAAGCCCGACGAGGATCTGGTCGAGAAGCTGCGCGACATCAGCCGCCAGATCCGGATCGTCCAAAAGGACGTCGGCCTCGACTCGCCCAGCCTGCGCAAGATCGTCCGCTCGATCACCACGGGCAAGAAGATCAGCGACCAGGCCAAGAAGGAGCTGGTCGCGGCCAACCTGCGCCTGGTCGTATCCATCGCCAAGAAGTACAGCAACCGCGGCCTGCAGTTCCTGGACCTGATCCAGGAGGGCAACATGGGCCTGATGAAGGCCGTCGACAAGTTCGAGTACCGCCGCGGCTACAAGTTCAGCACCTACGCCACCTGGTGGATCCGCCAGGCCATCACCCGGGCCATCGCCGACCAGGCCCGGACCATCCGCATCCCGGTCCACATGATCGAGACGATCAACAAGCTGATCCGGGTCAGCCGCCAGCTCGTCCAGGAGATCGGCCGCGAGCCGACCTCGGAGGAGATCGCTAAGAAGATGGACATGCCGGTCGGCAAGGTCCGCAAGATCATCAAGATCGCCCAGGAGCCCATCTCGCTCGAGACCCCCATCGGCGAGGAGGAGGACAGCCATCTGGGCGATTTCATCGAGGATAAGGTCATGCCCTCGCCGCCCGAGACGGTCATCCATATCAACCTGCGCGAGCAGATCGAGGAGGCCCTCAAGAGCCTGACCGAGCGCGAAGCCAAGGTCCTCAAGATGAGGTTCGGGCTGGGCGACGGCAACGAGCACACCCTGGAAGAGGTCGGCCAGCAGTTCAAGGTCACCCGCGAGCGCATCCGGCAGATCGAGGCCAAGGCCCTGCGCAAGCTGAAGCATCCCAGCCGCTCCAAGAAGCTGAAAAGCTTCACTAACGGACATTAATAACGGTCAATTGACCCTGGCCCGGCACTCTGGTATAAATATGCGGACCGGGCCTATAGCTCAGCGGTAGAGCTCCCGGCTCATAACCGGTTGGTCCCAGGTTCGAATCCTGGTAGGCCCATCTGAACAGAGGGACAAATTGTGGATATCGCCTTTAATCGACTGATCCATCTCCAGAATGTGGACTCCGAAATAGCCGGACTCCTTTCCCTTCTCGACGCCGTTCCCGCCCGCTTCGAGGCCATCGACCAGAAGATCCAGGCCACCGCCGACCTGGTGCTGCGGGCCAAGGAGAAGCTGGCCGCCAACCAGAAGCACCGCCGCGACCTGGAGGGCGAGATCAAGTCCATCCGCGAGACCATCTCCAAGTACAAGCGGCAGCTGAATGACGTCAAGTCGAACAAGGAATACGAGGCCATCAAGAAGGAGATCACCGAGACCCAGGCGAAAATCGACGGCATCGAGGAGACCATCCTCAACGAGATGATCGCCGCCGACGACATCGAGAAGGAGATTAAAGCCGCCCAGGTCGCCCAGGCCGCCCAGGAAGTGGAGCTGAAGGCCGAGAAGAAGGCCGTGGCCGAGGAGCAGACCGACCTCGAAGCCCGCAAGGCCGCGGCCCAAGCCGAGCGGGCCGCGCTCCTGCCGACCATCCCCCCCGAACAGGTCAAGCTCTACAACCGCATCCATATCAAGAAGGGCGGCGTGGCCATGTCCGAGGTCACGGACGACTTCTGCTCGCTCTGCCAAATGCGCGTCCGGCCGCAGCTGCTGGACGAGCTGATCGGACGCAAAGCCATCATCACTTGTGAAGCCTGCGGCCGCATCCTTTACTGGACCAAAGCCGGCGAATTTCCCCCCGCCGCGGACGCGGCGCCCGGAGAAGCCTCCGGCCGTTCCGAGTCCTGATCCCGCCCCGACGGCCGGGCCCTAAAAACAAGGCCCGCGCCCCCCGACAGGAACTGAAGGAAGGGCTTTGTCCGCCCGCCCCGGCCGTCCTACTCCTGGTACAGGGAGTCGAGGAGAGCCTTGTACTTGCCCTCGACGATGTTGCGCTTGACCTTGAGCGACGGCGTGATCTCGCCCTGCTCGATGTCGAAGTCGCGGTCCAGGACCACGATCTTCTTGACCCGTTCGTAGGGCGCCAGGTGCGGCGTGGAACGGTTGATCTCGCCCATCAGGAAGCTGACGATCTGGTCGTTGCGGACCAGCGCGGCCCGGTCGGCAAAGGGAATGCGCGAGAACTTGGCATAGTCCTCGAGCTTCTCGAAGTTGGGCACGATCAGGGCGCTGATGAAGCGGCGACGGTCGCCGACGACGACGGCGTTGGCGATATAGGGGTTGGTCTTGAGGATGTTCTCGATCGGCTGCGGAGCCACGTTCTTGCCGCCGGCCGTGACGATCAGGTCCTTCTTGCGGTCGGTGATGGTCAGGATCCCCTGCGCGTCCAGGATCCCGATGTCGCCGGTCTTGAACCAGCCGTCCTCGGTGAAGGCTTCTCGGGTTTCATCGGGCTTTTTGTAGTAGCCCTTCATGACGTTGGGCCCCTTGACCAGGATCTCGCCGTCGGCCGCGATCTTGACTTCCACTCCCGGCAGGATCGGTCCGACGCTGCCGAAGCGGATCTTCTCGAAGGTGTTGATGGAGATGACCGGGGACGTCTCGGTCAGGCCGTAGCCCTCCAGGATGATCAGCCCGATGGCGTGGAAGAACTCGGCGATGTCCTTGGACAGCGGGGCGCCGCCGGAGACGAAGAAGCGGACCCGGCCGCCGGTCTTGGCGATGATCTTGGAGAAGACGAGCTTCTGGGCCAGATGGAGCTTGAACCCGCCCGCCGGCTTGCCCAGGAGCTTGCGAGCGCTGGCCGCCTTGCCCACCTTGAGGCCCCAGAAGAAGATCTTGCGGCGCAGGCCCGGACTCGACAGGACCGTGTCCATGACCTTGGCATAGATCTTCTCGAAGACGCGGGGCGCGCTGACCATGATGTGCGGCTTGACTTCGAGCAGGTTCTCGGCCACCGTCTCGATGCTCTCGGCGTAGGCGATGGTGCAGCCCTTGTAGATGTAGGTGAAGGTGACCATCCGCTCCAGGATGTGGGACAGGGGCAAGAAGGAGAGCACCGTGTCCTTGTCGGAGAAGGCGATGATGGTCGAGGCGGAGGTGACGTTGGTGACCAGGTTGGCGTGGGTCAGCATGACGCCCTTGGGCAGCCCGGTCGTGCCCGAGGTGTAGATGATGGAGGCCGTCGTCCTCGGGCCGGACGGCCTTGGCCAGCGTCTCGAAGAGCTCGGGCTTCTCCGCCGCCAGGGCCCGGCCCTTGGCCAGGACCTCGGCGAAGGTCAGCACGCCCGGGGCGGGCGACTCGGTCGCCATGGTCACGAAGCGGCGGACGGCCGGCAGGTCGTCGCGGACGGCCTCGACCTTCCTCCATTGCAAGGCGTTGCTGACGACCACGACGGCGGCGTCGGAGTCGTTGATGATGTACTTGACCTGCTCCGGCACCAGGGTGGTGTAGACCGGGACGGTGATCGCCGCCCAGGCACTGGTCGGCGAGATCGACCATGACCCATTCGGGCCGGTTCTCGGACAGGATGATGAGCTTGTCGCCCTTGGCGTGGCCGAGGGCGTGCAGGCCGAGGGCGAGATGCCTGACGGTGTCGCCGAACTCCTGGGTCGAGATGGGCGCGTAGCGGCCTTCCCTCTTGACCAGCATGAAATCGGGCTTGGGATAGGTCTTGACGGTGTTGAGAAAGATTTCGGCCAGAGTCGTAACCATAGTGCGCCTCCTTGGCGGCTGCTGTTAAGGTGGGCAAATTCTATGGATTCGAAGGGCACGGTGTCAACGAAAAGCGCTCGATATATCTTCCGCAGGTTTCGCAGCGAGTTTCCCTCGCTGGGGGCATGAGCGTTTTCGGCCCCCGTCGCCCGATCCCTCTTACTCGCTCTCGTTGGCCTTGGCGACCGAGCAGACCCGGTCCTGCTCGTCCAGGTTGATCAGGCGCACGCCCTGCGTCGCCCGGCCGGAAGCCCGGACCTGGGTCGTCTTGATCCGGATGACCTTGCCCGAGACCGTGACGACCAGCAGGTCGTCCTCCCCCACCCCGAGGATGCCCATGGCGTGGCCGATCTTGGGCGTGACCTTGAGGTTGGTGATGCCCTTGCCGCCGCGGCGGGTCTTGCGGTAGAGGTCGATCTCGGTCTTCTTGCCGTAGCCCTTCTCGCTGGCCGTGAAGATGAACTTGTCCTCTGGGGCGATGGCCACCATGCCGATGACCTCGTCCTTCTTGCCCAGGGTCATGCCGCGCACGCCGGCCGCGGTGCGGCCCATGGACCGGATGTCCTTCTCCCCGAAGTGGATGGCCTTGCCCAGCTTGGTGGCGATGACCAGGTCGCGCTTGCCGTCGGTCAGCCGGGTCCACATCAGCTGGGCCTTGGGCCGCAGGCCGATGGCGATGATGCCGCCCTTGCGGATGTTCTGGAACTCGTTGAGGGCCGTCTTCTTGATCTGGCCGTCCGTCGTCATCATGACGATGTACTTGTCCTCGACGAAGTCCTTGACCGCCACGACCGAGGTGCACTTCTCGTTCGGCTGGAACTCGATCAGGTTGGCGATGGCCTTGCCCCGGCCGGCGACGCCGACGTCCGGGATCTCCAGGGCCTTCAGCCAGTAGACACGGCCGATGTTGGTGAAGAACATCAGGTAGGAGTGGGTCGAGCAGACGAACAGCGACTCGACCACGTCCTCGGCCTTCATGCTGATGCCCTTGCGGCCCTTGCCGCCGCGGATCTGGAAATGATAGGACGACAGCGAGGTCCGCTTGACGTAGCCGGACTGGGTGAAGAGGACGACCACGTCCTCCTCCTTGATCAGGTCCTCCGGCCGCAGGTCGGTGACGACCTCGTCGCGAAGCTCGGTCCGGCGGGCGTCGCCGAAGGCGGTTTTGATCTTCGCGCAGCTCCTGGCCGATGATGTCCATGACCATCTTGTCGGAGGACAGGATCTTGCGCAGCTTGGCGATAAGCGCCTTGACCTCCTGGTACTCCTGGACGATCTTCTCCCGCTCCAGGTGGGTCAGCCGCTGCAGCTGCATCTCCAGGATGGCCTGGGCCTGGAGCTGCGACAGCTTGAACTTCTCCATCAAGCCCGGTCCGGGCCTCTTCGGCGTTCTTCGACGCGCGGATGAGCTTGATGATGGCGTCCAGGTGGTCGAGGGCGATGGTCAGCCCTTCCAGGATGTGGGCCCGGGCTTCGGCCTTTTTCAGGTCGTGCCGGGTCCGCCGCCGGATGACGTCCTGGCGGTGGGCGACGAAATACTTCATCATGTCGATCAGGCCGAGCACGCGCGGCTGCTTGTCGACGATGGCCAGCATGATGATGCCGAAGGAGGTCTGCAGCTGGGTGTGCTTGTAGAGGTTGTTCAGGACGACCTCGGGCAGCTCGCCCCGCTTGACCTCGATCACGACCCGGATGCCTTCCCGGTCGGACTCGTCGCGGATGTCGGCGATGCCCTCGATCTTCTTGGCGTTGACCAGCTCGGCGATGCTCTCCAGGAGGCGCGACTTGTTGACGGCGTAGGGGATCTCGGTGACGACGATCCGCTCCCGCTCGCCCTTGTCGCCCCGCTCGATCATCGACTTGGCCCGGATCTGGATGCTGCCGCGGCCGGTCGCGGTAGGCGTCCCGCATGCCCTCCCGGTTGAAGATGTAGCCGCCCGGTCGGGAAGTCCGGGCCGGGGATGAACTTCATGATCTTGTCCAGCGAGGCGTTGGGGTGCTCGATCAGGTACGACACCGCGTCGCAGACCTCGCCCAGGTTGTGGGGCGGGATGTTGGTGGCCATGCCGACGGCGATGCCCGAGCTGCCGTTGACCAGCAGGTTGGGGAAGCGGGCCGGCAGGACCTCGGGCATGGTCAGGCTTTCGTCGTAGTTCGGGACGAAGTTGACCGTGTCCTTCTCGATGTCGGCCAGCATCTCCGAGGCCAGCTTGCTCATGCGGACTTCGGTGTAGCGCATGGCCGCCGGCGGGTCGCCGTCGATGCGACCCGAAGTTGCCCTGGCCGTCGACCAGGACGGCCCGCATGCTGAAGTCCTGGGCCATCCGGACGATCGTGTCGTAGGCCGCCTGGTCGCCGTGGGGGTGGTACTTGCCGATGACGTCGCCGACGATGCGGGCCGACTTCTTGTAGGGCTTGTTGTAGGTCGTCCCCGTCTCGTACATGGAGTACAGGCAGCGCCGGTGGACGGGCTTGAGGCCGTCCTTGATGTCCGGGATGGCCCGGCCGATGATGACGCGCATGGCGTAGTCGAGGTAGGAGCGCTTCATCTCCTCCTCGAGGCTGACGACCGAGAGGTCGGCCGCCATCGGGAACAGCCCCTGCTGGGTCTGGGGCGCCTTTTCTTTTCGGCCTCGGCCGGGGCTTCGGGAGTCGGCGTCGTCCTCGCGGGGGGCGCCGGGCTTGGTTTTTCGGGTCGCGGATGGTTTTCTTTGCCATGATGGTTGCCTATCGGGGATGGTCCGCGTCAGATGTCCAGGTTCTGGACCAAGTGGGCGTTGGCTTCGATGAACTTCTTGCGCGACTCGACCTCGTCGCCCATCAGGACGTCGAAGACGTCGTCGGCCGTGACGGCATCCGTGATCGAGACGCGCAGCAGGGAGCGGTTTTCGGGGTTCATGGTCGTCTCCCAGAGCTGCTCGGGGGCCATCTCGCCCAAGCCCTTGTAGCGCTGGATGGAGACGCCCTTCTTGCCCTTCTCGTGCAGGAAGTCGACCAGCTTGGTCTCGTTCTCGATCTGGACGGTCTCGCCGTCGCTGATGACCTCGTAGGGCGCGGTGAAGTCCTTCAGCTCCTCGTAGATCTTGAACAGGGCCTTGTACTCGGACGACTCGATCAGGTCGTGGTTGACGCGGCAGGTTACGGACATGCCGTTGACCCCGAACTTGACGGCCAGCTCGAAGGTGTCGTATTCCTCGTCCTGGCTCATCTCGACCTTGAGGTCCTTGGCCTCGATCAGGCCCTGCAGGCGCTTGACCTTCTTGCGGTCCTGCAGGTAGTCCAGGTCGGAAACGCCCTCGCGGACGAGCAGCTCGATCAGGAAGAAGGGGTAGTTCTTGCGCTCCAGAAACTGGATGTAGCTCTTCTTCTGCATGATCCGGAGGAAGAGCTTGCGGAACTTCTCGCCCTCGAAAATCTCCTTGTGGCCCTTGACCCGGACCTTGAAGTCCTCGGAGATCTTCTTGACGATCCACTTCTCGTAAGCCCGCTCCTCCTTGAGATACAGGATTTCGCGGCCCGCGGGTGATCTTGTAGAGCGGCGGCTGGGCGATGTAGACGAAGCCCTTTTCGATCAGCGACTTCATGTGGCGGTAGAAGAAGGTCATCAGCAGGGTCCGGATGTGCGACCCGTCCACGTCGGCGTCGGTCATGATGATGACCTTGTGGTAGCGAAGCTTGTCGAGGCTCGACTCCGTCTCGCCGATGGAGGTGCCCAGGGCGGCGACCATGAATCCGATCTCCTCGTTGTTGAAGATCTTGTCCTGGCGGGCCTTCCAGACGTTCAGGATCTTGCCCTTGAGCGGCAGGATGGCCTGGAAGCGGCGGTCGCGGCCCTGCTTGGCCGAGCCGCCGGCGGAATCGCCCTCGACCAGGTAGATCTCGGCCAGGGCCGGGTCGCGCTCCTGGCAGTCGGCCAGCTTGCCCGGCAGGGAGGAGCTTTCGAGCACGCTCTTGCGGCGGGCCATTTCGCGGGCCTTGCGGGCGGCTTCGCGGGCCCGGGCCGCGTCCAGGGCCTTGAGCATGATCCGCTTGGCGTTGGTCGGGTTCTCCTCGAGGTAGGCGGCCAGCTGCTCGTTGACCAGCGACTCGACGATGCCCTTGACCTCGGAGTTGCCCAGCTTGGTCTTGGTCTGGCCCTCGAACTGGGGGTCGCGCATCTTGACGCTGAGGACCGCGGTCAGGCCCTCGCGGGCGTCGTCGCCGCGAGAGGCTGCTCGAGCCCAGGTCCTTGAGCAGGTTGTGGCTCTCGGCGTAGGAGTTGAGGCAGCGGGTCAGGGCCGACTTGAACCCGATCAGGTGGGTGCCGCCCTCGTGGGTGTTGATGTTGTTGACGAAGGTGAAGATGTTGTCGTTGTAGCTCGAGTTGTACTGGAAGGCCAGCTCGACCTGGATGTCGTCCTTCTGGCATTCGAACAGGATCGGCCGGGGGTTGAGGACGTTCTTGTTCTGGTTGAGGTATTGGACGAACTCCAGGATGCCGCCCTTGTACTGGAAGTCGTGCGATTTGCCCGCCCGCTCGTCGGTGATGGCGATGCGGATGCCCTGGTTGAGGAAGCTCAGCTCGCGCATCCGCTGGGTCAGGATCTCGAAGTCGTATTCGGTCAGTCTCGAAGATCTCGTCGTCCGGCCAGAAGGTGATCTTGGTCCCGGTCTTCTTGGTCTTGCCGACCTGCTTGAGCTTGGCCAGCGGGGCGCCCCGCTCGTAGCTCTGGACGAAGATGCCGCCGTCGCGCTTGATCTCCAGGTCCAGCCGCTTGGACAGGGCGTTGACGACCGAGACGCCGACGCCGTGCAGGCCGCCCGAAACCTTGTACGACTTGTCGTCGAACTTGCCGCCGGCGTGCAGGATGGTCAGGACGACCTCGGCGGCCGATTTCTTCTTCCTTCTTGATGCATCTCGACCGGGATGCCGCGGCCGTCGTCGATGACGGTGATGGAATTGTCGACGTGGATGGTGACCTCGATGTTCTTGCAGAAGCCGGCCAGGGCCTCGTCGATGGAGTTGTCCACGACCTCGTAGACCAGGTGGTGGAGGCCGTCCGAGCCCGTGCTCCCGATGTACATGGCGGGCCGTTTTCGGACCGCTTCCAGGCCCTTCAGGACCTTGATGCTTTCGGCTGAATACTTTTGTTCGGACATGGGCACCTAACTCTTTTATTGCGAGCGATATATGTCTCTGTCCCTAGAGGCCGAAAAGGCCTTGTTTCTAAGTCGGAATTATACCCCGGGAAGCCTCTCCGGAGTAAAGGAAAAAAAAGGCCGTTTTCCACAAGATTTGGTGGCCGGAGCCCGCGGCCCAAGCCCCAGGGTTTGGGGAGGAGGAGGCGAGCTGGACGCGGCCGCTCTCCCGGAGGCCTCGTCGCCGGACGGTTTTTTTGGTATAATCCGGGCATGGCGGCCAACCTGACCCCGCAGTACATGGAGGCGGAAAAGAAGCTCCGCACGGCCGTCACTCCGGCCGAGAAGATCGAGATCTACGAGGAGCTGCTGCGCCTCATCCCCAAGCACAAGGGCACCGAGAAGATGGTCGCCCAGCACCGCTCCAAGATCGCCAAGCTCAAGGAGGAGCAGCAGAAGGCCGCCGCCTCCGGCAAGCACGGCGTCTCCTATCATCATCGACAAGAGCGGCGCCGGGCAAGTCATCCTGGTCGGGCCGCCGAACTCGGGCAAGTCATCGCTGATCAAAGCCCTGACCGGGGCCGAGGTCGAGGTGGGCGACTATCCCTTCACGACCCGCGCACCCGCCCCCTTCATGATGAAGTTCGAGAACGTCAAGGTCCAGCTCGTGGACCTGCCCCCCATCACCGCCGAGTTCATGGAGAGCTGGCAGGTCGAGCTGATCAAGGTGGCCGACGTCGCCCTGGTCGTGGCCGACGCCGCGGCGCCGGAGACACCGGGCCTGCTCGAGACGCTCTTCGCCCGGCTCAAGGACAAGAAGGTCGAGTTCGTCTCGGACGCTTTTGTGCCGCCGGCCGAGGAGGCGGTGCGGATCTTCCGCAAGCGGTCGTTCCTCGTCGCCGCCAAGGCCGACCTCGATCCGTCGGGGGAGAATCTGGAAGCCCTCAAGTTCTTCTACGAAGCCCAGCTGCCCATCGTCCCCGTCTCCGTCGGAGACGGGGCAGGGGCTCGAGGACCTGCGGCGGCGGATCTTCGACCTCCTGCGGGTCATCCGGGCCTACAGCAAGCCGCCGGGCAAGAAGGTCGAGCTCACCGACCCCCACGTCCTCAAGCGCGGGGCCAACGTCTTGGACATCGCCCGCTCCGTGCACAAGGACTTCGCCGAGAAGCTGGCCTACGCCCGGCTCTGGCGGGAAGGCTCATTCAGCGGCCAGATGGTCACCCGCGACGAGGTGCTGCAGGACCAGGACGTGGTCGAGCTGCACATCTGACGAGTAGGTGGAGGGGACGAATGTCCCCCGGCTGGGACATCCCGCTCCCTGTTCTCAGGGGAGGCCGGAGTGGCACGCGGCTTGCATTAGCCTTGAACCCGGAGCTTGGCGGCTCCGGAAGGAGCAGAGATTCGATGAGCAACAAGAAGACAACCCTCGCGGCTTCCCTCCTCGCGTTTTTCCTGGCCGGGTTCGGGCTTCCTCAGCCCGCGGCCGCCTCCCCGGCCGAGATCCAGTTCGGGCTCTCCTTCTCCCCCGCCCTGCCGAGGGGCGAGTTCCACGACCTCATGGGCCGGACCGTCTGGGGCGGAGCCTTGAGCTTCGCCGTCCGGCCTTCGCGCGGTCCCCTTCTGATAGGCACGCGGTTCGGCTTCGGCGCCTACGACACCGATCGCTGGGACGCCTGGCTGGGGCTGACCATCCCCGACATCCTGGTCGATGTGCGGACGACCAACTCCGTCCTGACTTGGGATGTCTTCCTGCGCCTACAGCCAGAACGAGGCTTCTTGCGGCCCTACCTGGACCTCTTCGCCGGGCTGCACTTCCTATCCACGGACACCCGCATCGGCGACGGCGACTGGGATGACGACAACAGCGGTGACATGAACGTGAACAACGCTTCGGACACGGCCTTCGCCTACGGCGCCGGAGCCGGCGTCATGGTCCCCCTCATCGGTTTCATGCACAGGGACGGCCGCCGGGCCGGTTCGCTCGACCTGGACCTCGGCGTGCGCTTCGCCCGGGGCGGCCGGGCCGATTACCTGGTCGAAACGGGCCTGACCGGCGTCTACGACACCCTGCGATCGCGCACCGACCTGCTGACCCTTTCGGCCGGGCTGACCGTAAGCTTTTAGTCCAGACCCGATTCCGATCCAAGATCCCTGTAGAATCGGTTGATATTTGCTGACAAAATAATTTTCTCCTTTTTAGAAGGATAAATTCGTGTCTTTTTATCCTTCGGAGAAGGAGAAATGGCCTGTGACATAAGAATCTCAAAAAGCGCAGCCAAAAAAAACCAAACTCACGTCGTCATCGTAAACTCGCGCAGGTCGATCTTCGTAACATCGGAAACGCCCAGGCCCATCTTGGCGGCCATATCGAGGTAGATGCGGTCCGAGGGATTCGGCCCGGTCTGGACGCCGCGGGCGATGCGCTCGGCGGTCAGGAATTCCTGGGCCAGCCGGTCCACGGCCACCCCGTCCGAGCCGATGAACAGCCGGTTGGCGTCCCAAGTATACCGAGGCGGGGCGCCCACACCGCCGTAATAGCTGGCCCGCAGCGCGTCTCCGATGTGGAGGACCGCTTTATCCCGCAGGCAGGGAAAAGCGCACGCCTCCGGGATGGCGTTGACGCCGACCCTGTGGAGCCGGCTGGTGTTGCTCAGCGCGCCATAGGCCAGGTTCTTCAGGGCGAAGGAGATTCCCACGGGCTGCACGCTCTTCAGCACGGGCAAGTTGATGATCTTGCTGAAGCGGTGGGTCACCAACCGGCTGAAATAGGAATGCTTCCCACCGTTGACCATGTAGGGCAGGTTTTCCGGCGTGTGGACACCGTCGAGGTCGGCGAAGTAAGAAAGGGCTTCGCGGTCGATGTTGCGCCAGGCTCCAGAGCTCGCCCTTGTCATCGAAGAACTTCCCGTTCGGCCCGTAGACTTCAGTGCCGAGAAGCTCGACGCCCGGGAACCGCTCCGGCGTAAAGCCCGCCTCATGTAGCTGGAACAGCCGGCGATCCCAGACGGCGATCTGCGCCTTGGGAACGCCCGCCTCGACCAGCCCATCAATGACCGCCTGCGTCAGCTCACGGCTCGTCGGCAGATGCGGGATGGGATTGACCTTGATCCCGACCTGATCGGAGGGCGAGACGAAGACCCGCCAGGCCTCCTTGGCCGTACCCTTGCCGGTCAGCTTCATCAGCCCCTGGTCCAAGGCGCTCTTGGCCAGACGCGGGTCGATCTTACCAGCCGAAGCCGTTTGGCCCGTACGCACCCGAACCACGATCCCGGGGTAGGGACCAGGCATGGAGGAGGCGACCCGCGGGACCTTCAAGGCTTCGTCGATGTTCGTCCGGATATCCGAGGTGATGGCCACCTGGCCGGGCTCCGGTGCATAAACGCCCGAGCCGGCCGCAGGCCGGGTCGCCCACCCGGCCAGTCCGGCCGCCGCCCAGCTGAAGAAATTCCGCCTGGTTATCATGGGTACTCTCCTCACTCATATTTCAGCGAATCCACCGGGTTCGCCAGCGAGGCGCGGATCGCCTTATAGCCGACGGCCAGGAGCGCAACGGACAGAGAAAAGACGGCCGCGAGCGCGGCGGGACCGGCGCCGGGCGTCACATGATAGGCGAAGCCCCGCAGCCAACGCCCGACGGCGTAATAAACCGCCGGCCAGGCCGCGACGTTGGCCAGGAGGACCCAGACGGCGAAATCGCGGGTCTGCGTCAGGACCAGACTCCGGACCGGGGCGCCCAGGACCTTGCGAATGCCGATCTCCTTCGTCCGCCGCTCGACCAGGAAGGCGGCCAGCCCCGAGAGGCCAAGGCAGGCCGTGAAAAGCGCAAGGATGGTGAACATGCCCAGGATCGCCCGCACCTTCCGCTCCGATTTATAGAAGCCGTCGATCTGGTCATCGATGAATCGGAAGGAGAAGGGCACGTTGGGGACGATCGATTTCCAGGTCTTCTCCAAGGATTGCAGCGTGGCCTGGGTGTTCGCAGGATGGATCCGCATACAGACCATGTATGAGTCGCCGTTGTTCACGAAGAGCATGGGCTCGATGGCCCGATGGAGGGAAGTCTGATGGAAATCCTTCATGACGCCGATGACGACCCTGTCATGCTCCCGCATGATCCCCTGGGTGTCCATGGCCCGATACGTCAGGCGCTTGCCCAGGGGCGAGCCCGGCCCCATGGCCCGGGCCGCCGTCTCGTTGACCACGACGGCCGAGGCCGGATCGGACGTCCGCGCCGCCTCGAAGAAGCGGCCTTCCGCCATCCCGAGGCGGAATGTCTTCAGGTACTCCTCATCCACACTCAGGGGAAGGAAGGGCATGACGGTCTCGGGATTTTTGCCCTCCCAGGAGACGGTGTCGTTATCCCGAATGTCCTGACCGGGCGGAATCGATTGGCTGAAGGCCAGTACGGCCGGGTCGGCCCGCAGGGCATCGGCCAGTTTGCCTGGCACGGCCGCGAACGTCAGGACCTGGTGCGTATCGACGCCGAGGTTCTTGTCCCGGACATACCTCAGCTGCTTGTCTACGACGATGGTCCCGATGACGAGAAAGACGGTGAGCGCGAACTGGAGGACGACCAGGCCCTTTCTCAAGACGGCCGATCCCCGTCCGCCCGAAAGCCCTTTGTCTCTCAGAACCTTGGCCGGCCGGAAGGCCGAGAGATACAGGGCCGGATAGCTGCCGGCAAGGAGTCCGGTCAGGATGGCAATGCCCAGAACCGCCGCGAAAATTCCCGCGCTGAACAGTCGTCCCAAGGCGAGATGCTTCCCGGTCAGGCTGTTGAAGAACGGCAGGGCCACCGCGACCAGGGCCACCGCCAAGGCCAGGCTGACGAACGACGTGACCAGGGATTCGCCGAGGAACTGCCGGACGAGGTCCGAACGGCGGGCGCCCGAGACCTTGCGCAGCCCGACCTCCTTGGCCCGGTTGGTAGAGCGGGCGGTGGCCAGGTTCATGAAATTGATGCAGGCCAGGAGAAGCACCGCAGTCGCGGCCATGGAGAAGGTCGTCAACGTCGAGGCGCTTCCCTGGGCGTAGTTGTCCAGGTCGAAGGCGAAATCCGACTTCAAGTGGACATCCGCCAGGGGCTGCAGGCGGACGGCGGCCTTGGCAGCGGGAGCCTTGTCCGCGAGTACGGCCGCCATCCTCCGGCCGACCGCGGCGGGATCGGCTTGCGGCGAAAGCCGGACGTAACCGTAGAAAAACGTGCTGTTCCAATTCTCGAAGTTGACGTGGTGGTAGCGGGTCATGTTGACGGCCGGGATCATGCAGTCGAAATGAAGATGAGAGCTTTCCGGCACGTCCCGAATGACGCCCGTCACGGTGTAGGGATCGCGTGACATCAACAGCTCGAGGGTCTTGCCCATCGGATCGGCGTCACCGAAATACTTGCGGGCCAGGCGCTCCGTGAGCACGATCGAGCGCGGCTCGACGAGCGCCGTCCTCGGGTCGCCGCTGAGGAAGGGAAAGGAGAACATGGTGAAGAAGGACGACTCGCCGACGCCGACCATGTCGCCGTACACGGTCTCGTCGCCGAGCCGGATGCCGTAGGTCTCCATCCCCTGATAGCGGGTGAAGTCGACGACTTCGGGAAGGGCGGCCTTGAGGGCCGGGAGCAGTGGCGTGAGCGTGCGGGCGTCGAGCAAGACGCCGTTGTCGGTCTTTCGCTCCGTGATCAGCCGGTAGATCGAGTCCCTGTTGGAGTGAAAGCGGTCGAAGCTCAGCTCGTCCGCGACCCAGAGCATCATCAGGATGCAGCAGGCCAGGCCCACCGCAAGGCCGGCGATGTTGATGGCGGAGTAGCCTTTCTGGCGCCGGATCTTCCGCAGGGAGACGCGAGCGTAGTTCCAGAGCAGATCGGGCATGATCCGCCGGCGAAGCCCCTGCCCCTTGCCTCGGGGGCGTCGAATCTTGGAGAATTCGCCGCCGATCGCCTTGGCCTCCCCCATGGAGGCGCTTGCGGCGTGAAAGGCCGCTTCTTCGCTCTGCCCCGCCCGGACGCGGTCCGCGACTTCGTCGCGCAGGACCGCCTCGAGCTCCAAGATGTACGTATCCTCGAGGGCCTGATCCTTGGCCAAGCCCTTCTTCCAGGATTGGATGGCTTTTTCCAGGTCAAACATGGGCTTTCCTTTCTCGCTCATTCGACGGCCTCGGCCGTGGCCCAAAGCTTGCGCAGGGTCTTCTGGATATCGCTCCAGCGCGCCCGCTCCGTTTCCAGCTCGCGGCGGCCGCCGTCGGTCAGCATGTAGTATTTCCGCATCCGGTTCTCCTCGGAGACGCGCCATTCCGAGCGGATCAAGCCCTCCTTCTCCATCCGGCGCAGGACCGGGTAGAGCATCGCGCTCGACCACTCCAGGGACCCTCCCGAGACCCGCCGGACGCGCTGGAGAATCTGGTACCCGTAGCTTTCGCCCGAAAGCAAAAGCGAGAGCACGATCGGCTTGGAGGAGGCGGCGACGAGCGTATCGGATGACATGACTTATCTCCTGTCGAACAATAGGCGACGTCATTACCTATGCGGGAAACGTGCCAGGAGTCCAGCCCGAGGGGAGGAGCGGGATTTGTCCGGAAGGGAGACAGAAAGTGTCCGTTGGCGGACAGGCTAAAGGAAGCGGATCGGCGGCGCCTTGATCAGAAGGACGAAGCCGACAACGAGGGCAACGAGAAGAATGCCGGCCAGAAGATTCCACGCCGGAGCCCGCTTCCTCTTCTCATCTTCCCGAAACTCCATGACCGAGCCGAGGAGGAAACCGGCCGCAAACCCGCCGGCATGGGCGATGTTGTCCGCCCGCACCATAAGCCCGAAGACGAAGCCGTAGATCGCCCACCTGAGCATGAAGCTTTGAATCGCCTGCGCCCGAGCGCCCCCTTGCCGGCGGAAATAGGCGATGGAGAACCCGATCAGGCCGAAAAGGGCCCCCGAAGCGCCGGCCATCACCACCTCCGCCCGCAGCATATAGGAGGCTGCGGACCCGCCGATCCCGGCCAGGAGGAAGAGGCAGAAGTAGCGGGCGGAGCCGATCTCCCGCTCCAGGAAATGGGAGACACTGACCAGGGCGTAGAGGTTGAAGGCCAAGTGGATGACGCCGATGTGGACGAACACGCTGGTCAGAAGCCGCCACCATTGGCCCGATGCCACAAGCTGCGTCTCCAGGGCGCCCGAGCGAAGCAGCGCTTCGAGGCCCGGCTTGAGCAGCGCGCTCCCGCTCGAGAGGACCATCTGGAAGATGAAATCGAGGACGATCAGGGTAATGAGGCCGGCCGTGACCGGGGAGATCCCCGGCAGGATCAGCCCGAAGGCCTTGGAGAGGAAATTGGCGGCCGCCGAAGGAAGCTTTGCGCCGCAGACACTGCAGGTCCGCTCCCCCGCTCCGGCCAGCGCGCCGCAACGGCAGATTCTCTGCCTCGACCTGAGATGCCGGACGGTGTTTGTGTCCGTCGAGAAAGAGCTTCTCAGCCTCTGTTTGAAGCGAAGCCAACGCCAATGCCACCAGACGTAGTTCAAGCCCAGGGCTTTGCTCAGTTTTTCAACGAATCGGCTCATGAAAGACCTATTATACCCGAGGCCCCGGCCGGCTTGGAAACGCTTTGTAATAAAAACCGTTCGACGGTCGTTAAGCAAGGGCGGATTCTTGTTCGTTCCGCCCCATCCGACATGCGTCGGAAATTTCCCGTTTCTTGGAGGTCGTCGTGAAGAAAGCGCTTATCATAGGTTTCCTCGGCATCCTGAGCCTGGGCCTCGCGTCCGCTCAGTCGGGAGTCGACCTGAACGCGGAGAAGGAAGCCGTAAAAAAAGTCGTGCAGGAATCTTATGTGGATGCGATGTTCCTCAAGGGCGATGCGGCCGCGGTGGCCAAGGGTTGGCACCCGGGCTGCGACATCGTCCAATTCGTCAACGGGAACCTGATGAAGGCGCCTGCCTACAACTTCGTGCGCCGCTTCGAACGCCAGCCCCTGCCCCTCGACCCGAAGGCCCGCGCCGTCTTCAAGACGATCGAAGTCTCGGGATACGCGGCCGTGGCCGTCCTGGAGCTCCTGAGCGGGGACAAGCCCGTCTACACCGACATGCTTTCGCTCTACAAGTTCGACGACGGCTGGAAGATCGTGACCAAGATCTTCTACTCCTATCCCCGCAGCTGAGCGGGGATAAGGCGCGATCCGGCCGGGTCCAAGACAGCCCGCGACAAAGGCCGCAGGGGGATCGATCCGATTAGGGTTTCGAAGATTCCCGGACGGCGTTGGCCAGCTGGACGCGGTTCTTTACCCGCACTTTCTGGTAGATCTGGTTGACGTGCCGCTTGACGGTGTGGACGGAGATGAACAGGGCGTCGGCGATGGCCTGGTTGCCGCGCCCGGCGCAGATCTGAACGATGATCTCCTTCTCCCGCGGCGAAATGGCGTATCTCTCGCAGAACAAGTCGAGGGCGGCAGGATCATCGGGCAGGCCCGCGGAGTCCGGCGGCATCCTCCTCAAGAAAGCGGCCAGGTAAAGCAGCGCCGGCACGGGCAGAAGGACTCCGGCCACGAACGGTATGTTGAAACTGTGAGATAAGAAGACCAGCCCCCAGAATAATGCCTTGGACGCGAACCCGATCCAGAAGAAGGTCCGGGCCCCCCTGCGCCGGGCTTCGCCTTGGAGGCGCGAGGACAGGAAGATCCCGCAGGCAAAGATCAGAGGCGCGGCAAAGACGTCGAGATAGCTGTGGACGGCGTTGAACGTCCTCCCGGCGGCGGAAAAAGACCCGATCTGGAAGAAGCCGACGAGAGAGATCCCGCTGCAGAGGAAATAGCCCCCCCAAAAGATCCCATATCCCGTAAGGAAAGGCCGCGACAGCCGCCGGCCGACCAGGGCCGCGACGCATTTGAGGAGCAGGAACAGCGACAGGATCCAGAGCGGCTTGGCCGCCAGCCGGTCGAACAGGACGTAGAACTGGTCGGCTTGCCCCCCGGCCAGGCGCATGGAACCGGCGATCAGGACCGGGAGCGGCTTCCCCAGCAGGGCGAGGAGGCCGGCGGCCAGAAGGTAATGGAAGTAGTCGCCCACAAAGTCCAGAGGATAGCGACGGCTGAGCCTGTAGGCGAAAGCGAGCATCGCGGCCGTCGCCGCCGCCGCGATCCCATACAGGACCAGAAGATCAAAGGGCATGGGCTTTTTATAGCACACCGGACTCCCGCGAAAAAGCGCAGGCGCGGACTGGTCCTTTGGTGCTATTTCCTGATTTTGATCCCAATGTGCGATGGCCTGGGGCGTCTGGGCAGCGTAGTGTTCACGGTGGGTAAAACCATCCGGCTCCCGGAGCCGATCCGACCAAGCGCGCGGAAAGCGCCAAGGAGGCATGATGTTTCGTTTCAAAGGCTTCATCATCCAAGCCGCGATATTCAGCTTATGGGCCCCGGCCCTTGTAGCCCTGGATATCCACGACGCCGCCAAAGCGGGCGATTTAGCCAAGGTCAAGGCGATCATCGAGAGAGAACCCGGCCTGATCGGGGCCAAGGACGAGACCGGCCGCACCCCCCTGCATTGGGCCTGCCGGGGGGTCCATGTCGATGTCGTCAAGTATCTGGTTGAGCGCGGGGCGGACGTGAACGCCCAAGACCGCTCGTCGATCACCCCGCTTCACAGCGTCGCCTCGCGAGGCCATCTCGAGGCGGCCAGGGTGCTCGTCGGCGCCGGGGCCGGCCTCGAGGCCAGGACGGCCGCGGGAGCGACCCCCCTGCACATGGCCGCGGCCCAGGGTCGCCCGGATGCGGCCGCTTTTCTCTTCGAGCGAGGGGCTCGTCTGAATGTCCAGGACGGCAATGAAGACACGCCATTGCTCGCCGCGGCCTGGGAGGGGAAATGGGAGGTCGTCGATCGGCTCACGGAGATGATGCCGACCGAGGCGGCTGCCGTCCTGAACCAGCGCGATTTCGACGGCAACACGGTGCTTCATCTGGCTGCCCGGGCCGGCCGCCCGGAGACGATGAGGCGGCTCGTCTCCAAAGGCGCCGGCCTCGACAACCGCAACTCCCTCGGCCAAACGGCCTACAACCTGGCCGGGGAGGGCGGCTTCGACGAAGCGGCCGCCTTCCTGGCCCTGAAGGGAGCGGATAGGAGCCTTCAGAAATTCCCCGCCCTCTCCGGCCCGTATATGGGGCAGACGCCGCCCGGGGCAGCGCCGAAGCTCTTCGCCAAGGGGATCGTCTCGCGGCGCAACGGGATGTACGGCACGATCACCTTCTCGCCGGACGGCCGGGAGGCGTTCTGGAAGCCGGAGCCGCCCTATGAAGAGGCTTGCATGAAAATCGAAAACGGACTTTGGAGCCCTCCGCGGAGGATTCCGTTCAAGGCCCCGGATTCGATCGACGTCCCCTTCTTCTCGGCCGATGGCCGGCGTCTCTACTTTATGAACGGCACCCGGAACGCCCAAGGCCGCGTCGAGAAGGAAGCCATCTGGTTCGTCGAAAAAACCGAAGCCGGATGGGCCGAGCCGAAACCCTTCGATCCCATCGTCAATTCCATCAACATGCACTGGCAATTCGCGCTGGATAAGCGGGGAAACGTCTATTACGGCGGGATTTGGCGCGCCCGGTTCGAGAACGGACGGTATCTCGCTCCCGAGCTGCTGCCCGCGCCCATTCACGTCGAGCATTCGGCCGAGGATAAATACAGGGCGGGAGAGATCGGCCCGTTCATCTCCCCCGAGGGTGATTACTTGATCTATACGCAGATGCGGATACCCCTGCCTTCGCGGCTGTTGATCAGCTTCAGGGGCAAGGACGGTACCTGGTCCGAACCCCGCGACCTGAGCGAGAAGCTCAAGACCGGGGGCAGCGACAGCAGCGACAGCATGGCCCGGGTGACCCCGGACGGCAAGTACCTTTTCTTTCAGAGCAACCGGTCCGACAGCGGCGTGTCGCGGGGCCTTTACTGGGTCGACGCCCGTGTCATCGAGGAGATGAGGCCGGCCCCGTCGAAATAGGGCCGGCGGCGCTCTTTTTCCCTTTTTGGGAACCTTTGGCGGGCGGGTTTCGTTGATCCTATTGGAACCCAATGAATATGCCCGACCGACCGACCGCATGGCCGCCCGACAGCCCGGCCGGGACTGGCCCCGGAAGGGTCCGGAGACCGGTCCCCAGAATGGCGGCCGCGCTCTTGCGCCTCCTCACACCCCCCGAGGATCGGGATTCCATCGCCGGCGACTACGAGGAAATGGCCGAAGACATGGCCCTGCGGAAGGGTCGGGCCGCGGCCAGGGCCTGGTATGGCTTCCAGGTCCTGAGATCGATGCCGATGCTGCTCGTCAACTTCGTTTCCAGGAGTCTATTCATGTTCAAGACCGATTTCAGGCTGGCCCTCCGGAACATCCTTAAGAACAAGGGGTTTTCCTTCCTGAATGTCGCCGGTTTGGCCCTCGGAATGGCCATCGGGTTCCTGATGCTTCTCTATGTCTTCCATGAAACCGGCTATGACCGGTTTCATGAGAAAAACGGACGGATTTTCCGTTTTTCAAATTTGGTAGCCATCGAAGGCCGTCAAATGAACCTCCTCGGCGTCCCGGGCCCGTTTGGTCCCCTTCTGAAGGAGACCCTCCCCGAAGTCTTGAACGTGGCCCGGCTCAGGAACCGGGGGCGATTGCCCGTGATTCTGGCCGAGAAAAAGTTCGATCTCGAGCGGACCCTCTATGCCGACCCCGGCTTTTTCAAAATATTCACCACCCGCATCCTTCAAGGGGAGCCGGACAAGATGCTGGAAGCGCCGTTCAGCCTGGTTCTGACCGACGAAACGTCAAGACGGCTCTTCGGCCGCGACGACCCCGTGGGCAAGATCGTCCGGGTCAACGCCAAGGATGCCTACACGATCACCGGGGTCATCAAGAAAATGCCGCCTCAATCCCACCTCCAATTCGACGCCTTGGTCTCCCTCGCGACCCGGGAAAGGCAGAACGGCGACGTCGGCATCTGGATGGGCTTCAACTTCACCACATATCTCGAGCTCGGCCCGCACGGCACGCCCGGCGACGTGCTCGCGAAATCCCAGCGGGTCCTGGAAGACAACCTCCCCGCTCCGATCAAAGCCATGAAGGTCCGGACCACGCTGGGACTCCAGCCCTTGCCCCGCATTCATTTGTATTCCCAGACGGAAGAAGAGCTCTCCCCTCCCGGGAACCCGGCTTATATCCGGATTTTGACCTTGATCGCCGCCTTCATCCTCCTCCTGGCCGGGATCAATTTCGTGACCCTGTCCACGGCCAGAGCCGGCCGCCGGGCGAAAGAAGTCGGCATCCGCAAAGTCTTGGGCGCGGAACGGCGAAGGCTGATCGTCCAGTTCCTGGGCGAATCCGTGCTCCTCAGCCTCATCAGCCTGGCCGCCGCCATCGGTCTCATCTATCTGTTGCTCCCCGTCTTCAACCGGCTGATCGCTCAAACCCTGAGCTTTCAGCCTTTTCGAAGCGGGATGGTTCTGCCGGGCCTGCTCGGGCTGGCCTTGGTTGTCGGCCTTCTGGCCGGGCTTTACCCCGCCTTCGTCCTGTCCGGGTACTCGCCTCAATCCACCCTCAAGTCTCAAACGGGAGCGGGACGGGCGCGCCATCTCCTTCGCCACGGATTGGTCACCTTCCAATACGTGATTTCCATCGCCCTGATCTGCTGCACGCTGACCGTTTACAACCAGCTGCGATTCCTCAAGAATTACGACCTCGGATACGACAAGGACCAGCTCGTCGAATTCCCCCTGGCCGGGCAATTGGCCAAAAAACCGGACGTGTTCAAGGCCGAAGTCCTGATGCTCGCCGGGGTGGATAAAGCCGCGCTCGTCAGCTCCGCGCCGATGCGGGACAACAACGAAACGATCTTTGCCTTCGAAGGCGCGGCCGCCGGGGATCGGCAGGTTTTGCCCAGAGTTTTTGCGGACGTCGATTACCTGCCGGCCATGGGCCTGACTCTGACGGCGGGCCGGAATTTCGACGACGGCCTTCCTACCGACAGGGACGCGGTCATCCTCAATGAAACGATCGTCCGCCGCTTGGGCTGGACCCATCCTTTGGGCAAGACGGTCAGGATGACCGACGTCAATGAGAAAAGAGAATTCTACGAAGTGCCTCTCACCGTCATCGGAGTGGTCAAGGATTACCGCTTCGAATCCCTCCGCACGCCGCTCCGGGGCCAAGTGATCCTCAACCGGAGCCAGGAGCTCGGCACCCTCCTGGTCAAGCTGCGGGCGGACGCCGTGCCCGCGACGATGAAGGACGTCGAGCGGGTCTGGAAGAATCTCGAGCCAAGCCGCCCCTTCGGCTATACGTTCCTATCGGAGAGCTTCGACCGCCTCTACCGCGCCGACCTGCGCCTGGGGCAGGTCTTCGTCTTCTTCACCCTTCTGGCCCTCTTCGTCGCCGGCCTGGGATTATTCGGCTTGGCCGCCTTCACCGCGGAGCGGCGGACCAAGGAGATCGGCATCCGTAAAGCCCTGGGCGCCTCGGTCGCGAACATCATGTCTCTTCTGACCCGCGATTTCGTCCGCTGGGTTCTCCTGGCCAACGCTATCGCCTGGCCTGTCTCCTTCCTGGCGATGCAAAGCTGGACCCGGAGCTTCGCCTGCCGGGCCGATTTCAATCCGTTCCTGTTCCTGACGGCCGGCGCGGCCTCGCTCCTGCTGGCGATTCTGACCGTCAGTCTGAGAACACTGAAGACGTCCACGTCGAATCCCGCCCAATCCCTGCGCTACGAGTAATCCATGGAGCTTCTAACCCGCCTGGAAGAAGCCATCCTAATCGCCGTCCTCCGTCTGGCCGAGCAGGCTTACGGCGTCACGATCAACCGCGAAGTCAGCCGCATGTTTGAAAAAGACTACACCCTGGGGGCTCTCTATTTCGCCCTGGACCAGCTTGTCCGCAAGGAGTACTTGCGAAAGCGCCCGGGCGAAAGCACGGCCCGGCGGGGCGGCAAGGGCAAGACCTACTACGGTCTGACGCCTGAGGGTGAAGCGGCCCTGAAGGCCGTCCGATCCCACCAGGAACGGCTATGGAAAGCCGCGCCCAAGCCCGTTTAGCGGCCGAGGATAGGCCGGCCGCGCCCGGCCGGATGGATCGCGATCCCTATTTCATCCTGAAGTTCAACGCCGGCTCGTCGGCCATGTCCATGACGGCCATGAAGAAGAGCTGGGCCATGTCTTCCATGATCTCCGGCGTCGACCAGCTCCAGGCTGTCCTTGGTGTTGTGGTAGGTGGCGTACGGCACGGGCTTGCCGCCGAGCGCCGAAGGTCAGCGAGGGCACCCCGGCCCAGAAGAACCAGGCCGAATCCTGCCGCGGGCGGCCCGGATAGGCGGCCCCGCCCCCGCCCAGACGGGCGATGGATGTACTTTTCGTTGGCCTTCTCGATGAACGACCAGAAGGCCGGATAGGTGCGCGCGCCGGAAGCGGAGATCATCGTCCCCACGCCCGGTCCCTTCCATGTTGATCAGGACCAGGGTCTTGTCCAGCGGGATAGATCGGGTGCTCGACGTAATACTTCGATCCCGCCACCCCCTGTTCCTCCGAGCCGAAGAAGTTGAAGACGATGGTCCGCTTGGGCTTGATCTCGCGACTTGGCCATGGCCTCGGCGACGCCCAGCCCGACGGCGACGGCCGTGGCGTTGTCGTTGGCCCCGGGCAGCAGCTCCCACATGTAGCCCAAGGTGGTCGAGGTGGCCGGCCAGCATGATGACCTCGTCTTTGAGCTGGGGGTCGGTCCCGGGGATGACGCCGATGACATTGAACCCTACGCCGTCGGGGTGATGGTCGGTGATGTTCTTCATGGCCATGGTCTTGCCCGTGGCGAAGGAGCGGGGCTTGAGCTCCTTGCGGATCGCGGCCATGACGTCGGCGTACGTCCGGCCCGTCCCGGCGAAGACGTCGGCCACGACCGCCGGGCCGACGTGATGGTAGATGAAGCCTTCGCGGTAGGCGTTGTTGGGATTCCCGATCGGGCCGTAGTTGTAGATCATGCCCTTGGCCCCGTGGGCCACGGCGTTCTCCAGCTTGTACTGGTGGAAGGAGTAGGGCCGCCACTTCTTGAAGGCTTCGGAATCGTCGGCCCGCAGCGGGACCTCGGGGTCCATCAGGACGATCTTGCCCTTGACGTCCACACCGGCGTAGTCGTCGTAGCCCAGCTCCGGGGCCGTGACGCCGTAGCCGACAAAGACGACCTCGGCCGTGACCTCGCCCGAGCCCGAGGTCCCGCCGGGGATGAACTCATCCTCGTACTTGTAGGACTTCTTGACGATCGCCGTCCTTGACCGGGACGTCCATGGTCAGAAATCCCGCCCTTGGAGACGATGGTGTAAGGGTTGGGGAAGCTTTGGTAGAAGGTCCCGTTGTCCCCGCCCGGCTGGACGCCCCAGGACTTGAGCAGCCCGATGACCCATTCGGCGCAGGCCTTGTACTCGGCCGTGCCGGTCAGTCGGCCGGCGTATTTCTCGGCAGATCAGCTCCTTGACGTAGTCGTAGAGCGTCTGGCTCTGGATGAGGTGCATGGCGTCCAAGAGCTTCTGCTCGTCGGTCTTGGGGGCGGCCGGTTGGCCGGACCGCTGGCCTTGAACAGTACCGGCGGCCGAAAGGCCGAACGACAGGGCCAGGACGAGAACGAGGGAAGGGATTCGGTAGCGGCGCATATGGATGCCTCCCGGGAAAGATTCGGTAGGCCACTTTTATTACAAACCGCAGCCGGCTTGCAAGAGGGGCCCGAACCGCGTGTTGACCGGCCCCGGGAGGCCGTGCTATCGTGCGGACTCGTCCGCCGGAAGACCGCTGTACGGCTCCGCGGGCTCAAGGAGACTGCTATCATGCGCCACAAGACCCTGCTTTCTCTCGCCGCGGCCGGGCTGATCCTGGCCCTCTGCGCCACCGCCGCGGCCCAGACCGCCAATCCCAGGTCGTCATCAAGACGTGCAAGGGCGACATCACCCTGGAGCTTTTCGCCGACAAGGCCCCGCTGACGGTCAAGAACTTCCTGACCTACGTCGATGCCAAGTTCTACGACGGCACCATCTTCCACCGGGTCATGAAGGGCTTCATGATCCAGGGCGGCGGAATGACCGCCGACATGGTCGAGAAGCCCACCCGGGCCGCCATTCGCAACGAAGCGGCCAACCGGCTGAAGAATCTGCGCGGCACCATCGCCATGGCCCGCCTGGAGCCGCCGCACACCGCCACGGCCCAGTTCTTCATCAACCACGTCAACAACGCCGGCCTCGACCACAGAAACACCAGCCAGGACGGGTTCGGCTACTGCGTCTTCGGCAAGGTCCTCTCCGGCATCGACGTCGTTGACGCGATCGCCTCCGTCCCGGTGGGTACGATCAAGGGCTACGACGACGTGCCCCGCCAGGCCGTGACCATCGTGTCCATCCGGCGGACCGAGGCGAAATAGGGCCTCGGAAGAACCCGCCATGGCCGGACCACGGAGCCGCCTCGCCGACACGATCTTCGCCCTGGCCCATGTAGCCCTCCTGATCGGCGCCGTGGGGATTGCCGTCGCGGCTCTTCTGCGCGGCAACACCTGGCGATTCCTGATCATTGTCTGCTGCCTGGTCATCTATTATTTTGCCGTCCTGGACAAGCCCGTCCGGACCGAGATCGCCCGGCGGCGGGACCTGCGCCGCACTCCACCCACCGGGAAGGCTTGAAGATTGCCCTTAGCCAACCGGGCGGCGCGCGTAACCATTTATGGCCGCGATACGTTTATCCCTGTGATGAGGATTGTTCAGAGTGCACCGGGAGGACGGGACGCATGAACCTACCCGAGCCCTTCCTTCGCGAAGCCGACTTGAAGCGCCCTTCCCCGCCCCCCGTTCGCCCGCCCCGGCTGGCCTGGGTTGCGGCCATCGCCGTTCTGGCCGTCGCGGCCGTCTTCCTCCTCCGCCCCTGGGGTAGAAGCAAGGCGATACCGCTGGAAAACGAGGCTCCGCCGGCGCCGACGGCCTCAGAAGCCGCCAAGACCGAAGCGACGCCTTCGGTCCTGACGCCCGCCCTCAAGCCCCTCCCGCCCCCCTCCGCCCCCATCCTCGAAGCCATCCCGATGGGCACCACGTTGAGCGACATCCTGGCTCTGCACGGATTCGACGGCGTCGAATCGAACTGGTTCTATAAGGAGGTCAAGCCCGTCTTCGACCTGCGCAAGGTCATCGCCGGGCGGACCATGCGCTTCTTCGAGGACGAGGCGGGGGTGGTGCAAGCCGTCGAATACGACGTCGACGACCGGCGCTACCTGCGCGTGGACCGGGTCGGCAAGCGCTTCCTGCCGGGCATCCTGAGCTACAAGTTCGAAGTCCGCCAAGCCTCCGCCGCCGGGACGATCGAGGACATGCTGATCACCGCGGTCAAGGCGCAGGGCGAGAAGGAAGTCCTGGCCCTGATGATGGCCGAGATCTTCGCCTGGGACGTCGACTTCAACACCGAGCTCCGGGTGGGAGACTCCTTCCGCGTGCTCTTCGAGAAGAACTTTCGCGAGGGCGAGTTCGCCGGCTACGGCGAGATTCTGGCAGCCGAGTTCATCTGCCAGGGCAAGACCTACGAGGCCTTCCGGTTCGTCTATCCCGACACCAAGGAAGCGGACCACTTCGACGCCGCGGGCAAGTCCGTGCGCAAGGAGTTCCTCCGCTCTCCCCTGCCCTATGCCGCGCCGGTCACCTCGCGCTTCACCTCGCGCCGCCTCCACCCGATCTACAAAGTCTACCGGGCCCACTACGGTGTCGACTTCGGCGCCCCCATCGGCACGGCCGTCCGGGCCACCGGCGACGGTGTCGTCCTCTCGGCCGGCTGGCTGGGAGGCGGCGGCCGCACGATCAAGATCCGCCACGCCAACGGCTATACCACGATGTACCTGCACCTGAGCTCGATGCTGGTCGGGGCGGGAACGCGGGTGAAGATGGGCCAGACGATCGGCCGCGTCGGATCATCGGGCGATTCGACGGGGCCGCACCTCGACTATCGCATCCAGCTGAACGGGGCCTACATCAATCCCCTGGCGCGCCGCTTCAACCCGGTCGCCCCCCTGCGCAAAGAGTACGCCGAGGCCTTCGGCAAGGACGTCGAGCGGCTCCGGGCCCTTATGAAACAGGCCCCTTGAGCCGACAGCTTTAATCCCGTTCGGAACCTATATCCCTACTTGATGACGTGGCCGGTGGTCGTTCCGGTCGAGCCGCTGCTCGTCGTCCCCGTCGAAGTGGCGCTGCCGGACGAGGCCGTTCCCGTTGCTCGAACCGGTGTTCGTGGTACTCGAGCCCGAAGATCCCCTGGAAGTCGGAACCGCTGATCCCGGCGCTTGAGCCCATGGACGTCGCGGCGGCGCCCCTGTTCTCGGGATTGAAGCGGGAATTGCGCGAAGTCAGGTTCAGCTCGGGACAGACGATCTCGTTGCGGCCGCTGAAGTAGTGCAGGCTGACGCCCGTCTTCTGGGCGATGCGGACATCGGGATTCCAGTCGATCGTCCGCAAGGCCGGCTTGGAGCCGCTCGTCCAGCGATTTCCCGCGATAAGGTCCGGGAGCCGGCGCGGGAAGAAGCATCCTGGATGGGCCCGACGACCCGAGCTTCCGCCGCCGGCCCGCATCTCCGTCTCCTCAGGCCGGAAGATGCTTTCGAATTGTAGTGGTCCACCCAAGTCATGCCCGCGGGGGGCAGGACCGCGAGATCCGTATCGGATCATTCGCGGGCGCGATTGGCAGCAGCGGCCCGGAACGTCTCGAATGGCACGGCCTTTTCGCGGACGTCGGGCGCCAGAAGGCCCGCCCGATCCACGACGTTGGCGAACTTGCCCTGGGCCGAGAACGACTCGCGGGCCTCGGCGTCGCCTTTCTCCAAGTCGGCCATCAGGGCTTTAAGGCCGGGTCGCAGAGCCCGCTGGGGAATGGCGCTTGGCGTATCCGACCCACCTCTTCGAACAGAGATTACTCCTAAAGGCGGCTTCGTATGGCAAGATCCACCGCTGGCCGTCCCATACAGACCTACGGCCGGCGTAATCATAGGATTCAGCCCCATGCTCATCCGCAGTATATCGCCAATTCATGTAAGCTCCAGCCGTCGTATCCAAAGCCCCATACATCGGAGCCGTGCCAGCCATAGTGCGCGACCCCCCAATCCCACATGGACCAGGGCCGCCAGGACCAGTTGCCGGCGAAGAAGGCCCAGTCCACCCAGGCCGGGGCGAAGGCCGAGCCGGGGATCCAATACCAGCCCCGCTTGCTGCTCCACTGCCAGACGCCGAGGTGGTAGGGAATCCAGCCCCATGGCTCCGTCGGAACCCAGAACATGGAGTTGTTGTAATAGGTCCAGCGGCCCACATAGTAAGGCCGCCAGGATCCCCAGGGATAGACGTCGTTGTAGAACGGCCGCCAGACATAGCCGAAATACTTGTCGTAGACCCATTCGCCATAGCGGCTGCCGAAGCGCTGGGCCCAATCGAAGACGGCCGGCATCAGCTTCTGGACAGGCTTGGGCAGCTCGCTCTGGCCCTCGTGCAGGGCCTCGAAGCGGTCGTTGACCGACTTGTTCCACATCTCGAAGTCGCCCACCGGCCGCGGCTCGCCCAGGGCGAAGCGATTATCGGGGGTAAAGGTCGCCCTTTCCTTGGCCTTGATCTCGAGCGACTTGGGCGTCTTGAGGTCGGCTCCGTAGAGGGCCGTGGCCTTGCCGTATTGCACCTGGACGTCCGTTGCCGGCCCGGGCGTCAGCTCGACCAGCCCGACGGAGTTGTGCTTGAACTTGACGGCCGTTTTCGGGGTCAGGACCTGGAACAGCTCGCGGCTGTTGTACTGCTTATACATGACGAAGAGCCGGCCCTTGGCCAGCACCAGATTCGACATCTGGTTGGCCGAGCTTAGGCCCTGGGCCATGATCGTCTCGATCTTGAGCTCGGTGTTGTAGTCGAGGCGGACGATGGTGGCATTGTCGAACTGGATCTCGACCCGCCGGTCCTTGGAGGTCCGGATGGTGTCGCCGGGCCCCAGCGGCATGTTCAGGATGGCCGGCTCGGGCGTCTTGGCGCCGTCGCGCAGGACGGTGGGGTCCTGGCCGTCGTTGCGGACGTCGGTCAGGCTGATATGGCCGAAATAGAAGTTCTTCGGCCCGTTGACGACTTGATACCCTTCCCCGGCCCAGGAAAAGGCTCCCAAAACCAGGATCGCCGCGGTCAGAATCAGGCTTCCCCTTCGTGACATGGCTCCTACTCCTATGGTCGCTCTTATTTCTTGATGACGTGGCCGGTGGTCGTTCCGGTCGAGCCGGTCGACGTCCCCGTCGAGGTGGCGCTGCCGGAGGAGGCAGCCCCCGAGCTCGTGCCCGAGCTCGTACCCGAACTGGTCGCACCACCGCCCGAGGTCCCGCCCGACGAGGAACCGCTCCCCGAATAGGAGTCGTCAGAGCTTCCAGAGCCTCTCCGGTTTTCGGGGCTGTACCGGGAATTGCTCGAGGTCAGGTTGAGCTCGGGGCAGACGATCTCGTTGCGGCCGCTGGCGTATCGGAGCTGAACGCCCATCTTTTGGGCGAAGCGCACGTCCGGGTTCCAGTCGATCGTCCGCAAACCGGACCCGCCGCCCGCCCGCGAAGCCATGGCCGGGGCCTGGCTGCGGAGCTGGGAGGGGTATCCGGCGATGCCCGAGCCTCCGCCGGCCGGGACTTCCCTTTCATTGGTGCGGGCCGCCATGGCCGCATAATAGGAGGACCAGGAAGATCCGGCGGGAGGCGCATTGAAGAGCATGCTTAAGGGATCGGTCGCGGGGAGGGCGCCTACCCTGGCCCGGAAGGCTTCGAACGGAATGGCCTTGGCCCGGACATCGGAAGCCATCAGCCCGCTCCGATCGACCACCTGGGCGAATCGACCCTGGGCCAGGAAAGACTCGCGGGCGGCCGGGCTCGCCATTCCTGAGGTCCGCCATAAGGGCCTTGATGCCGGATCGCAACTCCTTGGGCAGGGGAAAGGGAGGTGAAGAGGGTTTTTTCAGCTGATCCTTGCTTATCGTGTTCAGGACCTGTTTGTTCTGCTGCCACGTCTCGGGATTTCCCCAGCTTGGCCCCATTCCCATTCCAGGGTATCGCCAGCCCCAATAATTCCAACCGTCGGGGTCGCCCCAGCCAAACTGCATGGGATATTGCCACATCGCCCAGTCCCAAATGGACCAGGGACGCCAGGACCAATAGGCGCCGAAGAAAGCCCAGTCAACCCAGGCCGGGGCGAAGGCCGAACCGGGGATCCAATACCAGCCTCGTTTGCTGCTCCACTGCCAGACGCCCAGATGATAGGGGATCCAGCCCCAGGGCTCGGACGGGAGCCAGTACATCGCGTTCCTGTAGTAGGACCAGCTCCCGGCATAGTAGGGCTGCCAGGTTCCCCAGGGGTAGGCGTCGTTGTAATGAGGCCGCCAGACATAGCCGAAATAATCGTCGAAGAGCCACTCGCCGTAGCGGCTGCCGTAGCGCTGGGCCCAGTAAAAGACGGCCGGAGTAAGCCGCTGGACCGGCTTGGGCAGCATGGTCGTGCCCTCGTGCAGGGCCTCAAAGTCGTCGTTGACCGCCTTGTTCCAAGCCTCGAAGCCGTCCACCGGGCGGGGCTCGCCCAAGGCGAACCGGTTGTCGGGCGTAAACGTGGCCCGCTCTTTAGCTGCGATCTCGAGCGACTTGGGCGTCTTAAGGTCGGCGCCGTAAAGGGCCACCGCCTTGCCATACTGGACCTGGACGTCCGTGGCGCCGTCGGCGCCCAGGGCGACAATCCCGACCGCGTTGTGCTTGAACTTGATCGCCGCCTTCGGCGTCAGGACCTGGAACAGCTCGCGGCTATTGTACTGCTTGTACATGACGAAGAGCCGGCCCCTGGCCAGAACCAGGTTTGTCATCTGGTTGGCCGAGCTCAGGCCCTGGGCCATGATCGTCTCGATTTTAAGCTCGGTGTCGAGATCCAGACGGACGATGGTGGCGTTGTCGAACTGGATTTCCACCCGCCGCTCCTTGGAGGTGCGGATGACATCCCCCGGTCCCAACGGCATGTTCAGGACCGCGGGCTCCGGCGCCTGGGCGCCCTCGCGCCGGACGGTGGGATCCAAAGCATCGTTTCGGATATCGGTCAGGCTGATATGGCCGAGATAGAAGCCCTTGGCCTGGTTGATGACTTGGGGATCGGATCCGGCCCGGGACATTGTTCCCACGACCAGGATCGCCGCTATCAGTAAAAGGAGGCTTTTACGCGCCATGAAGGTTCTCCTCGTTCTTATAGTCCATTATAGGCCTATGCAAAGACCATGCCAAACGCCTCTCGGGGCGGGATGGCCGCCGACACCATCGGCGTGTCCAGGATCGAGGACAACTGTTTGATCCTCAAGGGGATAAACGCATGGTCGTTGATCGGATAACCGGGGTCGGATAGAATGGACGCGAAACCCCCTCATGCCCCGCTACAAGAACCCCAGCCCCACCATCGACCTGATCATCGAGATCGCCGACGACAAGGGCCGTCCCGGGATCATCCTGATCCGTCGGGGGCATTACCCTCCCGGCTGGGCTCTTCCCGGAGGCTTCGTCGAATACGGCGAAACGCTGGAAGAGGCCGCCGTCCGGGAGGCTCGGGAAGAAACGGGGCTTAACGTCACGCTCTTGAGCCAGTTTCATACCTACTCGGACCCGTCCCGCGACCCTCGCAAGCACACCATCTCCACCGTCTTTCTGGCCAGGGCCAAGGGCGTGCCGCATGCCGGCGACGACGCCCGCCTGGCGGGTATCTTCAACCGCCGGACCCTCCCTTCTCCCCTGGCTTTCGACCACGCCCAAATCCTGGACGACTATTATCGGTATAAAAGAAGGACAACGGCCCCGCGAGGAGAAACCCATGGACGACGAAAAAGACCGGCCTGAAACACCCGACACGAACGACTTGAACCTCATGGAGGTGACTCACGTCTGGGGGCTGGCCGAGGCCGACGTCATTAAAAGCTACCTGGAGAGCAACGGCATCGCCAGCGTATACCAGACTCTGGTCGTGCCTTTTGTCCACGTCTTCACCACGGACGGCATGGGAGAGATCAAGATCATGGTCAAGGCCGACGACTTCGAGACGGCCAAGTCGCTGCTGGCCCAGACCGAGATCCCGCCCGAAGAAAACGGGCCGCCGGAAACCGAAAAGGCTTAAAAACGCCCGCCTCACGCGCTAGAGAGTCTTTTTCTACCCTCATTTCCCAGTTCGAACCGTTTTTTTGGCATGGGAGAGCCCGGTCCGACTGAAAAAGGGCTGAAAAAAAGACAAGATTTCCCTTGACTTGGTAAATTTACGGGTCTATATTGATATCGAAATGGGATTAATTGGGAAGAAATGGGCGAAGAGAAGTTCATCGGGAGCTACGAGGCTACCCTCGACAAGGCCGGCCGTTTAAAGATTCCTGAACGGTTCCGGATCTTGCTCGAAGGGAAGTACGGACCTCGTCTATTCATCACCTCCCTCGAAAATGAATCCGTCCGGCTCTTCCCCCTTCCCGTTTGGGAAGAAATGACGGGCACGTCCGAGATCCAGATGGCGTTCATCCGTTCCAGCTACCGCGAGTTTTTCTTGAACGCCCACGGCCGCGGCTGTTCCGGCGAAATCGACGCCAAGGGCCGCGTCCTCCTCCCTCCCCGCCTTCGCCAGAAGACGGGCCTGAGGGCGGTGGTCACCGTCGTGGGCCTCAACAACTACCTCGAGGTTTGGGACGCCGAGCGCCTGGAAGCACGGCTCGATCAACACCCTCTGACCGGGGACGAGATCGACCGCTTCGCCTCGCTCGGACCGCCCGTCCGGAAGCCGGAATGAGCCGACCCGAGCATATACCCGTCCTCCTCGACGAGTCGCTGGCGGTGCTGGACAGCGGTCGTGCCGGGCTCTACGTCGACTGCACCCTGGGCCTGGGCGGGCACGCCTTCGAGATCCTCAGTCGCAACCCCGAGGCCGAGCTCGTCGGCCTGGACCTGGACGAACAGGCCATCCGCCTGGCCCAGCAGCGGCTCGAGCCGTTCGGCGATCGCGTCACCCTCTATCTCAGCGACTACCGCAACCTACCGGACATCGAGATCGATTTCAAGCGCGTGCGCGGCATCCTCATCGATATGGGCATGTCCTCCTTCCAGCTCGACTCGCCCGAGCGGGGCTTCAGCCACGGGGTGGACGGCCCGCTCGACATGCGCATGGACCTGCGGAACAAGATCACCGCGGCCCGCATCCTGGAGAAGACCGCCGAAGCCAAGCTGGCCGAGATCTTCCGCGACTACGGCGAGCTGCGGCAGGCCCGGCCCCTGGCCCGGGCCATCGCCTCGGCCCGCCGCCTCAAGCCCCTGGAGAGCACGACCGAGCTCCGTCTCCTGGTCGAGCGGGTCTGCCATTGGATCCCCCAAAAAGGCCGGATCCACCCGGCCTCCAAGGTTTTCCAGGCCCTGCGCATCGAAGTCAATAACGAGCTGGAAGCCCTGGATGCCTTCTTCGAGTCCGCGCTCCGGCTTCTCCCCCCCGGCGGCCGGCTGGCGGTCATTGCCTTCCACTCCCTGGAGGATCGCGTCGTCAAGCACACCTTCCTCAAGCTGGCCTCGGAGGAGGCGGGCGCGCCGCTGATCGACATCCTGACCCGCAAGCCGATAATTCCCTCCGAAGCGGAAGTGGCGCGCAACCCGCGCTCCCGCTCGGCCAAGCTGCGGGCGGCGGTACGGCGATGATGGTCCGCAAGCCCCACCCGCCCCGCCAAGTGGCAGCCTGGGCGGCGGCCGCCCTGCTGGTCGTGGCCATCCTCTTCTTCTACCTCTGGCCTATCAACGAGCAGCACCGCCTGGGCCTCGACTCGACCGCGCGCGAAGCCGAGCTCAAAGCCCTGCAGGTGGATGTCGAACGGCTGGAGACGCGCAAGGCGACCCTGCTGGCCCTGGAGCGCGTCGAAGGGATCGCCCGGACCGCGCTCGGACTGACCGACCCGCGCCCGGATCAGATCGTAGGCGGGGAGCGCTGAGTCATGGCCCTCAACCCGATCCAGGATCCCCTCCGCCGCAAGGCTCGCCGTCGGACCAAGCTGATCGCCCTGGCCTGTTTCCTATGGAGCATGGTCGTGGTCGGCCGCCTCGTCCAGCTCCAGGTCTTCGGGCACCGCGAGGCCGCGGCCCGGGTGGCCAAACAGAACCAGTCCATGGAGAAGATCCAGGCTCGCCGCGGCACGATCTACGACCGCAACGGCCGCGTCCTGGCCCGCAGCCTCCCGGCCCGAGCCATCCACTACGAGCCCAACCCCGCCGACACCGTAGCCGCCCGCTTCGCGCCCATCCTCCGGTTGCGCGAGACGCTCGGCCTGAGCAACGAGGACATGGCCCGCTTCCGGGCCCAGATCGAGGGCGGCTCCAGAAAGATCTATCTCAAGCGCAAGGCCGACCCGTCTGTGGCCGCACGAGTCTTCTCGACCAGACAACGAATCGGCTACGAAGAAGATACCAGGCGGGTTTATCCGCTGGGCAGCCAGGCTGCCCACGTCCTCGGCGGGGTCAAGGCCGACGGCACGGGTGCAGCCGGCATCGAGTCCAAGTTCAACGCCTCCCTGATGGGCTCGCCCGGCAAGGCCATGAGCCTGCACGACGCCAAGCGGCGCGGCTACGCCTACGAGGTCCTCGAAGAGCCCGTCAACGGCCGCGACCTCCACCTGACTCTGGACCAGACCATCCAGTACATCGCCCAATCCGAGCTCGAGCGCGCGGTCGCCGCGACCCGCTCGGCCTGGGGGACCGTCATCGTCTCCGACCCGCGGAGCGGCGAGATCCTGGCCATGGCCACCGCCCCCTCGTTCGATCCCAACCGCTTCAACGAGACGCCCGGCGCCGACTTCAACCGGGCCATCCGCCACACCTACGAGCCCGGTTCGACCTTCAAGATCATCACGGCGGCCGCGGCCATTGAAGCCCGGGCCATCTCCTTCTCCGAGACCTTCGACTGCCGCGAAGGCTCCATCGCCGCCGCCGGCGGCGCCATCCGCGACCATAAGGTCTTCGGCCTGCTCGACTTCCCCGGCGTCATCATCCACTCCTCCAACGTCGGCACCATCCAGATCGGGCGCCGGCTCGACCCGGCCGCCTTCGAATCCGTCATCCGGTCCTTCGGGTTCGGCCGCAAGACCGGCCTCGAGCTCCCCGGCGAGGAGCCGGGGCAGCTGCGCCCGTTGGCCGAATGGAGCCGCCGCTCGCTGTCCTCGCTGTCGATCGGCTACGAGATCTCGGTAACCCCGATCCAGCTTCTGCAGGCGGTCAACGTGATCGCCGGCCGCGGCCGGCTTATCCCGCCCCATATCGTCAAGCGGATCAAGGGCGGGCGGCCGCTCTCGACCGTCGAGTCCTCCGCCCCCATCCTGTCCGCGGCCACCTGCGAGAAGCTCATCTCGATCCTCGAGCGGGTCGTGATCGAGGGGACGGGCCGCGAGGCGCTGGCCGAGGGCTACCTGGCCGCGGGCAAGACCGGTACGACCCAGAAGTTCGACCCCGTGGCCAAAGCCTACTCGAACAAGCGGCACATTGCTTCGTTCGTCGGGTTCGTCCCGGTCGAATCCCCCCGGTTGTCCGTGGTCGTCGTCCTGGACGATCCCCAGATCCAAGAGCACTACGGCGGCCAGCTCGCCGCCCCGGTCTTCCGTGAGGTCACCCGCCGGGCCCTGCTTGCGGTCGGCATCCCGCCGACCCGGTCGGACCGCTTCCTCACGGCCTCTCTGCCGAAGGACGGCCCGCGATGACGCTGGCCGAAGTGCTCAAGGGCGTCCCGGTGCTGGCCCTGACGGGCGAGCCCGCGACCGAGATCACGGGTGTGGTCTACGCCTCCTCCGATGTCATCTCCGGCTCGCTCTTCGCCGCCCTCAAGGGCGAAAAGAGGGACGGCTTCGCGTTCGTCCCCCAAGCCCTGGAACGGGGCGCGGCCGCGATCCTCAGCGATAGGCCCCGGCCGGAGGGGAGTGCCGCGGCCTGGGTCCAGGTCTTTGATGCGCGCGACGCCCTGGCCCTCTGCGCGGCCAACTTCTACGGCCACCCCTCCCGGCGCCTGAAGATGGTCGGCATCACCGGGACCAAGGGCAAGACGACCCTGACCTACCTGCTCGAGGCCGTTCTGGAAAAGGCGGGCTTCGCCGCCGGCGTCATCGGCACGATCAACTACCGCCGCCCCGGCTTCGCCCGGGAGTCCGTGCGGACCACCCCGGAGGCGCCCGACCTGCAGAGCATGCTGGCCGAGATGCTCGAAGCCGGTGTCACCCACTGCATCATGGAGGTCTCCTCCCACGCCCTGGACCGCGGTCGGGTGGCCGGGATCGGGTTCGACGTGGCCGTGTTCACCAATCTGAGCGGCGACCACCTGGACTATCACCGGACGATGGAGGAGTACTTCGAGGCCAAGCGGAAGCTCTTCTTCCTCAACGGCAAGAAACAGACGGCGGTGGTCAACGACGACGACCCCTGGGGACGGAAGCTGATCGAAGAGCTGCCGATGACCACCATCGGCTTCGGCCTTGGGACGACGGCGCTCGTCCGGGCCGAGCGGCCGGGCCTCAACGGGCTGGGCATCGAAGCCCTGATCCGCTTCCCCGGCGGGCAGATCGCGGTCGCATCCCCTCTCTCGGGCAAACACAACCTCTCCAACATCCTGGCCGCCTTCTCCACCGCGCTGGCCCTGGGCATCCCGCCCACGGTCATCCGCGACGGCATCGCCGCCATGCGCCAGGTTCCGGGCCGCTTCGAGCGGGTCGAGAACAGCCTGGGCTTCCACGTCTACGTCGACTACGCCCACACCGACGCCGCCCTGCGCAGCATCCTGGAGACCGCCCGCGAGCTGCGGCCGGCCCGCCTGCTGCTCGTGGTCGGGGCGGGCGGCGACCGCGACCGGAGCAAGCGGCCGCGCATGGGCGAAGCGGCCGGCGAGCTGGCCGACCGCGTCATCCTGACTTCGGACAACCCCCGCTCCGAAGATCCCCTGGCCATCCTCAAGGAGATCGAGAAGGGCCTTCTTGAAGCGGGAGCCCGCGCCTATGCCCTGATCCCCGACCGGCGCCAGGCCATCGCCGCGGCCCTGGCCGAGGCGCGCAAGGGCGACATCGTCATCATCGCCGGCAAGGGCCACGAAACCTACCAGGAGATCGCAGGCAGGAAGCTTCCCTTCAGCGACGTCGAGACGGCGCGCGACATTCTGCGCGCGATGGGGTCGCACTGACATGGCCGCTCTGCGCCTGGACCGGATCGCGGCCGCCGCGGGCGGGGCGTTGCTTGCGGGTCGGGGCGACACGGTCGTCACCGGATTCGCCATCGATTCTCGCCGCGTCCGGCCCGGCGACCTCTTCTTCGCCGTCGTGGCGGAGCGCGACGGCCACGACTTCGTTGCCGACGCCGCGGCCCGGGGCGCCCTGGGCGCCGTCGTCTCGCGCCCGGTGGCGGGGCTTCCGGCCGGGTTCGCCCTGATCCAGGCCGCCGACACCGTGCGGGCCCTGCAGGACCTGGCCCGCTTCGTCCTGGCGGGAACATCCGATCAAGATCGTGGGCGTGACGGGCAGCGTGGGCAAGACCACGACCAAGGAGTTCACGGCCGCCCTCCTGGCCCGCCGCTACGAGGTCCTCAAGTCCGAGGGCAACTTCAACAACCACCTCGGGCTGGCCCTGTCCATCCTGGGCCTCGAAGACCGCCATACGGCGGCCGTCCTGGAGATGGGCATGCGGGGGCCGGCGAGATCCGCACCCTGGCCTCGATCGCCCCGCCCGACGTCGCCGTCATCACCAACGTCAACCCCGTCCACCTCGAGTTTCTCGGCACGCTGGAAGCCGTGGCCGAGGCCAAGTGGGAGCTCGTCGAGGGGCTGAAGCCCGGCGGCACGGCCGTCCTCAACGGCGACGACCCGCGCCTGCGGCGGCGCGCCTCGCAGCGTGCCGGGCCGCGTCGTCTTTTTCGGCCGCGGCCCGGAAGCCGAGGTCGGAGCGGAAGGGCTTGTCCGCCGCGGCTTCGAAGGGTACGATCTTACGCTCCGGCTGGGCGGTCGTAGGTTCCCCACCCGCCTGGCCTTCCTCACCGACGGCTATCTGGACGACGCCCTGGCCGCCTGCGCCGCGGCCTACGCCCTGGATCTGCGGCCCGAGGAGATCGCGGCGGCCATGGCCGGGCTTCGGCCCGCCCCGGGGCGCGGCGGATGGATCCGGCTCGCCGAAGGCGTCGTCCTGGTGGACGACTCCTACAACTCCAGCCCGGCCGCCCTGGCCTCCGCCCTGCGCGGACTGGCGGGGCTGCCGGCCCCGCGCCGGGTGGCCATCCTCGGGCGATATGCTGGAGCTGGGACCCGGCGAAGCCGCCTATCACGCGGAGGCCGGCCGCCTCGTCGCCGCGGCCGGCTGGGACCTGCTGCTGGCCATCGGGCCGCGCTCGCGCGGCCTGGCCCGGGCGGCCGTCGAAGCGGGCTTAGCGGCCGAGGCCGTCAGGACTTTCGACTCGAGCCCGGAAGCGGCCGAAGCCCTGGCCGGCATCCTGCGGCCGGGCGACCTCGTCCTGGTCAAGGGCTCGCGGGGCATGCGGACCGAAGCCGCGGCCGTGCGCATCGTGGACATGTTCAAGGAGGTCTGACGTGTTCTACGGACTACTGGTGCCATTGCGTGAAACCGTTTCGGCCTTCAATCTGTTCCGTTATATCACGGTCCGGACCGCTCTGGCCGGCGTCACCGCCCTGCTCATCAGTCTCCTGGCCGGGCCCTGGCTGATCAACCTGCTGCGCCGCAAGCAGATCGGCCAGCAGATCCGCGCCGACGGCCCGCAGTCCCACCTGGCCAAGAAAGGCACGCCCTCGATGGGCGGCATCCTGATCATCGGGGCGACCATCATCCCCACCCTGCTCTGGGGCAACCTCGGCAACACCTACGTCTGGCTGGCCATGGGCACCATGGTCACCTTCGGGCTGGTCGGCTGGCTGGACGACTACCTCAAAGTCATCCGCAAGCGCTCGCTCGGGCTCATCGCCCGCAACAAGCTCGTCCTGCAGTTCGGGCTGGCCATCGCCTTCGGCGGCCTGATCATGCTGCTGGGCCGGGCCGGCGCCTTCGACCTCCACGTCTCGCTGCCCGTGATCAAGTCCTGGCTCCCCTACCTGGGCTGGCTCTACTGGCCCTGGATCGTCCTGATCATGGTCGGCTCGTCCAACGCCGTCAACCTGGCCGACGGGCTGGACGGCCTGGCCATCGGGCTGACCCTGATCAGCGCCACCACCCTAACGGCCCTGACCTACGTCGCCGGCCACGCCGTCTTCTCCAAGTACCTCTACGTGGCCCGCGTCCCGATGGCCGCCGAGCTGACCGTCTTCGGCGGCGCCCTGACCGGGGCCTGCCTGGGCTTCCTCTGGTTCAACTCCCACCCGGCCCAAGTCTTCATGGGCGACGTCGGGGCTTTGTCGCTGGGCGCCACGCTGGCCCTGATCTCGCTTCTCATCAAGCAGGAATTCCTGCTCTTCACGGTGGCCGGGGTCTTCATCATCGAACTCCTGTCCGTGGTCCTGCAGATCGGCTATTTCCGCTTGAGCGGGGGCAAGCGCGTCTTTCGCATGGCTCCCCTGCACCACCATTTCGAGCTCCTCGGCTGGCCCGAGGAGAGGGTCGTCGTCCGGTTCTGGATCCTGGGCATCATCTTCGCCCTGTTCAGCCTGACTTCCCTGAAGCTGAGGTAAAGGATGGAGCTTCGCGGCCGCGCCATCGTCATCGTCGGGCTGGCCCGGACGGGGGAAGCCCTGGCCGATTTTCTGCTCGACGAAGGCGCCCGGGTGACGATCAGCGAAAGCCGGCCGCGAGCGGCGCTGGGCCCGGCGGCCGACCGGTTCGAGGCCCGCGGCGCCGTCATCGAGGCGGGCGGCCATGTCCCCGCCACCTTCTTCGGCGCCGACCTGATCATCCCCTCGCCCGGCGTGCCCCGCCTGGACGTCATCCTGCTGGCCCGAGGCCGGGGCGTCCCGGTCATCACCGAGATCGAGCTGGCCTACCGCTTCCTCAAGGGCACCCTGATCGGGATCACCGGGACCAACGGCAAGTCGACGACCACGACCCTGATCCACGCCATCCTGCGCGACGCCGGCCGGGACGCCGTCCTGGCGGGCAACATCGGCACGCCGCTGCTGTCCTTCATCCGGGACGGCCGACCGGAACGGGTCTACGTGACCGAAATCTCGAGCTTCCAGCTCGAATACATCGAGCGCTTCAAAGCCCACTTGGCCGTCTACCTCAACCTCTCGCCCAACCACCTCGATTGGCACGGCTCTTTCGAGGACTACGCGGCGGCCAAGGCCAAGCTCATCCGCGGCCTGGCAGCCGGGGACGATGCCGTCCTCAACGCCGACGACGAAGCGGTCTGGGGCCTCCGCGGAACCGGGCCTTTCCGGGCCTGCGGCTTCAGCCGCCGCAGCGAGGTGGAGCGCGGCGCGTTCCTGCGCGGCGGCGAGATCGTCCTGCGGCTGGACGGGGCCGAGGACATCCTGATGCCGGCGGCCGAGATCGCCCTCTTCGGGGCCCACAATCGCGACAACGTCATGGCCGCCGCCCTGGCCGGCCGGCTGATGGGCGTTCCCGCCCCGGCCATGCGCGAGACCATCCGCACCTTCCGCGGCCTGCCTCACCGGCTGGAGCCGGTGCTGACCGTGGACGGCGTGGCCTTCATCAACGACTCCAAGGCCACCACGGTCGAGGCCGCCATCAAGGCCGTGGAAAGCTTCGAAACGCCCATCGTCCTTATCCTGGGCGGCAAGGACAAGGGCACGGACTTCGCCCCGCTGCGGCCCGCCCTGGCCGGCCGGGTCAGGAGCATCGTCCTGGTCGGCCTGGCCAAGGACAAGATCCGGCGGGCTCTGGACGGCGTGGCGCCGATGACGGATGCCCGCGACTACCGCGAAGTGGTCGAGGCCGCCTACGACGCCGCCCGTCCGGGCGATGTGGTCCTGCTGGCCCCGGCCTGTACGAGCTGGGACATGTTCGCCGATTTCGAGCAGCGGGGCGAGACGTTCAAGAGCGAGGTCCGCCGCCTGGCGTCCGGGCGCGCCGGAAGGGAGAGCCGACCGTGACCGTCTATCGCCGCTTCGGGTTCGACTGGACGCTGTTCCTGGCGACGCTCATCCTGGTGGCCATCGGTGTGGTCATGGTCTTCAACGCCAGCAGCGCCGTGGCCACGGACAAGATGGGCAAGCCCTTCCACTTCGCCTTCAACCAGTTTGCCGGCGCCGCCGCCGGACTGATCCTGCTGCTCCTCCTGATCTCGATCCGCAAGCCGCTCTACGAGAGCAAGTGGGTCGTCTACGGGCTTCTCGGCCTGAGCTTCGGCCTGCTGGCCCTCTGCCTGACCATGCCCACCGTGGCCGACACCCACCGCTGGATCGTCGCGGCCGGAGTCCGCTTCCAGCCTTCCGAGCTGGCCAAGCTGAGCCTGATCCTCTTCCTGGCCCGGATCGCCTCGACCTCGCGCGAGCGCATCAACGACCTCAAGGTCTTCCTGCCGGCCATCGCCACGCTCGGGGCCGCGGTCTTCCTGATCCTCATCGAGCCCGACTTCGGCACCGCCCTGCTGACCTTCCTTATCGGCGCCCTGGTCCTGCACCTGGGCGGCGTCCGCTGGAAGAACTTTCTCTACACCGGCCTGGTTGCGGTGCCGGTCTTCGCTCTGTTCGTCGTCGTCGCCCAGTACCGCCTCGTCCGCGTCCTGGAGTACTTCACCAAGAACAAGGACCTGCAGCGGGCCTCCTACCAAGTCGACCAGTCGATCATGGCCATCGGGGCGGGCGGCCTGTTCGGAGCCAGCTTCGGCGAAGGGACCCAGAAGTACGTCATCCCGGCGCCCCACACCGACTTCATCTTCTCGGTCATCGCCGAGGAGCTGGGCCTGCTGGGCACCCTGCTTGTCCTTGGGCTTTTCGCGGTCATCGTCTGGCGCGGGCTGACCATCTCGATGAAAGCCCCGACCTTCGCCGCCCAGCTGACGGCGGCCGGGATGACCTTTCTGCTGGGCATCCAGGCGCTGGTCAACATCTCGGTCGTCTGCGGGCTCAGCCCGGCCAAGGGCGTGCCCCTGCCGCTCGTGTCCTTCGGCCGCTCTTCGCTCGTCTGCAGCCTGCTGGCCGTCGCCGTCCTCCTCCATATCTCGCAGCGCCGCGGCGAGGCCAAGGGATCGTGATGAGCGGACGCAGGGTGGTCCTCAGCGGCGGCGGCACGGGGGGACATCTCTACCCCGCCCTGGTCCTGGCCGAGACCCTGCGCCGGATGGATCCGGACCTCGAGATCGTCCATGTCGGGTCGCGGCGCGAGGCCGAGCGGCGCATCATGGACGCCCACGGCGTCCGCTTCATAGCCCTGCCGATCGAGGGTTTGGCGGGCGGCCCGAAGCGGGCGCTTCGCGGCCTGGCCCTCCTGCCGGCCGGGTTCACCGTCTCGTATCGCCTGCTTCGCCGCCTGCGGCCCGCCCTGGTGGTCGGAGTCGGCGGCTTCAGCTCCGGCCCGGTCGTCTGGCTGGCCTCCCGGATGGGGATTCCCACCCTGATCATGGAGTCCAACGTCCGGCCCGGGCTCACCAACCGGCGCCTGGCCAAGCGGGCCGACCGGGCCGTGGTGGCTTTCGAGGCCACCCTGGCGGACTTCCCCGGCAATGGGGTTCTGCTCGGCAATCCCGTCCGGCCCGCTTTCACCGCTCTGCCCCGCAAACCCCGCACGGACCGTCTGTCCATGCTCATCTTCGGCGGCAGCCAAGGCTCGCGCGTCCTGAACCGGGCCGCGGCCGTGACGCTGCCCCTCCTGACCAGGCTGGCCGGCCGCCTGGAGATCGCCCACCAGACCGGCCAGGACGGCCTGCAGGAGACGCGTCGGGCTTATGCCGAGTGCGGCTTCCCGGAGGCGGTCGTCGAGGCTTACTTCCAGGACATGCCGGAGCGCTTCGGCCGGGCCGACCTCATCATCGCCCGCTCGGGAGCCACGACCTGCGCCGAGCTGATCGCCGCCCGCAAGGCCTCGCTGCTCGTCCCCTTCGCCGGGGCGGCCGAAGGCCACCAATCGGCCAACGCGGCGGCGCTTCGCGACGCGGGCGGGGCCGAAGTCATCGAGGAAGCGGAGCTGCGGCCGGTCCGGCTGGCCGAGCGCATCCGCTGGTTCCTGTCCCACCCCGAAGCCCTGACGGCCATGGAAGAGCGGCTGCGGCCGCTGGCCCGGCCCGACGCCGCGGAGAGGATCGCCGGCCTGTGTCTGGAGCTCATGGCCGGATCGAGCAAGGAGTGATCATGGTCAAGCCCACCTACAGCAAGCTCAAGCACATCCACATGATCGGCATCGGCGGCACCGGGATGAACGGCATCGCCGAGGTGCTCATCAACCTGGAATACAAGGTCTCCGGCTCCGACTCGGGCACGAACGAAGCCACCGCCCGGCTGACCAAGCTGGGGGCCAAGGTGGCCCTGGGCCACCAGCCCAAGAACGTCCACGGCGCCGACGTCGTGGTCACCTCCACCGCCATTCGAGAGGACAACCTCGAGGTCCGCGAGGCCCGCCGGCTGAAGATCCCCGTCATCCCGCGGGCCGAGATGCTGGCCGAGCTGATGCGGATGAAGATGGGCATCGCCGTGGCCGGCTCGCACGGCAAGACCACCACCACCTCGATGATCGCCACCGTCCTGGACCAAGCCGGGTTCGACCCGACCATCGTCGTCGGCGGCCGGCTCAACACCCTGGGTGCCAACGCCCGCCTGGGGGCCGGGGACTTTTTCGTGGCCGAAGCCGACGAGAGCGACCGCTCCTTCCTGATGCTCTCCCCCTTCATCGCCGTCCTGACCAACATCGACGCCGAGCATCTCGACCAGTACAAGGGGGTGGAGGACATCAAGAAGGACTTTATCAGCTTCGCCAACAAGGTGCCCTTCTACTCGCCGATCATCCTCTGCCTGGACGATCCCCACCTGCAGAGCATCATCCCGCAGCTCGACCGGCGGATGATCACCTACGGCTTCACGGCCCAATCGGACATCTACGCCCGCGACCTGGCCTTCTCCGGATTCACCAGCCGCTCCACCCTGCACTACAAGGGCAAGGCGCTGGGCACCCTCAAGCTCAACGTGCCCGGCAAGCACATGATCTCCAACGCCATGGCCGCCGTAGCCGTCGGCTTGGACCTGGACATCCCGGGCCGGCAGATCCTGGAGTCCCTGGAGACCTACGCCGGCACGGGCCGCCGCTTCGAGCTCAAGGGCGAGCCCAAAGGGGTCATGGTCGTCGAGGACTACGGCCACCACCCGACCGAGCTGCGGGCCACCCTGGACGGGGCCAAGCGCGGCTGGGAGCGCCGGCTGGTGGCGGTCTTCCAACCCCACCGCTACACCCGGACGGCCCACCTGATGGACGACTTCGCCCGCTCCTTCAACCAGGCCGACGTCCTGGTCCTGACCGAGATCTACCCGGCCGGCGAGGCGCCCATCCCCGGCGTCACCGGCAAGAGCCTTTACGACGAGATCGTCCGCTTCGGCCACAAGGACGTCCACTTCGAGCCCGACGCCTCCCGCCTGCCGGCCAAGGTGGCCGAGCTGGCTCTGCCGGGCGACATCGTCATCGTCCTGGGCGCGGGCAACATCAACCGGATCGTGCCCGAGCTGCTGACCCGGCTGGAGGCCAAGCCATGACCCGGGGCCTGCATCTGCACGAGGAGGCCCGCTTCCAGCGCGGCCGGTCCGACGTCCGCGTCCGCAAGCCCGTGCGCCGGCACATCCTGCGCCCGCGCCACGCCGTAGTCCTGATGGCCGGCGTCGCCGTTCTCTTCTTCGCCGCCTACGAGCTCTACGCCTTCGTCATCACCTGGCCCAAGCTGGACGTGCGGGAGATCCGGACGGACTGCTCCGACCCCGCGGTCGCGGCCATGGCGGCCGAAGCCGTCGGCTCGCGGGCCTGGGGCAACCTTCTGCTCCTGGACATGGCCCTCGTCCGGGACGAGGCCCGGGCCGTGTCCTGGGTCAAGGACGCCCGGGTCCGCAAGATCTTCCCCTCGTCGCTGCGCCTGGATGTCGTGCCCCGCCAGGCGGCCGCCCTGTTGGTCGGCGGAGACGGTCTGGCTGCTGGACGAGGAGGGGGTGGCCGTCGAGCGGTCGACACCGGAAGCCCGGCCCGAGCTGCCCCTGTTCATCGACGAGGGGCTCTTCCGTAGCGACGCCGAGGCCAAGCGCCGCCTGGCCCTGGCCTGCTGGAACGACCTGCGGCCGGAGGACCGGGCCCTCGTGGCCGCCGTCGACGTCACGGTGCCGGACGACGTCGTTCTAACCTTCCGAGGCTCGGACACGAAAGTCCGGCTGGGGAGTGAATTGTTCGGGGAAAGGGCGACCGAGTACCTCGCGGCGCGGGCCGCCTGGCAGGAGGCCTACGGCCCGCTCGAGTCGGTCCTGCTCGGACTGCCCGGCCGGGTCGTGCTGCAGCCGCGGGCGGACGCCGCGGCCAAGGAGACAAGCTGATGCCCAAGAACGGACACGTCGTCGGCATCGACATCGGGACCAAGAAGGTCACCGTCCTGATCGGCGCGGTCAGCGAGGACCGCAAGATCGAGGTCGTCGGGATCGGCACGGCCGACTCGCAGGGACTGCGCAAGGGTGTCGTCGTCAACCTCGACGCCACTTCGGACGCCGTCCGCAAGGCCAAGGCCGAGGCGGAGCTGACGGCCGGGGTCAAGATCAACTCCGCCTTCATCGGCGTCTCGGGCGCCCACATCAAGAGCTTCAACAGCCGCGGTGTCATCGCCGTGACCGGCAAGAACCGGGTCATCTCCCCCGACGACAAGCGCCGGGTCCTCGAGCAATCGAAGGCCGTCAACATCCCGCCCGACCGCGAGATCCTGCACGTCATCCCCCAGGAGTACGTCGTCGACGAGCAGGACGGCATCCACGACCCCCTGGGCATGAACGGCATGAAGCTCGAGGTCAACGTCCACATCGTGACCGGGGCCGTCATCCTGCTCCAGAACCTCCGGACCTGCGTGGAGGAGCGGGCCGGGATCCAGATCGAGAAGATCGTCCTCAACCAGATCGCCACCTCGGCCGCCGTCCTGACGTCGGACGAGAAGGAGCTCGGGGTCGGGGTCATCGACATCGGCGCCGGCACGACCGAAGTGGCCATCTTCGAGCGCGACAGCCTGTGGTACACCTCGGTCATCCCGCTGGGCGGCGACAACTTCACCAACGACATCGCCGTCGGCCTGCGGACGGCCATCCCCGACGCCGAAAAGATCAAGAAGCGCTACGGCTGCGTCATCGCCCCCCCGGGCGAGGACCAGGAGACGGTCGAAGTGCCCTCGGTCAGCGGCCGCAAGCCGCGGGTGCTGTCGCGCCAGCTGCTGGCCGAGATCATCCAGCCGCGGGCCGAGGAGATCTTCCGGCTGGTCGACAACGACATCAAGCGCATGGGCTACGAGAAATCGCTCAACTCCGGCCTGGTCCTGACGGGCGGCACGGCGCTGCTCGAGGGGCTGGAGGAGGTGGCCGAGGAAATCTTCGACCTGCCCGGTCCGCGCGGCGCGCCGGCCGGCCTGGGCGGGCTGATGGACCGGGTCAAGACGCCGGACTACGCCACCGCCGTGGGGCTGCTGCTCTACGGCCGGGACTTCATCCGAGAGGCGGGCGGTCCACAGGGACCGCAAGCGCGGCTTCTTCGGCCGATTCAAAGACATGTTCAGGGAAGACTAGGAGGGCGCATGAAAGCGGAATCCCGGGCAAGCTCAGATTCCACCTGGTGGAGGAAGGCGTCGGGGCCAAGATCCGGGTCATCGGCATCGGCGGGGGCGGCGGCAACGCCCTCAACCGGATGATCGCGGCCGGGATCGAGGGCGTCGATTTCATCGCCGTCAACACCGACCTGCAGGCCCTCAACGGCAGCAAGGCGCCGACCCGCATCCAGATCGGCGCGCGAGACCATGCGCGGGCTGGGCTCGGGCGGCCGGCCCGAGGCGGGCAAGCAGGCGGCCATGGAGGACACCGAAAAGCTGCTCGAGCATCCTGGAGGGCTCGGACATGGTCTTCCTGACCGCCGGCCTGGGCGGCGGCACCGGCACCGGGGCCACGCCCGATCATCGCCAACCTGGCCGCCGAGCTCGACATCCTGGCCATCGCCATCTGCACCCTGCCCTTCGAGTTCGAGGGCCGGGTCCGGGCCAAGCAGGCCCAGGAGGGCCTGGCCGAGCTGCGAAATCCGCCGTGGACACCGTCATCGCCATCCCCAACGAGCGGCTGCTGCAGACCGTGGCCCTGGGCACCTACGTCGAGGACGGCTTCAAGATCGCCGACGACGTCCTGCGCCAGGCCGTGCAGGGCGTCTCCGACCTGATCACCAAGCCGGGCCTGATCAACCTGGACTTCGCCGACGTCAAGTCGATCATGAAGGGCATGGGCATGGCCTACATGGGCATGGGCATTGCGGCCGGCGAGAACCGGGCCGCCGAAGCCGCCAACAAGGCCATCTGCTCGCCCCTGCTGATCGACACCTCGATCGAGGGCGCCCGCGGCGTCCTGATCAACATCACCGGCGGCAAGGACCTGACCCTGCACGAGGTCTCCAAGGCCAGCCAGCTCGTCCACAAGCTGGCCCACCCCGAGGCCAACATCATCTTCGGCACGGTCGTCGACCCGGCCATGAAGGACCAGGTCAAGGTGACGGTCATCGCCACCGGGTTCGACCAGGTCGAACCGGCCACGGACGACCTGGAGGAGTTCGCCGCCCGCTATCAGGGCCGGGTCAGGCCGGGTCAACGTCCTCTACCGCAAGACGCCGCCCCCGGTCCCCGTCCGCAACGAGACGCCCCCCTTCCCCTTCGACCGCATCCCCGACCGGGCCCGGCCCGAGCGGCCTGATGTCCGGACCGACCCCGTTCGAGCCGCTCGACGACCCGCGGCCGCGGCCGTCCGCGCGATGCCCGCATCCGGCCCCTCGTCCCGTCCTGGACAAGGATGGGAGGCCTTCGACAAGCCGTCCTTCATCCGCCAGAAGCACAGCCAGCTCCGCAAGATCCCCTCATGATCAAAGCCGACAGTGTCGTCGCCGGGTGCCGCCAGCTCGCTGACCTGCCCCGGTCCCCTGCCCAAGCGCCGGGCCGCCATGCGCGAGGTCGGCCTGGTCGAGAACGCCTGGATCGCCGGGCGCGAGGGGCGCGATCGTCTTCGTCGGCGGCGAGGAAGCGTTCCGGCGCGAGGTCGGAGACCTGCCGCGGAGCCGTCGATCCTGGACGCCCGCGGCCTGGTCGGTCTGCCCGGATTCGTCGATCCCCACACCCACCTGCCGTTCGCCGGCAGCCGCGAAGACGAGTTCGCCCTGCGCCTGCAGGGCTGCTACCTACCAGCAGCTGGCCGCCCGGGGCATGGGCATCCGCTCGACCGTCCGCAAGACCCGGGCCATCTCCCAAGTCCGAGCTGGCCGCCCTCTGCCGCGCGCGCCTCGACAGCATGCTCCTGCACGGCACGACCACGGCCGAGGCCAAGAGCGGCTACGGGCTGAACCTCGCCGACGAGATCAAGCAGCTCGAAGCCCTGGCCGAGGCCGGCCGAGAGCCATCCCGTCGACGTCGTCCCGACCTTCATGGGCGCCCACGAGGTGCCCGACGAATTCCGTGATCGCAAGGAGGAGTACCTTGACCTTCTTATTCACGAAGTCGTGCCCGCGGTCCGCGCTCAAGGCCTGGCCCGCTTCTTCGATGTATTCTGCGAGGACGGCGTCTTCACCCTGGAAGAGACAGAGAGGCTGGTTGAGGCGGCCGCACGGGCCGGTTTCGGGATCAAGATCCATGCCGACGAGTTCGTCCCCTTGGGGGGCACGGAGCTGGCCGCGCGCGTCGGCGCGGTTTCGGCCGAGCACCTGATCGCCATCACCGAGTCGGGCATCGCCGCCCTGGCCGGAAGCGAAACCGTGGCCACCCTGCTGCCCGAACGTCTCTTTCTTCCTGATGCAGGAGAAGCGCGCCCCGGCCCGCCGCCTGATCGAGGCGGGTGCCGCGGTGGCCCTCGGCCTCGGACTTCAATCCCGGAAGCTCGATGACCGAAAACATGCTCTTCATCCTCCAGCTCGGCGTCTTCCTGCTGCGGCTGACCATCGAGGAGGCCGTCGTCGCCGCCACGGCCAACGCCGCCTGCGCCATCCGCCGCCAGGACGACGTCGGCAGCCTGGAGGTCGGAAAGCAGATGGACATCGTGCTGTGCGACGTCCCCAACTATTATTTCCTGGCCTATCACCCGGGCGTCAACCCGATAAGGCATGTGATTAAGAAAGGCCGCCTCGTCGTCAGCAACGGACAAATCGTGCATGACGGCAGGCAGACCAGCTTAACTTAGTCCCCATTTCCCATTTCCCATTTCTTCCAAGGGCCGCCCCCTCCCAGGGGCGGCCCACTCTCTCCCCCGCCCCTACTACGGCTCGATGCGGTTGATGCCCGTCTCGGGATCGGCCGCCCTGTCGAGCGGGGCCGAGAACGGGATGAGGACGATTTCGCAGGTGGCCAGGACCTCGGCTTCCTTGAGGTGGCCGGCCCAGGCCTGCGATTCGGCGTCGCCCAGGACGACGTGCAGATGGACGAACGGATTGCCGCCGGAGAGGCTGATGTTGCCGGTCAGGGAGGCAATTTCGAAGTCGCCGGCCAGGGTGCGGAAGCGATAGGCCCCCTCCCCCATCTCATAGAAGCCGAGCTCGGGGTTGCGGCAGGAGCCGATCCCGGAGACGGCGGCGCCGCCGATCTTCTTGCGGGCCGCGAAGCCGGTCAGGGCGCGGACGATCATCTCGCCCGGATCCAGGCGTAGAATCCACTGTTGGCCGTCAGCCCGCTCTTTCATGCCGGATAGATTAGCCGAAACGCGGGCCGGAATCCAGCCGGAAACCGTCGATATTGGAGTCAGCGGATGATCTCGTGCTCCGTGTCCACGGCGAAGAACTTGTACCTGTCGTAGGACATGGCGATCTTGAGGCGAGGGCTGGGTCCCCGCGGGTCGATCCCCGGGTAAGCCGCCTCGACCTCGGAACGCCAGGGGAACAGGACCCCATCCTTCTCGGCCTTGTATTCGTGAATCGTCAGAAACTGCGGCCGAACGTTAAGGGTCGCGCATTCGTTGAGGATGTCCTCCTGGCCGTCCAGGGGAATGCCCTCGATCTCGCATTTAAGGACCTGCCGGGTCGCCTTGTCCAACCAGACCTGGGCCGAGCGAATGCCGTCCTGGTCGCCGGACTTGGGCGTGATCATCAGGATCAGGGCCTGGCGGCCGACGAGCTTCTCCTCCCCCGCCAGGAAATACAGGAATTTGGGCTGGCGGTCCTTGGACAACACTCGGAGAGGGGCAAAGAGCGATCCCAGGGCGGAGTATCGGCGGTCCTGAAGCGTTTTCTTGGGATCATCGGGCTTCTTCCCGTTCTCCTTGAGGATGGCCCGATGCTCCACGACGACGCCTGACTTCTTGAATATTTGATAATCGCAGAGGTATTTCAGGCGTTTGTCGCGCTGTGGATCAAAAGCTTGGAACACACTCTTAAAAGTGATCCGCCCGTCTCCAATGCGGCCATCGCCGATAAGTCCCTGGTTGATCGGATCCCTGGTTGAAAGCCGCTCGGCATCTTCCGCATCGGCTTGCGAGATTTTTGAGGCCGGGCCGACGGCGAGTATCATCCAACGGCGGCTGTTCATAAGGTCGTAATGCGTCTCCTGGATCGTCTCCTCGCAGATATAGCCCGAGATGATCCCGGCCATGCTTCTCGCAGTAGGCGGCAGCCTGGGCCAGGACGGCGGCCAGCTCACCCTGCGGCGCCGGCGCTGCGCCTGAAGGCGGGGCCACAGCATAGGCCTCGTCCTGGGTATAGAGCCATGGGTTGAAGTCGTACTCCAGCCGGAAAGCCGCGCGGACGGGCTTGCCCTTGATCACCACCGGCTCGAAGGTCCACTGCCTGAAGGCCAGCATGGCGGCATAGTTCAGGTAGGCGTGCAGGGGCTTTTCGATTTCCACCCGCGTGACCACCCCCTTAGGGTCGATGGTCAGCTTGAGGCCGATCCGGCCGGCCAGGTTTCGCCGCCGCAGCTCTTCCGGGAACGAAGGCCGGACCTGATCGCGAGCCTTGGGCGGGGTGACGAAATAGGTTGGTTCGGGCGTCGGACCCCGCTTCTGATAGCCGGGTACTCCCGCGGCCGCCCAGATGAGGAGGTAGAGGTCCCCCTCGGGATTCGGCCAGGCCGCCAGGATGGGCTCGTCGATGGTCAGATCGAAGTCGCGATCGATGAGCGTGCCCGCCGACGAAGAGATCATCGCTTCCGGGCTTGTCTTCCCCTTCGCAGATCACCGCCCGTACGTTGACGCCGCCCGCGGAAGCGGCCATGGGCAGCAGCCGGATGTTGTAAGACGATGTCTTTGCCGATCGCCCAATCGTCAGTTGATTCCTTGCTCTTCCAGGCCGCCTCATGAAAAAAGAGCTGATCCGCCGCCTGAAGCCCGTAAACATCGAAGAGAGTCTCGATCATGGCAGCCGCAATGGCGTTCTCCTCGCCCTTGATCTGGGCCTTGATCCCCGCCATCTCGGGCCGGGAGGAAGCCGAGTAAGCGAAACGGCTCGCTCAACCCCGCCTGGCCTTCAGCCGGAACTCCCTGAAACAGGAACATCCGGATGACGATCGGCTCTTTATTCTGATCCCATTCGACAGCCATCGTTGGGCCGACCGCCGCCGAAAACAATGCGGCCAACGTAGTGAGCTCTCCGAAACTTCATGGCTCGTCCCCCTTGAAGAGCAGTACCAGCAACCGTGTCCAGCCCGCGCTGCCAGCTTTGATCTGCAACATCCCCTCTCCCCAGGCGTAGCTTCCCGCTTTTCCTACTGATTATACGATTGCTGGAGAGTGCTTGTTTAATGCCAACTCGGTTCGAACAGGATGCGGCAAAGGCGGGGGTATTGGGCGGAACGGAAAAGCTGACATTTGACGACTCCGTCGTCATATGTCATGCCAATTGACGGTGGCGCGATAGGAAGTACGATTCCGCCAGGCAGCGATTTCCGATATATCATCCAAGGCTATGCTATGATTATATGAGAAGGCTGGATACGAAAGTTTTATTGGAATCCCTCCGCGAACTGTACCGCATCGGGCACGGCCCGAGCTCCAGCCACACCATGGGCCCGCGCCGGGCGGCCGAGGCCTTCCTGGCCCGAGTCCCGGACGCCGCAGGCTATCGGATCACGCTCTACGGCAGCCTGGCCGCCACGGGCAAAGGACACCTGACCCTGGAAACGCTCAAGGAGGCTTTCGCCGGCCGCAAGATCGAGATCGTCTCCCGACCCGAGGAGGTCCTCCCCCGCCACACCAACGCCCTGCGCTTCGAGGCCTTGGACACGATGGGCGCCGCATCCCAAGCTTGGACCGCCTACAGCGTCGGAGGCGGCAAGATCATCGATGACGCGACTCCGCCCGACGCCGGACGGATCTATCCCTTCGCGGGCATGGACGACATCCTGGCCGAGTGCGTCAAGAGCGGCCGCCAGATGTGGGAGCTCGTCGAATCCGTTGAAGGGCCCGAAATCAACGCGTTTCTGGGCGAAGTCTGGGCGGTCATGCAGGCCGCCGTCAAGCGCGGGCTCAAGGCCGACGGCATCCTGCCCGGCGTGCTCAAGCTCCCCCGCAAGGCGCATTCCTACGCCATGAAAGCCAAAACTCTCGGCGGGACGATGCGGCGCAGGGCCTTATTATTCTCCTATGCGCTGGCCGTCTCCGAGGAGAACGCCTCGGGGGGCTTGATCGTCACGGCCCCGACTTGCGGCGCAGCCGGCGTCCTGCCCGCGGTGCTGTACTATCTTGCACAAGGAATATCGCTTCTCGGATCAAGAGATCATCCGGGCGCTGGCTACGGCGGGCCTCATCGGAACCGTGGTCAAGCGCAACGCCTCGATCTCCGGGGCCGAGCTGGGCTGCCAGGCCGAGATCGGTGTGGCCTGCGCCATGGCCGGCGGGGCGGCCACCCAGCTCTTCGGCGGCACCATCCACCAGATCGAATACGCGGCCGAGATGGGCATCGAGCATCATCTCGGGCTGACCTGCGATCCCGTGGCCGGGCTGGTCCAGATCCCCTGCATCGAACGCAACGTCTTCGCCGCCTCGCGGGCCCTCAGCCACCAGACTTTCGCTCTCCTCTCCGATGGACGCCATCGCATCAGCTTCGACGAAGTCATCGAGGCCATGAAGCAGACGGGGCGGGACCTGTCGTCCAAGTACAAGGAAACATCCCGCGGCGGCCTGGCCGTTGTCGAAACAGTTTGAATAAACCCATTCGAACCTGGGGCTAAAGCCCTGGGTATTAATGGGTTAATGCTGAGCGGCGCTTTTAACTCCGTTTAAAAATCGCGGTTTGTCGCCGCGAATCATTGAAAACGATGACATTTCTTGCCTGATTCCACTGACGCAAGCTCCCTGAGAATCAGTTGGTTAATAGATATTCCCTAACATTCATATTAATGTAGCTGTCGATAAGGAAAAGACGATTGCCGAAGATTCGGATTTGATTGGCATAGAAATCAAGCTTATTCGACGAAACAATTTTTCCTGATGCATCAAAGACAAGAATTTGATACAGATCTGAGATCGACGGATCGACATTGCTTTTGACGGGGGTACGGCTTATCCCGCCCCCCGTTCCGCCCATAACCGCGATACTCATCCCTATTTTTCTCTCCTCCAAGGCCATGATACGTCTGTGAGTCAACACAAGTATCCTCATTTTTGAATCCACTGCGATCCCTTGGCAAATCATTTCTTTATCAATGAATTCCTGTCCCTCACGTATGAAAGGTTTCAATTCCGGCACGGTGAATGGTAACTCATAAGAGATTTCTTCATCCACTTGGCCTGATCCGGAGTAGACGGAGATCAATGGCTGATAGACCGCCGCGGCGAAGATTTTGTCCGCATTGTCTTTGGCGATTTTGTATGCATATCGAGAATTAGTTATGAGAGCGGATTTCGCGCTCAGTCGCGATCCTGTCTCCCTAACCAGTTCTCCCATAAAATTATAATATTGCCACAGGACGGAGGTGGCCGTCGTCTTGGCGGTATTAGCCAGCAGAATTTCGCTTCGATTTGTCAGCAAAAATGGTCCGGACTGATACATGCTCAAGGAAACGTTTCCGAGAATGCTTCCATCGGACTTGAGAATTTGGATTCTTTGGTTGATAGAGTCATAAACGGCGAGGTTACGCCCGGAATCGATGTCGATATAAACGGCTCCAAGGAACTCGCCTGGACCAAGGCCAGGCCCGCCGATCTGCTTGATAAATTTGCCGTGCTTATCGAAGACGAGGATTTTCAAGCCTTCAAGGAGATAGTAGTTCCCATCCCGATCGCACGCTACGTCTTTGGGTTCATAAAGCATCTTCTTTGGATCGGTTTCGTTCTCGCCGCCCCACTCCCTCACTAACTTCATTTCAATCTTCCCCGCCGCGCGGTCGATTTCGGCAAGAGTGTTATGCTTTTTCAATATCTCCGACGAGTTGAGTGCGGGCCATCCCAAGAGGAGGCAAGCGGCCGGGAGCGCAGCCAATAGAGCCAAACGGAGTCTCATCAGCCCCTCCTATCCGATCACGCACAACGGATTACATATAATGGAAACTGTTCTAGCCAATTTTAGTTTCATTCGGAATACGATTCGTCGCCCCCCTCGCGTACCCGATAGACGTCGCTCCGATGGGCGACGTGCAGTATGGAAATTTGGCTTTCTTTTCGGTCAATCGAATAGACGATCCGATAATCACCCATTCGATAACGATAAAGCCCCTGCAGCACACCTTTAAGTGGTTTGCCCAGCGTATCGGGCTGTTGGACGAGATGGCACTTGACGCGGTCGATGATTTTTTGGGCGATGACTCGATCGAGCGATTTCAAATCCGCGTTTGCCTTCTCGTGCCAGACGACTTTATAGGCCAAGCTCCTTCTCCACTTCCTCGGTCGTAAGATACTTGGCGTTCTTGTCGTTCAGACGCTCGAGAGCAATATAGCCGTCCTCCCAATCATCAATCGATCTTTCAATCGTTTCCTGGATGAACGAGCTTTTGCTGCGCTTGGTCTTTTTAGCCAAACGAGTCAGGCGCTCAAAGGTCGCATCGGGTATTCGCAAGCTGAGTATAGCCATGTTGGACCTCTGTAATACTTATAATACTTGTATTACAATATATTAATCCTGTAGCAATTTCAACAATTTCCTATCATTCTCATTAGCTTTGAACTGATTCCCGGAATCGGCCGGAAACATATTTGTGAGAATGCTGGAAATCAGTGTCTGATAAGGCAATCCCTCTTCCAAAGCCCTTTCTTGGAGAAGCTCCAGGTCTTTCTCCGAGATACGGATGTTGATACGTTTATCCTTGCGCAGCGTGTTGAGCGCGATTTGGCGATATCGCGCTTTTTCCTGTTCCAGATTGGGGACGGATCGCCACTCCCCGTTCTCAACGGATTTCAGGAGTTCCCTTTCCTCTCGATCAAGCTTCATCGGGTTCTTTTTCAATGTATTTCTTCCTCATCTTCCGGCTACTTCGAAATACATATGCCATTGTGTGCCTATTGTCAATAGATGATCAGCGTAAAAGTTAGTAGTAGCGATCCATGGCCCGATACTGGATGGCCTCGCTCAGATGGGCCACGGTGATCCTCTCCTCCCCCGCCAGGTCGGCGATGGTCCGAGCCACCTTGAGCGATCGGTCGTAAGCCCGGGCGCTGAACCCAAGGGCGTTGACCGCGGCTTCGAGCAGCGCCTCCTCCTCGCGTCCTATCGGGCAGAACTGCCGCACCTCTCGCGTCCCCATTCGCGCATTCGAGTAGATCTTCCTCCCCCTGAACCTCTCGACCTGCAAGGCCCGGGCTGCCTCCACGCGCGCCCTTATGGCGTCCGAGCCCTCGCCTGCGTTCTTGGACACGATCTCCCGGAACGAGACGGCCGGCACCTCGACCTGGATGTCGATCCGGTCGAGCAGCGGCCCCGAGATTTTGCCGTAGTAGCGCGTCCTCTGCCGCTCGGTGCAATCCTCGTCCCGCCCCGCCGTTCCGCGCATGACGTCGTGGCAGGGATTCATGGCCGCGATCAGCATGATGGAGGAGGGAAAGACCGCCGTCAGAGCCACCCGGGCCACCGTCACCTCGCCGTCCTCGAGCGGCTGGCGCAGGGCTTCGAGCGCCTCCCTCTCGAATTCGGGCAGCTCATCCATAAACAACACCCCATGATGGGCCAGGCTGACTTCGCCCGGCCGGGGCACCATTCCGCCCCCGATAAGCCCCGCATCGGAGATGGTATGGTGCGGCGACCGGAACGGCCGCCTTACGATCGGCCCCTTGTCCCCCAACAGTCCGGCCGCGCTGTAGACGCGGGTCGTTTCGATGATCTCCTCGAAGGTCATGGCCGGCAGGATGGACGGAATGCGGCGCGCCAGCATGGTCTTGCCGGAGCCCGGCGGCCCGATCATCAGGAGGTTATGGCCCCCGGCCGCGGCCACTTCCAGAGCCCGTTTGATATGGGCCTGGCCTTTGACGTCCCCGAAGTCGACATCGGGAGGCGGCGCCTCGATCAGGGATGCGCGGTCGAAGACGCAGGGCGCGATCTCCTGGCTCCCGCGCAGTAAAGCCACGACCTGATTGATGTCTTCCAGGCCGTATACATCCAGGCCCTCCACCAACGCGGCCTCCCGGGCGTTGGCCCGGGGCACGACCACGGCCCGGAATCCCCTGGCCTTGGCCGTGATCGCCGCCGACAGGACGCCCTTGACGGGCTTCAGCCGCCCTCCCAGGGCCAGCTCGGCCATAAACAGGAACTCAGGAAACCTATCCGCCGGGATTTCGTCCAGATAGGCCAAATGGGCCAGGGCGATAGGCAAGTCGAAGGCCGACCCCTCTTTGCGCCGGTCGGCCGGGGCCAAGTTCACGGTCACCCGCCTGGGCGGAAAATCGTGGCCGTTGTTCTTAAGGGCCGCCTTGACTCGCTCTTTGCTTTCGCGGATAGAGGCGTCCGGCAAACCGACCACGATATAGATGGGCAACCCGCCGCCGATATCCACCTCGACATCGACGACGTAGGCCTCGATCCCCTGCAGAGCCGCGCTCGACGCTTTGTACAGCATTCGTCCTCGTCCGGCGCCCCACCGCCGGGCGGCGGAGTGTCCTACACCTAAGAAGACGAGCCCAAGGGGTCTTTTCTATCAATCCGCATCCGGAAATCACTTCCTCAGACATCAAAAGACGCTGGAGCACCGCCGGAAGGCGCCGGGAGCGGACTGTGATATAATCTCCGCTCCATGAATCTCGCCAAACACCTCAAAGCCGGCCATATCCAATTGAACCTCCGAGCGGAGGACAAGCGGAGCGCTTTGGTTTCGTTGTTGAAGATCTTGTCCGATTCGGGGACCATTCCCAAGGACAGGACCGAAGACATTCTGGGCGCCTTGATCGAGCGGGAAGCGCAGGCCAGCACCGGCCTGGGCCTTGGAGTCGCCCTCCCCCACGCCAGAACCGATCTGGTCGATAAGATCCAGCTCGCCTTCGGGCTCAGCCCCCAAGGCGTCGATTTTGCCTCCCTGGACGGCGAGCCCGCCTACTTCTTCATCCTGGTCCTGGCCCCGGTCAAGGAGGCCTGCGAATACCTGAAGGTTCTATCCGCCGTCTCGCTGGTCATGAAAGACAAGAACCATCGCCGCAGCCTCCTCCGTGCACGAACGCCCGAGGACATCCTCAGGGTATTCAATTCCTCCCAGCCCTGAGCGGCCGCCGCCCCGAATTCGTCCCACCGCGACCGGCTTGCGGCCCTCCTGCGCCGGGATCAGAGGGAATTGATCTTCTTCAGCTGCCGCTCCTCCCCCATGACGATCAGGATATCGCTGTCTTTGATGACGAATCCGGCATCGGGAACGAACACGGTCCGGTCCGGAATGATCTCTTTGATCGCCAGAACCTGGACTCCGTACTTCTGCCTCAATTCCAGCTCGTTGAGGCTCTTGCCGATAAAGCCCTCGGGGGGGGCGATCTCCTGAATGATGACCCCGGACAGGAGGGGCAGGCTCTCCAGAACGCTCGGGTTGGAGAGCCTGTGCGCCGTCCGGACAGCCATGTCCTTCTCCGGAAAGATCACCTCGTCCGCGCCGACGGCCTCAAGAATCTTGGCGTGGTCCTCATTCAAGGCCTTGGCCACGATCCTCTTCATGCCCAGCTCCTTCAGGTAGAGGACGGTCAGGATGGAGGACTCCATCTCCGGGCCCAGGCTGACGACGACGACGTCGACGTCCTTCATGCCCATGGCTTCCAAGCTCTCCTTGTCGGCCGAATTCATATGCACGGCATGGGTGACGAGGGACTTAATGACGTTGACCTTCTCCTTGTCGATATCGATGGCTACGACCTCTTCCTCCCCCTCGTAGAGGGTTTTGGCTACGTTCCAGCCGAAGCTGCCGAGTCCGATCACGGCAAATTTCATCTTTACGCGCTCCTTGTCCGCCCTATCCGATCATGACCGACTCTTCCACATACTCGAACTTCCCCTTCGCCCGGAAACGGCTGAAGGCGGCCAGCAGGACGAGCGGACCGATTCTCCCTACGTACATGGTCAGAATGAGCACGATCTTGCCGAGCCCGTCCAGCCGCGAGGTGATGCCCAGGGAAAGGCCGACCGTGCCGAAAGCCGAGAAGACCTCGAATACGGCGTCTTTCAGGCTCAGCCCCGGCTGGCTAAGCAGGAGGAGGAAAGACGAGAGAAAGACCAGCAACAGGGCTAGGGAGACGGCCGCAAAAGCCCTGATGACGATGTCCATCGGTATGGTTCGCCGAAAGAGGCCGGCCGAATCCCTGGCCAGGATCCTCGACCTGAGGAAGGCAAAGATGACGCCTATCGTACTGGTTTTCACGCCGCCGCCCGTAGACCCGGGAGAGGCGCCGATGAACATCAGCATCATCAGGAGTAGGGTTGTGGCCGCTCCCAATCCGGTCAGGTCGATGGTGTTGAAGCCCGCGGTTCGCGGCGTAACGACCTGGAAGAGAGAAGCCAGAGCCTTTCCCTTCAGGGACAAGGCCTTCAAGGAGCGATCCCACTCCATGCCCAGGAAGAGACCGAAGGGAATGACCGTAAGGCTGAAGCTGGCGAAGAGGACCATCTTGGAGTGGAGCTTCAGGGGCGCTCTCCTCCGCCGCAGGAGGCCGGTGAGCGCCTCGACGACATCACGCTGGACCAGAAATCCCAGGCCGCCCAGGACGATCAAGAGGATGAAGGCCGTGTTCAGCCAGACATCGTCCCTATAGGAGACGAGATTGTCGGTAAAGAGGCTGAACCCGGCGTTGCAAAAAGCCGAAATGCTGTGGAAAACGGACAGGACGGCGGCCCGGTTCCAGGGAAAGCGCTTCACGAAGCCGACGAAGAGCAAGAGGCTGCCCGCCAGCTCGATGATGGCCGTGTAGAGGAAGACGCCCCGGATGAGAGATCCGAAATCCTTGATGGCCGTCGAGGAAAAGCCGTCCTGGACGGCGATCCGGTCCATGACGGAGATCCTCCTCCCCGCCACCATGAGGATCATGGTCGAGAAGGTCATGATTCCCAGTCCGCCCAGCTGAATCAGGACCAGAATGACGGCTTGACCGATGGGGCTGAAAGAAGTCGCGGTGTCCAACACCGTGAGCCCCGTGACGCAGATGGCCGAGGTCGCCGTGAAGAGAGCGTCGACGGGCGACAGCCGGACGGAGGTCGTGCTGATGGGAAGCCAGAGGAGGAAGGCTCCCGACAGGATGGCCAGAAGGAAGCTCATGGCCAGAACCCGGGCCGGCTGAAATTTATGGTTTCTCACGATAACGAATTCTTCACCGAGGGAAGAGAACCGTCTGTCGATACCGGCCAAAACTATCAAACAAACGCGGCGGCGTCAATTCGCCCGAGGCACGGGGGATTTATATCAGTTCGACGGTTTTTTTATCCGCGCTGGTCTCGCCCGAGCGCGGCCCGAAAATCTTATCCCGAACGCGCGGGACGGTCAGGCGGGCGATCTCCTTGAGCGTTTCGAAGACGCCCCGGCCGTTGACGGCCGCCGCCTCGATATAAGGCAGCCCGCGCGGGTTGAGCAGGCTGTTCAGGGTCTCGACCGGGATCAGATTCTCCAGGTCGCGCTTGTTGTACTGGAAGACCATCGGCACCTGCATCAGGTCGACTTTCTGGTCCTGGAAGTTGCGCCGCAGGCCCTCGAAGCACTCCAGGTTGGCGTCCAGCAGGGGGACCTGGGAGTCGGCCACGAAGACCAGGCCGTCGGTCCCCACCAGCACGTTGCGCCGCGACGCTTCGTAGTAGACCTGGCCGGGCACGGTCATGAGCTGGAAATGGACCTTGAAATACCCGATGTAGCCGGCCTTGATGGGCAGCAGGTCGAAGAAATAGGTCCGCTCGTGCTCGGTTTCCAGGCTGATGAGCTCGCCGCGGGCCGCGGGATCGATTTTGCGGTGGATGTAGCGAAGGTTGGTCGTCTTGCCCGACAAGCCCGGACCATAATAAACGATCTTGATGGTCAGAGCGTTGATCGTATAGTTGATAAAGGCCATTAGCCCAGTTTCTCGAACACTATAGCATATTTGTCCAGGATCCGCTCCCAGACGTAGCTCTTGCGGACGTAGGCGAGCCCGTTTCTCCCGAGTATCCCGCGCAGGCGGTCGTCCCCGGCCAGCAGGCCCAGGGCGATGCCGAACTCCTCGGCATTGGCGAACCAGAGCCCCGCGTTCCCCTGGAGGCAGTGCTCGCGCAGGGGGTCGGTCGTACCCTGGACGAGGATCGGGGTACGGACGGCCAGCGACTCCAGGGCGGCCATGCACAGGCTCTCGAAGTGGGAGGGGTGGATGGTGGCCCGGGCCAGGGCCATGGCCACGGTCTTCTCGTCGGGCGGGACGAAGCCGAGATAGTGGATCCGGGGATGGTTCGGGAGCGGCATCAGCAGCTTCCCGACCAGCAGGAGCTTCAGCTCGGGGAGCCTCTCGGCCGCCCGGATGAAGTAGTCGAACATCTCCTGACAGCCCTTGCCCGGCTCGATCCGCCCGGCGTACAGGACGTAGGGCTGCAGGTCGCGGTACTTTCCGGCGATCGGCCAGGCCGCCGGGTCGTCCGGGATATCGACCCCGACGCCGACGGTGGCCTGGAGCTTGCCCTCGAACGAGAATCGCCGGGCCAGCATCTCCCGCTCGGCCGCCGTGTTGAACATGAACGCGGCCGGACGCTCGAACACTTCGCGCATGATGTCGAGGTACAAGGCCGGTTCGTCGTGCGCGGTCGGCACCAGGATCGACGGCCGCGGCACGGCCTTCAGCCCCCAGTAGGTGTTGTAGTAGAGGTAGGTGAAGAAGATCCAGCGGTCGTGGCCGGCCGCCTCGCTGCGGATCGCCTCGATCAGGGCCGGGCTGAAGGGCCCCTGCCGCTCCATCCACTCCAGCTCGTCCTTGCGCTCGTGCGGGTGGAAGAAGACCTGATCGGAAAAAGCGTTGAAGGAATCGATCCGGCGCGGCCGCAGAACGTCGTAGCGCTTGACCTTGACGCCGTTGACCACGGACTCGCCCTGCGCGTATTCAGGCTTCCAGGTTACGTAGTCCTTGGCCGTGGTCGTGTAGATCGTGCACTCGTAGCCGCGCAGAACCAGCCGCTCCGCGATCATGGCGCAGTGCAGCTCCGAGCCGCCCATGACTTCGGCCCCGTAGCGTTGAATGACGAAGGCGATCTTCATGTCCGACCTAAACAATCCCGCGCAGGGCGTCCAAGAGGACTTTCTCCCGGGGGAAGGCCTTGAACCGATCCAGCTCGCGCCGTCCGGCGGCGACAAGCCGCTCCCGGACCGCCTGATCGCGCGTAACCAGGGCCACAAGCTCCGCGGTCTCGTCCGGCCGCCAGCGGTCCATCAGGATGCCCGCCTCGCCCAGCGTCCCGGGGACCGCCGTGGAGGCCAGGGCCACCACCGGCAGGTCGAAGATCATGCTTTCGATGAGCGGCAGGCAAAAGCCCTCGTGCTCGCTCAACGACAGGAAGACATCCGAGGCCTGGTAGAGGGCAAAAAGCTCCGTGTCGGGCACATGGCCGAGGAAGCGGACCTCTTCGGGGGCCAGGTAGAATTCGTCCGCCATCCGGGCACAGGCCTCGTAGTAGCGGGGGAAGGTGTTCGTCTTTCCGACCAGAATCAGGCGGACAAGCGGCGAAATGAATTTCTTGTAGTAGAACACCGTCTTGATCAGGTGCTCGATGCGCTTGTTGGGAGCGATACGGCCGACGAAGAGGATGTTGGTGCGGCCGTCCCGGAACATGTCCCGGACGAACCCGCTGGCGGGACGGCCGTACTTTGCGAAGTCGATGAACAACGGAAAGACCAGAGTCTTGCGGAAGCCCATCTCCTCGAGCTCGCGCCGGTTGAACTCCGAGTCGGCCAACCCCAGGTCGACCGCGTCCTTGAGCGAGAGGAGCTCCTCGCGACCGATCCGGGTCAGGCGGGCCACCTCGGGATTGTGATCGGCGAAGAACCGGGGCGGGGTGATGTTGTGGTGGATGACGGCTTTCCGCCCGGGCGAGCGGCGCAGCACCTCGGTCAACGGCGAGGCCAGGGCGAAGTGCAGGATGGCGATGTCATGCGGGCCATGTACCGGGAAGTCGCGGCTGAGCCGGCTCTCCCCTTCCAGGCCCCGGTCACGGTCCAAGCAGAAGATCTCCGACTCGAAGCCCTGGCCGCGGAGGAATTCCCGCAGCTCGGTCGCCTCGTCGCCGATGGCGTCGCCGCGGTGGTAGGCCGGGACGAGCTGGTCGACCCTCATCGGGACAGGACCCCCGCCACGTGCTGGAGCAGGATACGGGCCACCTCGGGCCGGGCATAAGCCTGCAGCGCCTCGAGCTGGCCGGCCACGATCCGGTCCCGGAACGCGGCGTCGGAGGTGAGCTTGTCGATCAGCGCGGCGGTTCCGGCAAAGTCCTTGCTCCGCATCAGGATGCCGCCCCCGTTCATGGTCTCCTCGACCGCCCCGGCGGCGAAGGCCACGACCGGGATCTTCTGGTAGAAGGCCTCCAGCAGGGGCACGCCGAAACCCTCGTGCTCGCTCATGCTCAGGTAGACGTCGGCGGCGCGGTAATAGGCCAGAAGCTCGGGGAAGGTCGTATGCCCCGTCAGGTGGACGTCCTTCAGACCGAAGCGGCCGATGAATTCCTGCAGGGCGGCCACGTAACGGTCCTGGCCGCGGTAATCGCCCGCCAGGATGAGCCGCGCCCCGGGGTTGAAGACCTTCTGGTAGAAGTGGAAGACTTTCAGGACGTCCTCGGGTCGTTTGTTCGGGATGACCCGGCCGACGAACAGGATGGTCGTCTTGCGCTCGGCCAGCAGGCGGGTGATGACGGGATCGGCCCGGCCGTCGAACTTCTCGAAGTTCATCAGGATGGGCAGCACCCCGGTCGGCGCATAGCCGACCGCCTCGAGCTCGCGGCGGTTGAAGTCGGAGTCGCCCAAGGCCAGGTCGACCTTGTCCTTGAACAAGCCCAGCTCCAGCCGGCCGCGGTAGCATTCGCGGGCCAGGATGCGATGGTTGTCCAGGAAGAACTCGTGCGGGGTGATGTTGTGATAGATCATGATCTTCCGGTCGGGAACCCGGAAGACCATCTTGGACACGGGCGAGCCGATGGAGAAGTGGAAGAGCACCGCGTTGTCGGGCGAGGCCAGGGCCTTATACTCGCGGTAATCGCGGACGTGCTTGGCCGTGGCGGGATCGTAGCCGTGGACGAAGATGTCGGACTCGTAGCCGGCCTGGCGCAGGACGCCGCGGATCTCCAGCATCTCGTCGGAGATGGCGTCGCCGGAGGCCAGCGACGTGGCGAACTGGTGGACCTTCATTCGGGGAAGACCCGCTCCTCGACCGCCCGCTCCCTCTTGACCAGGAAGTCGAGGTCTTTTTCCAGCAGCTTGACCCGGCTCTTGAGGGCCTCGTGTTCGAGGCGCAGCTTGGTTACTTCGACCACCAGGTTGTGATTGAGCAGATGGAGGAGCTTGATGTACTCCTGGCCGCGGTTCAGGGTCAGGATGTAGCCGTCGACCCGCCGGTTGGAGGCGTCCAGGCTGCGCACGACCGCCGCCAGGTCCTCGTGAAGCGGCAGGGCCATGGCCCGCATCAGGGGGAAAAAGGGCCTCAGGAGCCGGTTGACCTTGCCTTTGAGCTTGGATTTCATGCCCGCGGAGGGGGGTGCGGGGGGGCCGTTGAGGAAGCGGCCGCGGGAGGAGCCGGTGCAGGCGCTTGGGGCGCCTTGGAGGCGTCATCGGCCCCGCTATCCGGAACGGCGAGCGTCATGGTCGCCGCGGCGGCCTTGATCCTCTCGTTCAGCTCGGCCACGTCGAGGTTTTCATAGTCGATGGCCACGGCGGGAGGGGTCGTCGGCGTTTTGTCCATGGGCTCTCTCCGGTGCGGGCGCCCCCATTGTAGGGGATAAGCGGCCCGGGTTCAACCGAAGTCCCGGCCGGGTAAATTTGACAGTACCCCGCGGCCGGAGCTATATTGCCGGTCGCCGCCATGGACGAAAAAGCAAGGCTGGAGCGCTGGGCCACGGCCCCCGACGTCGACGAGATCATGGCCTTCATCCGCGACCGGATCGAGGCCCGCCGGCGGGGCGGCGTGCTCTACGAGGACGAGGTCCGCTCGGAGGCCTCCCTGTGGCTGTCCGAGATCCTGATCGAGCGGGCCGCGGGCGAGTCGTCCCTCCACCAACAGCTCGACTCCCTGGGCGATTGGCGGCTCCAGCTCCACCCCAACTTCACCTCCCACCGGGGGCGGATCGGGCGCCTGGGAGTCTGGATCAAGCGGCGCATCCTCCTCCCTCCCCTGCGCTGGCTCCTGGAGCCGGTCGAGTCGAACGCCTGGCGCCAGGACCGCCTGAACATCAAGCTCCTCCACCTGATCGAGGAGATGGCCTGGGAGATCGGCCGCCTCAAGTCGCGCCTGGCCCGCCTGGAGAAGGGCGGGACGGACGCGGCCAAGCCCGACAAACGGGACCGGCCATGAAGATCGCCTTCGTCATCCACCGCTACGGAGCCGACATCGTCGGCGGCAGCGAGTATCACTGCCGCAGGATCGCCGAGCAGTTCGCCGTCCGCCACACGGTGGAGGTCCTGACGACCACGGCCAGCGACTACGTGACCTGGAAAGAGGGCGCCAAGGAAGGTGTCGAGACGATCAACGGCGTCACCGTGCGCCGCTTCCGGGTCAAGTCGCGCCGCAACCTGGTCCGGTTCAAGGAGATTTCCGACCTCTGCTTCTACGACAAGTCCCACACGGCAGAGGACGAAAAGGCCTGGGTTCGCGAGAACGGCCCCGACTGCCCCGACCTGGCCCGCTTCGTCCGCGAGCATAAGGACGACTACGACGCCTTCGTCATCTACAGCTTCCGCTACGCCACGGCCTGGACGACCCTGCCCGAGGTGGCCTCCAAGGCCCTGCTCGTGCCCACGGCCGAGGAGGACTCGGCCGTCCACCTGTCCATCTTCCGCGACTTCTTCACCCTGCCCGCGGGCATCCTCTTCCTGACGCCCGAAGAGCGGGAGCTGGTCGGCAAGGTGGCCCTGGGCGCCCTGCCGCCGAGTGCCGTCATCGGCTTCGCCGTCGATGTCCCCGAAAAGCTGGACCCGGCCGCATTCAAGGCCAAGCGGGGCCTCGCCCGCCCGTATCTCCTCTATGTCGGCCGCATCGACCGCAACAAGGGCTGCGACGGGCTGTTCCGGTACTTCCAGGAATACATCAAGCGCAAGACCCACGACGTGGACTTGGTCCTGGGCGGCTCGGCGGCGCTGCCCATTCCGGACCACCCCCGGATCAAGTACTTAGGATTCCTGAGCGACCAGGAGAAGTTCGAGGCCATCGCCGGGGCCGAGCTCCTGGTCATGCCCTCGCCCTACGAGAGCCTCTGCATCGTCGTCCTGGAAGCCTGGAAGACCGGACAGTGCACGCTGGTCAACGGGCTGTGCAAGGTGCTGCGCGGCCAGAGCCGCCGCAGCCACGGCGGGCTGTTCTTCGACAGCTTCTCCGAGTTCTGCGAGACCCTGGACTTCATGCTGGATAATCCCGCCATCCGGGCCGCCCTGGGCCGCTCCGGCCGGGCCTGGATGCAGGAAAACTTCGAGTGGACGCACCTGACCACCCGGATGGAAGACCTGATCGCGCGGACGATGAACCCGCTCGATACCCCGGGCTGAAGCTCACCCACATTCGTTCCACAAACGAAGACGGCAACTCCGCCGGAGAACCGCAAGGGCGGAGACTGAGCCCGGGGTATTATCAGGGTTCATACTGAGCGGCGCCAGACCCGATTGAATAATCCGGGTCTGGCGCCGCGAACGTATCGCCCGCGACGCCTAAAATTTGGATCATCCCCCCCCACCGCGTTTCACGGAGATGGGAGATGCACCTTATGCCTTCGGGTCGAAAAGCGTGTTCTCGTAGACGCTCTGGACGTCCTGGATGTCGGCCAGCGGCTTGAGCCGCATGTCGACCATCTCGTCCACATCCTTATCGGTCAGGAGGCCGCGGGCCTTCTTGTCGGCGATGCGGCGGCGGACCTCTTCCTCGAGACGCGCGGTCTCTTCCTCGCCCAAGCTCTTGATCGACAGCCATTCGCTCATGATATGCCTCCCGCTGCGGACGTCACTTGATGTAGCCCAGGGCCCGAAGCTGGCGCTCCAGCTCGGGATCGACCTTGGAGCGGCCGCTTTCCCTCTTGGGCAGGAGGCGGCCGACCTCCTGGGCCCGGCGGACGAGCGCGCGGACGATCGCGGCCCGGGCCGGGTCGGCGGCCAGGTTGTGATGCTCATCGGGATCCGCACTCAGGTCGAAAAGCTCGACCGCGGGCGGAATCCGGGGTGGGGACGTGAAGAAGGCGAGTTGCTTTGAAGTGAACGGCTGGTTCAGAACGAGCTTGAGCCGGCCCTCGTTCACCGCCACCCGCTCGGGGATGTTGACCTCAACGACGTTGTCGGCGAACTCCGCCTGAAACGACCGATCGGCGGTCTCTTTTCCCTCGAGGACGGGCAGCAGGCTGCGGCCGTCAAGAGAGTCGGGTTCGTAGGCCGCTCCGGCGACGTCCAGAATGGTCGGCATGACGTCGGTCAGCCGGACGATGGAGTCCGGCCTGAGTCCGGCGCGCTTGCCCCGCGGCATTTTAATGATGAGCGGCACCTTGATCAGCTCGTCATAAAGGCTGTGGGTGTGGTTCCAGCCGTGGTGCTCGTAGAACTCCTCGCCGTGGTCGCTGGTCAGTACGATCATGGTCTGGTCATAGAGACCCTTGCGGCGCAGCAGCTCCAGCAGGGGTTTGATCATCTCCTCATCGGCCGTCCGGATGCCTGCATCATAGAGGGCGATGACGTTATCCGTATCCGCCTGGTTGAGGGGCGCATAGATGGCGGGACGCCCGCCCAACTCGGCCACGACGTCAAAGCTTCGCCAGCGCGCGCCGGGAGGAAGAAACATGTCCATGATCGCGTCGGGGCTTTTATACGGAGTGTGCACCTGGTAGGTGTGGAGGAAGAGGAAGAAGGGACGACCCTCCGTCCTTTCGATCCACTCCACGGCTTCCCGGCCGGCTTTGGCGGCCAAGTGAGCATCCACCATCTCGACCTGATTCATGGCGTATTCGTCGAAGCCGTGGGCAAAGCCGTAGCCGGCGCTGACGAATCCGGCCCCCGTAACGGCCCGTGTGGCATACCCCTTGGAGCGCAGGAGGTCGGCCAGAGTCGGCACTGTGGGGGCGAGCCGATTGTCCTCGTAGAGAACCTGATGCCGGACTCCGTTCAGCCCGGTCAGCATGGACATGTGCCCGGGAAGGGTCCAGGACGACGTGGAGTAGACGTTCTTAAACAGCACGCTCTCGGTGGCCAGGGCGTCGATCTGGGGCGAAACCGGCTTTGGGTAGCCATAGGCGCCGAGGTGGTCGGGGCGCAGGGTGTCGATGGAGATGAGGATGATGTTGGGTACTCGCGGCTCGGGGACGACGAAAGCCGGGGCATGCCAGAAGCTGAAGGCCCCGGTGCTACCCGCGGTCACCAGCCGGATGACGGCTTCGTCCTCGCGCTCGGGCAGGTCCAGCGTGTGCCAGGCATAGTTGACGGTGCGCGACTCGCGCGCCGGGGGCATCTCCAGGCGCTGCTCGAAAAGGACTTTCTTCCGGCCGCGCGACTCCAGGATGATCAGGAAGTTGACGCCCGAAGCCCGCTCGGCCGTACCCTCAGCCGCCGCGATGGAGTTGGCATCGCGGATGATCCCGACCCCGAAATCCAGCCTGCCGGCCGCTTGGATGGGCAGCCGATATTCGAACTCGCTGCGCGGCGGCGCGAACAGGATCTGGATGTCGCTCAAGCCCAGGTTGACGCGGCGCTTGATCCCCAAGGGGTCTTCGCCCCGGCCGGCCTCGGGCATAAGGACGGATTGGACGGGAAAAGAGCGCTCACCGGGCGCGGCCCCACCGGCCAGGCGCAGGGGGCTGTCGATGATTCCGGCGGCGGTCAGGGCATCCGTAAAACGGAAAGAAGGGATTTCCACCGGCCGGTCCCTGCGACAAGAGGACGAGACGAGGACGGACAGCGCGGCGGCCGCGAAGGCCGCCCCGAAGGACCGGCGGGGAAATACGCTCATGGGGACGCTCATTTTAACATTTTGACCCGGGGAACGGAATTCCCTATAGTGAGGAGAGGCGATGAAGAACTACCGGATCGACCTGAGCTACGACGGCACCGACTACTTCGGCTGGCAGCGCCAGCCCTCCTGCCGGACGATCCAGGGCACCGTCGAGGCCGCGCTGGAGCGCCTGGCGGGCGAGCCGGTAGCCCTGTTCGGGGCCGGCCGGACCGACGCCGGCGTCCACGCCCTCGGCCAGACCGCCAGCTTCAAGGCCGAGCTCAAGCTGGGCGAGGCCGAGCTCTTCAAGGCCCTCAACGCCATCCTGCCGCCCGACATCCGGATTCTCTCGTTGACCCAGGCCTCGGCCGCCTTCCACGCCCGGCGCAGCGCCCGCTCCAAGGTCTACCGTTACCGGATCGTCACCTCCCCCGCCATCAGCCCCTTCGACCTGCGCTACGCCCTGCACTGGCCGCACCCCCTGAACCTGGCCAGGATGAGAAAGGCCGCGGCGCTTTTTGTTCGTCAGGCCGACTTCCAGGCTTTTTCCTCCAACCGCGACCGCAATCCCGTCCGCCGGGTGACGCGTTCGGAGCTTCGCCGCCGCGGCGACGAGATCGTCTATACCATCGAGTCCGAGGGATTCCTGCGCTACATGGTGCGGACGATCGTGGGCACCCTGCTCGAGATCGGGCGGGGCAAGGTGGCGATCGAAAGGATCGAAGAGATCTTCGCCGGCAAGGAGCGCTCGCTCGCCTCCCCCACCGCCCCGGCCAAGGGCTTGTGCCTGATGGGGATCGACTACGGCTCAGAGCGGTAGACCGAGGACGATGGCGTCTTCGGTGGGGCCGGTGTAGTAGTCCTCGCGAATGGCCAGAAACCCGAAGCCGAGCTTGCGCTCATAGAGAGTCCGGGCCGCCAGGTTGGACTGCCGAACCTCGAGAACGGCGGTCGCGGCACCCGCGTTCTTGGCCTGGTCCAGAGCCGCCCGCAGTATCCTCTCGCCCAGACCGCGACGCCGCCAATCCGGATGGACGGCCACGTTGTTGATCTGCATCTCGTCCGCGACCAGCCAGTAGAGGACATAGCCGATGATCTCGCCTCCCGGGCGGGCCGCCGCCACCATGGGATACGACAGCCCGATGTTCTGGATCTCGCCCAGAAAGGTCGTCTCGGGCCAGGGGTTGCTGAAGGCCTGCCGCTCGATGGACAGCACCTGGGGCAGATCGTCCCGGCACATCCGGCGCAGGTCGAATTCGACGTCGCTCGTCTTGGCCACGGCCTAGCGGCCCTCTTCCGCCTGCGAGCGGCGGTGGTAATGCGGCTCGAGGGATGCGATGTCGATGCTCCGCCCCGCCTGCAGCGCGGCCAGCCCGAGCCGGCCGACTTCGGCCGCGATAAAAGGTGAGCGCTCGGAGAAGCGGGCCTTCTCGCCGAGGATCGCGGTCAAACGGCGGCGGCAAAGGGCCAGGCCATTGCCGGCAAACACGGCCGCGCGGCGCTTGGGAACGAGGCGCATGTAGTCCTCGGGCGCGTAAGCCCCCTCGGGGATGACGGGAACGAGCCCGTCGGGCCCGGCCTCGTAGAGCGCCGCGTAGAGCTCGCCCTTCTTGGCGTCGAACATCGGCCCGACCAACACGGCCTTCTCGCCGCGGTGCTTCCAGGCCAGCGCCTCGAGCGACGAAACGGCCGCCACGGGCTTGCCGGTGGCGAAGGCGAAGGCCTTGACCGTGCTCAGCCCGATGCGAAGCCCGGTGAAGGAGCCGGGGCCGGGCGAGACGGCGAAGCCGTCCACGTCGCCGATCGAGAGCCCCTGCGACTTGAGCAGAAGGTCAACGGAAAGGAGAAGGCGCGTCGAGTGCGTGGCCGGCGATTCGATCCCCACTTCGCCCAGCAGCCGATCGTCCTCGACCAGGGCGACCGAGCCGCTCGGCGTCGTCGTGTCGACGGCCAGGATGCGCATGGCCCTAGCGGCTCCCGCTTTTACCGGCCCAGCGCCCATAAGCGAAGAGCCCGCCGGCCCGATAGATCTCGAAAGGCACGGCGGCCATCGGCTCCACCGACAAGTCTCCCTCGCGACCCGCGACGCGCCCCAGCCCCGTTTTAAGGTCGATCTCGATCTCCTCCCCCGAGCGCAGGAGGCCCGCCTCGACGGCCCGTTCCAAGCCCTTGGCCCGGACGACGGGAAAGCCCGTGTTGACGGCGTTGCGGAAGTAGATGGCCGAGAAGGACGGCGCCACGACGGCCGCTACCCCCAGGGCCACGAAGCAGTCCACGGCCTGCTGGCGCGAAGAGCCGGCTCCGAAGTTGCGGCCGGCGACCACGATGTCGCCCGGTTTGACCTTCTGGGGGAAGTCCTTCCAGCCCTCGAGATTGCCCAGGGCGAACGGCCCCATCTGGGCCAGGTCGGTGATGTGGAGATGGGCGTTGTGAAAGATCTGATCAGTGTCGATATCCTCGATCAGCCGGCCCGAGGCGCCGACGAGGACCCAAACGCGGCCGCGAACGATGGCGGGTTTCATGTCAGAGGTCCTCCGGCCCGGCGATCTCGCCCCGGACGCAGGAGGCGGCCACCACGGCGGGCGAGGCCAGGTAGACCGGACCCTTGCCCTGCTTGCCCGGGTAGTTGCGGTTGCCGGTGCTGATCTCGACCTCGCCCTTGCCGGTCAGCCCGACGTGGCCCTCGGCGCAGCCGCCGCAGCCCGGATTGACGACGATGGCCCCCGCCTTGAAGAGATCGGCCAGGATGCCCTTCTCCAGCATCTCCTGATAGACGCGGCGGGTGGCGGGGACGATCTTGAGCATGACCCCCGGCTTGACCTTGCCGCCGCGGAGGATGTCCGCGGCCCGGGCGAAGTCCTCGACCCGGCCGTTGGTGCAGGAGCCGATAAAGCCCGAGTCGATCCGGGTGCCGCGGACTTCGGCCAGGGTCCGGACGGTGTTGGGCGAAGGCGGGGCCGCGACCATGGGGCCGAGGCCCGTCACATCGACGGAGATCTCCTCGGCGTAGACGGCGTCGGGATCGGGTGTCATGTCGTGGCCGGTGCTCGCGAGCCCCAGTCGCTCCAGTTCGCGGGCGAAGGCGGGGGTGCGCTCGGGGACGAAGCCGATAATGCCGGCCATCTCCGTGATCATGCTGCAGAGGGTGATACGGCCGGCCAGATCGAGGCCGCGCGCCGCCTCGCCGAAGAACTCGGCCGAGCGCAGGGCGATCCTCTTCGTCCCGAGCTCCCGGCACAGAAAGAGGGTCAGGTCCTTGGCGCCGGCCGAGGGCAGCGGCCGCCCCTTGAGCACGACCTTGACGCTCTCGGGCACCTCGAACCAGGTCCGGCCGGTCTTGAAGGCGAAGGCGATGTCCACGTCGCCCATGCCCTGGCCGAAAGAGCCGACGGCGCCGAGGATATTCATGTGGCTGTCCGTGCCGACCACGGTGGAGCCGGGCTTGGCCAGCCCCTCTTCGATCATGACGTGCGAGCCGACGCCGCGGTCGACGTCGTACACGACCATGCCGTGCTTGCGGGCGAAGTCGCGGCAGGCCATCTGATTGTCGGCGTATTTCAGGGTGCAGGCGGGGGCGCACAGGTCGAAGGTGAAGAAGGTCTTGGCCGGGTCGGCCAGGGGCGCCTCTCCATACTCGCGGGCATAGTTTTTGGCCACGTTGGGGCCGCCGAAGTCGCGGGCCGAGCGCACGTCCAGGCTCATCCAGACGATGCGGCCAGGCTCCGCCTCCCCGTCCGCATGAGCGGCGATGATCTTCTCGATGACGGTTCGGCCCACTCCGGCCTCCTTGTCAGAGCTTATCCGCCACCGCCCGACCCATGTCCAGGCTGGTGGACTTGCCGCCCATGTCGTAGGTCCGGACCTTGCCGTCCTTGATGACCTCGGCCACGGCCGCCTCGAGCTGGATCGCTTGGGCCGTCTCGCCCAGCCACTCCAGCATCAGCTTGGCGGCCAGGAAGGTGGCGATGGGGTTGACCTTGTACATCCCGGCGTATTTGGGGGCCGAGCCGTGGGTCGGCTCGAAGACGCCGTACTTGTCGCCGATGTTGCCGGCGGCGGCGAAGCCGAGGCCGCCGACGAGCTGGGCGGCCAGGTCGGAGATGATGTCGCCGAAGAGGTTTTCGGCCACCAGGACGTCGTAGTCGAAGGGGTTCTTGAGCATCCACATGCACATGGCGTCGATGTTGGCGTCCTTGGCCTGGATCTCGGGAAAGCCCTTGGCCACCTCGCGGAAGACCGACAGCATCAGGCCGCCCGTCTCGCGCAGGACGTTGGGCTTCTCGACACAGGTCACCGACTTGCGGCCGGCCTTGCGGGCGAACTCGAAGGCGGCCCGGCAGATGCGCTCGCAGCCCTTGCGGGTCATGATGCGCGTCGAGAGGGCGATTTGATCGAGTGGGACGCTCAGGAAGGGCTTCATCTTGGGGTGGCCGGCCAGGGCGTCGCGGACGGCGGCCGGGAGGGGGAAGTACTCGACACCGGCGTACATGCCCTCGGTGTTCTCGCGGAAGATGACCATGTCGATGCCGTCGCGGTAGTTGAGGGGATTGCCGGGGAAGGCCTTGCACGGGCGCAGGTTGGAGTAGAGGTCGAACTCCTGGCGCAGGCGGACGATGGGACTGAAGTAGGACAAGCCCTTATCGCGAAGCGACGGCGCGAGCTCGGCCACGGCGTCGTCCTTGGGCTTGGAGGTGATGGCGCCGAAGAGACAAGCGTCGGTCTCCTTGAGCATTTTGGTGGTGCGCTCGGGGAGGGCGTTCCCCTCCTTGCACCAGAATTCCCAGCCGATGTCGCCGTAAACGTACTCGGCGTCCACACCGAGCTTGTTCAGGACGATCAGGGCGGCCTCGACGACTTCCTTGCCCACCCCGTCGCCGGGGAGAATGGCGATGCGATACTTCGACATGCAGGGCTCCTTCGGAATTGGTGAGTGCTGAGACTATCTTAACCGGGGCACGGGGCAGGGGTCAACTTACCATACATCAAATTGCAAACTCAAAGAGATCGATCTAAGCTAAATCCAACAGGCCCTGGATATATAGCCAATCAACGAAATCGCTTTCAAGCTATTCATTTCGTTACCATAATCAGAACACAATCCGTGTAGGACCAGATGCCTATTTAGTTCATTAAAATCCGCGCTCCGATCTTTCTCACTCAACCGAATCGGCAGATTTCCTTTTAACGGACTAAGTATAGCTGCTCTTAGCGCATCTCCTGTGACATTATCTACATAAGCCGCAGTCCGAGGATGATTGTTTTTATTCTGGAACAATGGCTGTTCTAGAATTTCCATACAGATTCCATCTGATTGGGCAAGCAAAACGGGTACGGATAATTCGTATTCTAGGCGTCTATGCGCATTGAATGCAGCGCGGATCACTTTTTCTCTATTAGAAAACTTTTTAACCTACATTCCGCACTTCGTTGAGCCGATTATTTATAATTACGCATTGACGTAACGCCATTATATACAGCTTGATAGCCTACTTGTACAGGGTCCCTCTTTTCTTCATTTCCGCCAGCCAGATCTCCTTTTGCCGGTTTTCGATGGCGCGAAGTCGGCGCCATGCTTGCCGCCAGGCCCGATAGCGACGGCCCGCCTCCAGCATCCTCTTCTCATCCGCCCGACGTATCAGTTGGCAGCGGCGTTTGGCTCCCGCTTTAGACAGGAACAGGACTTGAGGATGGCCCGCTCCATCGCGACAGCTGCAGCGGGGATTCCCGCAACGGCGATGAACCCGAGCCACGCTCCCGATGGCCAACGGAAGGCTCGATTCCAGTGTCCGGATCAACCGCCGGCGCTCCCGGTGCAACCGTGACTTTTCGCTTGACGTGGACATTGATGTGGTATACATATATCATACTTATGTATATAAGGCAAGCCGGCGGACGCCGCACCCGAGGCGAAGCCCGATTGACCGTCCATCCCCTCGGCCCCCATCCCATTCTCCGCCACTTCCTGGCCCGCATGGACTTCTTTCGTCTCGTCAACGCCAGCCTGGGCCGCTCCCGTGACGGGCTTCTCGACCAAGCCCAGACCCTGGCTGTTCTTGTCCAGAACATCTTGTTGTCCCCGGCTCCGATGTACCGCATCGCCCAGTGGGCCGAACCGATCGACCCAGCCGCCCTGGGCTTGACCAAGGACGAGAAGCGCGCCTTGAACGACGATCGGATGGGCCGGGTGCTGGACGACCTGGCTTCGGTCCGCGGCCGCAGCCTCTTTTTCCGGCTGGCCGTCCAGATCATCCGCGGCTTCGAGATCGACACCCGGCGGATCCATCACGATACGACCACCGTCACCGTCCATGGCCGCTACGAGGCCAGCCTGGACGAGCCCCGCATCATCCATGGCTTCAACAAGGACCATCGGCCGGACCTCAAGCAGCTCGTCTTCGGGTTGAACGTCACCGCCGACGGCACGGTTCCCCTCTCCCACGAGGTCTACAGCGGGAACCGGACCGACGACACCATCCACCGGACCAACCTCGAACGGCTCCGGCTTCTTTTAGGACGAGACGATTTCATCTACGTGGCCGACAGCAAGCTGTGCACCCGCAAGAACTTGGCCTATTTGACTCAGTACCAGGGCCGGTTCGTGACCGTCATGCCCCGAACCCGGGCCGAGGATCGGGCCATGCGGGCCCGGCTGCGGACAGGTAGTGTCCGCTGGCGGCAGACCCTGGCGCTCCCTGGCCCCCGCAAGGACGATCCGCCGGACATCTACCAGACGACCGCCGAGGCGCGAAGTTCCGACGGATTCCGCCTGATCTGGTTCCGGAGTTCGCAGAAGGCGGCTTTGGATGCCGCGGCCCGGGAGGCCGGCTTGCGCCGGATCGAGGCGGAGATCAACGACCTGGCTACCCGGCTGAACAAGGGCCGCAACAAGAGCCGAACGGCGGTTCAAAAGAAAATCCACACGATTCTCGGCCCGTATCGCCCCTTGTTCCGGATCCAGTTGGGGACGCACGAGATCCGCCGCATCCGTCATCTGCAACGCGGCCGGCCGAAGCCGGGGGCGCCGCTTCGGGAGTCTCGTTCCCGCGAGCTCATTCTCTCGGTCCGCCGTGATTCTCCGGCCCTTCGGGCAGCGGCCCGGACCGATGGGGTCTTTCCGCTTCTGACCAACCTCGAGCGCGAGTCCCGCAAGGAGATTCTGCAGATCTACAAGGATCAGCCCTATGTCGAGAAGCGGCATGCGCTCTTTAAGACCGAGCTCGGAGTCGCCCCGGTCTACCTCAAGAAGCCGCAACGGGTGGTCGGGCTTCTTCATGCCACGTTCCTGGCCATGATGCTCGATGCCTTGATTGAACGCAGCGTCCGGCAAGCGATGAAAAACAAGAAGATTTCTCGTCTGCCTGTTCTCCCTGAAGGCCGGATGTCGCCCGCGCCGACGACGGCACGGATCCTGGAGATGTTCTCCGATGTGGCCTGGTATGAGTATCAAGGCGGAAGCGAGCATGTCGTCTTCCCCGTCCGGTTGAAGAAGATCCAAAAAGACTTGTTGAAGATGTTGGGCGTGGACGCCAGGATCTATCGCTAGGCCGCAGTCGCCGTGGGGGGGGCTAATTGCTAAAAACGGTCCCGGCTAAGTGCGGAATGTAGGTTTTAACTACGGCTTTCTCGATTTCATCCGTCCTAAGCCTGAAAAACCGACGAAAATCTCATTCAAATTCACGACCTCATTATCGGAATTCGATGAAGCCACGTGTTTTAACCAAACTAGATCCATCTCCTCATCAAAATACCAGCCATACTTCCCAAGTATAGTCAATGCTTCCTTCGTAGATTCGGGAAGCTGGGCAAAAAAACTCACTAGAGGCTTGAGGATGGTTTCACTAATACGATATTCATAGCTTTTTATCGCCTCAGACAAGGATTCCCCTAAAGACTTTGACCATTCGCTCATTTTCTCATTAAATGAATCAAATATCTTGGAGAAGTTTTTCCCGATTTCTTTGAAATCTTCATTATTGCTCATTCTCGAGCTCCAATTTCAGTCAATCGACAGCAAAAGATTGGTAAAGATATCTTTGAAATCCACTAAACGTCATCCCAATCTCCTCCGGCTTCCCCAAATCGGCCAACGCATCCGCCAGAGAATCATGGTACTTGAGCCTCAGCAACGGCGTCAGCTTCTCCGTATCCAGCTCCTCCACCCCGGCCGTCACGTAATGCGCCAGGACGAAGTCCAGAAACGCCTGCTGTTTGCTCGCAAACCGTTCATGGATAACGACTTTAGCCTTAGCCGCACGCTCTTCCCTGGTAATTGCAGGCAAGGCATACGCCACATAGGCCAATACATCGAATAGATCGCTTTTCTCGGCGTCAATAATCCTCTGCATCTCGGCCAACTGGTCCTTGCCGAAGCCGTTTTCTGCAAGACCATCCAGAAGCTTTTTCCTCGTATCCGGCACGCTCCAGAGTTTCCTAAGCTCTTCCTCATCCTTGAAGAACTCCGGCAGCTTACCGAACAGTAATTCCATGAATTGCTGGGCCGACATCGGCGTCCCATCAGGATGCCAGAAGCTCGTGCACATCATGTGTTGGATAGAGCGGGCCTTGCCGTCGGCCAGCTTGACCCTGATCCTCTGCCTTTTCTCTTTCTCTTCCTCCCCTACCACTTTGGGCTTCTTATGGTCCTCCTTGGGATACGGCTGCCCCGGCGGCTCCGGCTCTTGCGGCTCCCCATCCCATTCGGGATCGCTGAAATGATGATGGGCTTTCACGAAGTCGTAGATGGTGAAGTAGTCCTTGCCCTCGAAGAGCCGGGTTCCCCTACCGATGATCTGCTTGAACTCGATCATGGAGTTGATCGGCCGCATCAGGACGATATTGCGGATGTTGCGGGCATCCACGCCGGTAGAGAGCTTCTGTGAAGTGGTCAGAACGAGGGGGCTCGTCTTCTCGTTGTCCTGGAAGTCGCGCAAATGCTGGTCGCCCAGGGCGCCGTCGTTGGCCGTCACTCTTTGGCAGTAGTTGGGATCCGGGCTCGTCTTCATCTGGTTGATGAGATCGCGAACTGCAAGAGCATGGTCCTGAGTGGCGCAAAAGACGAGGGTCTTTTCCGTAGGATCGATCAGGTTCATGAAGATCCTGACCCGCACCGCTTCACGCTCTTTGATCTCGATTATCCTGTTGAAGTCGGGCTCGACATAGAGCCGGCCTTCTTCTACCTCGCCTTCGATCAGCGTATCGTCCGGGGCATAGACATATTCATCGATGGTCGTTGAAATCTGCTTGACCTTGAACGGGGTCAGAAAGCCGTCGTTGATGCCGTCTTTAAGGGAGTAGATATAAACCGGATCGCCGAAATAGGCATAGGTATCCGCGTTCTCTTGGCGCCTGGGCGTGGCCGTGAGACCAAGTTGGACGGCGGGAGCGAAGTGCTCCATGATATCCCGCCAGGTGCTTTCGTCGTTTGCGCCGCCGCGGTGGCATTCGTCGATGACGATGAAGTCGAAGAAGTCTGGAGGATATTCGCCGAAATAGGGAGAGGGCTTGCCGTCCTTCTCGGGGCCGCACATAAAGGTCTGGAAGATGGTGAAGAACAGACTGCCGTTCTTGGGTACCCGGCCCTTCTTCCGGATGTCCCCAGGGGAGATCCGGACCATGGCATCCTCGGGGAAAGGCGAGAAGGCGTTGAAGGCTTGATTGGCCAGGATGTTGCGATCGGCAAGAAAGAGAATCCGGGGCCTTCGGTCGGGCGTCCCGGACAGATTCCAGCGGCTATGGAAGAGCTTCCAGGCGATCTGGAAGGCGATGAAAGTCTTGCCGGTGCCGGTAGCCAAAGTCAGGAGAATACGCCGATTGCCGTGGGCTATGGCTTCCATGACCCTTTGCACGGCGATGTCCTGGAAGTACTGCTCCCGATAGAAGCCGCCTTTGTATTCGTTGGGGATGCTCGTAAAACGATCCCGCCAGTCGTTCTGCCTGGAAAAAGTCCGGTTCCACAGCTCTTCAGGAGTGGGGAAATTGGCTTGTTCCCCCTCTTTGCCGGTCTCCATGTCGATGCCGTAGACGCCCTGACCGTTGGTGGCATAGGCGAACCGAATGGCGAGCTTCTGGGCATAGTTCTTGGCTTGGCCGACGCCCTCAGTCAGCAGTTCGTCCCAGGCCTTAGCTTCGACAACGGCAAGCTTCTGGTTCCGGTAGATCAGGACGTAATCCGCGGTCAGGGGCTTGCCCTTGCGGCCATGGCCCTCGATCCGGCCCGGGGAGATCAGATACTCACGCCGGATTTTGCTGCCTTCGACAACACCCCAGCCGGCGGCCTTAAGGGCGGGATCGATGTGCTCGGCTCGGGTTTCGGCTTCGTTCATGAGCTAAAGCTCAAAATAATGAGTCAAGTATTAGTCAAGTGATCAGTCAAGTTACCTTATCCCCCCTCACTTTTTCTTAGGACCTTTCGACTTATTCTGTATCATTCGGGCCGTTGTTTCAAGATCCCGAATGATCGCCTTCTCCGCTTTCGATTCCACAAGCGCTCGGCGGCGGTTACCGAATTTCTCGAATTCCTGCTCAGCTTTGGCATCCGCGGCTTCCCTAGAAATTCTCCCGGCATCCACAAGGACAGCCCTTTGGGTGAAGCGAAGAAAATTATCGAGCTTTGCCTTCCAATCGGCAAGATAGATGGGCTTGCGTCTTTCGGCTTGGTCTTCGGCATAATCCAAGAACATGGAGACGATACGATTAAGCGCCGATATTTCGGCTTCCCGCAAATAATTCTTTGCGATTGTCACATCCTTTTTACGAACGACTCCGCCGCTCCAAGTCGAAAGGCCCATATTCGGCTTTGTCCCGTTGGCCCGCTCAGCGATAAGCTCAGGCGCGGTCTTCCCGGTGACGGCAAAATGGAGCTTATTCTGGACAATCTGGAAAAATTGATGGGCCTCCTCATCGGCGGACTGATAGTCCGACGCAAGGGCAAGGACATCGCGGAGCCTGAGGTACATCCGCTTTTCGCTGGCTCGGATATCGCGGATGCGTTCCAGCAGCTCATCGAAATAATCTGGAACACCAGGGCCTGGTGGGTTCTTCAATCGTTCGCCGTCCATGGTGAAGCCCTTGACCAAATACTCGGTCAGACGGGCCGTTGCCCACTGGCGGAATTGGGTGCCGCGAATCGAGCGGACTCGGTATCCGACGGCGAGGATGGCGGGGAGGTTATAGTGTTCAATCTCGCGAAAAATGCTGCGGGCGCCTTCTTTTCGAACTATTCGGAATTTCCGAATAGTTGCCTGCTCCGGCAATTCGCCTTCCCTGAATATGTTCTGAATGTGTTCATTGATGGTGGCTACGGAAACTTGAAAAAGATCCGATATTAAAGCCTGAGTAAGCCAGATGGATTCATCCTCAAAACGACATTCAATGCGAGTTCGCCCATCCTCAGTCTGGTACAAGACAATCTCGGTTTGGGGAGGTTTGATTTCAGCCATGTGATTTCCTAAAGGTTTCCGTTAAAGGCTTGATGGAGGAGGGATCTCTTCAGTTCATCGAGCGCTGCGATCTTGCGCTTGTAGATAGATTCGAGGCGTTGAGTTTCGGCGCGAAACGTATCGAGTTTTTTTATAGTGCTCTCTTGCCTCTCTAGGCTAGGCAAAAAAATTTCAAAAGAAGGAAATTCCTTCACAGATATCCGATCAACCGTCGCGCCTCGGACAGTTCTACTTTGAAGAAAACGACGAAAAGGCGGAGATACATACTGGTAAACGAAGAACTTCGGATTTAGTCGCGGTCGATCCACTCTTACGAGGCCCATTCGCCTGCCTAAGCAACATTTGAAGCCCTGGGGGATGATTGCAGCCTGGCCTAGGCGCGTTTCATATGAGAACACGATATCTTCAGGCTCCGGCCTCACTCGACGAGTCCACTTTCGATAATCATCATTAGTCACGTGCCGAGTTTCGCCTAGATTAATCTGTCCATCCTGGAGTGCACTAATCCCAAGGAAAACAGGGCCAACATCTACAGTTTTCGGGGTCGCATGCGGACCATCGAATACCTGAGCAACCTCCCCAATCGACACTCGCGGGAATTCCCCTTGAAAAGAAAATGCGGCTTCTGAATAACTATTAAATATTGCGCGGGCGTTTTGGAGGTTCTTTTCGGCGTTGGACTTGGCGATTGCGATGCTTTCGAACGCTTTATCGAGGATGCCGACGATCCGCCGCTGTTCGGGAAGAATCGGGAATGGGATACTAAGCTCTTTTAGCTTGCTGCCCGATAACTCCTTGAAGGTTGTGCCTGTTCCGAGATCGTTTAGCAGATCGACGATACTCGAAAGATAGTAGAAGAGAAACATGTGATCGATACGACCAGTAGGAATCAACCCCTTACAGCCCTGATTCGTAGCCATCGGTTCGGTATTAATGACCAAATGACCAATTGGTGCGCGGGAAGACAATATAACCGAGTTGGGCGGCAGCAGATGTGCAGAGCTATTCTTGAGGCCATCGTCCGTGAGTGATCGTTCAGTTCGACTAACTAAAGGATTTATTCGCTTCCCCATTTCGGCAGGGGTAATCCATCGATGAGGACCATTCCAGTACGAAGCAATCTTCGTATTAGGCGTACCACCATTCACCACATCACAGACAGCTCCGATCCTTTCTATCCGCCAGCCCGCTTTCAAAGCCACCCCCGGACATTATCCCTGCCGGTGTTAATGTTTACAAATTGTCCAGACGCTGTCTGGAGAATTTTTCTTACAACAAGACAAATACTATTTTCAGCTTCCCCAAATTTTGCAGACATTGTCTGCATAATTTTTATAGTTAATGATTTTTCTGTCATTGGCTGGATAATATTGGGTGCGAGAACGCTTATTTTCATTACAACAAACCCCGGACTTTTTTCAACATCTCCGCGCTCTCTGCATCCAGAACGGCGATTTCGTCCAGAATATCCTTAGGGCTGCGATGTTGCACTTCTCCCCCGCCGTTTGGGTTCTTTACTGATAGATCGAAACTCGCTTGATCGATCGTTTTAGCCTCGATGCTCCAGCTCTTGGGCGAATCGGCCTTCGTCTTCTGCAACTTCACGAACTCGGCCAAGTCGTCGTCATTGAGCGGATTCGTTTTGCCCAAGTTGCGGCCGGGATCAAGTTGATAAAACCACACTTTCCGAGTCGGGCTCCCCTTATCAAAGAAGAGAATGACGGTCTTAACGCCAGCCCCCAGGAACGTCCCCCCGGGACAATCAAGGACGGAATGCAGATTGCACGACTCGAGCAGCCATTTGCGCAGGCTGACCGAGGCGTTGTCGGTATTGGAGAGGAAGGTATTCTTGATGACGATCCCTGCCCGGCCGCCGGCCTTGAGCATCTTGATGAAGTGCTGGAGGAAGAGAAAAGCCGTCTCGCCCGTTCGGATGGGGAAGTTTTGTTGAACCTCCTGGCGCTCTTTGCCGCCAAAAGGCGGATTGGCCAGGATGACGTCCATGCGGTCTTTGTCTTGGATATCGGCCACATTCTCGGCCAGGGTATTGGTATGGAGGATATGAGGCGCCTCGATCCCATGCAGGATCATATTCATGATGGCGATGACATAGGCCAGAGACTTCTTCTCCTTGCCGTAGAAGGTCCGATCTTGCAGGATCGCGGCATCTCGTGTCGTCAGTTTGGAGGCCGATTTCATGTAATCGAACGACTCGCAAAGAAATCCCGCCGAGCCGCAGGCCCCGTCGTAGATCTTCTCGCCGATACGGGGCTTGACCACCCGGATCATGGCCCGGATGAGCGGCCGGGGCGTGTAGTACTCGCCGCCGTTGCGCCCGGCGTTGCCCATATTGCGGATCTTGGCCTCGTAGAGGTGCGAGAGCTCGTGCTTCTCGTTTTGGGAGCGGAAGCGCAGCTCGTCGATGCGGTCGATGATCTCGCGCAGGTTGTAGCCGCTTTGGATCTTGTTCTTGATCTCACCGAAGATCTCGCCGATCTTGTACTCGATCGTATCGGGGCCGGTCGCTCTTTCCTTGAAGCCATGAAGATACGGAAAGAGTTTCAGATTGACGAAATCGCGGAGATCGTCGCCCGTCTTGGCTTTGTTGTGATCAGGGGCGCCGGACTTGTCCTTGGGGGCGGCCCACTCCTCCCAGCGGTAGGGCTTGTCCAGGATGAAGGCGTGCTTTTTGCTGTGTAAGGCGGCTTCCGTGGTCCGATCCAGCTCAAAGCCGTCCAGGTACTTCAGGAAAAGAAGCCAAGAGGTTTGTTCCGTATAATCGAGCTCGGTAGTGCAGCCGGCTTCCTTGCGCAGGATGTCGTCGATGTTCTTGAAGGCTTGTTCGAACATGTGTCTCTGATTCCCGTTGCGGCGTGGCATTTCCGTACCACGCTCTGCTTATTATATGCCAGGATATGACGAAAGGCAGCCATTAAGCGAGATTATGCCCCAACCCTAACGGTCGAGCGTGCGGCCGAGGCCGAGCCTGACGGCGTTCTCATAGGCGCGAGAGGCAGCGTAGAGGTCCTGGACGGCAAGGCCGACGGACTTGAAAAGGGTGATCTCGGATGCGGTGCGGCGGCCTTCGGCGCGGCCGAGAAGCACGCTGCCGAGTTCAACGCTGAGGGCATCGGGACTGATCAGGCCCGCGGCCAGCGGTTGGAGAAGATCCCCCGCCTCCTCCATAGCCGCCTCCCGATGGTCGACGACGATATGAGAGCGCTGGACGGTCGCGGGCGGGATCTCAGCCCGCTCGGGCTGATAGACGCCCACCGCGTTGATATGCGTCCCGGGCGCGATTTCCCCGTCGGCGAATACGGGCGTGCATGACGAAGTAGCGGTGCAGATGATATCAGCACCGCGCACGGCTGAGGCAGCATCGGAAGCAGCGCGAACTTCGATCTTGAGGGCCTCCGTCATCTCGCGAGCGAAAACTCCGGCGGCCTTTTCGTCCTGGTCGTAGACGCGCGCCTCACGGATCGGCCGGACGCAAGCCACGCCCTCGAGCTGGGCTCTCCCCTGCCGGCCGGCACCGAAGATCGCGGCTGTGAAGGCATCGGGCCGGGCCAGGAGATCCGTCGCGACTCCGGAGACGGCGCCCGTCCGCAGGGCCGTCAGCGCGCCGCCCTCGATGATGGCCAGCGACAAGCCGGTCCGGCTGTCCGCCAGGATCATGAGGGCCTGGGCCAGGGGCAGGCCCAAAGCACGATTCTTGTCGTATAGGGTGATGAGCTTGACGCCCAGACGCGAGATCGCCGTGCTCTGACTGGGCATGATCAGGCTGACTTCATCGCCCTCGGGATTCGCCATCCGCGTTCGCGCCGGCATGGTCACAGTACCCATGGCCAGATCCCGAAACGCTTCGCGCACGGCTTCAATTGCCGCGGGCATGGGAAGGGCCCGGAACACATCCACGGTGCCGAGATAGATCAGCGGAGGCCGGGGCGCGGGGATTTCTCTCATGGCTTGCCCCCAGCCGGGCGCGGCTTCAAGGCCAGCGCCGAGGGGCAGAGAGCCAGGCCGCCTCGGGCCGTGCAACGGAGCTCCGCGGGCAGGAGACGGCCCACGGAGAGGACGGCGTCGATGGTCTCGTCGAGCGGGACGGGATTCGCATAGCCGCCCAGGATGAGGTCGGCGCAGACGAATGCCGAGGCGGCGGCGGCGGCGTTGCGGGTGTGACAGGGGATTTCGACCATGCCCTGGACAAGGTCGCAGACCGAGCCCATGGTGTTCTGAAAGGCGATGGCCGCGGCGTCGCAGGCTTGGCGGGCGCTTCCGCCACAGGCGTCGACGACGGCGGCGGAAGCCATGGCCCCGGCCGCGCCGATTTCGACCTGGCATCCGGCCACTTCCGCGGCAAAGGTGGCTCGGCCGGCCGTGATGAGGCCGATGGCGCCCGCGGCAAACAGAGACGAGGCGATTTGGTCGCGGGACAGGTTCCGCTCTTCGGTCAGCGTCAGGATGGTGCCCGGGATCGTCCCGGCCGAGCCGCCGGTAGGCGCGGCGCAGACGACCCCCATGGCGCTGTTGACGTGCATCACGGCCAACGCTCGGGCGGCGGCGCGGGCGTGCGGCCCGCCGACGGAAAGACGGCCTTCGGCCGCGGCCCCGAAGACCGAGGCCGCGCTGGGGTCGAGGAGCTGCATGGGACCGAAATCCCCGGCCAGGCCGCGCTCCGCGGCGGCGGCCATGATGTCGTAGCGGCGGAGCATCTCGGCGACGACCTCGTCCACACTCATCCCCAGGATTCGGGCCTCGTTCTCCAGGCCCGCACGCCCCAGCGACCAGCCGCGTTCCTCGCACAAAAGGACGAGGGCCGCCGCGTCGACGAAGAGCGGCTCGGCGACTTGGACGAGATAGACGGGCGCCGACTCGCGGACACGGACGCCTGATCCCAACGCCTCGATCGAATGGCACATGGCTTCGGATAGCGACTGCGAACGTCTGGCGACGAATACCTGACTCCCGCCCGCGGCAACCGGATAAGGGCCGCTCAGCAGGGCGCCGTCGGCGGACAGAGCGACGGTCAGGAGGTCTTGGGCGGAATGGGCGGCCTCGATGCACAGCTCGAAGGAGGCGCCGTTGAAGTCGACCGCGGCATCGTCCAGGCTGGTGATCTCGACATCCCCCCCGCCGATCGACCGGGCTTCGAGAGAGAAAGGCTTGCCGGCCGCGTCCTCGGCCACGATCTTCATGGCGTTGGGATGATCCGCATGCGCAAGAGGCTCCACGGCGAAGGAGAGGCGGAGGCCGGATGCGCGGGCATCCTCGAGGGCGGTAAAGAAAGACCCGTCGGTCAGGGGTTTGCCCATCAGGCCCATGGCGAAGGCCCGATCGGCCCCCTGCTGGACATAGGTGTGGGCGTAAGATCCATTGGGATCGAAGGTGAAGCCGGCCCGGGAGACCGAGCCTCCGGCCAGGGAGCGGATCATGCGGCCGATATGGTAGGCGCCCGCGGTATGCGAGCTGGACGGCCCGCGCATCACGGGGCCCAGGACGTGGTTGAAGATGCTGAAGTGCTTCACGATCGCGGGCTCAAGGCCGGGCCAGCTTCTTCTTGGTCCATTCGAGAAGGCCGCCGGCCCGGACGATGCCGAGGACGGACTCGGGCAGGGCGAAGAAGGTGAAGACGCGGCCCGCGGAGAGGATGCGGCCGCCCTCGAAATCGATCTCGATCTCGTCGCCGGACCGGAGGGCGTCGGGCGCGTCGGGCGACTGCAGGACGGCCAGGCCCAGGTTGATGGCGTTGCGGAAGTAGATGCGCGAAAAGCTCTTGGCTACGACGGCCTGGACGCCGGCGTAGCGCAGGCAGGCGGCGGCCTGCTCGCGCGAGCTGCCGCAGCCGAAGTTCTTGCCGGCCACGATCACGTCGCCCGGCTTGACGTTGGGGGCGAAGGACGGATCGAGGTCCTCGAGCGACTTGCGGGCCATCTCGGCCGGCTCGAGCTGCTGGTAGGTGTACTTGCCGGCAAAGATGACGTCGGTGTTGACGTCGTCCCCGTATTTCCAGACGCGTCCTTTGCTCATAGGTATGTCCTCGGATCGGCGATGACGCCTTCCAGGGCGGATGCGGCGACGGTGGCGGGCGAAGCCAGGTAGATCTCGGAGTCGCGGCCGCCCATGCGGCCCTTGAAGTTGCGGTTGGATGTGCCGACTACGACTTCGCCGGGGGCAAGCAGGCCCTGGTGGGCGCCCAGGCACGGACCGCAGCCCGGGTTGAGGATGACGCCGCCCGCTTCCGAGAGGGCCTCGAGCAGGCCGGCCCTCATCGCCTCGACGTAGACCGCGCGCGAGGCGGGCAGGACGAGCAGGCGGACATCGGGATGCACCTTGCGGCCTCGCAAGATGCGGGCCGCCACCTCCAGATCCTCGAAGCGGCCGTTGGTGCAGGTGCCGAGCAGGGCTTGCTGGAACGGCTTGCCCGCGACTTCGCGCACCGGCTTGACGTTGTCCACGGTGTGGGGGCAGGCGATCTGCGGCTCGAGGGCGGAGAGGTCGTACCGGAGAACGGCTTCGTAGGCGGCGTCGGGATCGGAGGAGGCGGGCTCGAATCCGCCGCGGCCGTGGGCGCGGGCCCAGTCCAGGGTCAGCGCGTCGGGCTCGAAATAGCCGTTCTTGGCCCCCATCTCGGCCGCCATGTTGGCCAAAACCATGCGCGAGGCCAGGCTGAAGGAGGAGGCGGCGGGGCCTGAGAACTCGACCGCCTCGTAGTTGGCCCGGTCGGCCCCGTGGTCGCCGATGATCTTGAGGACGGCGTCCTTGGCAAAGACGCCGCGCGGGAAGGCGCCGCCGAGCTCGATCCGCAGGGTCTCCGGCACGCGCAGCCAGATCTCGTCCGTGGCCCAGATCGAGGCCATCTCGGTGCGGCCGATGCCTGCGGCGAAGGCGCCGTAGGCCCCGTAGGTCGTGGTGTGCGAGTCGCTGCCCATGATCAGGCGGCCGGGTAGGGCGAAGCCCGACTCGGACAGGACCTGGTGGCAGACGCCGTGCTGGATGTCGAAGAAGTTGGGGATGCCCTGGGCCCGGACGAACTCGCGGATGGTCTTGTGGTTCTGGGCGTACTTTTCGTCGGCGGCCGGGACGATATGATCGAGGATGATGACGATCTTTTCGCGAGAGCGGACTTTGGCCAGGCCGAGCTTCCTGAACTCGCCGATGATGGCCGAGGAGTTGTCGTGGGACAGGTAGACGTCGGGCGAAGCGGTGATGACGTCCCCGGCCCGGACCGGGCGCCCCGCCTTACGGCTCAGGATCTTTTCCGAGAACGTCTGTCCCATCGCGCCTCCCATCTCATCAATAGGGGTCAGGTCTTAACATTTGACACAAAACGTAAAGGCCCGGCACAGCGGGTCAGGCCTTTACGAAAAATGTCAAATGTTAAGACCTGACCCCTCCTATTTGAAGATGTCGAAGTTCACAAAGTCGGCGTGGTTGACGATGACCGCCTCCACCGTCCTCCGCCCGCCGTCGCCTTCCTTGCTGTGGGCGGCGATGATATGGACGACTTCCTCCGGCGCCCCATGATGGTAGGCGAACGCCGCGCCCGAAATCGGATGGCGCAGGAGCTCGCCCCCGCGGCTCTTGACGAAAACGCCGCCCTCCCGCACGTATTCGAACAGCTTGCCGACGTCGTGCAGGATGGCCCCCGCCAGCAGATAATCCAGGTCGACCGTCATCTTGCCGGCGTAGGTTGCGTTCATGACCTTGGCGATCTCGTAGGCCGTCCTGGTCACGGCTCGGGTGTGCTCGATCAGGGAGATGGACGCCTTTTTCAGCAGGAGCGTGAACGGCATCTCGCGCAGGTCCGCTTCCGTCCAGCCGCCCTTCGCCACGGCCTCGACCCAGACCCGGGCCGTCAGCTCACGCAGCGCGGGCTCGCTGATCTCGTTGATCTCGGGCAGCCAGGCGTAGATATCGATGCTCACGTCAGCTTCCTTTCGGCCGGCCCGTCGTAGGCGAAGTCCACGGGATCAACCTTGCGCATCGGCTTCATCCGGGTCTTCTCCTCGTTCACGTGGGCCACCAGCCCCGGCACGCGGGCGATGATGAAGAAGGCGTTGCCGATCTCGGGCGGGATGCCCAGGTCGCAGAGCAGGGCCGCGATGGCCCCGTCCACGTTGATCGGCAGCGGCTTGCTGAGCTGGGCGGCCAGCGCCCGCTCCGTCGCCCTGGCGATAGCCACGTGCCTGCCGGCCAGGCCGTTCTCCGCCGCCAAATCGAACAGCCGGGACGTGCGCGGGTCCTTGCTGTGCAGGCGGTGGCCGAAGCCCGAGGCGCGCTTGCCTCCGGCTTTCATTTCGTCCAGGATCTCGCGCGCCGCCGCCTCCTCGTCGATGCCCTTGGCCTCCATCCGGGCGGCCACGGCCAGGAACATCCGCTGGCCTTCCTCGATGGCCCCGCCGTGGAGCCTGGAGATGGCCAGAATACCCGCGGCCACGGCGTCGTTGAGATCGGCGCCCGTGGAGGCCACGGTCCTCGCCGTCAGGACCGACGGCGGGGACGCCCCGTGATCGATCGAAGAGACGAAGATCGCGTCGAGCAGCCGACCGACCTCGGGGCTGGGCAGCTCGCCCTTGAGAATGAGGTAGATCGCCTGGGCGAACGTAATCCGGCCCATCAGCTCGTCGATCGGGTAGCCCCGGGCGACAATGCGGTTCGGGCGCACATCCGTGATCGCGGTCATCCACTTTTCGCCGCTCTCGGACATCTTACGTCTCCTTGCTCTTGCGGGCGGCCAGGATCTCGGCCGCCTTCCCGGGAATGTCGGCGATGGCCTCCACGACATGCGCCCCCGCCTCCCGCAGCCTCTGGACCTTGGTGGCGTACGAGCCCCGACTGCCCTCGACGATGGCGCCGGCGTGCGAAAACCGGGTGCCGGACGTGGCCGCCTTGCCGCCGATGTAGGCGATGAGCGGCTTGCTGAAGCGCCCCGCCTCGATCAGGTCGGCCACCCGCTCTTCCTGCGTCGTCCCGATCTCGCCGAACATCACCGCCAGCTCCGTCTCCGGGTCGTCCTGGAAGAGGGCCATGACCTCGGGATGCGACATGCCGATGATCGGATCGCCGCCGACATGGACGATGGTGCTCGCCCCGATCCCGGCCTTCGACAGGTAGTAGGCGATGGAGGAGGTCATGCCGCCGCTGCGCGAGCTGACCCCGACGGGCCCTTTCCGGAACCACTCCCGGGCCCGCTCGGCCCTGCCGCCGATCATGCCCAGCACGGCCTTGCCCGGGCTCAGCAGGCCCAGCGTGTTGGGCCCGACAAATCGCGCGCCCCTGTCCTCGGCCTCGCGGGCCAGCTCCAGGACGTCGTAGATCGGCACCCGGTCGGGCACCAGCACCAGAAGCTTGACGCCCGCCGCCAGGGCCTCCAGGGCGGCGTCGCGCACCAGCGCCGCCGGCACGAAGATGACGCTGGCCTCGACCGGCCCGGCCTTCTCGACCGCCTCGGCCACCGAGTCGAAGACGGGCACGCCGGCCGCGTCCTGCCCGCCTCGGCCGGGGGTCACCCCGCCGACCAGGTTGGTGCCGTAGTCCTTCATCAGCCGCGCCCGGGCCGTGCCCTCGCGGCCGGTGATGCCTTGGATGATGACTCGCGTGCGTTCGTCCACCAGGATCGACATCGGCGTCTCTCTACAGGGATTTCCGGTATTCGTCCAGCCCCGGGATCGGCAGCCGGATCAGGATGGCGGCCTGCTCGTGGTAGCGGCAGAAGATCTCGCAGGCCAGGCATTCGGTGCACTTGCCCTTGCGCGCCTCCTCGGCCGTGACGGCCAGCACGGGCCGGCCTTTCTCGAGTTTGAGGATGCCGGGCGAGCAGGCCCCGACGCAGCCCTTGGAGGTGCAGCTCGCGCAGCGGGCCTGGTCGATGGTCAGGCGGCCGGTCGGGATGGCGAAGCCGTAAGCCCCTTCCGGCGCTTCGGTCGGCGTCGTATCCTTGCGCACGGCATGCACGGCTCCCCCGCTCTCCTTGACCAGGGCCTCCATCCGCGCGGCGCAGAATTCGGGCGAGTCGTCCCGCCCATAGCCTTCGACTCTGGCCGGGATGCGCATGAGGTAGGCGTCCAGGATGCGGATGGCCTCCTCCTCGCAGTTTCCGCCCAGGCGGATGACGGCCGGGACGTCGAGCGCCTCCTCAGCAAAGGCCTTGACCAGACCGCGGGCCGAGTTGTACTGCTCCTGGCTGGCCACCCCGGAGCCGGAGGCGAAATAACCGCGCAAGCCCGGCTGCGAGAGGATGATCCTGGCCGCCCGGTAGACCTTGCTGGCGGACGGGTTGCCGCTGGTGTCGCAATAGTTGGCCAGCCGGAAGCCCTTGGCCAGAACGGCGTCCATGGACATCATCGAGCCGCCGCCTCCCGCGCCGTGGAACCCGATCAACGGGCCGGCTTCGGTCCCCGGCTCGGCGGCGGCTTCGGCCATCTGCAGGAAGTAGAAGGTCCCGCGGTGGTCCTTCTCCTCGACTTTATAGGCGATGGTCTCCAGGGTCGTCGGCGGGCGGTCGAACTCGCGGGCGATCTCGATGCCCAGCTCGGGGTGACGGGCCACGGCGTAGTCGTCGACGACCAGGTGGCAGTCGGCGGCGTAGACCAGGCCGTCCTCGGCCACCACCAGCGGATTGACCTCCGCCGAGCGGGCCTCCACGGCGCGCGCCGTCCTGTAGAGCCGGGTCAGGGCGTCCGCAAGCTGCATCATCAGCGGGCCGGAGAGGCCCGCCCTTCTAACCAGGTCGCGGGCCTCGAACTCGCGCAGGCCGAAACGGACGTCGATGGGCTGGGTGACGATGCGCTCCGGATGGAGCCGGGCGATCTCCTCCACCCCCGATCCCCCGACCGGGCTGAAGACAAGCAGGGGGCGCTTGCGGGCGTCGTCCATGACCAGGCCGGCGAAGAACTCGGACCGGATGGCCAGTTGTTCCTCCACCAGAATGCGCTCGATGACGTAAGCTTTAACCTTGAGGCCGAGCAGGCCGCGGGCCTTCGCCTCGGCTTCCTCGGGTGTTGCGGCGAACTGGATGCCGCCCAGCCCGGCCCGGCCGGTGACCCAGGCCTGGATCTTGAGGACGACGGGGCGGCCCAACGCCTCGGCGATATCCCGGGCCTCTTCCGGTGTGGACGCCACCCCGCCCTCGGGGATGCGGATGCCGGCGTCCTTGAGCAGCTTCTTGCTTTGGTATTCGTAGAGCTTGGCCATGGCGGTATCCCTGGTGCGCGGGCCGTAAGTATAACTGAAAGCCCTCCCCCCGGGGAAGGCTAGATAAGCTCCCGGATCTTCTCGGCCGCGAAGTCGCCGGAGTCGGCGGCGGCCTCGAAGTCGGGATAGAGCATGTGGTCCCCAGCCAGCAACACCCGGCCGTCACTGATTTCGTTCAGCCGGGCCATCCGCTTGAAGGCGCCGGGGACGGGAACCGGATAGGCCCGTGGAATCCGGACCACATCGCGGCTGAGGAGCTTGGCCGGCAATCCGGGATGGAGCCGGCTGACGGCCCTGACCGCCGCCTTGGCGATCTCTTCGTCGGCCAGGGCTTGCCAGCCGCTTTCGTCGAGCCGGGCGGGGACGGCCCGGACGACAAGGCTCGCGGCGCGGCCGGCGCGGCCGGCCGGGCGCGTCTTCCAGGCCCAGGCCGGGTCGTGGAAGCCGGTGATGATCCCCCCGTCGGCCAGGCTCACCTCGAAAGCGTGGCCGGGGAAAGGCTCTTTCGAAGTCAGCGTCACGTCCGCGCACGAGGAGTAAGGGATGGCCCCGAGCAGGCTCCGCGCCTCCGGCTTGAGGATGCCCGAGCCGACCGCCAGCGCCGTGGGGGCGGGGACGGCCAGGACGACAAAGGCGGCCCGCACCGTGCGCAGGCGGCTCGATGCGTCGGCATATTCCACGACATAATCGCCGTCCCTCTTGTCGATGCGGATGACCTTGGACTTCGGCCGGAAGCGGCGGCCCAGGCTGCCGGCCAGAGCTTCCGCGAGGCCGGCCAGGCCGCCTTCGTAGGCGAAGGCCCCCGTGCCGTCGCCGGCCGCCTCGATGTCGCCCGTCGCGCCGCCCAGGCGAAAAGCCATGGCCGGGATCATGGCCAAGGCCGAAACGTCGTCGAGCGAAGCGCCGAATTGGGCCCGACAGGCGATGTCATAGACGGATTGCATCTCGGCCGGGAGCTTGCGGTCGGTAAACCAGCGCCGGGCGGTGATGTCGTCCAGGCGGGCCAGCGGTATGGTGAAGTCGAGCTCGGGGATGTCCTGGTAGTCCGCGGCCGCGGCCAGAACGTCGGCCTTGAAGCGCATGAACTCGTCGCCGCTCCCGCGCTCGGCAAAGTAGCCGGCCAACCCTTCCGGCCCCCCGTAATACCGATCGTCACGGAAGACGGCTTCCAAGGGGGCCGGGATCTCCCAAGGATCGAGCCCCAGGGCTTCGGTGATCTCCTTCAAGGCGCCGTAGGGACGGCCGATGAAGGAGGCGGGGCCGGATGATAGGATACGGCCTCCCGCGCGGGCTTCCTTCTCAAGGACCAGGATGCTCAGGTCGCGCAGGTAGTACGCCGCGGTCAAACCGGCGATGCCCCCGCCGACGATGACGACGTCGAAGCGGACGTCCGCGCCGGCCTGGGCCTGCCCGCTGATCGGGTTCGCCGCGGCGAGGCGCGAGAACCCCGCGCCCAAGGCCGCCGCGGCACCCAGGCGGAGAATATCCCGGCGGCGCCAAAGCTCGTGTGCGGCGGGTGATTCGGGGGCGCGTTTCATGGCGGCATCCTCTCTGGCCTTCGACGGCGAGGATATTCTATCCATCCGCGGCCTCCGGCGCCAGCCCGCGGCCCGCCGTTCCGGTGGAGCGTCCGGCGGAGCGTTGCCACCCGCCCCCGTCCGTCATACAATGCGCTCTTCGTCGACCCGAGGGACGGATACGGAGGCATCGCTTATATGAGGACCAAGCCCGGGCTCGCCGCGGCGGCGCTCGCGGCCGCCGTCATCCTGCTGCCCGCCTGCAAGGGCCAGGATCCCGTTGCGCCGTCCCGCCGGGCTCTGGCGGCTTATGCCTCCGCCATTGATGCCTTCGCTGCCCGGGCGGCTGCGGCGACGGACGCGGCCACGGCCGCCGCCGCGGTCGAAAAGCTCGCCGACGCGCTTCGCCCCGTGGCGGCCTCCATCCGCGACCTGGGCCGGGAATTCCCCGACCTCGGGGATGCCGCCGCCGCGCCGCCCGGTCTCAAGCCCGACGTCGAGGCCGCCGAGGCGGCCGGCGGACGGCTGGCGGCGGCCATGGCCAAGGTCATGGCCTGGGGCGATATACCCGCCGTTCGCGCCGCCGTGGCCCGGCTGGCCGAGGTCGAGGCGCAGCTCAAATAGCCCGCCGGGCGCTGGACAACAGCCCCTTTTTCCGGTATGACTAGCGCGGCCCGCTGGGCCCACCCCTCCGAGGAGGACCGTCATGACGGACGTCCCGACCGGCAAAGCGAAATTCCCCCGCACCTTCTGGACCGCCAACGTCATCGAGCTGTTCGAGCGGGCCGCCTACTACTCGATGGCCTCCTTCATGGTCATCTACCTGGTCGAGACGCTGGGCATGCGCCCGGCCACGGCCACCTTCCTCAACGGGACGGTCCTCTGGGGCCTGATCTACTTTCTGCCCATCGTCTCGGGCACCCTGGCCGACCGGTTCGGCTTCCGGCGGTCGCTGACCGTCTCCTTCGTCCTGATCGCCCTGGGCTACCTGATCATGGGCAACCTGCAGAGGGTTTGGCCCGGCCTGATCGGGGCCGAGGCGGCGGCCGCCGTCGACTTCACCATCCCGGTCGTGATGGGCATCGTGCTGATCGGCATCGGCGGCTCGATCGTCAAGCCCTGCATCGCCGGCACCATCCAGAAGACCTCCGGCCAGTGGAAGACGCTGGGCTTCGGCATCTTCTACATGGTCATCAACATCGGCTCGATCACCGGCCGCAGCATCTCCTACTTCGTGCGGACCAACCTGGGCATCCCGGCCATCTTCACCTACGTCGCTTCGGCCTTCGCCCTGGTCGGGCTGGTGGTGACCGCCCTGGCCTACCGCGAGCCCGAGTACGTCCCGGACGGCAAGGCCGACGCGGCGCCGGCCCGGAAGAAGACGATCGGCGAAGCCCTCCTGGGCATCTTCGTCGTCCTGGGCAATGTCCGCTTCGTCTTCTTCATCATCGTCATCAGCCTGTTCTGGTTCCTCTATATCCAGCTCTACAACCTGATGCCGCTCTACATGCGGCACATCGACAAGAACGCGCCGATGGAGCTGTACACCCTGGCCAACCCGATCATGATCGTGGCTTTCCAGATGCTGATCACCCGCTTCTCCAAGAAATGGAAGCCCATCCGCTCGATCCTGGTCGGTGTCGCCGTGACCACCGTCTTCATGCTGCTCAACGTCATCCCGGCCCTCATGCCCGGCGGGCTGACCAACAGCATCAATCTCGGCCTGGTCATCCCGGTGGCCGGCGTCTTCCTGATCCTGTCCATCGCCTCGATGGCCGTCGGCGAGATGTTCGCCTCGCCGCGCATCTACGAGTACATCGGCAGCATCGCCCCCAAGGGCCAGGAAGGCCTGTTCATGGGCTACGCCAACCTGCCGCTGGCCCTGGCCAGCATGATCGGCGGCCCGATCGGAGGCCGGCTGTTCGAGATCTACGTCAAGCAGCCGGCCGCGGCCGGACGGGCGCCCAACCCGGCCCCGATGTGGCTGATCATCGGCGGCATCGGGGTGGTCTCGCTGCTGGGGCTGTTCATCTACGACGCCTGGCTGAAAAAGGCGACCAAGGCGGCTTGAGGCGGGCCGACGGCTCGCCGCGGCAGCTCAGCTGGGCCGGACGAGCTGAAGCCGGTCCAGCCCGTTCTTCTCGAACTCCTTGTAGTACTGGTCGGCCAGCTCGTCTTCCATCCGCTTGCGCTCCTCCGCGGACATGGCGTCCACGTTGGCCTCGCCGAAGCGGGCCACCAGGTCGCGGTCGGCCAGCCGGTACATCAGCTCGTCCCAGAAGAGGTCGTTCTTGTAGTCGTCCAGGTCGGCCAGCCACTCGGACTCCTGGGGCTCGGCCGGATAGTGGGCATCCGCGTCCTCGTCGTACACGATCCGGTCGCCCAGGCCGCATTCGCGGGCCTTGGCGTAGACGTAGTTTTCGAGGGCGTCGGTCGATGCGTCCTTGTCCTTATCGCGGAAGCCGTTGACCACCCAGTTGCCCAGGTAGACCAGCCGCATCATGGTTTCGTATTGCGATTTCGTCAGCTTGAGATCCATGGAAGCCTCTTGGTATGTCGATGGAAAGGGCTAGGATAACGCTTTGAGGCTTCCCGCGCAAGCGGACGCATTGCGAACGCTTGCGTGGACGCTGGGGCGGGCGATCTCGCTCCCGGGCTAGTCGAGCCAGATACGCAGGCGCTTCCCTTCGAAGGAGATCTCCACGATCTTGCCCCGCGCCGACTCCAGCTCGGCCATGATTTTCTGGATGTCGTAGCCCTTGGCCCGCAAGCCCCGCTTATCCTCCTCGGGAATGGCGGACAGGGCCAGGTCGGCCAGGGCCCGGGGCAGGGTCAGCGACAGGGCGATGCGTCCGCTGCTCTCGTCGACCGCCTCGATCCTCAGCAGCCGGGCCGGGCGATCGGCCGGCGGACGCCCGCCCTCCAGACCGGCCAGCCGGTCGGGAGCGATGCGCAGCAGGGCGATCTTGGCCCGGTCGCGAAGCTCCGAGTTGCTCTCCTTATCGGCCATCAGGAGCAGGATGGGAACGGCCATCTCGGCCTTCTTGAGGTCCTTGAGGGCGCTCACCCGGAGGGCGGCGTACTGGCGGACGGATCGGTTGGGGTGGGTCAGGCGCACCTCGAGATCGTCCCAGGCCTCCCGGGCGCCGCGGTCGTAAAGGCCGGCGGCCAGGTCGACGATGGAGATCTCGGCGTCCTCGATCAGGTTGCGGTTCTGGTCGCGCCGCTGCAGGAAGGCCGCGGTAGGCCTCGAGCGCCTCCCGCTCCCGGCCGCCCCGCTCTTCCAGGCATCGGCCCTTGTAGTATACCGCTTGCGCCGCGAGCGGACTCTTGGGGATAGCTTTCCAGGAAGGCGTCCAGCCGCGACGCAGCCTCGTCCCACTTCTGGTCGAAGATCAGGATCTTGACCTCCTGGAAGGCCTTCTCGTCCGGCCCCTGGGCTACGTCCGCCGGGGCGGCCGCGGCGGCTCCCAGGGCCGTCAGCAGCATAAAGATCAAAAAGCTCGTTTTTCTCATATCAGGCCTCGTTGCCTCGCAGCTCTTTCTTCAGCAACCGGATCTGAAGCAGGAGCTGCTTGTCTTCGACATACTTGCGGAGCTCGGCCGCCTGCTTGGGGTCGAGCTCGGTCTGAAGCTGCGAGAGCTCCAGGAACAGGATCTCGATCTGGTCGCACAGCGCCCGCGCCTTGGCCATGCGGATGTCGTCCAGGTGGGCGTTGAAGAAGCGCTTCTTGGCCAGCAAGGTGCGAGCCCGCTCCGCCGAAGCGCCGCCCGCGGTCACGGCCGCCGCGGCGGCCGCAGCCCCCGGCCTCATCGGCGGCCGGGGCTCCAGAAGATCGAGCAGGACATATTCGCTCTTTTCCAGGTAATCGATGGTCTCCCGCTTGGCCATCTCCAGCTCGACCCGCTGCAGGAAGTCGCCGGACGCGGCATAGGTCCCGGAGGCCTCAGCCGTCGCGGCAATCGGGGCCGCCGGGGAGGCTTGGGGTCCGCGGCGCAGGTAGAGAAAGGCGGCCAGGACGCCGACGACGAGCCCGGCCGCGGCCCCGGCCAGCAGCGGGCCGAAGCCCCAGACGCGGCGGGGCGGTGCGGCTCGGCGCCGGCTTTCCGTCCCCGGACTTGCGCAACCGCGCGGTCGGCGATCCGTTCGGACAGGCCGTCCCAGTCGACGCCCTGCATGGCCGAACCGATCTCGCTCGCGCACGGCCTCGGCCCCGGCCAGGATGGCCCGCAGGTCGTCGTCGTCCTTCCGGCATTTTCGGCACACGGCGGTATGCTCCTTGTCCGTGCCGGCGGGGAAGGCCTCCCCCGCGTCGATCGCGGCGCGCACGGTCCGGCGGTGTTCGCGGCAGGCGTTCATGTCCGGCACCCCATGTAAGGCTCCATCAGGACCCGCAGGTTCTGGATGGCCTTGAAGTGAAGGGACTTGACGGTCCCGATCGAAATGTCGAGAGCGCGGGCGATCTCCTCGTTCTTGAGCTGGTTGTAGTGGCGCATGACGAAGATCGTCCGCTGGCGGTCGGCCAGGCGCTCGACACAGCGGGACAGGATGTCCTTGAGGTCGGAGGCGTGCACCGCCTCCTCGGCGCCGGCGGCGGCCAGCGGCAGCTCGTCCACCGGTGTGGCGCACTCCAGCTCCCGCCGCCGGGCATGTTCCTTGCGGTAATGGTCGATGCACAGGTTGCGGGTCACCTGCAGCAGCCAGGCCTCGAAGCGGCGGCCCTCCTGGTAGGTGTCGATCTTCTGGAAGACCCGGAGGAAAGTCTCCTGGACCAGGTCGAGGGCATCCTCTTTGTTGCGGAAGAAGGCATAGGCCAGGGCGAAGACCTTCCTCTGGTAGGCCCTGGTCAGGAGGAGGAAAGCCTCCCGGTCGCCCCGGCGGACCCGGCCGAGGAGGTCGTCCAAGACCTCGGGCTCCAGGGCCGAAGCGGGCGCGGGCTCCCCGTTCATGCGCCCTCCCCGCCCCCGCCCGAAAGGCGGACGGAGAGGCCGGAAGGCCTGGGGCGTCTGGCTTGGGAGCCGGTCACATTCATGGTCCACCTCGACGGAGTACGGCGTTCACCAGCCTCTACGGGGCGGAGACAGAAAAGGTTTACCCCCCCCCTTCAACCGGGCCAAGCCCCCGACGAGGGGAACCGTCAGTATTTGCGGAAATCCCCGCCCTCGGCGCGGTCGCCCCGGTCGGCCCCCGCTCGGGGCTCGCGCGGCCGGGGGGATAGGGGCCGGGCTTCATTGACGACGATCTTGCGGCCTTCCAGGTCCGTCCCGTTCAGCCGGGCCCGGGCTTCATCGGCGGCCTGCTCTTCGGCCATCTCGACGAAGCCGAAGCCGCGCCCTTGCAGGACGTTGGCCGAGGCAACCTCGCCGAACGCGGAGAAGACGTCTTTGAGGGTCTGATCCGTGGTCCGGTAGTTGAGATTGCCGACGTAGAGCTTCTTGGAACTCATTCAGAAAACCTCCTTACCTTCTTCAACAGAACCTTTTCGCCGGGCTTCATCAGCCAGAGCTTTTCGCGGGCTTCGCGCTCGACCGCCCTGGGGTCGGACTCCAGGGCCGCGATCTCCTTCTCCAAGCGGGCCTTCTCCGCCTTGAGCCGGCCGATCTCCGTCTCCAGGTCGGCATAGACCCGGCGGGCCCGGGCGATCTCGATCAGGCCCTTCTTGCCGAAGACGGCGGTCACCAGGAGGACGAAGAGCAGGAAAACGGCGACGACGGCGCCGACGGTCGAGGCTTTGACGCCGGGGCGCTCCTCGGCTCATCCGATCCTGTCCAGGCCGGCCTTGATCAGCTCGCGCAGGTCCTTGCGCGAGCCGGCCTCGGCGTAGCAGCGGACGAGCGGCTCCGTGCCCGAGAAGCGGACGAGCAGCCAGTCGTCGTCCGCGAAGTCGAACTTGACGCCGTCGATGGTCTCGATGTTGACGATGTAGCGGCCGGCCAGCTTGGAGGGGGGGACTTGGCCAGCTTGCGCAGGGCCTTTTCCCGGGACGGCGTCAGCGGCAGGCTCTTCTGGGCGCCGATCCGCTCGCCGTACTCCTTGTAGAGGTCCTGCAGAAGCTCGTCCAGGCTGCGGCCGGACTTGGCCACCATCTCGGCCACCAGCAGGCCGGCCAAGATGCCGTCCTTCTCGGGCAGGTGGTCGCGCAGGCCGAGGGCCGCGCTCTCCTCGCCGCCGAACATGATCTGGCCCTTGAGCAGAAGGTCGGCGATGAACTTGAACCCGACCGGGGTCTTAAAAAGCGGCAGGTCGTGCGGCCGGGCGATGCGGTCGATGAGGTGGGTGGTGGCCACCGAGCGGGCCACCCCGCCGTGCCATCCCCGCCGGGTGACCAGGTACTGCAGGAGCAGGGCCAGGATGAGGTTCTGCAGGACGACCGTCCCCTCCCGGTCGACGATCCCGAAGCGGTCGCCGTCGGCGTCCGTGGCCAAGCCCAGGTCGCACTTCTTGTCCTTGACCAGGGCGGCCAGCTCGGCCAGGTTCTCCTCGGTGCAGGACGGGGCGATGCCGCCGAAGTAGGGGTCGATGAAGCCGTGGATCTCTTCCACCTCGATGCCGTTGTCCTCCAGGATCTCGTCCAGGTACTCGCGGCTGGTGCCGTAGAGCAGGTCCACCCCGATCCGCAAGCCGGAGGCGCGGATGGCCGCGAAGTCGATGATGTCCGGCAGCATCCGCAGGTAGTCCTCGCGCAGGTCGATGCGTTCGATGGCCTCGGAACGGGGATAGCGGGGAAAGAAGTCGAAGCCCTTCTCGATCTTTCGGATCTCGGCCTCGATGGCCCCGGTCTCCTCCGGCAGGGCCGGGGCGCCCGTCTCGGTGTTGTACTTGAGGCCGTTGTACTCGGGCGGGTTGAAGGAGGCCGTGAAGTTGATCCCGCCCTGGGCCCCGCGGCGGATGATCTGGCAGGCCTGGGCCTGGGTGGGCGAGTCGCGCTCCGCCAGGAGGACCCGGATCCGGTTGTGCGACAGGACCTTGGCCGCCTCGAGCGCGTAGCGCTCGGACAGGAAGCGGGTGTCGTAGTTGACGATGACGCAGATGTCCCGGCCCGGGAACTTGCCGTGCAGGACGTTGGCGATGGCCTGGACGCAGAGCCGGACGTTGTGGAAGGTGAACTCCTGCCCCATCACCGCCCGCCAGCCGTTGGTCCCGAAGCGGATCACGGCCGCGGCTCCCGCGGGGCGTCCTTCTTCTTGTCCTGCCCGAGCATGGGCACGAACCGGACCCGGGCCAGCTCCTCGATGACCGGCTTGCCGTCGACCTTGGTCACGCGTTTAAGAGACTGGAACTCGTCGGTCTCCTCGACCGGAATGACCATCCGCCCGCCTTCTTTGAGCTGCTGGACGAGCGGGGGAGGGATCTGCCGGGCGGCGCAAGTGACCATGACCGCATCGAAGGGCGCCTGCTCGGCCCAGCCGTGGTACCCGTCGTCGCTCTTGATCTCGACGTTGTCGAAGCCGAGCGAGGCCAGGGTCTGTCCGGCCTTGCGGGTCAGGGCGACGCTGATCTCGATGCTGTAGACCCGGCGGACCAGGCGCGACAGCACGGCCGCCTGGTAGCCCGAGCCCGTCCCGACCTCCAGCACCTTGTCGCCCGGCTTGACGCCCAGGGCCTGGGTCATCAGGGCCACGATGTACGGCTGGGAGATGGTCTGGCCCTCGTCGATGGGCAGGGGATAGTCCTCGTAGGCCCGTCGCCGGTATTCCGAGGCGACGAACAGGTGACGCGGCACCTCGCCCATGACCTCCAGGACCCGGGCGTCCTTGATGTCGCGGGCCTTGAGCTGGAGTTGCGACCATGGCCCGCCGCTGGGCGGCGAAGAACGCCTCGTCCTCTTCCTGTCCGGTCCGCAGCCCCGGGCTCAAAGACAGGCTCAGGACCAAGCTGAGAGCGGAAGCCGCGCCGAGTTCGCGAAGCATGGCCCTATTGTCCGCAAATCGGGGCCGCAATGCAAATCTTCGCCCGAGGCCTCCGGAAAATATCACCCCCCGGTTCACCCGGGGGGGGGGATAGCCAAAAAACGGCAATGTGTCAGAATCGGCCAGGACGCACGAAATGAAGGAAGGACTGTCACTTAGCGACATCGGATTAGCGAATGTGTTTGACAGCGATGACGTTTTTTGTTAATCAAGGAGCACAGGGTCGGCACCGCCTAAAGGACAGGAGATGATGGACCGCATCGCGATCTACCCCGGTTCGTTCGATCCCATCACCAACGGGCATGTGGACATCATCCTGCGCGGCGCCAAGCTCTTCCCCCGCATCATCGTGGCCGTCCTGGAAAACCCCAAGAAAACCACACTTTTCACGTCCGACGAGAGGATCGCCATCATCCGCGAGATCTTCCAGGACCAGCCCGGCATCGAAACCGTCCAGTTCCACGGCCTCCTGGTCCGGTTCGCCGCCGAACACCAGGCTCGGATCGTCATCCGCGGCCTGCGGGCCGTGTCGGACTTCGAGTTCGAGTTCCAGATGGCCCTGATGAACCAGACCCTGGACCCGGAGCTCGAGACGCTGTTCATGATGCCCAGCTCGCCGTTCACCTTCCTGAGCTCGAGCCTGGTCAAAGAAGTCTTCGGCCTCGGCGGCGAAGTCGGCGGGCTCGTCCCGGGCGTCGTCGAACGGCGACTGCGTGAGAAATTCCGGCGGACGGACGCGTCCCCCAATACGGAGTGACCAAGGAGCGCCATGTTCGGGATGAAATCGGACAAGCCGGTCGTGGGGCTCGACATCGGCTCGCACGGCATCAAGGTCGTGGAGCTGACGCTGCGCCGCAAGGGCAAGAAGAGCTCCTACGCCGTGGCCCACATCGGCTATCAGCCCCTGCCCCACGACGCCATCGTCGAAGGCCAGATCATCGACGCGGCGGCCGTGGCCGAGGCCATCCGGACGGCCTTCGACAAGGCCAAGATCACCAACAAGGACGTGGGCATCTCCATCTCCGGCAACTCGGTCATCATCAAGAAGATCAGCCTGCCGGCCATGGAGACCGCGGAGCTGGCCGAGTCGATCATCTGGGAAGCCAAGCACAACATCCCCTACCCGTACGAAGAGACCAACGTCGACTACGCCATCCTGCCGCCCCGCGACGGCGCCTCGGAGATGGAGATCCTCCTGGTCGCCGTCAAAAAGGACAAGGTGGCGGCCTACGCCAACCTGATCAGCCAGGCCCGCAAGAACCTGGCGGCCATCGAGGTCGACGCCTTCGCCCTCTACAACTCCCTGGAGATCAACTATCCGGAGGAGTTCGCCGAAAAGACCGTGGCCCTGGTCAACCTGGGGGCCAACATCACCACCGTCGTCATCTCCGACCACGGCGCGCCGCGGCTGTTCCGCGACCTGCCGGTCGGCGGGGCCGTCTTCACCGAGAACCTGCGCAAGGACCTCAACGTCGGGGCCGAGGAGGCCGAAAGCCTGCTGAAGGGCGTAGCCTCGCGCACCGTGGAGGCCTTCCAGGTGGACGCGGTCCTGTCGATGAACACCCGCAGCCTGATCGACGAAGTCGAGAAGACTTTCAGCTTCTACCAGGCCGAGGACAAGCACGACAACCGCATCGAGCAGATCCTCCTCTGCGGCGGCCTGGCCAACCTGCGCACCATCAGCGCCTCGTTCGAGCAAAAGTTCGGGGTCAAGACGACCCTGTTTGATCCCTTCCGGCGCATCCACTACAATGAGAAGAAGCTATCCTCGTTGTACTACCAGGAGATGGCCCCATTCTTCGGAGTCGCGACGGGGCTGGCGACCCGGCAGAGAGAGAAGTAAGCCATGATCCGCGTCAACCTGCTCAAGTCCGAACGCAAGGACGTGGACGACCGCTCCACGGCGGCCGAGGACGGCGGCAAGAAGGCCAAGGCCGAAAAGGACAAGAGCACCAAGGCGGCCAAGAAGACCCCGACCGGCAACCTGGTCCTGGTTGTCGTCCTGGTCCTGATCGGCGCTCTGGCCGTCCTGCAGAGCCAATCCCTGAGCCGCGAGCGGAACCTCCTCAGCGCCGCACAGGATGAGGCCGCCCGCCTGCAGCCCGTCGTCGACAAGCTCGACGCGATCGAGTGGCAGAAGCTGTACCTGGAGAAGAAGGTCGAGCTGATCCGCACGCTGCGGGCTCAGCAAGGGGTGGCGGTCGGCATCCTGGACGCCGTGGCCAAGGACATCCCCGACTGGGTCTGGCTGACCGAGCTCGTCCTGAACAAGACGGGCGTGCTGATCAAGGGCAAGGCCCTGTCTCTCGTCCTCGTCTCGGACTTTGTCCGCAACCTCGAGCGGGCCGGGCCGTTCGCCGCCCTGAGCATCATCAACACCCAGCAAAGGACCGAAGGGCAGAACGCCTTCATAGAGTTCACCCTCATGGCCACCTTGACCCCTCCCGTCCCGCCCGAGGCGGCAACAACAAAGCCTCGCACCGAACGTCCCTGCTCAAGGAGCTGGGACAATCGGTACCGCAAAGCCGGAATCCGGAGCCCCGCGATGAACGAGCGACCCTGGTATCAATACCTGATCGTCGGCTTGATCTTCGGCCTGTTCGCCTACCTGGTCTACTTCAAGCCCAAGCAGGCCAACCTGAAGAACATTCGGGCGGAGCGGATCCAGGTCGAGGATCAGGTGGCCAATCTCCAGATCAAGAAGCGCCAGATCGACAAGCTGCAGGCCGAGCTGGTCGAGCTGGGCAAGTCCATCGCCGAGCTCGAGCCCCTCATCCCGGCCAAGAAGGAAGAGGGCGAGATCCTGCGCAACGTCCAGCAGCTGGCCTTCGACACCCAGCTCGACGTCCTGCGCTTCTCGCCCGACCGGGAGATCCCCAAGGAGTACTACAACGAGAAGCCGATCGCGGTCGAGGTCGTCGGCTCCTACCACAACCTGGGGCTGTTCTTCGACCGCATGCTGCGCTTCCCGCGCATCTTCAACATCGACGACTTCACCGTCCGGGCCCTGCCCAGCCAGTCGGACGAGACCACCATCTCGGCCGTGTTCACCGCCAAGACCTATTTCTTCCTGGACATCAGCCAGGTCAAAAGGCCCGAGCGGCCCGGACCGGCGGCGGCCCTCAAGCAGGAACGCAATGAATACTAAAGCCGCCCTCACGGCCCTCGGCCTCGGCCTGCTGGCCGGCTTCTCCCAGCCCGCGTCCGGCTTTGCGGTACCGTCAATCTCGCACGGCGAGATGTACGGTGCCGGCTTTGCGGTCCCGTCGGCACTAATTGTTCCGCTTCGCGGAACAGACGTTACATACGGAATCGGCCAGGTAACCGCGATATCCGTTCCGCAGGCACGGTCCTACGATCCGGGCGGCCGGCGCGACCCGTTCAAGGACCTCTTCGGCGGCAAGGACATCAGGGAGGACCGGGCCGTCGCCGGCCCGGCCGATCTCCTGGTCGAGAACATCGTGGTCGTGGGCATCATCAAGTCCAAGTCCGGGTACCAGGCCCTGATCGCCATGACCGACGGCTTCCCGTTGACCGCCCGCAAGGGCGACCGCTTCGCCGACGGCTACATCCTGTCGATCGGCAACGGCGAGATCGTCTTCCGCAAAACCCATGAGCGCGGCGTTCCCCTGCTCAAGCCCAAGGACATCGTACGCGACATCACCTCGGAGGAGCGATAACATGGAAAGGACTCTCGTTCGGCTCGCCGGCCCGGCCGTGCTGGCGCTGACGCTCCTGGCCGCCGGGGCCCAGTCGCCGCCTGCGGTGGAAGCCGTCTCCATCGTCCCCTCCACCGTGTCCACCCGCGTCGTTCTGCGGACCTCCATCCCGCCTGCCCTGCTCCTCACGTCCTACACCGCGGCCGTCTCCCCCGCCGAGCTGCGGCTCGAGTTCGGCCCCTGCCGCTGGCCCGAGCTTCCGGGCATTCCGGGCGGCGAGACCTTGCTGCACGGGCTGCGGGAGGAAACGCTGGCCAACGCCCGCACCGTCCTGGTCCTGACCCTGGCCGAGAAGGTTCCTTATCGGATCTTCCCGGAGTCGGGCACCCTCATCATTGAGCTGGAGAAGATCCAGCGCGGAAGCGGTGCCTATGCCATCGCCCCGCAGATCGAGCTGGCCCTTTCCGCGGCCGCCTCGCGTCCGGCCGAGCTCCGGGCCCCCACTTTCAGCGAGAAGGACGGGCGTCTCGAGGTCGCGGCCCGTCTGGGCCGGCCCGCCCTGACCAACGTCTTCGCCCTGGACAACCCCCTGCGGCTCGTGGTCGACATCTTCGACGCCGACTACATCGGGCCGACCGAGACGCGTCCGGTGGGCCGCTACGGCATCGAATCCATCCGGGTCGGCCAGTTCATGGCCGGCGATCCCTACACCATCACCCGCCTGGTCTTCGACCTGGCCGAGGCCGGACTTTTCTCGCTGGCCGCCACGGCCGACGGGCTGCGGATCGGCTTCGGCGACGGCGGGGCCGCCTCGGTCGGGACGGAAACCAAAGCCTATTCCGAAAACGCGCCGGCCGGGACGACGGCACCGCCCGCGGCTTCCATCCAGCCGCCCCCGCCGGCCAGAGCAGAAGATGCTCCGGCCAAGCGGAAGCCCAGGCCAAGCCCGGCAAATACGCCCCCCTGACGATCAACAACCCCGTGCCGAAGTTCACCGGCGAACGCTACAGCCCGAGGTTCAAGGACGCCGACATCCGCGACGTCATCCTCTGGCTGGGCGAAGAAGTCGGTCTCAACGTCATCTTCAACGACGAGGTCAAGGGCACCGTCACCTGCAGCTTCGACAACATCCCCTGGGACCAGTTCCTGGACATCATCCTGAAGGACAAGAAGCTGGGCAAGACCCTGGAAGGCAACGTCATGCGCATCGCGCCCATGGCCACCCTGGCCACCGAGCAAGCCGAGGAGCAGAAGCTCCTCGACGCCCGCGAGGAGGGCGGCCCGCTGACGACCAAGACCTATGCCCTATCCTACGCCAAGGCGGTCGAGATCGAGCCGCTGATCAAGAGCAAGAAGTCGAACCGCGGCGAGATCACCGTCGATGCGCGGACCAACACCCTGCTCCTGGTCGACACCAAGGAGAAGCTCGACCTGATCGAGAAGCTGCTCGAAGTCCTGGACACGCCCACGCCCCAGGTCATGATCGAGGCCCGCATCGTCGAAGCCTCCTCCAACTTCGTCCGCAACCTGGGCGTGCAATGGGGGGCCAAGGGTGTGGCCGACCCCTATTACGGCAACCAGACCTCGCTCCAGTTCCCCAACAAGATCAACGTCAACGGAGCACTGATCCCCGAGGGCCTGGTGACCAAGGGCATCGGCGGCCCGCTGGGCGGCTACGCCGTGAACCTGCCGGCCCCGGCCTTCAGCTCGGCCGTCGGGTTCTCCTTCGCCAACGTCCTGGACACGCTCCGCCTGGACGTGGCCCTGACCGCCCTGGAGACCCAGGGCGAAGGCCAGATCATCTCCAGCACCAGAGGTCACGGCCATCAACAACAAGGAAGCCGAGGTCATCCAGGGCCGCCAGATCCCGGTCCAAACCACGGCCAACTTTACCGTCACCACCCAGTACATCAACGCCGCCCTCCAGCTGAAGGCGACGCCGCAGATCACGGCCGACGGCTCCATCATCATGAAGCTGGACATCCAGAACAACGCCGCCGACTTCGCCAACCTGGTCAACGGCATTCCGCCGATCACGACCCAGAGCGCCAAGACCCAGGTCATGGTCGCCGACGGAGGCACCACCGTCATCGGAGGCATCTCCCGGATCGAGGACTCGATCACCCGGGAGCGGGTGCCGTTCCTGCACCAGATCCCCATCCTGGGGGCCCTATTCAAGAACTTCGCCCGGACCAAGCAGAACCGGGAGCTGTTGATCTTCATCACGCCCCGGATCATCAAGTAGGAGACAGCGCCATGAGCCACCGAACCCACTTTCGCTCCGCCCGGCGCTACGCCGTCCTGGCCCTGGCCGTCCTCGCGGCCGCAGCCTGCAACCCGGTCGAGAACGCCTCGACCTCCAACACCCAGCTCATCATCGAGAACCTGACCGGACTTGACCTGGAGGGTCTGGACAGCAACTTCTGCAGGTCGGACGTCCTGGTCACCGACTCGCAGTCCGGCGCGGCCACCGTCCTGGCCGACATCGGCAAGGCCGTCCTGACCTCCCAGCCCTACGACCCCAACCCCGTCCAGGGCAACTCCATCTACCTGGACATCCAGCTCCAGAAGATCGCCGTCAGCTACACCCGCGCCGACGGCCGTAACACCCAGGGGACGGACCTCCCCTACGCCTTCGAGGCGGGCATCACCGGCACCGTCCGCGTCGGATCACCGACGACCTTCACCTTCACCCTGGTCCGCGAAGCGGCCAAGGTCGAGCGCCCGCTGGTCACCCTGCGCGGGACGCTGGAGATGATCGAGGTGACGGCGACGATCGTCTTCTACGGCAAGGATCTCTCGGGCCGCCCCGTCATGGCTACCGGGTACCTGCCGATCACCTTCGCCGACTACGCCAACCAATGAGGAGTGCGCCCATGAAAGTCCCCCGCCGTTCCTTCCGCCTCCTCGGGATCCTCGGCCTGGTCCTGCTGGCCGCGGCCTGCACCCGGACCGGCCTCGACCTCGACTCCCCCTCCGGCCCTTCCACCCAGTCGCTGGTCTTCACCCTCGAAGCCAACCCCAACGTCATCATGGCCACCAACGAGCGCCCCGCCTCGATCATCAAGGGGACCGTGCGCCGCAACGGGCTCGCGGTGGCCAACCTGGCCGTCTACTTCACGGTCCTGCTCGGCCCCGGCGAGTTCGAAGACTACAATCGCCGGATCATGGCCGTGACGGACTCCACCGGCGCCGCCTACGCTACGTACTACGGTCCGGTGGCCGACGAGATCGGCGCCGACACGACGGTGCAGATCAAGGGCCAGCCCGCAACCACGAGCCCGGACATGGTTCATAAGACGATCGAGGTTCGGGTGCTTAAGGGGAACTATTGAGCCGCCCTAATCGGCTCGGATAACCTGCTTCTTCAGCCGCACGTCCCGCAGGGCATCGGCGACGGCCCCATCCAACAGCTCGGGCGACTCCGTCCGGACCACGATCTGAACCGAGCGCATCCCCGCGGCTTCCGGATGGAACACTTCGGACGGGCCGAGCACCTCCAGCCGGCGATCGGCCGAGCGCAGCACGGCGGCGAGGGCGCGGGCTTCGCGGCCCAAGGCCCGAACGTCGCCTGCGGACAGAATCATCTCGGCCAGGGACGAGAACGGCGGATCGCCCAGCGACCGGCGCCGGAAGATCTCCTCCTCGAAGAAAGCCTGGTAATCCCCCGCCGCGGCCGCACGCAGGGCGAAGTGGTCCGGCCAGGACGTCTGGATGACGGCGCGGGCCTCGGGATCGGTTCCGTCCAGGAACCTCATCGGGCGCCGGATCTCGCCATAGAGGCGGGCCGAGGCCCGGAAGTCGGCCTGGCCCAGCGTTCGCTCGGGATTGACCAGGACGACCAATCCCGCGGCAGGCACGCCGGGCTGGTGGGCCAGCAGCGGCGAGCCGACCAGGATGCCGGTCCGGCCGGCGGCAAAGCGGGCCAAGGCGGCTTCCCGGGCCGACCGGGTGCGCACCCGGTCGGGATCGAAGCCGGCCACGGAGGCCTGCGGCAAGAGCCGCCGCAGCTCTTCCTCGACCGCTTCGGCCCCCGGTCCCCGCGGCTCCACGACCTTGGCGCCGCAGCTGCTGCAAGCCGCGGGCACGGGAGCTTCCGTGCCGCAGGTACGGCAGGCCAGGCGGCGCGGCCGCCCGGCCAGGCCGAGGGCCGTACCGCAGCGTGCGCAGGACGGAACGTGCCCGCAACGGGGGCAGAAGAGGAACGAGGCATAACCTTTGCGTCGGGTAAAGACCAGGACTTTCCGGCCGGACTCGACGGCGGCCGCGATCCGTTCGGCTACGGGCATGGCCAGCAATCCCCGGAACCTACGGTCGTCCACGACCTCGGCCGGACGGGGCGCAGTACCCTGGATCGCGACAAGCCAGCCGCCGCGTCTCGCCCGCTCGTACGTCTCCACCCGGGGCGCCTCGGCCGAGAGAACGAGTCGGGTGCCGGACGCTTCCGCGCGCATCCAGGCCGCGGTCCGGGCATCGTAGGCCGGGCTCTCAACTTGGCGATAGGACTCGTCCGCCTCCTCGTCGAGGACGGTCAGGCCCAGGCCGCGGATCGGGATGAAGACGGCCGATCGCGGCCCGGCCACGACGAGGGGGGTTCCCCCCGCGATGCGGCGTCGGGCTCTCTCGCGGGCCGGCCCGCTCATCCGGCCGTGCAGCAGGACGACCCGCTCCCCCAGCCGTGCGGCAAAGGCCTGCTCGACGGCCCGGCTCATCCCTATCTCGGGAAAAAGGACCAGGACCGAACACCCGTTGGAAAGAACCTCGCCGCAGACCGCCATGATCGCGGCCGCACGCCGATCCGCGGGGCCGACCAGGAGGAACGGCGCGAAGCCGGGGTGCGCAAGGTCGGCGGTTAAAAGGCGGATGGCCGAGGCCGTTGGCTCGTCGATCCGGAAGTCCAGGTCGAGCTGAAGAGATGCCTCCGCCGGGCCGGGCTTGCTCTTCGGCCCCGCTTTGTGGGGCGCGCGCGGCGAAGCTTTCTTGGCCTCGAGAAAGGCGGACGTCTCTTCGGCCCATCCTTTTTTGACCAGACGCAAAACGACGGCGGATGCGTCCGCGACTTCGGCCTTGCGCTTGAGATAAGTCAGGCTGTAGGCCGTTTTGGCGGGCGCGTCCCTCAGGACTTCCGCCAGGCGGGCCTCCGCGGCCGCCAGCTTCCCCCCGGCCAGGGCCCCGCGGCCGGCGGCCGTCAAGCGAAAACGGCGGGGCGTTCGGAGCGACAACGACGGCGGGACGGCGGTCCGGAGCATCTCGCCCTGCGAGGACAGGAAGCGCCGGCCGAGCCGGGCCGTCAGATCGAGGATGTCGGCCGGGACGACCGGCTCCGGATCGACCTCCTCGAGGATGGACTTGGCCTCCACCGTCGGGGCCTGGTCGTGAATCCGGACGACAAAGCCCACGACTGTCCGCGTCCCGAGCGGCGCCCGGACGCGTTGGCCCGGACGCAGCCCGGCGCGGAGCTCTTCCGGCAGGGCGTAGGTGAAGGCCTGGGACAGAGGCAGGGGAAAGACGACGTCGGCGTAGAGGCTCATGGGCCGGCGAGGAGCGCCATGACCTGCTTCATGTCGTCCCAGACCATCTTCTTGATGGCCTTGTTGCCCTCGTTGCGGATAAGGTACGAGGGGTGGAAGGTGGGCATGATCCGCAGGCCTTTCCAGTCGTAGAACCGGCCCCGGATCGAGGTCATGCCGCCGGGCAGGCCGGGCAGGAAGAAGTCGGTCGAAGTCTTGCCCAGGCAGACGATGACCCGGGGGCGGATGATCTCGATCTGACGCAGCAGGTAAGGCGAACAGGCTTCCACCTCTTCGCGATGCGGCACGCGGTTGTCGGGCGGGCGGCACTTGACGATGTTGGCGATGAAGACCTGGCTGCGCTCGAAGCCCATGGCGGCGATGATCTTGGTCAGGAGCTGCCCCGCCCGGCCCACGAACGGCCGGCCCTGCTCGTCCTCGTCTCGGCCGGGCCCTTCGCCCACGAACATCAGCTCGGCCCGCGGATCGCCCTCGCCCGGGACGGCCTTGAGCCGGCCGGCCGCCAAGGCGCAAAGGCGGCAGGCCCGGACGGCGTCATGAAGCTCGCGCAGGGGGTCTTCTCCGGCGGGCTTTGCCGTCCCGTCCGGTCCGCCTTGCGGAGCATACGGGGCAGGCTTTGCAGTCCCGTCCGGTCCGCCCGGCGGAGCATACGGGGCGGGCATGACGGACTTCTTCTTGCGACTCATGTTCAGGTCCTCCACCCCGATTTCCTTGAGAAAGCGGAGGTTGACCTCCAAGCCGTCCAGGATCTTGGCGCTTCGCCGCGGCACGGCGCTCCCCCTTAGGCCCGGCCGGCCAGCGCGGTCCGCACGGCCCGGCCGCGGGCCGAGGCCCGGCAGCGGGAGCTGAGGATGACCGCCTCGAGCTCCAGCACGGCCTGGTCCAGCCGGTCGTTGATGATGATGTAGTCGAAGCGGTCGGCCTCGCGGATCTCCCCCTTGGCGTTGCGCAGCCTTGTGGTGATGACCGCCGCGTCGTCCTCGCCGCGGTCGAGAAGCCGCCGGCGCAGCGCGGCGATGGAGGGCGGCAGGACGAACACCAGGACGGCGCCGGGAACGCGGCTTCGGATCTGGCGGGCGCCCTGGACGTCGATGTCCAGGATGACGTCCGCGGTCCGGCCCTGGCGCCGGATCTCGGCCTTGGAGGTGCCGTAGCGGTGGCCGTGCACGACGGCCGTCTCGGCGAAGGCGTCCCGCGCTTCCAGGCGGCGGAACTCCGCCTCGGACACGAAATGGTACTCCCGGCCGTCCTTCTCCGAAGGCCTGGGCGGCCGGGTGGTGTGGGAGACCGAGAAGGCCAACCCGCGCATATCCTTGACCACGTGGCGCAGGATGGTCGACTTGCCGCTGCCCGAGGGTCCGGTGACGACGAATACCACGGTGTCCTCCTGCCTACTCCAGATTCTGGACCTGCTGACGGATGCTCTCCACCTCGCCCTTGATGAGCAGGCCTTCCCGGGTCACGTCGATGTCCTGCGACTTGGAGTTCAGGGTGTTGGCCTCCCGGTAGAGCTCTTGGGCCAGGAAGTCGAGCATCTTGCCGGCCGGCTCGCCCTTGACCGCGCGGACCAGCTGCAGGGCCGTGTCCAGGTGGCACTTGAGGCGGTGGATCTCTTCGCTGACGTCGTAACGCTGGGCCAGGTAGGCGACTTCCTCGTCCAGTCGTCCGGCCGAGGCCGAGGCGTGGTTATTGCCCTCCTGCACCTTGCGGCGGAGCCTCTGGCGGACGAGCTTGGGATGGCGGCGGATCTTGCGCTCCAGCCGGGCCACGGCTTTGCGGATGGCCAGGACGTGGGTCTGGATCTGAAGCGCGGTCTTGCGGCCTTCGACGCGACGGGCCTTGAGGACGTCGTCCAGGGTGCGCAGGAAGCTTCGCTCCAGGAAGGCCGCTTCGGCCGGCGAAAAGTCCTTGCGGCGCAGCTCCAGAATCTGGGGGATCCGCAGCAGGCTTTCGGCCGTGACCTGCAGCTCGCGGCCGATGCGCGAGGAAGCCCGGGCCACGGCGCCCAGGATCTTTTCCATCAGGCCTTCGTTGACGGCCACGTCCCAGCTCGAAGGGTCGGGGAAGCTCAGGTCGAGGACGACCTCGATGCGGCCGCGATGGAGGCGGTCCTGGCAGAGCACACGCAGGCGGTTTTCGACGTCGCCCACGGCCGCGCCCTTGTAGCTCCAGTCGAAGAAGCGGTGGTTGAGGCTTTTAATGGCGATCTTCAACCGCATCGTCGGGGCGTCGAAGCTGCGCTCGGCGAACCCGGTCATGCTCATGATCATGGGGCGATCTCCTCGTCCTGGGCGAACTGCAGGTCGTAGAGCGTCCGGTAGACGCCGCGCTTGCGCAGGAGCTTGTCGTGCGTCCCGGCCTCGCAGATGCGGCCCTTCTCGATGACCAGGATCATATCGGCGTTGCGGACCGTGGACAGGCGGTGGGCGATGACGAAGGTGGTGCGGTCCTTCATGATCCGGGCCAGGGCCTTCTGGATCAGCCTCTCGCTCTCGGAGTCGAGCGAGCTGGTGGCTTCGTCCAGGATCAGGACGGGCGGGTTCTTCAGCAGCGCCCGGGCCAGGGCCAGCCTCTGGCGCTGGCCGACCGAAAGCAGGCCGCCCCGCTCCCCGATCGGGGTGTCGTAGCCCTTGGGAAGCTCCGTGATGAAGCCGTGGCATTCGGCCGCCTCGGCCGCGGCCACGACGCGGGCCGGATCGACCTCGTCCAGCCCGTAGGCGATATTGGCCCGGACCGTGTCGTTGAACAGGACGATGTCCTGGGTCACCAGGCCGATCTGGGACCGCAGCGAGGCCAGGGTGACGTCGCGGATGTCGATGCCGTCGATCAGCACCCGGCCCGCGGTCGGCTCGTAGAAGCGGGCCAGGAGGTTGATGATGGTCGTCTTGCCGGCGCCGCTGAACCCGACCAGGGCCACGGTCTGGCGCGGCTCGACCTCGAAGCTGACGTCGTGCAGGACGGGCCGGTCGGGCTGGTAGGAGAAGCGGACGGCTTCGAAGCGGACCCGGCCCTGAATGGGCGGCAGCGGGTAGGCGCCGGGGCGGTCCTGCACCTGCCGCGGCATGCGCAGAATCTCCTCAACCCGGTCCAGGCAGGCCGTGGCCTGGACGACCGTGTTCTGGGCCCGGGTCAGCCGCTTGATCGGCGTGAACAGCGAGAAGATGGCGATGGTGAAGGCGCCGAAGTCGCCGGCGGAGATGTGGCCGCTGGTGATGCGGCGCGAGCCGATGATCAGGATGAAGGCGCCGACCAGACCGCCGACGAACTCCATGAAGGGCGAGGACAGCGACGAGATCCAGGCCAGCTTGAGGTTGATCCGGAAGTAGCGCCAGGAAGCGTGCAGGAACTTGCGCAGCTCGAACGGCTCGGTGGTGAAGGCCTTGACGATGCGGTGGCCGGAGATGGTTTCGTAGATGTGGCCGTAGATCTCGGCCATTTTGATCTGGCTGCGGCGGCCCTGCTTCTTGAGCTGGCGGCTGAAGGCGGCCATGGGCAGGATGGCCAGCGGGGTCAGGACGAACGACATCAGGGCCAGCTTCCAGTCGATGGCCAGCATCACGAACAGGATGCCGATCATGACGAAGGTCTCTTCCACCAGGTCGCTCATGGCCGTGCCCACGGCTTGCTGGATGCGGTCGATGTCGTTGGTCAGCCGGGACATCAGGTCGCCCGTCGTCGCGGTGTCGAAGAAGGAGGTGGATTGGTAGAGGATGTTCTCGTAGAGCCGGTCGCGCAGGGTCTTGACGATCCTGTTGCCGACCGCCTTCATGAAGAACGAGGACAGGAAGGTGAATAGGCTCTTGCCGAAGAGGACGAACAGGACGACCCAGGGCAGGACCTTCTTGATATCGTCCTGGGCGACCCCCAGCGTCCGCCAGAGAACGTCCAGGACTCGGGTCCTGGCGTTCGCGGCCCCCGGGATATCGCGCGTCATGCGCTGCTGCTGCTCGGCCTGCTGGGCCGGGGACATCCACATATTGTCGATGATCGGCTGGATGAGGTAGACGAAGGTCGAGCTGAACAAGGCGACAAACAAGGTGGCCAGGAAGGCCAGGGCGACGTATTTCCTCTCGCGCAGGGTCAGCTTGAGGAGGCGGAACATAGCGTCTCCGCCCTAGCGGCCCTTGGCCCCCAGGAAGCGGCGCGCCGTCTCGACGGCGTTCAGGGCGGAGCCCCGGGTCAGGTTGTCGGCCAACAGCCAGACCCAGAAGGCCCGCGGCGAGGCGGAGTCCCTTTTAAGACGGCCGACGAAGATCTCCGGCTTCCCGGCCACACTTAGGGGCGAAGCCGAGCACCCCTCGCGGAAGGGCGTCAGGGCGAAGACGGGACGGCCCGCGAAGACGGCTTCCAAGCCGGCCAGGTCCGCGTTCTTCTTGAGCTCGAAGTACGTGACCAGGGTGTAGGCGTGAAACACGGGGGCCTGGATGGCGGACAGCGAGAGGGGCAGGTCGGGCCGGCCCAGGACGCGCCTGACCTCGGCCGCGACCTGGAGCTCGCCCGTGCAGGAGCCGTCCTCGTCCGGCTTCTCGGTGTGGGACAGCAGATTGAAGGCGATCTGCTCCTTGAAGACCTTCCGCTCCGGGTCGGCTCCGCTCAAGAGGGCAGCGCTCTGGCTGGCCAGCTCCTGGATGCCGGGATCGTCGAAGGCCGAGACCGGCTGCAGGACGAGGGTCACCGCCTTGGCCAGGCCGTAAGCGGGCTCCAAAGCGTGGAAAAGATGGGCCAGGATGATCGTGGCCGGGTTGGGGTTGGTCAGGATTTTGGTTTTGCGGCGGTCGAGGGCTTCGTCGTTGATTCCGGCCACAACCAGCGGGACGGTCGGGTCGTCGTTGAGCGACTCGCTCAGGTCGTAGAGGCGGAACTTGTGCTTGCCCGCCATCCGGCGCAGGGCGGGGCCGGAGGCCTTTTCGGAGGCGTTGAAGACCAGGTCCTTGCCCTCCAGGTCCTCGCCCTTCAGGGTGCGCACGACCCGCGGTTCGTCCCGAAAATCGGTCAGCCTGGAGAAGTCTTCGACGACGTCCGGGTCGAAGAACTCGACGTCGACCGCCGCCCACTCGGACTGGGACAGGGCTTCCTTGAGCTCGCGGCCGCGCAGGGTCTCGCCGCCGATGATCGCCAGCTTGGTTTTGGTTCGTGCCGCCATGGGGAATCGACGCGCCCTAAAGGGACTTTCCGAATTCGGAGATCATATGAGCCATCTTGTCCTTGAGGGCGAGCTTGAGCTTCTTCAGCTCTTTTTCCTGCCGTAGCTCGTCCTGGGTGAGAAAGGGCTTGCCGGACAGCTCCACAAGGCTCAGCTCGTGACGACGGTGCTCCTCGTGGAGGCGCCGAAAATCCGGGTCGGAGACGAGAAGACGCTCCTTGATTCGCTGTTCTTCCATGCCTTTCCTCGGGGTGGGAAGGATAACACAAGGGGGGGGCGTTTTCAATTTGACGCCCTCAGCCGCAGGTGGTCTTTCGAGCGCTATGGGGGATGATTTACGACGATAGATCGAATATAACAGACTGAAGACAAATGCTTTATAACCCGAGGTCGGTCTTAAAGATCCCCTCCAGCCGTTCGGCCAGGGTTTCCCAGCGGTAGGCTTGAATGCGCTCGTATCCCCTGCCGGCCAGGGCAGTCCTCAAGTCGGGATCATCCATAAGGCGCTCGACACGGCGGCGCAAAAGAACGGGCCAGGGCCTGGGTGCGACCAGAGCGGTCACCCCGTCCTGGGCGAAGTCCCGGGTGCCGCTGGGAGTGCAGACGACCGGCACCCGGCAGGCCATCGCCTCGGCGCAGGTGTTCGACCATCCGGCCCGGCGCTCGGCGCTGAGAAAGACGTCGGCCTGGGCATAGAGCCAGGCCATGCGGTCCTGGGGTAGGTTGAGGTGGAAATCGTAAGGCACCCGGGTCCGGATAAGCGGCCGGGGGTCGCGCCGGTCCTGCCCGACCTGGGTATCGAAGAAGATGATCTTCACCCGCCGCCCCCGCCGCTGGAGGCTTTCGGCGGCGCTGATGACTTGGGCCACGCCCTTGCGCCGCCGGGTGATGCGGCCATAGCAGAGAATCCGGAACTCGCCGTCGGGGGCGGGCTTCGCGGCCGCGAGCGGATGGAAGATCGCCGGATTGATGCCGCCCGCGGCGCGGCGGACGGCGATGCCGTAGCGACGCTCCAGACGGCGGCAAAGGCCCTCGGAATTGCCCAGGAACAGGAGGTCGGAACGGCGGGCCGTCGTCCGTTCGAGCTTGTGACCCTCCAGGACGAAATAGAAGTAGCGGAGCCGGGCGGGGATGCGGCCGAGCCGGCCCAGGATGGAGAACTCGCCGCACACGGCGGCGTCGAAGCTCTCCTCGCCCAGGGCGGAGAAGGGCCTGGTTTCGGCCTTGAAGTCGAGCCAGGCGGGCTTGTCGCCGGCGGGGTGGTAAAGGACGAAGCGATGGCCGCGGGCGGTCAGGGCGTTGCCCAGCTCGAGATAGCGGCGCACGCCGCCGAAGACGTCGACGTGGGGCAGGAGGGCGGCGATCCGGAGCGGGCTCACGAGGCTCATTTTATCATATCGGAGGGCTTCGCTCCCCCGCCGTGCGGAATTGTTGACAATCGGCGCCCGGAAAAATATACTATGACGCGCTTCCGGGGTCCGGGAGCGCTTTCCGACGGCGAGGTAGCTCAGCTGGTAGAGCGAGGGACTGAAAATCCCTGCGTCGGGGGTTCAATTCCCTCCCTCGCCATTCCCTTCTCTCCCCTTCTCCACGGCCCGTCCCCCTTGTCATCCGCCGACACGGGCTTTCCTGCCCCGCTCACCGTCGCGGCGCGGCCGCGAAGAGGCTTGCAATTTCCGGCCGAATCGCTACCATAGGCGCGGAAAACACGAGCGTCAGTTTTATGAACATATCGTCCGCAATCACATACGGCTCCTCCTTCTTGGCCCTGGTTCTGGTTCTCGTTCTCTTCCGTGTCGCCCGCAAGGCGCGGCGCCGTCGGCAAGAGGCGCGGGTGAAGGCCCGGGTGGCCGAGGAGACGGCCCGCCGCCATGCCCGGAAGATCGAGGAAAGCAAGCGGGTCATCCGCACATCCCGCGACCCGGCCGCGATGTCGGCCGACTTCGAAGTCATCCACGACCACGCCGAGAAGCTCTCCGCCCTGGCCGAACACTACGACCTTCCCGACATCCCGACATCGACACCGTCCGACCTGAAGACCTTCTACCGCGACGAGAAGGATCAAGATCCTGCGCGACCGGGTCATGGAGCAGGTCGACGCGGCCTTGGCCAAAGTGGACGAGATTCCCAAGCGCGCCGGCAAGATCACCTACCTGGAGCGGGCGCTCATCCTCTGCCTGGAAGGCAGGCGTACGACCAGGGACGAGGCGCTGGCCGCGAGCCTTCGAAGCCCAGGCCAAGCGCATCCAGGGGATGATCGGCGAGGTGATGGCCAAGCCCCGCCCTGACCGGCGCTGATTCCGGCCCGGTCAAGCCCCCGCGCGCCGCTTGGCGGCGAAAGCCGTGAAGGCATCGATGTACCCGCCCGGCTCCCCGGCGTCAAACCGGCGGCCCTGCGAAGAGGACCCCTCGGACGATGTTCGCGGCCGAGCAGGACCGGATGGCGTCGGTGATCTGAATCTCGCCTCCGTAGCCCGGGCGGGTTTCCCGGATGGCCTCGAAGACCGCGGGCGTGAAGATATAGCGCCCCAGAACGCCCATGTCGGAAGGGGCCTTTTCGGGCCCGGGCTTCTCGACCAGGTCGAGGACGCGGATAGACGCGCCCGTCCAGCGGCTCGACCCGGGCCACCCCGTATTTGCGCGTGTCCTCCCGTCCGATCCGCCCCAGGACCACCGTCGTCTCGCCGGACGCCTCAAAGACCGCCTTCAGCTGCCCGAGGCAGGGCACTGCGCCGTCATAGACCGTGTCCGGGATTCATGACGGCCACGGGCTCGCCGGCGGCGAACGCCTCGCCCAGGGAGACGGCGTGGCCGAGGCCGAGCTGCTCGCGCTGCTCGAGAAAGGTGATCTCGGCCAGGGTCTGGATGCGGCGCAGGCCGTCGAGAAGATCCGCCGCCCTCTTCGCCAGGAAGGCCTCGAGGGCGGGGCTGGGCCCGAAATGGTCCCGGATGGCCGTCTTCCAGGGCGCGATGACGATGCCTATCTCTTCGATCCCGGCCGCGACCGCTTCCTCCACCGCCACCTGGATGAGGGGCTTGTCGACCAGCGGCAGCATCTCCTTGGGGACGGCCTTGGAGGCGGGAAGCGAGCGGGTGCCGAATCCGGCGGCCGGGATGAGGACTTTGCGGACTGCGCTCATGGGAGTCGCGGTCCCGACGGGCGCGCGGCGGCCCACCCGCCGGGGCTCGGCGGATCAGAACTTGTACTGGACCGACATCGTGGGTACGAGGATCTTCATGTCGTAGACGCCGGGCATGGCGTCCACGAGCTCGGCCCCGATCGTCCTCTCCTTGCCCATCAGATACTCGACGCCGAAGTCCAGGCTCAGGCCCTTGGTCTGGTAGCCGAGGCCGAAAGTCAGGCCGTTGAAGTCGTAGTTGGGCAGGAGGATGTTCATCGTCGCGTCCGGCGCCGGGGACGGATCGAAGTAATAGCCGCCGCGCACGGCCAGGGTCGGCGTGACCATGTACTCCGCCCCGAACCGGACCTGCAGCGCATCTCGCCAGAGCATGGACATCGAGTCGCTTGCCGGCCGTCTGCCATCAGCAGGGCCCAGAACGAGTCCCGGTAGGTCGTGTCGATGGTCTGGATGGTCTTCCAGTTGGTGTACTGCAGGTCCGCCGTCACGGTCAGGCGGTCGGTGGGGAAGATGGCGACACCGCCGGCCAGCCAGGCCGGCCAGGTGACTTCGCGCTCCATGTCCGAATCGGGCGACAGGCCCAGGAGCTGGAGCTGGGACATTTCGGCCGTGCCCGAAAATCTTGACCGTGCTGGAGGTCCGATAGACCAAGCCCAGGCGGATCATGTCGACGGGCTGGTACTGGACGCCGAACGTCGCCCCCAGGCCCCAGCCGGTTTCGGTCTCGGTGTATTGCCCGAGGTCGACCAGGCCGGGGATGGACCCGCCGTACATGGCCAGGTCGAACATGCCGTAGTTGATGTTCAGGGAAGCGCCGAAGGACAGCCGGTCGTTGACCCGGTAGGCGATCGACGGGGCGATCGTCATGAGGCCGACCCTGCTGGTCCAATCCATGGTCGTCGAACCGCCGGACAGGGCGGCCATGTCGGCGCCGTCCCAGGCGGCGCCCAAGCCGGAGGGGGTGTAGACGCCCAGGGCCACGACCAGGTTCGGGGTGACGGGCTGGACGTAGGCGGCCATCCCGCCCAGGTAGTTCTTGGTCAGCGTCTTGGCGTCCACCGGGTCCGGTTCCCATCGGGCCGATACGTGCCCGACATGGCGTAGGATCCCGAGGGGATGATGTCGGCGCCGTAGAAGCCGAAAGTCTTGCTCGTCGATGCGGGCCAATCCGGCCGGGTTCCAGAAGAGCGAGCTGAAGTCGGAGGCCAGGCCGACATAGGCCCCGCCCATGGAGTGGGCCCGGCTGCCCAAGCCGTTCAGGTTGAGGCCGTTGCCGAAGGCCAGGCTCCCGGCGGCCAGGAGAACGGCCGCCGCCGCGACGCGCTTGCGTAGGGTCATGAAAGAGTCTCCTGATCGGGAGAGATGGTAAGACTGTAGCGGACGCCTCCGGCTTTGTCAAATAACCCGGCGGGCCTCAAGCCCTCTCGAACCGGAAGCCGCCCCGGCCGTCGGCATCGACGCGAACCGTGTCGCCGGGGCAGGAAATCGCCGGCCAGGATCTTCATGGCCAGCGGGTTCTGGACTTCCTGCTGGATGACCCGCTTGAGCGGCCGGGCGCCGTAGACGGGATCGTAGCCCATCTCGGCCAGCAGCGCCTTGGCCTTGGCCGTCGAGCTCCAGGCCGATCTTGCGGTCGGCCAGCCGGCGCCTGAGGAGCCTCGGCCTGCAGGTCGACGATCCGCAGGATGGCCTCCTTGGCCAGCGGCTTGAAGACGATGATCTCGTCGACCCGGTTCAGGAACTCCGGCCGGAAATGGCCCTCCAGGACGCGCTTGACCTCGCGCTCCATGGCCGCGTAGTCGCGCGCCGAGCTCCTTGATCGCCTGGCTGCCCAGGTTGGAGGTCATGATGATCAAGCGTGTTGCGGAAATCCACCGTCCGGCCCTTGCCGTCGGTCAGCCGGCCGTCGTCCAGGATCTGGAGCAGGACGTTGAAGACGTCGGGATGGGCCTTCTCGATCTCGTCCAGCAGGATCAGGGCGTAGGGCCGCCGCTTGACGGCCTCGGTCAGCTGGCCGCCCTCCTCGTAGCCGACATAGCCGGGAGGGGCGCCGATGAGCCGCGGCGACGGCGTGCTTCTCCATGTATTCGGACATGTCCAGCCGGACCATGGCCTTCTCGGAGTCGAACAGGAACTCGGCCAGGGCCCGGGCCAGTTCGGTCTTGCCGACGCCGGTCGGGCCGAGAAAGATGAACGAGCCCAGCGGCCGGGCGGCGTCCTGCAGGCCGGCCCGGGCCCGCCGGATCGTGTCGGACACGGCCCGCAGCGCCTCGTCCTGGCCGACACGCCGCCGGGCAGGCTGGTCTTCCATCCGGATCAGCCGCTCCACGTCGCCCTCCAGCATCTTGGCCACCGGGATGCCGGTCCACTTGCGAGACGACCTCGGCCACGTCCTCCTCGTCGACCTCCTCCTTGAGCATCTTGCCGGCTTTCTGGACCGCGGCCAGTTCGGCGGCCAGTTCGCTCCGACCTCGCGTCCGAGCTCGATGAGCTTGCCGTAGCGGATCTCGGCCACCTTCTCCAGGTCGCCGCGCCGCTCCGCCGACTGCTCCTCGGCCTTGAGCGCATCCTGGCGGGTCCTTGAGGGCCTTGGCCGCGTCGATGAGGTCCTTCTCCCGCCGCCACTGGGCCTTCAGGCCGTCGGCCTTCTCCTTGAGCCCGGCCAGCTCCTTGCCCAGAGCCTCCAGCCGGTCCTGCGAACCCGGCATCCTTCTCCTTCTTCAGGGCCTGGCGCTCGATCTCGAGCTGACGGATGCGCCGGTCCAGCTCGTCGATGTCCTCGGGCAGGGTAGTCGATCGGCCATGCGGATCCGGGAGGCCGCCTCGTCCACCAGGTCGATGGCCTTGTCCGGGCAGGAAGCGGTTGGTGATGTAGCGGTTGGACAGGGTCGCCGCCGCCACCAGGGCGGCGTCCCGGATGCGGACGCCGTGGTGGACCTCGTATTTCTCCTTCAGCCCGCGCAGGATGGAGATGGTGTCCTCGACCGACGGCTCGCCCACCAGGACCGGCTGGAAGCGCCGCTCCAGGGCGGCGTCCTTCTCGATGTGCTTCTGGTACTCGTTGAGCGTCGTGGCCCCGACGCAGCGCAGCTCGCCCCGGGCCAGGGCGGGCTTGAGCATGTTGGAGGCGTCCATGGCCCCCTCGGCCGCGCCCGCTCCGACGATGGTGTGCAGCTCGTCGATGAACAGGATGATGCCGCCGTCGGCGTCCTTGATCTCCTTGAGGATGGCCTTCAGGCGGTCCTCGAACTCGCCCCGGTACTTGGTCCCGGCCAGCAGGGCGCCCATGTCCAGGGCCACCAGCCGCTTGTCCTTGAGCGGCTGCGGCACGTCGCCGTCGGCGATCCGCTGGGCCAGGCCCTCGACGACGGCCGTCTTGCCGACGCCCGCCTCGCCGATGAGGACCGGGTTGTTCTTGGTCCGCCGCGACAGCACCTGGATGACGCGCCGGATCTCCTCCTCGCGGCCGATGACCGGGTCGAGCTTGCCCTGCCGGGCCAGCTCGGTGAAGTCGCGGGTGTACTTGTCCAGCGCCTGGTACTTGCCCTCGGGCTCGGGGTCGGTGACCCGCTGCGCTGCCGCGGATCGAGGCCAGGGCCTGGAGGACGCCCTCCGGCGTGACGCCGATGCTCGGCCAGCAGCCGGCCGGCTTCGAGTCTCCCGTCCTTGAGCATCGCCAGAAGCAGGTGCTCGGTCGAGACGTACTCGTCCTTAAGCGATTCGGCTTCGCGCTCCGCCGCCGCGGCCAGAGCGCGCCAGGCGACGGGACATGGCCACGTCGCCGCCCTCGCGCGCGCGGCAGGCGGCCCAGAGCCCGTTCGATCTCGTCCCGGAGCCGGGCCCGGTCCGCGCCCAGCTTGTCCAGGACGGCGTGGACGACGTTGCCCTCCTGGAGGAGCAGAGCGGCCAGCAGGTGGAGGTCCGCGAACCTCGGCGTGGCCGGATTCCGACGCCTTCCGCTCCGCGGCCTGGAAGGCCTCCTGGGACATGACCGTCAATTGTTCCCAACGCATGGCTTTCTCCCTGACGTCCGGTGACCATTTAGATAGGTTCACGGCTCTTGTCTGTCAAGCGGAGTACGTCCGCGGCTCGTCTTGACATTCAAACGGAAATGGCCTATTTATACATTCGCGGCGCAAATCACCGGGCGGCGCCTCGGATGATAGCGCTGCTTCGTACGACCCGTTGGATTCCCGGGCCTCGGCCGGGAAGGCTAACGGGATTCGTGATCATTAATCGACTCCAGGAGCAAGTCATGGAAGAGATCGAAATCTCAAGCTGGCTGACGCTGGACGCCCTGAAAAAGAAGGCCGAGATCGTCGAGACCGTCGGCAACCTTCAGACGGGACACAGCATGTCCGTGTTCTGCCAGATCGAGGACGACTTTCTGGAGCTCGTCTACAGCGACGCCACCACCAACTGCCTGCGCCGCTACGAGGACAAGGACGAGTTCGAGACGGCCATCGAGCAGCGCAAGGAAGAGGACGGCGAGGCGGCCTACGACGAAGAGATCGCGACGCTCGACGACGATGACGATGACGAAGACGAGGACGACGAGGACGGTTTCGAGGCCGAAGAGCGAAGAGGACGACTATCTGACGCATCCGCTCGACCAGCCGGTTCAGCAGGTTGAGCGCCTCGAGGGGGGTCATGCCGCCGAGAGTCGCAGTCCCTGCAGCGCCTCCCCGACTTCCTCCAGGGCCGACGTCTCCCGGTCCTCCCCGAAAAGACAGCATCTGGCGCTTGTCCGCGCCGGCCCGGCCTTGGGCGATAGGCCAGCCGCGGCGACCGGCCTCGTCCAGCTCCGCTTTCTCCAGGTTGAAGAGGATCTCCCGGGCCCGGCCGATGACCGTCGCGCGGAATGCCGGCCAGCTTGGCCACATGGATGCCGTAGCTCCGGTCGGAGGGGCCGGGCGCGATGTTCCGCAGGAAGACGACCTCGTCCTTCCCTCTCCTTGACCGCGACGTGGTAGTTCTTGATCCGCGGCAGGGTCAGGGCCAGCTCGGTCAGCTCGTGGTAGTGGGTGGCGAACAGCGTCTTGGCCCGGACCCGCTCGCTCTCGTGGAGATACTCGGCCACGGCCCAGGCGATGCTCAAGCCGTCGAAGGTGCTGGTCCCCCGCCCGATCTCGTCCAGCAGGATGAGGCTCCGCGGCGTGGCGTTGTGGAGGATGGAGGCCGTCTCCAGCATCTCGACCATGAAGGTCGACTGGCCGACGCTCAGGAAATCCGTGGCCCCGATCCGGGTGAAGATGCGGTCGAGCAAGCCCGATGCGAGGCGCTTTCGGCCGGGACGAAGGAGCCCATCTGGGCCAGGATGGCGATCAGCGCCGTCTGGCGGAGAAAGGTCGACTTGCCGCCCATGTTCGGGCCGGTGATGATCAGGATCTGGTCGGTCTCCCGGTCCAGCCGGATGTCGTTGGGGATGAACGGCTCGGGGCTGACCGCCTCGACGACGGGGTGGCGGCCGCCGATGATGTCCAGGGCGTCGCCGTCGTCGACGACGGGCCTGGCATAGCCGCGGCGGGCGGCCAGCTCGGCCAGAGCCGCCAGGACGTCGAGCCGGGCCACGGCCGAGGCCGCGGCCTGCAGCCGCCGCGTCTCCGCGGCCACGGCTTCGCGCACGTCGACTGGAACAGCCGGGCTTCGAGCTCGGCGATCCGCTCCTCGGCATGCGAGGACCTTCTCCTCGTAGTCCTTGAGCTCGGGCGTCAGGAAGCGCTCCGAGGAGACGAGCGTCTGCTTGCGGATGTAGTCGGCCGGGACCTGGGGCAGGTTGGGCTTGGTCACCTCGATGTAGTACCCGGCCACGCGGTTGAAGCGGACCTTGAGCGAGCCGATCCCGGTCCGCTCCCGCTCCCGCTTCTCGAGCATCGACGATGAATGCCTTGCCCGAGCGGCTGACCGCCCGCAGCTCGTCGAGCTCGGCGTTGTAGCCGTCCCGGATGATGCCGCCCTCGGTCAGCAGAAAAGCCGGCTCGTCCAGGATGGCCCGGCCGATGAGGCCGGCGACGTCGTCCGCGTCGTCCCAGTCCGCCGCGGATGCCGTCCAGGAGGGCTCCCGCCGACCGGTCCGATGGCCGCTTTCGACCGCCGGCAAGGGCAGCAGCGATTTGCGCAGGGCCACGCAGTCGCGCGGGTGGGCCGCGGCGAGGCTGATCCGGCCGGTCAGCCGCTCCAGATCGAGGATGCCCTTGAGCGTCTCGCGCAGCTCGCCGCGGGCGATGGGCTGCGCCGAGGAAGCGCGGCCACGGCGTCCAGGCGGGCCTCGATCGCGGCCCGGGTCGGCCAGAGGCCGCAGCAGCCGGTCGCGCAGCATGCCGGCCGCCCATGGCCGTCACGGTCAGGTCGATGACGTCGAGCAGGGAATCCTCGGCCCGCCCGTCGCGGGCGTTGCGGACAAGCTCGAGGTTGCGGACCGTGGCCGCATCCAGGATCAGCCGGTCGCCGGGCCGGACCAGGCTCGAGCCGGCCGACCAGCGCAACCGAGTCCCGGCGGACCCTCTTGAGATAGTGGAGCAGCGCCCCGGCCGCGGCGACCGCCCGCGGCTTGTCCTCCAGGTCGAAACCGTGCAGAGTGGCGGTGGAGAAATGCTCGGTCAGGGTGTGGCGGGCATGCGCCAGATCGAAGGCCCAGGCCTCGACCGGGCTGCGGAGGACGCGCCCGAGGGCGCTCCTCTCCAGGATGACCAGGGCCGCCTCTTCCTCGCCCGCCGGCACGACGACCTCGCGGGGCGAGGCCTTGAAAAGCTCGTCCACGGGCGGCTTGAGGTCGGCGGCGCCGCCCTCCAGGACCCGTATCTCGCCCGGCCGCCAGGTCGGCCAGGGCCAGGCCCCAGCCGGCCGGCCCGGCTGTGCAGGGCGGCCACAAAGACCGCTTCCTTGCTCCGCTCGGGATCGACCTCGACCGCGGTGCCGGGCGTCAGGACCTTGACGACCTCGCGCCGGACGACGCCCTTGGCCGCCTTGGGGTCCTCGACCTGCTCGCAGATGGCCACCTTGAAGCCCTGGCGCAGGAGCTTGGCCAGGTAGGAGTTGACGGCATGGAAGGGCACGCCGCACATGGGCACGTTCTGGCGGGAGGTCAGGGCGATCTCGAGGACCCGGGAGCCCGTCTGGGCGTCCTCGTAGAACATCTCGTAGAAATCGCCCAGCCGGAAGAAAAGAAGCGCGTCCGGATGCAGGGCTTTGATCCGGAAATACTGCTCCATCATCGGAGTCGGGGTGTTCTTTTCCACGGGGGGATTATACCTAAAAAGGGTTTGAATTTTCCTCCGCCTCGGCTAAACTGGGTGGAACGAAAGGAGCCGAGATGTCCGTCCGATCTTCCCTCCCCGCCCGATTCCTGATCGCGGCCCTGCTGGTGCTCGCCGCCGCCCCCGCTTTCGCCGCCGCGCCGGCGGCCGAAACGAAGCCCGTTTACGGCATTCACGCCGCGGCCCGAGCCCCTCCCCGGCGGCGAGCCGCCCGTCCTCCCGCTGGACGGGGATTGGAAGTTCAAGCCCGCGCCGCCCCAGGGCTTCTGGTCGCTCAACGAGAAGACGGCCGTCGGCTGGTCCGCTGATCCGGGTGCCCGGCGATTGGACCATGCAGGGCTTCTCGGTCAAGTCCGGAACCGCCGCCGGCTACCTCAAGACGGTCGCCGTCCCCAAGTCCTGGGCCGGGCAGACGGATCCTGCTGCGGTTCGACGGCGTCCAAAGCGAAGCCAAGGTCTGGGTCAACGGGCGTCTCGCCGGCACCCATCAGGGCGGCTTCAACGCTTTCGAGCTGGACATTTCGGCCCTGGTGCAGGCCGGCGCGACGGCCACGATCGCGGTCGCGGTCCAGAACGAATCCACGGCCGACGAGCTGGCCAGCGGCACGCAGTATGCCGCCTACCAGTTCGGCGGCATCACCCGCAAGGCCGCCCTGATGGCCGTGCCCGAAGTCCACATCTCCCGCCTTCGGGTCCTGACGACGCTGGACGAGAACCACAAGGACGCCCGGCTGCGAGTGGACATGGCGCTGGCCAATGCGGGCCGCAAGGCCGCGCGCGATGCCGAGGTCTCTCTCGAGCTGTTCGATCCGGACGGACGGCCGGTGGCCCTGACGGCCGCCCCGCTCACGGCCTGGGACCTGGCACCGGGCGCGGCGGCGGACAAGGCCTTCGAGGCCGCGGTCAGCACGCCTCGCCTCTGGGACGCGGAACACCCCCGCCTCTACACCCTGGCCGCGACGCTGAGCGCGGAGGGCCGGGTCGTCGAGACCGTCCGACGCCGCTTCGGGTTCCGCGAAGTCGAGGCGGCGGGCACGCGGGTCTACGTCAACGGCGCGCCGATCAAGGTTCGCGGCGTCAACCGCCACGAGACCCATCCCCTGCTCGGCCGCAGCCTGACGCCCGAGCTGGGGCGCCGGGACGCCGAGCTTTTCCGGGCCGCCAACGTCAACTACTATCCGGACCTCCCACTACCCGCCCAGCGAAGAGTTCCTGGAGGCCTGCGACGAGCTCGGCCTGTTCGTCGAGTGCGAGGCCCCGCTGGTCTGGATCGGCCACGGCGCCAACGAAAAGTGGAAAGCCGACGCCCCGAACGACCCCAAGTACTACCCCTTCCTGGAGCGGGCCGTGGGCGAGATGATCGCTTTCCACGAGCGCCACCCCTCGATCATCTTCTGGTCGATGGCCAACGAATCGGCCTGGGGGCCCAACTGGGCCAAGCTCAAGGCCTTCGCCGACGCGCTCGATCCGACCCGGCCCAAGACCTTCCACGACCAGGCCTACGGCGGCTTCAACAATTTCGGCTCGCTCACGATGGCCGTAGCCAACTTCCACTACCCCGGTCCGCAGGGTCCCGAGCTGGCCCTCGATTTCCCGCGGCCCCTGCTCTACGGCGAGTACTGCCACCTCAACTGCTACAACCGGGTCGAGCTGGCCGCCGACCCGGGGCTTCGCGACGAGTGGGGCAACGGCATGAAGAGGCAGTGGGAGCGGATGTTCGGCTCGGCCGTCGTCATCGGCGGCGCTATCTGGTCGGGTATCGACGACGTCTTCCAGCTGCCCTCGGGCCGGGCCGTCGGCTACGGCGAATGGGGCCCGCTGGACGGTTGGCGTCGGGAAAAGCCCGAGTACTGGCACTTGAAGAAGAGCTACTCCCCCGTCCGGGTCAAGCCCGAGGCCCTGCCCCCGCCCGCCGCGGGCCGGCCGCTCAAAGTTGAAGTCGAGAACCGCCACGACTTCACGGACCTCTCGGAGATGCGGATCGAATGGCGCTTCGGCGGGGCGCGGGGCCAGGTCCGGATGGACCTGCCGCCGCGGCGGAGCGGCCTGCTGGCCATTCCGGTTCCCGAGAGCGCTCGCGGCGGAGGCTCGCTGCAGCTCGAGTTCTGGAGCCCCAGGGGCTTCCTGGCCGAGGCGGTGGAGATCCCTGTCGGGCCGCGGGCCGTCCCCGCGCCGCCTTTCAAGCCGGCGCTCGCGGGAGCCGTGACGCTGACGGAGGAAGCCGGCCGCTTCGTCGCGGCCAGCCCGTCCAACCGCTGGACGATCGACAAGGCCACGGGAACTATCCTAGGCGCCGAGACGGACGGCATCCCGGTCCTGGTCGGCGGCCCGGCGCTGATGCTCCTGCCCCAGACCTCGGGCCCGTGTGTCACGGACTTCAGCTACGAAGTCGAGCCGCTGAACGCGACGGCTTCGGGCTGGACGGTCGAATCGGTCAAGGCCGTCCAGGAGGGCGGGAGCGTCCTCCTGACCGTCCAGGGCCGGGCCAAGGAAGCCCGGGGCGAATACCGCATCCGGCTCGACGGCTCGGGCCGGGCCGAGGTCGAGTACGCCTTCACCGTGGAGGACAAGATCAATCCCCGCCAGTGGGGTCTGGTCCTGTATCTCCCGCGCGAGATGGACACGCTCGATTGGAGCCGCCGAGGGCTCTGGTCGGTCTACCCGGAGGATCACATCGGGCGCACCCGGGGCACGGCCAAGGCCGTCACGGCCGGGCGGGACTTCCGCTTCCGGCAGGCGCCGGAGTGGCCCTGGAAGGACGATCAGACAGCGCTCGGCTCGAACGACTTCCGTTCGACCAAGGCCTCGCTGGACTGGGCGGCGCTGACCTCGGCCAAGGGCTACGGCGTGCTGCTGACCTCGGACGGCCGGCATTCCGCGCGGGCCTTCCTCGACAAGGAGCGGATCGGCTGGCTCATCGCCGACTTCAACACCGGCGGCGGGGACATCTTCTTCGCTCCGCACCATAAGGTGGACGACCGCCCTCTCGAAAAGGGCGCGACGATCAAGGGCGCGTTCGTGGTCCAGTTGCTGGCCGGGCCGCGCTGACGCGCCGCATTCCAGGAGACATCCATGATCCATAAGAAGCTTTGCCCGGCCGCATTCATCCTCGCCGTCGCCGCGGCGGCTTGCTCGCCGATCGCAACCGTGACCACCCAGGCCCATCCCGACGGCGTCTACGCCGAAATCACCACCGCCAAGGGGCTGATCGTCCTGCGGCTGGAGCACGAGAGAACGCCGCTGGCCGCGATGAGCTTCGTCGGGCTGGCCGAGGGCACGATCCGTAACGAGGCCCTGCCGCCCGGCACACCTTTCTTCGACGGCTCCCGGTGGCACCGGGTCGTGGCCGGGCACGTCATCCAATGCGGCCAGCCGGGAGGCGGAACCAAGGCCCAGGGACCCGGATACCAGATCCCCAACGAGATCGTTCCCGGCTTGAGCCATGACCATGCCGGGGCGGTCGGGCTGGCCAATTCGGGCCCCCACACCGGAGGCTCGCAATGGTACATCACCCTGGCCGACCGGTCCTATCTGGACGGCAACCTGACGGTCTTCGGCGAGGTCGTCAAGGGGATGGACGTCGTGAAATCGATCGTCCAGGGCGACGACATTCAGACCATACGCATCGTCCGCGTGGGAGCTGAAGCCCAGAGCTTCCGGCCGAACACCGATACCTTCCTGCCCATGGTCGAGGCGGCCAAGGCCCGCGTGCGCGAAGAGGAGAAGGCCCGGCTGGCGAAGGAAGAGGCCCTGATCGCCGAGCGTTGGCCCGAAGCCGTGGCCGACGAGAAGGGCGTCCGCCAGATCGTTCTGCGGGAGGGCGCGGGCCCGGCTCCCCTGGCCGGAGAAAAGATCAGGGTTCGCTACTCGGGGACGACCTTGCTCGAGAACCTGGCCTTCGTCTCCACGGCCGACGGCACGCCCTACCGCGGCACGGCTTCTGAAGCCTTCGAGGTTGAAATCGGCAAGACCCGGCTCTTCGCCGCCTTGGATGCCGCTCTGCAGGGCATGACGCGCGGCGAGGCGCGCCGGCTTATCGTCCCCTGGGAACAGGGCTACGGCCGCAACGGATTCTACGCCCGGCAGCGCGAAGGCGAGAAGCGGTTCCTCATCCCGCCGTTCGCGCGGCTGGTGGTCGAGGTCGAAAGACTCTGAGCGCCCCGATCCGGTCGGGGATCAGAGGAACGAGTACTCCTTGCCGTACTTCAGCATCTGCTGGACGTAGTCCGTGGGCGATTCGACCTTGACGTCCACCATCTTACCGTTCTCCACGACCGGGACGTAGACCACGTTCATGAAGCCGGTGTAGGGCGCCAGGTTCAGCTTGGCGTAGCGCTCCAGGACTTCCTTGTGCAGCTCCGGATCGAGGTTGACGCCGTAGGTCTCGACCAGGGCCTTGGCCGCCTCGTAATCGCCCTCGGAGGTGATCCTCTGGATCTCGGCCAGGAGCTTGCCGTAGAGGGCCCGCAGCTTCTGGTAGTCGTTGATGACGAAATAGGTCTTGCCCTCGCGGACTTCCTTGGCGATGACGTTCTCGGGCTGGCCCTTCTCGTAGACCCACTGGGAGACCATGGCCCGGCTGCGCATGTGGGCCTGGGTGATGGTCTTGCCGGGCTGGATGCGGACCATCTGGGTCAACAGGCCGTTGCGGATGCCGCCGTCGTACTCGGCCTTGGCCGCCTCGAGCGAGGGCAGCAGTCCGAGCTCGACCATCTTGGGGTCCATGATGTAGTAGAGGGCGAACAGGTCGGCCCGGGCCTCTTCGATCGGGCGAATGGTAGTTCTTCAGCGCATCGACCGAGACGCCGGGCATCAGCTGGCCGGAGCCATGGCCCAGGACTTCATGCAGGTCGGTGTGGATATTGCCGGCCAGGGCGGCGTACGTCCGGGACCGCTCCAGCTCTTCGGGCGAGGAGGTGAACTCCGGCCCGAAACCGGAGCTCAAGGACGACTGCGAGTCGGCGTAGGTGATGTTCCCAGGGTCACGGACTTGGAGCCGTAGACTGCGGATCCAGTTGGCGTTGGGCAGGTTGATGCCGATCGGGGTCGCCGGGTAGCTGTCGCCGCCGAGCTGGGCGGCGGTGATGACCTTGGCCGTCACCCCCTTGACCTCTTTCTTCTTGAATCGGGGATCGACCGGGGAATTGTCCTCGAACCACTGGGCGGAGCCGGAGATGGCCTCGGTCCGCTTGGTGGCCTCGAGGTCCTTGAAGTTGACCATGGCTTCCCAGATCGCCTTGCGGCCCATGGGGTCGTTGTAGACTTCGATGAAGCCGTTGACGAAGTCGATCAGGGATTGGGTGTCGGAGACCCACAGGACGTTGTACTCGTCGAACGTCTTCAAATCGCCCGTCTTGTAGTACTCGACGAGCTTATCGATGACCTTCTTCTGCTGCTCGTTCTCGGCCACACCGGCGGCCTTCTCCAGCCAAAAGACGATCTTCTCGATGGCCGGGCCGTAGAGGCCGTCCGACCTTGGCCACCTCCTCGACGACCTTGCCGTCCTTCTTGACCAGGCGCGAGTTCAGACCGTAGGAGATCGGCTGCGGGTCGTCCTTCTTGGCCATGGCCGCATAGAAGGCCTCGACTTCGGCCTGACTGACGCCCTCGTAGAAGTTGACGGCCGAGTTCTAGACCAGGTCCCTGGCTCGAATCCAGGCTGATCTTCTTGGCGTCCACCGCGGGATCGAACAGGATGGGCTTCAGGAAAGCCAGCAGGTCGTCCAGGGTCTGCCCCTGGGCCAGCGGGAACGAAACGCCCTCCGATCCCCTTGGCCAGGGCGGCGAAATACTCGGGCGCTGAACTCGGGGACGAACTTGTCGTAGGCGTAATGATGGTGGATGCCGTTGGAGAACCAGACCCGCTTGACGTAGGTCAGGAACTGGGCCCACTGCGGGTCGCTGCGGTCGCCCTTGTAGCCCTCGACGATGGCATCCAGCGTCTTGCGGACGACGAGGTTGTGCTTGTAGCCCTGGGCGAAGGTGATGTCCCGGCCGGAGAGCGCGGCCTGGCTCAGGTAGTAGACAAGCTCTTTTTGGGTCGGGGTCAGGGATTCAAATCCCTTGACCTGGTAGCGGAGGATCTTGACGTCGGCAAACTGGTCGACCTGCCAGGCGAAGGCTTCGGCCTCGGCTTGCGGCTCGGGCTGGGGCTCGGTCTTCTTGCAGGCCGTGACCAGAAAGGCGACCCCAAAGGCCAGGGCCAGGAAAACAAGCTTCTTCATCATGGCAGGACTCCTTTGACTCGGGTTCGGGCCGTCCCCCCGGCGCTTCGGCCTCTCGGGAACGACGCCCGGGGATTGTATCACCGGGTAAAACAGAAATGCAATTTGTCCCCTCTTCCCCCCACGCCTTGACACTCCGCCGAAAGCGGGACTATGCTTCGGCTCAAGAGAAACGGAAAGGAGGACTTCATGGACCCCAGGATCATCGAGCTTCGCGACGACTATGCCCGCGGCCGGCTGGACCGACGAGGATTCCTGCGCTCGCTGGCCGGCATCGCCGGCGGGACGGCCGCCGCGGCGGGCCTGCTGCCGCTTATCGAGCCCGTTCCGGCATGGGCCCAGGTGATCGCCAAGGACGACCCGCGCCTGGCCGCGGAATCTATTCAATACCCGATCGAATCCGGTCAGATGACGGCGTATTTCGCCCGCCTCAAAGAGGGAGGCAAGCGTCCCGCGGTCATCATCATCCACGAGAACCGCGGCCTCAACCCCCATACCGAGGATGTCGCCCGCCGGGTGGCTCTGGAAGGCTACCTGGCCCTGGCCCCCGACGCCCTCTCCCCTCTCGGCGGAACACCGTCCGATCCCGCCGCCGCTTCTCCGCTCTTCCAGAAGCTCGACCGGGCGGCCAACATCAGGAACTTCGTCGCCGCCGTCGCTTACCTCAAAACCCATCCCCTCTCGACAGGCAAGGTCGGTTGCATGGGCTTCTGCTGGGGCGGAGGGGTGACCAACCAGGTTGCCGTCCATTCCCCCGACCTCACGGCAGGCGTCCCCTTTTACGGCGCCCAACCGGCAATCGAAGACGTGCCGAAGATCAAAGCCGCGCTTCTTCTCCACTACGCGGGTACGGACGAACGGATCAACGCCGGCATCCCGGCCTACGAGGAAGCCCTCAAGAAAGCGGGCGTGGATTATGCCTTGCACATGTACGAAGGAGCCGGGCACGCCTTTTTCAATGACGCGAACCCCGCACGTTACAATAAGGAAGCGGCCGAGCTGGCCTGGAAGAGGACGCTGGAGTTTTTCGGGAACAAGCTCAGGTCCTGATTCAGCGGCGCCGATTTTTGCGACTCGGGATACGGGACGTCCCCGGCCGCGCGTAAGCCCCGGCCGAGCCGCGCCAAAGAGCCTCCCTTGCCTCACCGCCGCGCTTCCATTCCTCGGCCACCGCCTGGATAAAAGGCTGCGCATGCAGAAAGAAGTCTTGGTAGCCGCGGCATAGATAGTTCAACCCCGGTTCGCCGTGGGGAGCCGCCAGGAACCGGTTCTTCGGGCACTCCCCGTTGCACATCGCGAGGACCGGGCATTCGCGGCAGACGCGCGGCAGCGTTTCGCGCTTGACGGCTCCGAAGGCACGCTGGTCCGGGCTGTCGATCAGTTCTGCCAGCGGCGTCTCTCGGATATTGCCCAGCCTGCGCTCGGGCCGGACGTAATGGTCGCAGGGGTAGAAATCCCCGTTCCGCTCGACGACCGGGATGTCTCCGCAAACCGGCCGGAAGATGCACAGCGAATGCTCCTGGCCGAAAGCGGTGCGCACGGCCTCTTCGAAGATCTGGACCTTGAGCCGGCCGATGTCCGCGGCCGCCCATTCATCGAAGACGGCGCAAAGGAACGTCCCCCAAGCCGCGGCCGGGACGCTCTCGGGAGTCGCGCCGCCGGGACGATCAGGATCCCTTTCGACGAGAGGCAGGAAGGTGATAAACGACGCCCCGATCGACTTGAAGAAGCCGTAGACGTCGGACGGATGCCCCACATTGCCGGCGTGGACGACGCAGAGGACGTCCGTCGCTACTCCGTGCCGCTTCAGAATTTCGTAGCCCCGCATGGCCCTGGCATGGCTGGGCCGACCGTCCCGACCCAGGCGAAAGGCGTCGTGGAAGCGGGCCGGGCCGTCCAGGCTGAGGCCGACCGAAAAGCCCTCCTCGGCCAGGAAGCGGCCCCAGTCGTCGTCAAGCCCCACGCCGTTCGTCTGCAGCCCGTTGCGGATCGTCCGCCCGGCCGGCCGGAGCTTTTTCTGGATGGCGACGGCGCGGCGAAAAAAATCCAGACCGGCCAGAGTCGGCTCGCCCCCGTGCCAGGAGAAGCGGATGATCTCGTCCGTAGCGGCGGCGATATGCTGGACGATGTACGCTTCGAGGAGATCATCCTCCATCCGGAGCGGAGTCCCCTCCCCGGCCCCGGCGGCCTTCCCGGAGTAATAGCAGTAGCGGCAGGCCAGGTCGCAGACGGAGCCGACCGGCTTGACGAAGACTTGAAAGTCACGCTCCGGAACGGTCATTCCTTTCGCGTTGCCCTGGGATCACTTCTGCAGGACGGAGGGGTCGTCCAGAACCCACATCCCGCGGCCGTTGGTGGCGATGACGATCATGTTGGTCAGCGGGTGGATCTGGAGGTCCCAGACCGGCGCGTTGGGCAGGCCCGAGCCGAGATAGCTCCAAGCTTTGCCGCCGTCGGTCGAGACATAGACGCCGTAGTCGAGCCCGACATAGAGGACGTCCTTCTTCTTGGGGTCCTCCCGGATGACGTTGGTCGGGCCGCCGGGCAGGTTCGAGGCTAGGCGGACCCAGGTCTTTCCGAAATCGGACGACTTGTAGACGTAGGGCGCGAAGTCGTCGTCGTGGCGGCCGATCAGGGTGATGTAGACCGTGGCCGGATCGTACTGGGAGGCGACCATCGACCAGACGTGCTTGTTGTAAGGCAGGCCCGCCGTGATCTCGGTCCAGGTGGCGCCGCCGTCCCGGGTCAGATGCACCCGGCCGTCGTCGCTCCCGACATAGATCAAGCCGAATTTGAAGGGCGACTCGGCGATGGCGGTCAGGGTGGCGAACGGGATGGCGAACGGCAGGCCGCCCTGCTTCTTCGGGTCGAAGGCGGTCAGGTCGGGGCTGATGCGGTCCCAGGTCTCGCCCCGGTTCATGGACCGATAGAGATACTGGAAGCCGTGGTAGACGATCTGCGGATTATGGGGCGAGATGACCGTGGGCGCGAGCCACTGGGCGCGCAGCTCCGGCTCGCCCTCCGCCGCCTTGGGGGAGATGTCCTTGCTGGTCCAAGCGCCGTTGGCATATTCCGACCGCTGCAGCCGGCCGTAGAAGGTGGACGAGTACTCCAGGTTGGGATTCGTCGGATCGACGGCGATGTGTCGAGCCTTCGCCGCCCGGGGCCAGCTCCCACTTGACGACCGGGCGGCGGGCCCTGCGTCCGGGAGAGGCGGCCGCCGGCATCGGGGCGATGCCCGTGGCCCGGTGGGTGTAGTGGTCCTGGACCGAGCCGTAAGCGGCGAACGGCACGGCCATGTCCAGAGCCACGTTGTAGAACTGGATGGTCGGGATGCCCTTGTGGAAGTCCCGCCAGTTTTTGCCGCCGTCGTAGGAGACGTTGGCTCCGCCGTCGTTGGCGTTGATCAGATATTTGGTGTCGGTGGGGTCGATCCACAGGCCGTGATGGTCGCCGTGCAGGTTCTCGTAATTGATGCCCCGCCACGACTTGCCGCCGTCGATGGACTTGTACAGGCCGAGCCCCATGATATAGACGGTGTTGTCGTCCCGGGGATCGACCCGGATCTGGCCGAAGACCCAGCCGTACGTGCCGCCGAAGCCCTCCATCAGGGCATCGGAAACGCTGACCTTGCGCCAGGAACCGCCCTGGTCGTCCGAGCGGTAGACCTCGGCCCCGATGATCTTCTTGCCCGTCTTCAGGCGCCCGTAGGCGTCGCGCTCGCCCGCGGCGACGTCGCGCCCCGGGTTGTGGTTGTCGACGTAGGCGTAGACGACGTTCGGCTTGCTTAGGCAGATATCCAGGCCGATGCGGCCGGTCAGCTTGGTGTCGGGCAGGCCCGCGTCGCAGGGCTTCCAGGTCGTACCGCCGTCGGTCGTCTTGAACAGCCCGTCCTCGCCGCCCGGCATGGGGTCGGAGTAGCGCTGCCGGACCCGGTTCCAGGTGGCCGCGATCAGGACGTCGGGGTGGGTCGGGTCCATGACCAGGTCGTTGGCCCCGACTTTCTCGTTGACGTACAGCACCTTCTTCCAGGTCTTGCCGCCGTCCGTCGTCTTGAAGACGCCGCGGTCGGGGTTATAAGTCCACTCGTGCCCGGTGGCCGCGACATAGACGATGTCGGGGTTGCCCGGGTGGATGAGGATGCGGGCGATCGTCTGGGTACCCGGCAGGCCCATGTGGGTCCAGGTCCTCCCGGCGTCGACAGACTTGTAGACGCCCGTCCCGGCGATGGAGGCCCGGAAGATGTTGGCTTCGCCCGTCCCCAGCCAGACGATGTTCGGGTCGGAGTCGGCGATGGCCAGGTCGCCGACGGACAGCGTCGGCAGCTCGTCGGTCAGCGGCTCCCAGGTGATGCCGGAGTTGACCGTCTTCCAGACGCCGCCCGTGGCCGAGCCGACATAGATGACGTGCTTCGAGCCCTTGGGCACGGCGATGTCGGTGCAGCGGCCGCCGATGATGTCGGGGCCGATGAACCGCCAGCGGAGTGAGCGGGTCGGGGACGCGGCTTTGAGGGCCTGGTGCTCGTCGTACCATTGGAGCCGCAGGGCCGGGTCGGTGCTTTCGGCCTTCTTCAGGACCGCCTTGCCGGGACTGGTCCTCTGAACCTGGGCGAAGCCGGCCAGGCCGAGGGCCAGAGCCAGGCAGAGCACGATGCCGATGCGCTTGGACGAGATCATGGAGCCTCCCTTGAATCGATTGGGATGAGAGCGGAATACCGTCATGGCACGGTTGCCGGATGATCGTAGGACGAGCCGGGAGGGCAAGTCAATCCCGGACGAGCTCGCCGGCCGGTTAGCCCCGGTCGTTCCCGAAGAAGCCGGCCAGCCGCAGCCCGGAGCCGCCCGTCATGGCGTTCGGCGTCCTCTTTGGGGGTCGGGGCCGCGGAATGGCTTTCAGAGCTTGAGGAAGGAGCCGATGATGCGGTCGGCCTCGGCGCGGTCGAAGCCCGAGGCGATCGAAACACAATTGATCTCATAGACGCTCGACCCATCCCGGCGGATATGGACAAGGGCCTTGATGGGCGCGCCCTCCCATGCATATTGGTAGGTAAAGGACGTCGTGAAATCGCCCGCCCCGGCGCTGCTCTCGCCCAGCTCGACGACGGACATGTCCGGAAACCGGCGGCGCGCCTGCTCGACTCTCTTTTCCCGGAACGGCTCGGGCCTCATCTCCATCTCGTCCCGTTCCAGATAGGCGCGGGTCACGAACACGATGCCCAAAGCAGAGCCGTCGGGCGCGGACTTGACGAGGCGGACGAGGTCGTCTTTCATCGGGGACGCCCGCTTGAATTCCGGCGGGGCGGAGATCATGACGCGCGCGTCGGAGAGCCAATGGACGATCCAGACGCCGCAGGACTCGACCGCCGCGGCGGCCTTTCGCATCATCTCAACCGAGCCGTCCAACGATGTATGCCGCTCGGCTTCGGCCGCGGAGTAGGGAACGGCAGCGACCATGATTCCGGCCCGCATCTGGACCGTCGTATCGTATCCGATCCACAGGTGCTCGAGGAGGGAAAGCGGGCTCTTCGTCACGGACGGATAATCGGGCCGCGGCGGCGCCCAGGAAAAGCCCCAGTCCGCCGACAGGACGGCCTGGTCTCCCGTCCGGAAGAACTCGTATCGACGAAGCGCTTCCTTGAGGGACGCCTTCGCCTCCCCCAGCGGCCGTGCTTTCGCCGCCGTTCCGGCCTCGCTCGCTTCCTTGATCAGGGCATCGAGCTTGAGGTCGGCGATGAGGAGCTGGACTTCGACCGGCAGGCGGGCGTAGACCTCTCTGGCGCCGGGATCCAGGGGAGCCGCGGCGGCCCCGGCGGATGGAATTGAGACAAGCAGGGAAACGATGAGCGGGATAACCGCCTTAAACCTCATGGTGTCCTCTCTTTCGGCCGGCGCGATCGGTCCGTCACCTGAAATGTTCTATCAGGACTTCATACATATAGGCGGACACGGCTTCTTTCACATACAGCACGGCCACGTGGTGACCGCGGTACGTTTCGGCGGAAGGAATGATCTTGAGATACCATCGCCCCCGTTCGGGGATGCCGGTGAACGTCGTCTCGGAACGGGGCCCGACCGTGCCGATCTTGTTTTGCCAAGAGTCTTCGTTCGGGTCCAAAAAGACCGTCACTGTCAGCGAGGTCGAATTCTTGATCGTGAGGGATTTGGCCGCGGTCACGATCGTCCGCTCGGCGGCCTGGGTTTGGAGGAGCAGGAAGAGATTGCCGCCGATGTTGATGCTCGTGGCGCGCCAGACGCCGTCCGCGCCCCGCGCGATCTTTATCGTTTGCTCGTGGAAAATATGCGGATAAGTCACCCATTGCGTTCGGCCGACGAGGTCGCGAACGCCGTCCGTCCCGCTCCGCCCGTTCCACTTCGCCGTCCCTTTGTAGTCCCAGGTCGTTCGGCCCTGGTCGAAGATCTTGAAATCGGCTTCGACCTCATCCATCGTCCCGGTGAGAACGACTCGGGAGGCGCCGGGATTGGCGTCGTAGTGGCTTTTGCCGGTGATCCTGTAGGTGCCCGCGACGGCGTCGGACGAGGCCGGCGCGGGAGGGATGGGCTTTTCGATCAGCGGATCGGACAGATCGATCGGCGGATCGGACAGATCGACCGGCGGAAGGGGGGGCGGATCGATCGGCGGCTGCGGCGGCGGCGTCGTCAGCGAGGCGAAAAAGTCGGGCGCTTGATCCGGCCTGACGCCGGTCGATGCCGCCAGGGCGTCGTCGAACCTGTGCTGTAGGGCCCAGGTGAACTCTTGAGCGGCCTCCAGCTTGCGCCGATCGACCTCGGCGGCAGCCCAGCCTTCTTGGGCGGCTTGCAGGTCGATGAGCTCGAACAGGGTCTTCCGGACCCTGCTCTCCAGCCTCAACCAGATCCGGCGGTTTTCGGAGCCGGGCCGGGCATAGCGGAGAAGGTTGCCGATCGAGTAGCCCAGCATGCGGGGGGTGAATATTTGCGCGGCCACGGCCGGGCTGAGCTGGTTCGGGTCCCTGTTTTTCATGGCCTCGCCGAGATAGACGTCCCGGGTGTAGACGGCGAACTTGTACAGGAGTTGATCGTCGGTCGGGTCGACCGCGGCAACGGGAGCGCTCAAAAAGAGCACGAAAAGGCCCAGCGCGCTAAACTTAGTACGCATGACGCCCCTCCTCTTCTCCGCACGCCGGCCGAGCGCCAGCGGGGAAAAGACTCTTAAAAGAATCTCCCCTTCCGTCCTGAGCGTGGGACGCGTCCGGAATCGGCTTGAATCCCCATCCCGACCTCTTTAACGAGGGTAATCCGGCCCCCGGACGATGTCAAGCGGGGCGGCAGCCGAACAGAGAACGACGCCGATGCGCCGGCGCAGGATTAGGGAGCCTCCCTTGAATATGGGGATAGGAAAACGGGATACCGTCATGGCCCGGATTCCGGACGATCGTAGGACGAGCCGGGGGGCCCAAGTCAATCCCGGATGAATTCCCCGGTCGGGTAGCCCCAGTCGGTTCCGAAGTATCCGGCCAGCCTCAGCCCCGAGCCGCCGGGCCGCCCGACGCCCGCATCGAAGACGGCCAGGTCGGGGAAGGCGGTTCCGGCCAGCAGGTACGGCCGGGCGTCCGTGAGGCGCATGCCGGCGAGCCCGGTCCCGGACACGACGCCGACGCAGGCCGTGGCACTGCCGGGGCGGGGCCGCAGAAAGAGGGCGGCCAGGTTGCGGCCCTCGATCCGCTCGGGTCCGGCCTGAACGAAGCCGCGGCCGACCTGGACGGGCGAGTCCGCGAGCAGCGCCTTCCAGGCCCCGTTCGTCGCGGCGTTGCCGTAGAGGATGATGTTGCGGTCGGGCCCGGCGGCGGGGTCAAACTCGAGGTCCGGCCGCAGCTCGACCGAGCCGTTGCCCTGGTACTGGAACATCTCCGCGTCGAAGCGGGCCTTGCGGAAAGCCCAGGCGTTCTCCTCGGAGCTGCCCTTCGTCCCGTAAACGAACAGCACCCGGTTGCGGAAGGCATCCTTGAACGGGCCGTTGCGGCGAGGACCCTTGAGGGACGGCGAAGGCGCCTCTCCGGCCGCCCATGTCCCGTTCGCCCGATAGAGCCAAACCGTGCCGTCATGAAGCGGCGCCTGGATCGTCTGGCCGTCAAGCTCGACGCGGACCGCGTCCGCGCCCTCCATCATCGACGCGTCCAGGGCCAGCCGGGCCACGTTCTCGGTCGTCCCGACGAAGCGGCGGGCGCCCGGGTCCAGGCGCAGCCGGACCGTGCCGGCAAGAAGCGGCTTGACCTGGGCCTCGATCCGGGCCCAATGCCGCGAAGCGGAGACACCCGGGTTGGCGGTCGTAAACTCGACCTCGCGAACGGTTCCGGGCAGAGGCCGGGCGTGCCGCCCGAAAAAGTCGAACAAGCGGCGCCCAATCGACGCAATCGGTGCCCGGCTCGTCGGATTTGTCCCACCAATGGCCGGCGTCCTTCTCCTCGTGGTAGGCGAAGTCCTTGTGGAATCCGGTTAGGGCCTGGACCATTTGCCGGGCCTGGCCCACGGGGACGCTCTCGTCCTTGTCGCCGTGCAGGATATAAACGCCCAGGCCGTCGAGGTTGCGGACCAGGGCCAGCGTGTCGCCCTGCAGGAGGGGCCGTGAAGCCAGCCTCTCCGCCTCGGTGCCGCCCTCGCTCTTCTGCCGCGAGGCATAGGTCCGGAAGCTGATCCATCCGGCCGAGGGGCCGACGGCGGCGAAGCGGTCGGGGAAGAGCGCGCTCAGGATCCAGGCGCCGTGGCCGCCCATGGAATGGCCGGTGAGATAGACGCGGGACGGGTCCACGGGGTAGCGGGCCGTGAAGTCGGCCAGAACTTCGAGTGCGTCCATGCGGCCCCAGTCTTCCCAGTCGAAGCCGTAGGGGCGCCGGTTGGTCGGGGCGACGATATGAGCCCAAGTCTTCGGGGCGTAGGACCCGGCCTGGTTGACGGCTTCGACCGAGGCCCCATGGACGGACAGGACCAGCGCGGGGGCCGAGGCGGCCGCCGGCAGTGTCCGGGCCGGATTGACGGCGTAGTATTGAACGCTGCCGTCGATGCCGCTGAGGAAGGTCCGCTTGTGGTTCTCGCGCGGCGACTTGACCTGGACCGTGAGGCTCACGTTCGGCCCGGGCCCGCCGGCCGCGACGAGCGACAGCGCCAAGGCCGCCGGGCCGAGTGCCTGCGGGACGCCCCCCTTGAGGCGAAAGGCGACCTTGCGGACCCGGTACGGCTGCAGATCGCCGACCGGGGTGGCGACCGTCTCCAGGCCCGGACCGGTCGCGGTCAGAGTCAGCCCGCGCAGAGTCGCGCCGGAGGCGTTCATGATCACGATACCGCCCCAGGCGTCTACGGCCTCGCCGGCCAGGAAGTCGGGCAGGGTCAGGTCGCGCTCGTTGAACAGCAGCGGTCCCGGCGCCTCGCGAAGGACCGCCTTCATCCGGCCGCGCGAGCAACGGAACAGGAGGTGGTTGTCCCCCTTTTTCAGCCCGATCGGAACCTGCCCGTAGTCGAAGCGCGGCTCCCAGGCTTCATAAGTCTCCTTGACCGCGTACTTGCCGCCCATGCGAGGCTCGCCGTTGACGAAGACATAAGAATCGCCCATGCCGTCCAGGATCATGGTCCGGCCGGCTCCGCCCGGCACGCGGGCATAGAGGTAGGCATCGCCGAGGCCGGTGAACCAGCCGTTTGCGTCGGCCTTGATCGCCGTCCAGGTCGCCGTCTGGGAGTCCGAAAGCGCCAGCTTGTCGCCGGGCCGGGGCGCTTTCCAGGCCCCGGCGGCGAGCGCCGCATCCACCGGATCCACCGCCAGCGCCGACCTTTGCGGTCCGCGCGGCAGCTGCAGGACCAGCGCTTCACGGATGACGATATCCTCCGTCCCGGCCGGTAAAGAAGCGGCGGGACAGGCCAGGGCGGCGAACAGGACAAGAGCAGCGGTTGTTGCGGGCATGCTGGCCTCCGAGCCTCGATTCGAGGGGAATCCCCCCGTGCCGGATGCGGGCCGGCACGAGGGGACCGGATATCAGTCGCCTTGCTGGAAGCGCGACATCCTGCGATCCTTGCCGTTGACCGGGTTGGCGTCCAGGGCCCACATGCCCCGGCCATGGGTGGCGATGACGATGATATTGTCGCGCGGGTGGATGATCAGGTCGTGGACGTAGGCGAACGGCAGGTTGCCGCCGAGGATGCCCCAGGTCTTGCCGCCGTCCGAGGTGACGAAGACGCCGCCGTCGGTCCCGACATAGAGGATGTTCCGATCGACCGGGTCCTCGCGAATGACGTTGACCGGACCGAGCGGGATGCCGGCCGCGATCGAGGTCCAGGTGGCGCCGAAGTCGACCGACTTCCAGACGTAGGGGGCGACGTCGTCGTCGCGCTTGCCGTTCTGGGTCATATAGACCGTGCCCAGGTTGTACTGCGAAGCGACCAGGCGCGAAACCCACTTCGGACGGGCAGGCCGGAGACGATCTCCGTCCAGGCCTTGCCGGCGTCGCGGGTGACCCAGACCCGGCCGTCGTCGGTCCCGGCGTAGATCAGGCCGGCCCGAAGCGGCGATTCGGAGATGGCGAACAGGGTTTGATACGGGATGTCGCCCAGCTCGGCCGCGGACGCCCGCGGACAGGTCGGGCGAGATCTTCTCCCAGGTGTCGCCGCGGTCGAGCGAGCGGAACAGGAACTGCATGCCGTGGTAGACGATCGAGGGATTGTGCGGCGAGAGGATGAAGGGCGCCAGCCACTGGCCCCGCAGGGGCGGCTCGCTTGCGGAAGGACCGGGGCAGGAGCGTCTTGCTGAACGGCCGGCCGGGGGCCGCGCCCGGGCTTGTCGTATTCCGTCCGGGCGATCGTGCCGTAGAAGCCGGCCGAAAAGACGATGTTCGGGTTGGCCGGGTCGACGGCGTGGTGGGAGCCCTCGCCGCCGGGAGCGCCCTCAAATTCCTGCGGCCGGGATGCGGTCGCGGCCCCGGCTGAGGTCGACGGCCGCCCGGAAGCTGCCGTGGTCCTGCATCGAGCCGTAGACCTTGAACGGCGTGGCCATGTCGTAGCCGACGTTGAAGAACTGGCCGACCGGGATCTGGCTCTGGAAGTAGCGCCAGGTCGCGGCCCTTGTCGTAGGACACGGCGATGCCCTGGTCGAATCCCTTGACCAGGTAGGACTGAATTGGCCGGATCGATCCACAGGGCGTGGTGGTCGCACGCCCGGGCCGGACAGGATGCGGAAGGTCTTGCCGCCGTCGTCGAGACGCACAGCGGGCAAGCCCATGGTGTAGACGGTGTTCTCGTCGTTGGGGTCGACCCGGATCTGGCCGAAGACCCAGCCGTAGGTGTTGGAGTGGCGCTCCATGAAGGACTTCTGCTCGGGCGTCAGGCCGCTCACCTGCCTCCAGGTCGTGCCCGGCGTCGTCCGAGCGGTAGACCGTGGCGCCCTTGATGATCCCGGCCGAGGGCAGGCCGTAGGAGTCGGTCCGCTCGTCCTCGTTCGGCTCGCGGGCCTTCTCATAGTTGTCCAGGAAAGCGTAGAGGATGTCGGGCTTGCTGCGGCAGATATCGAGGCCGATCCGGCCGCGGAAGCGGGCCTCGGGCAGGCCCGTGTTGATCGGGCGTCCAGGTCTTGCCGCCGTCGTTCGTCTTCCAGATGCCGCTGCCGGCGGTGGTCGGCGTCGTTGCGCGGGTCGTTCCATTTCTTGCGCGTCCGCTGCCAGGTCGCGGCATACAGGATCTCGGGGTCGCGCGGATCCATGCGCAGGTCGATGGCGCCCGTCTCGTCGTCGACGAAGAGGATCTTGTCCCAGGTCTTGCCGCCGTCGACGGTCTTGTAGACGCCGCGGTCGGGATTCTTGGTCCACTCGCGGCCGGAGGCCGCCACATAGACGACGCGGCCGTCGGACGGATGGACGACGATACGGGCGATGGTCTGGGTCGCGGCCAGCCCGAGGTGCGTCCAGGTCTTGCCGCCGTCGGCGGTCTTATAGACGCCGGTCCCGGACTGGGAGCTGCGGAAGATGTTGGCCTCGCCCGTCCCGACGTAGAGGGTCTTGCGGATCGGAGGGATCGAGGGACAGGTTCCCGACGGCGGTTGACGGCCCCTGGTCGAAAATCGGCGCCCAGGTCGTGCCCTCGTTGTCGGTCTTCCAGACGCCGCCGGAGGCCGTCCCGGCGTAGATGGTATAGGCCTTGTCCCTTGGGCGGTGACCACGGCCACGTCGGTGACCCGGCCGCTGATATTGGTCGGGCCGAGGAACTGCCACTTCAGGTCCTTGAACTTCGAGTCGGACTTGATCTGGACCATCTGATCGTACCAGGTCAGGCGAAGCTCCGGATCGGTGCCCGTGATCCGGGCCGGTTGGCGGGCCGGGGTCTGGGCCAGGAGCAGAGCGGACAAGACGGCCAGCGAAGCAGCGGCCGTCAGGATGCGCGAGCGGGCGCGGCGGGGGTGAAGGGACATCGGGCCTCCTCCTTAGTCGTGGTGGGCGCGGCGCATCGCGGCGCCGGCTTATGGGGGCATTCTAATGCCGAAGCGTGGCCATGGCAACCCGGTCGGCCGTTTGACCGGAGCCGGGGAATTGAGCTACCCTACGCCCCGCCATGATGAACGTCCCCAACGCTCTGACGACCTTGCGCATCCTGCTGGTGCCGGTCCTCATGGCTCTCCTGCTGGCCCGCTTCGAGGGGCACGAATGGGCGGCCCTCGCCGTCTTCCTCCTGGCCATGCTGACGGACACCGTGGACGGCGTGCTGGCCCGGCGGACGAACACGGTCACCGAGCTGGGCAAGCTCCTGGATCCCATCGCCGACAAGCTGCTGATGACGGCCGCCTTCGTCTGCCTGGTCGAGGCGGGCTCCGTCCCGGCCTGGATGGCCGTGGTCATCATCGGCCGCGAGCTGGCGGTGACGGGCTTCCGGGCCATCGCCGCCTCGAAAGGGGTGGTCATCGCCGCCTCCTGGCCCGGCAAGGCCAAGGTCTGGTTCGAGACCGTGGCCATCGCCCTGCTCATCCTGAAGCCCGCCTGGCTGGGGTCGTTCGCGGGAGCACCCAGGGTCTTCCTCTGGCTGGCCATGGCGGCCGCCGTCGGATCGGCGGCGGCCTTGTTCGCCGCATACGGCCCGGGGATCCTCCGGGCCAAGCCCTGACCCCGGTCAGATCGCGGCGGCCGTCTTCTCCAGCGACTCCCTGTCCTCGACGTTGGCCAAGACGAACGGATGCGGCCAGCCGCGGCCGATCCGCTTCATCAGCCCCGAGAGGACCTTGCCCGGTCCGACCTCGACGAAGGTCTCGATCCCCTCGTCGCGCAGGGTCTCCATGGCCTTGGTCCAGAGGACGGGCCGGCTGACCTGCCGCTTGAGGCCGTCGCGGGCCTCCTCGGCCGTGACGATCCGCCGCGCGTCGACGTTGTTGACGACCGGGAAGCGAGGCGCGTGGAAGGCGATGGCCTCGAGGTCCGCGGCCAGCCGTTCCTCGGCCGGCATCATCAGCGGCGAATGGAAGGGGGCGCTGACCGGGAGCATGACCGACTTGGGCGGCTTGGCCAGGCGCACGGCCTCTTCGACCGCGGCCTTGTCGCCCGAGATGACGATCTGGTCGGGGCTGTTCCAGTTGGCGACCTGGACGACCCCGCTCGTCACCGCGGCCAGGGCCTTCTCCAGCTCCTCGTAGGGCAGGCCCAGGACGGCCGCCATGGCCCCGGCGCCGACCGGCACGGCTTCCTGCATGTAGCGGCCGCGCTTGTGGACGAGAAGCAACGGCGTCCTCGAAGGCCACGGCTCCGGCCGCGACCAGGGCCGAATACTCGCCCAGGCTGTGGCCGGCCGCGAAGGCCGGCTCGCGGGCCAGCAGGCGGAAGGCAACGACGCTGACGACGAGGAGGGCGGGCTGGGTGTTCCGGGTCAGGCGCAGCTCCTCCTCCGGCCCCTCGAAGCAGAGGCTCGACAAGGGGAAGCCGAGCACGTCGTCGGCGGTCCGGAACAGCTTCTTAGCCTCGTCGGCGTAGTCGTAGAGGCTTCTGCCCATGCCCACGGCCTGCGAGCCCTGGCCCGGAAAGAGGAAGGCGGTCTTTTTCATTCTTCGTCTCCGCTATTTTATGCAGTCAACCCGAATCTCGACTTCCGCCTGGTCCCTCAAGGCGTCGATCCAGGCCGCGGCCTGGGCTTCGATCTTGGTTTTCTTGATCTCGGCTTCGATGGCGTCCAGGACCTCGACCAGCGGTTGGGCCGTCCGGCCTTCGGCCCGGCGGGCCGGAACGAAGGTATCGGCGTAGAAGGACTCGATCTCCCTCAAGCTGACGCTGACGGTCCGCAGGAATCGGTCGTCCAGGATCTTGCGGAAGAGGACCTTCTCTTCGATGTAAGGGCGGACGTCCGCCTCGTTCATGCCCAGCCGATCCAGCCCCCCACGGATGGCGTCCGAGCCGGCCCGGACGAGGAGCCTCCTCCATTCCGCGTCGACGGCCGCGGGATCGGGAACCGGAGCCGAAGGCCGGATCTGGTCGATGACCAGCTTCTGGTCGATCAGCCTGTTCAGGATGGCCGCACGCCGGGCCGCGGCGTCGGCGGCTTTGGCCGGGTCCGCCGCGGCGATCGGATCGAACAGGCCGAACGCCTCCGCCACTTCGACGTCGAACCGGGTGACGATGCCGCCGTTGACCACGGCCGCGACACAGTCCACCGTCCGGTCCTTGGGCCGCCGCGGGGGCGGGGCTGAGAAGCAGGGCGGCCGCCGATAAGAAGAGGATGCCGTAGCGCATGTTAGAACACATTCCCGATGGTGATGAAGACCAGCGGCTGGCGCTGCCCCGACGGGGCGTTGAGGTTCCAGCCGAGGTCGAAGCGGATGGGCCCAAGCGGCGTCCGGTAGCGCAGGCCCGCCCCGATCGCGTTCTCCATCCCGGACAGGCTGAAGTCGCCGCGGTGAAGAAAGACGTTGCCGACGTCGTAGAAGACGGCCCCGCTCAGCGCCGGCAGCTTGGCCAGCAGGGGGAAGCGCATCTCCAGGTTGAGCAGAAGCAGGGCCTTGCCGCCGACGGGCATGTTCGAGCTGACGTCGGTCGGCCCAAGGCGGTCGAAAGACCGGCCGCGGAAGGAGTTGCTGCCGCCGGCGAAAAACCGCTCGTGGATGGGGATGCGGCCCATGGCCAGCCCGGCCCGGCCGGTCAGGCTCAGATTCAGGCGGCCGAAGATCGTCCGGTAGACCTGGCCCTTGAGGAAGGTCTTGATGTAGTCGGACTCGGCCTTGAACAGCGGGTAGGCCCACTCCAGGACGCCGCTCAGGAAGTGCCCGCCCTCGGGGTTGAAGGAATCGTCGCGCCGGTCGAGCAGGAAGGTCTCCGAAACCGAGGTGGCCGAGAAGGGGAAGTGCTGGCGGTCGACCTCGTCCTCCTTGATCTCCAGGAAATAGAGCGTCGTGCTGACCAGACGCAGGGTGGTCAGCGAGGTCCAGCCCGAAGCCAGCTTCTGGGTCCCGTTCAGGCTGATGCCCCGGCGGTCGAACCCATAGCTCTCGCGGGCCTCGCGCTCGGCCCAGCCGTTCAGGGTGATGGGCACCGACCAGCCGAACAGGAACGGCTCCTCCCAGGAGACGACGACCCGTTTCTCCCTGGCGCTGAACTGGCTGATCAGGCTCAGCTGGGCGGCCCGTCCGAAGACGTTGCCGAGGATGTATTCGGCCGTGGCCCGGGGCCCGATCGTGTTGCGCCACAGCTCGAGCCTCATCGGCTCGTTCTTGGTCTCCAGCCCCAAGCCCAGGCTGACCAGGTTCCGTTCGCCCTCGCGGAGGTTAAGGACCAGGTTGACCGTATCCGGGCCGGTCGGGACCTCCTCGATCCGGACCTCGGAGAAGACGCCCAGCCGCTCCAGCTCCCGCTTGGACTCCTGGATGGCTTCGGCCCCGGCCCAATCGCCTTCCCGCAGCCGCATCTGGCGGTCGATCAGGCGCCGTTGCGTAATCGGGGAACCGGCCACCACGATCCGGTCCACCCGCAGGCGGCGGCCTTCGACGATGCGGAACTCCACCGCATGCCGGCTTTCGTCCAGGGCTTCGACGGCGGCGACGATTTTCGCGTCGCGCACACCCCGATTGGCGTAGTAGGCTTCCAGCCGGCCCACATCCCGCTGCACGGACGGCGGCACGTAGGCGCCTCCCTCAGTGGCCGTGACCTGAGCCTTGAGCTCCACTGCCGGGAAGAGCGAGGCCCCGGTTACCGTGACACGTTCGATCGTCTGCCGCCGGCCTTCCGCAATGGTCAGAACGGCGTCATAAGCCGGGCCGGCCGCCCGGAAGCTGAGGACGGCCCGGGCTTCGGGGAAGCCCTGCGACTTGTAATAGCCGGCGACCCGATCCGGAAGGTCATAGACCGCCTCGCCGCCGAGGGCCAGACCGGCGCCGCCCCCCAGGGCGCGCTTCAGCTCGTCGGGCGGGAAATGGACCGAACCCTCGAACACGACGTCGCGGAGCCGGACCTTCTCCCCCGGCACGACCTCGTGGACGACCCGGATCTCCTCCGGCGAGCGATCCATGCGGGAGCGGAGGGCGGCGAAGACGTAGCCGCGGGAGCGCATCTCGGCCAGGATGAGGGCTTCGGATCTCTCCACTGCCCAATCCTCGAAAACAGGCTGTTCCCAGATGGCCCGCAGGGGGGCCTGATTGACCTTTGCACCCGTCACCTCGATGACGATCCGCTCCTGGGGGACGATGAAGAAATTAAGGGAGACGGTGTTGTCGGACTCGTGGAAGACCCGCCCCCGGATGGAGACTTCGGCCCGCGGATATCCGAGGTCGTTGTAGGCGGCCTTCAAGCGGGCCACATCCGCCTCCAGAATCGCGGGGTTGTAAGACTTCCCCGGCCGGGTCTCGATGCGGGCGGCGAGAATCGCGGGATCGGCGTTCGGCCGGCCCTTGAAGCCGACCTCGCGGATGGCGAAGCGCGCGCCCAGGTCGATCTCGAACAGGACGTCCATGGCCGGACGGTCCTTGACCCTGCGGGCCGAGCTGATGACGACACCGCTGAGATAACCTTCCCTTCGCAGCGCCTCGCGCAGCTCGGCTTCGGCCCGGGACCGCAGGCTCTCCGTGTAGGGGGCGTCGGGGCGGATGGCGAACAGGCTCTCGCTGAGCAATCGGGAGGAGACGCCGATCCCGCCCCGGAAGGCCACGGACTTGGTTGTCAGCCGGCGCTCCAGCCAAACGGTCAAGCGGATGCCCGCACCCTCCTCGCGCAGGATCCGGACGTCCGCGAACAGGCCGGTCCGGTAGATCTGCTTGAGCGCGGCGTCGACGGTCTTGGGAGAGAAAGCCAAGCCGGGCGCAAGCGGGACCAGGGCCGCGAAGTCGGCGTCGGCGGGCCGGCCGTCCACCAGGACGGCGACCGAGGTCACCGTCGCGGACGCCTGGCCGCCCCGCAGGCAGAGGGGCAGGAGCAGCGCGGCGCAGACCGCGGCTCCGAGAGCCCTAGAAACGCTTGCGAACCTTGACATCGAGGCTCAATCGCCCGCGCTCGTCGCGGACGGCGACGAGGGCAAAGCTCTGGCTGAAGTCCCATTCCAGCCGAACGAGGTCTTCCCTCTGGCTGGTCAGGTTGGTCGAGTACAAGAGGATGATATTGCGCGAGATCTTCTTGCCTACCGTCAGGCGGGCTGTCATTTCGGTGGAGGCCCCCAGCACGAAGGGGTCGATACGCAGACTGTCCAGGGCGAAGAGCTTCTCGGCCCGTTTCTTGGCCTGCTCCATCAGCTGCATGGACAACAGCGAACCCGTGCCCATCTGGGCCGTGGCCTCGTAGGAGTACGTCCGCTTGAAGGATTCGCCCAGGGCCAGCAAGGCCAGGACGTCCTCCGGCGGAAGGGGCGGCGAGGAGGCGAACTCGGGCTGCAGGCGGTCCAAGCGGCCGCTCAGCGAGAACGTGACCCGGTAATCCTTGAGGAACGTCTCGCCCCGGAAGTCGAGATAAGGCTCGATCGAAGCGGGGTTGAAGAAGCTCAGACGGCCCTGCAGGATCCGGAACGTCCGATCCTGGAAGAAGACCTCGCCGCGCAGGGCTTCGATGTCGCCCAGCACGACGGGAGCCTCGACGGTACCGGCCAAGGTCAGGTCGAAACGGCCCTGGATCCGGCCCATCGAGTTCTCGAGGAGCACGTTTTCGTCGGCCCGCAGCCGGATGTCGAGCGCCAGGCCGTCGAACGGGGATGGTCCCGGCGCCCCACCGCGCCGCGAGGCGAAGGCGAAGACGAGCTTATCCGTGAACTCGCGGCGCCAAGCGAACTGCCTGACATCGGCGCTTCCCGACAGGGCCAGCCGGCCGTTGGTCCCTTCCAGCCGAAGGTTGACATCGGCCAGCATGCGCGTCCCTTCGATCAGGACCAGCGCCAGGCTCCGGCCGTCGATCGAGAGGTCCACGGTCTCCAAGCCCCGGCGCCCGAACCGCACTTCGCCCGTTCCCTGGACATCGCCTCCGGCCAGCCGGCCCTGGAAGGATCGCAGAGAGACCCGGTTGTTCTGGACTCGGACGAGGGCGGAAAAATCGGTCAGGGCATGCGGGAAACCGGGGATCGGCAGAAGCTTGCCCTTGACGTCGACGGCCCCATCCACCAGGATCCCCTCCTCGCCGCCGCGGATATCGGCCAGGAAGTCCAGCTCGGCCTGCACGCCCGTCAAGGACCCGATCAGCGCCGGGTTGAGAATGCGGCCCCGGGCCGAGATCCTGAATCCTTCGCCGGCCCCGGGGGCGGTGAAGGTAGCCGAGATCTCGTTTCCGCCGGGGTCGAGCTTCCCGGTCAGACGGACTGTGGGCCGGCCGGCCGGGAATCCGGCTTCCCATGTGCCGGAGGCGTCGGCCGGGCCGAAGGCTTGGAAGCCCAGCCCCTGGACGGTGAAGGCGCCGGCGGCGAATTCACCATCCAGCGAACCCCGGCCGACCAGAGTCAATCCGACCCTGCCGCGCAAACCGGCGGCTAAATTCGCCAGGTCCAGGCCCTCGACCTTCAGGTCGGCCTCATACGTCTTGGCCGCGAAACCGAGGCGGAGGCGGCCGGACGCACGTCCCCCGAAGACGCCGGCCTCAAGATCCGACAGGAGAATCTCCGAAGAAGCCGAGCTCCATTCCATTTTGGTCCGGACGCCGCTCAACCGCAGACCGGCCGCTTCGAGAGCGTCCGAGGCCATGCTCCCCTTCAGACTTAACCCGGACGACGAAGACAGGATGGTCCAATCGCCGGAAGCCCGCCCTTTGAGGGGCAGCGTCAGATCCAAGGCAGCCATGATCCGTTCGACCTGAGCGTCCTCCACTTCGGCCCGGACCTCGACGTTCCCGTCCTTCACTCCCAGGTGGAGATCGCCCTTGGCCTCCGGATCATCGACCTTGAAGAGCCCGGTCACTTCGCCTCCGGCGACCTCGAGCAGGCCCTCGACGGCGGAAATGTCGAAGCCGGCGAAGCCGGCCGGAGCGAGCGAGAAGACCATCTTGACCTGAGGAGCGGCGAAAGAGCCGAGAATCTTGATTTCGGCCGTCCCCCGGCCGCGGATTTCGGGGAAGGCGAGCGGATCCCGCAGGATGAGCGAGGTGAATTCCCTGGCCGACCGGACGTCGGAGATCCCGCCGTTGATGACCACTTCGATCTCCCGCCCGATTTCGAGCCGGCCTACGGCCTTCAGGGCGCCGAAGACGGACTCGAGCTTTTCCGAGCTGAAATCGAGACGCTTCTGACGCCCGTTCCAGGTCAGGTCGATCGGGCCGCGGAAGGCGAACCGCCCCGACGCCGGCGACGCGGAAGGATCGTCGACAAAGGCCGCCCGAACCTTCAGCAGGCCCTTCTCGACGCGGAAGGTGCCATCGACCGGGGAACGAATGGGCCAGGGAATCCCGAAATCCTTGACGATCGGGTCGACGTGAAAGCCTCGGGCGGTCCCTTCCACGAGACCGGGCTGGAAATCGATATCCACCCGTTCCGCCGGCGCGCCTTCTCCGGCTAAAGTCAGCCGCAGCTTGCCGCGCGGCCCCGGCCCCATGGTCAGCGGCCCTTCGACCCGGCCCACCGATTCGCCGTTCAGCCGGAGCAGAGGCGAACGGACATTGGCCGTGACGGATAGAGGCCCGTCGGTGTTGGCCACCCTGCCTTCGGCTTCGAGGCCGCCGTCCCAGACGAACGGGAGGTCCAGGAAGTCGGCCAACAGGGCCGCCGGGGCGCGCAGGGAAGCTTGGAGATCGTAGTCCAATCGGGTCGTGTTGGAGAACAAGCCCTTGACCTTCAGAAGCACGTCCGGACCCTCGAAAGTCAGCCGATCAAGAGACAAGCGATTGCCCCGGCCCTCGACAAGGGCCCGAACCCGGCCGGTAACCGGATGATCCATGGCCTCGGCCAGAATAGCGGCCTCAGCGGAAACGACTTGCAGCGCGAAGCTGTCCTTGGCCAGTCGGAAGGCCGCTTGGATGCCCTTGGCGCGCACGGAGACCCCCCGGCTCCAAAAGGAGATGTCGCCGTTGCGGATAAAGCCGTTCTGGATGGAAAAAGGCAGGCGCAGGTCGAGCTTGCCGGGCGGTCTTGCGGGATCGGCCTCGTAGAGTCGAAGGACGGGCTGGTCGATGATAACCGTCAAGGGGCGCTCGCGCCGGAACAGGGTCAGAACGGAGAAGCGCAACACGACCTTCTGGGCCGTGAAGAATGGCGATGCGGTCGCGGAGCGGACGTCGTCGAGGACGAGGGCGGGGGGGATGATGGTCAGACGCATCCGGCCATAGTGGAGCGTCGATTCGATACGGATCCGGATCTGGCGCAGGATGATGTTCTTGACCGTGATCCCGGCCCCGACCAGAACGGCCAGGACGACCAGGTACACGATCAAGCGACGGAGCCTGCGGAATTTCTTCATCTGGTTCGGACCAAACTTCTCCGCATAAAAATATATCACGATTGCGGCGAAAAGTCAGCGCGCGTCTCCGGGCCGGCTCGGTGAAAATAGAGCTAAGACCTTCGATTTTTAAGGTGATTCAACTCCCCGCCTCGGGAGAACGATCCCATGTCCGGCCTTAGGAAAGATCGAGGGCGACAGGGTCGCCCTTCACTTGACGGCTTTGCCCCAGTCCTTGAGGAAGCGTTCGATGCCCAGGTCGGTCAGGGGGTGGCGGACGAGCTTGTCCATGACCCCGAAGGGGACGGTGCAGATGTCGGCCCCGATCAAGGCCGCGTCGATGATGTGGCGCGGGTGGCGGACCGAGGCCACGATGATCTGACAGGCGAAGTCGTAGTTGGCGAAGATACCGGAGATCTCCTCGATCAGCCCCATGCCGTCCTGGGCGACGTCGTCGAGCCGGCCGATGAACGGGCTGACGAAGCGGGCGCCGGCTTTGGCCGCCAGAAGGGCCTGTCCGGGCGAAAAGATGAGCGTCGTGTTGACGGCGACACCCTCCGAGGCCAGGACCTTGATGGCCTTCAAGCCCTCGATGGTAATCGGTATCTTGACGGCCACGTTGGGCGCCAGGGCCGCCAGCCGCCGCCCCTCGACGATGATGTCGGGGGCTTTGTCGGAGACGGCCTCGGCGCTGACCGGGCCGGGGCAGATGGCGCAGATGCGGCGGACGAGATCCTCGAACTTGAGGTTTTCCTTGGCCACCAGAGAGGGGTTGGTCGTCACGCCGTCCAGCACGCCCCAGCCGGCGACTTCGCGGATCTCGTCCAGGTTGGCGGTGTCGAGAAAAAACTTCATGCGGGTCTCCTCACGCGGATGCGGTGACTTTCAGCACCTGGTTGGAAAGCGTCCCGATGCCCTCGATTTCGACGTCGACGCGGTCGCCCGGGTGCATCGGGCCGATCCCGGCCGGCGTGCCGGTCGTGACCACGTCGCCGGGGAGCAGGGTCATGACCTGAGAGATGAAGCGGAGCAGGAAAGGAACGGAAAAGATCAGGTTGGCGGTGGTCGAGGACTGGCGGAGCTTGCCGTTGAGGAAGGTCTTGATGGCCAGGGCCGACGGATCCAGGCCGCGGACCAGGCAGGGGCCGATGGCGGCGAAGGTGTCGAAGGACTTGGCCCGGGTGAACTGCTTGTCCTTGTCCTGCAGGTCGCGCGCGGTCACGTCGTTGAAGCAAGTGTAGCCGAAGATGTAGTCCTCGGCCCGGTCGGCTTCGGTCAGGCCCGAGGATCGGCGACCGACGACGAAGGCCAGCTCGCCCTCGTAGTCGACCCGGCGGGACATGCGCGGATAGATGACGGCATCGTGCGGCCCGATGACCGCCGTCGAGGGCTTGAGGAACAGCAGCGGCTCTTCCGGCAGGGGCTTGTCCCGCTCCGCGGCGTGGTCCTTGTAGTTGAGGCCCACGGCCACGATCTTCGACGGCAGGACCGGTGCCAGAAGCATGGCCTCCGTGAGCGGGATGGTCCGGTCCTCGGGCCGATAGTCCCCGAAGATCGATCCTAGGACCGGGCGGATGCGGTCCTCCTCAAGCAGGCCCGCACCCGTTTCCCGGCCGTGCTGAAAGCGGACGAATTTCAAGGCCTTCCCTCCTTGACGATCTCGCTGGCCGGAGCGCAGCGCGGGCTTTCGTTGCCGGCCGCGTCAACCGCCGCGACCGCATACTCGTACCGGACGTTCCTGGCCGGAGTCATGTCCGTGTACGCGTTTCCCGCCCCCGGTACGGGGGTCAGGAGCGTCCAGGCCGTCTGGCCGGCCGGGCGGCGCCAGACCTTGTAGCCGGCCAGGTCGGTCTCCCGGTTCGGGTCCCAGAGCAGGGTGATCACGGCCCCGCCCACGGTGGCCGTCAAGCCGGCCGGGGCGGCCGGCGGGAAGACGTCGCGCGGCTCTATGGTCAAGGCGGCCGCGTCCTCGCTCTCGGCCGTCTCCTCGGCGGCGGCCACGGCTCTGACCACGTAGCGGTAAGCGCGGCCGAAGACGAAGGCGGAGTCCTCGAGCCGGGTCTCGCTCACCGGCTTATCGTTCAGGCGCCGGTCCTCTCCCCCGCCCTCCGAGCGGTAGACGCGGTACCCGCCTAGGGACACCGGCGTCGTGCCGTCGGCGTTTTGCGTGGGCGGCGTCCAACGGAGCACGATCCGGCTCTCCTCGACTTCAGCCGCGACACCGGTCGGGGGCATGGGCACGGGAACATAGCGCAGAGCCGCGGGCGGCGTGAAGTCGGAGGCCCGCTGCCGCCGCGCGTCGACGACGCGCAGGGCATAGAAACGGGGTCCTCCCCCCGCCGGGCCGGGGCCGGCCGGCACGAAAGCCAGGGCATAGGCCTCGGGCGAGGGAGCCGCCGTGGTCCGCAAGGGCTCCAGCTCGGCCGCGGTCAGCGACCGGACAAGGCGGGCGGAGGCGGGAAAATCAGAGGTCGCAGCGCCCTCCCAGACCTCGACCGCGGCGATCCCTTCGAGCCGGGAGCCGTCGTTATAGGTATCGGGTTGGGTCCATTCCAGGACGACCCGGGCGCCCCGCTGGGAGGCCCGCAGGCCCTCCGCGGTTTGGGGCACGAGCCGCAGCGGCGGGCGCAACGGCCCTTTCTTGCCGCAGGCGGGAACGAGGGTCAAAAATGCTGCGGCCAGCGCGGCCAGGGCCTTGCGGGGAGGTCGGATCATAGGATGAATTTCTTGAGGTCCTGGCTCTTGAGGACGTCGCGCAACCGGGCCTGGACGTAGGCCCGGTCGATGGTCAGGGCCTTTCTCTCCAGGTCGGGAGCCTCGAATGCGATCTCCTCCATGACCTTCTCCAGGATGGTGTGCAGGCGCCGGGCGCCGATGTCCTCGGCCTCGCGGTTGACGTCCTCGGCGATCTGGGCGATCTCATCCACGGCATCGGCGGTAAAGTCGACACGGATGCCCTCGGTCGCCATCATGGCCGCATACTGCTTGATCAGGGCGTTCTCGGGCTCGGTCAGGATGCGGACGAAATCGGCCTTGACCAGCGACTGCAGCTCGACCCGGATCGGGAAGCGGCCCTGGAGCTCCGGGATGAGATCGGCGGGCTTGGCCACGTTGAAGGCCCCGGCCCCGATGAACAGGACGTGGTCGGTCTTGACCAGCCCGTAGCGGGTGTGGACGGTGGTCCCCTCGACGATCGGCAGCAGGTCGCGCTGAACCCCCTCGCGGCTGACCTCGGGGCCGTGGCCCTTCTCCCGGCCGGCGATCTTGTCCAGCTCGTCGAGGAAGACGATGCCCGACCGCTCGACCCGCTCGATGGCCAGCCGGCCGACCTGGTCCATATCGATCAGCCGCTTCTGCTCCTCGTCCAGAAGAAGCTCCCTGGCCTCGTGGACCTTGACCTTGCGCTTCTTGGTCTTCCCGCCGAACCCGGGCAGGATCTCCTGGATCTGCATGCCGATGTCCTCCATGCCGGAGTTGGAGAAGATCTCCATCGGCCCGGAGGGCTTGTCCTTGACCTCGACCTCGACGATCCGGTCCTCGAGAAGCCCGTCCCGGAGCTGTCGGCGCATCTTCTCCCGGGTCTCGAAGAGGCTTTGATACTCGTCTTCGGTCGGCGGGGCGTCGTGGCGGCGCGGCGGCGGCACGAGCAGGTCGAGGATCTTCTCCTCCACCCCGGCCGCGGCCTTGTCCAGGGTCTGGGCGGCTATCTCCTGCCGGACCATGTCCACCGACATACGGACCAGGTCGCGGACGATGCTTTCGACGTCGCGCCCGACGTAGCCGACCTCGGTGAACTTGCTGGCCTCGATCTTCAGGAAGGGCGAGGAGGTCAGCTTGGCCAGACGGCGGCTGATCTCGGTCTTGCCGACGCCGGTCGGCCCGATCATCAGGATGTTCTTGGGCGTGATCTCGTCGGCCAGGGCGGCGGGCACGCGGCGGCGGCGGTAGCGGTTGCGAAGCGCGATGGCCACGGCCTTCTTGGCCGCGGTCTGCCCGATGATGTACTTGTCCAGCTCGGCCACGATCACGCGCGGCGTGCGCTCGTTCTCGAAGTCCTTGTCCTCGGCCATCACAGCTCCTCGACCGTGATCCGGTCGTTGGTGTAGATGCAGATTTCGGAGGCGATGAGCAGGGCTTCTCGGGCGATCTCGGGCGCCGCGAGCTGGGCGTGCTTGACCAGGGCCCGGGCCGCGGCCAGGGCAAAGGGGCCGCCCGAGCCGATGGCCAGGATGCCGTCGTCCGGCTGGATGACGTCGCCCGTGCCCGAGATGAGAAACGAGTCCGCGGCATCGGCCACGATCATCAGCGCCTGGAGCTGGCGCAGGGCTTTATCCATCCGCCAGTCCTTGGCCAGCTCGATGGCCGCCCGGGACAGATTGCCCTTGTATTCCTCGATCTTGCCCTCGAAGCGGGCGAACAGGGCGAAGGCGTCCGAAGTGGCGCCGGCAAATCCGGCCAGGATGCTGCCGTTGTAGAGGCGCCGGATCTTGAGGGCGGAGTGTTTGAGCACGGTCTTTTCCAGGGTTACCTGGCCGTCGCCGGCGATGGCCACCCGGCCGCCGTGCCGGACGCAAAGGATGGTGGTGGAGCGGATCATGGATTTTGCCTCGAGCCTTCATGATAAGGCATGGGGCTTCCATAAGTAAAGGCGGAGCGTTTGATTTTGGGGAGACTTTGGGCTACCGTAAGGCCGACGGAACGACGCATCGGAGGACTCCCATGACCAAAAAAAAGGCGAACATCAATCGTCGCGAATTCATCGGCCGCAGCGCCAAGCTGGGCGCGGCCGCCCTGCTCTTCGGCCGGGCCGCCAAGGCCCGGGCGGCGCAGCCGATCGGGCTGGCCGTCGTCTCCGGCTCCGACCCGGCGGCCATGGCCGCCAAGGCCGTCGACATCCTGGGCGGCATGTCGGCCTTCGTCCCCAAGGGGGCCAAGGTGGCTCTCCTGCCCAACGTCCAGAGCAAGCATCCCGGCACCTATACCAAGCCCGAGATCCTGCGCTCGGTCATCCGGATGTGCAAGACGGCCGGCGCTTCCGAGATCGCCTGCATCAGCCTGCTGACCCAGGCTCACTGGGACGGGACCGGCCTATCGGCCGTCGTCCAGGAGGAAGGGGTCGGCCTCAAGCTCATCCCCCGCGACGAGGCGAGCTTCAAGCCCGTTCCCATCCCGGGCGGGCAGGCCTTGACCGAGGCCAAGATCGCCAGGGAGCTCGACGCCTACGACCTTTATATCAACCTGCCCGTCACCAAGGACCACGCCGGTAACAAGTTCACCGGGACGCTGAAGAACCACATGGGCCTCAATTCCGGCCCCAGCAACCGGACTTTCCACAAGACCAACTGGAAGACCGATCCGGCCGACATCGACCACCTCGAGACCTGCATCGTCGACCTCAACACCGTCCTCAAGCCCCGCCTGAACATCGTCGACGCCGTCGAGATCATCACCAGCAACGGGCCGATGGGGCCCGGCGACCTGGCCAAGCCGGGCAAGATCGTGGCCGGCCTCGACCGGGTGGCCATCGACGCCTACTGCGCCAAGGAGATCCTCGGCCTCAACCCCTCCGAGATCGTCTGCATCCGCAAGGCCTTCGAACGCAAGCTGGGCGAGATCGACCTGGCCAAGATTCGGATCGAGTCGGCCCGGGTCTGACATGCCGGCGCGCGGTAAGCGGCCGGCCTTTCGGCCGGCGCTTCTCCTCGTCTGTCTGGCCCTGGCCTCCGTTCCGGCCGCGGCTCAAACGGCGTCTCCCGCCGACTTGGCCGCCTTTCTCCCGGCCGCCGGCCGGGTGCCCGGCTGGCAGCCCGAGGGCGAGATCCAACGCTACGCGGGCGAGGACCTTTTCGTCTATATCAACGGCGGGGCCGAGATCTACCACGAGTACGGCTTCCGCCGCGTCGTCGCCCGCGACTACCGCAGCTCCGCCGGCAAGAGCGTCACGCTCGAGATCTTCGAGATGACCGACCCGCTTGCGGCGTACGGCGTCTTCAGCTTCAAGGCCAGCGGCCGCGGGCGCCGCATCCCGGTCGGCCAGGCGGCCGACCTCGAGGATTACTACCTCAACATCTGGCAGGGGTTCTGCCAGGTCACGGTAACCGGGTTCGACGAAAGCCCCGAATGCTTGGCCGGCGTGCGGGCGGTGGGCGAGGCGGCGGCCGCCTTGATTCCCGCCGCGGGATCGCCGCCCGAAATCTTCGACCGGCTGCCGGAAGCATTTGCCGCATCCGGACATAGAAAGCACCTCAAAGGCCTGATCGGCCTCTACAACATCCACCCCTTCTTTACCGGCGACGTACTCCGGTTCGCCGAAGCCGCCGCGGCGGAGACTGGGGAGGCCTGGGCCTTCGTTTTCCGCTATGCGACCGGGGAGGAGGCGGCGGCCAGGCTCCCCGAAGTGAGCCGCGCCCTCGAAACGGCCGGCCGCGCTAAGGACATCGCCCTGGCGCCGGACGGCACGCTGACGGCCGTCGACGACAAGGGCTTGAGCCAGGCCTGGCGGCGGAAAGGACGCGACATCATCGCCGTCCTGACCGGCGCCGGCCCGGAGGCGGCCCGATCCCTGCTCGACCGCTTCCGTTGACCCCAAGGGCGAGATTCGCATCGCCGGGACGTCGGCCGCTGTGTTAGAATAGGGGGGTCCTCGCGGGGACGAGGCGGAGATTCTCATGCCCAAACGCACATCCTGGTCCATTCTTTTCATCCTGGCGGCAAGCCTGATCGGCTTTACGGGTCCGTCCCTCCGGCCCACGCCGGAGGGGATGCGGCCGAGCCAGGCGCCCCTCCATCCGGACCTGCTCCGGATTCTTCAGAAGCAGGGCATCCTCCCACCCGGCACGGCCATTCCGGGCGCCCATGACGCGGCCCGTCTGGCGGCCGCCGGACTGACCGAGGGCGCGGCCTTGCCGTCCTATTACGATCTGCGCGCCCTCAACAAAATGACCGCCGTCCGCGACGAAGGCGTTTTTGGCGGCTCGACCGTGTTCGCCGCGCTGGCTTCGCTGGAATCCTATCTCAAGCCGGCCGAGGTCTGGGACTTCTCGGAGCAGCACCTGCGGGCCGGTCTCTTCGGGTCGCAGTCGCTCGACACGATCGTGGGCGCCTTGGCCCGCTGGTCCAACCCGGTGCGCGAAGCCGACTTCCCCTGGCCCGCCTCGCCCCGGACGGATGAAGCCGTCAAGCACGTCCAAAATGTCATCTACATCCAGCCCCGGGCTTCCGCCCTGGACAATGACCGCATCAAGCAGGCGGTCATGGGCCATGGCGCGATCTGGGCGGATATGGTCTTCGCTCCTCTCCGCTACAACTCCTCCCAGGCCGCCTACTACAACGCCGGCAGCGAGGGCGAGACCCGGGCCGTGGCCATCGCCGGCTGGGACGACGCCTTCGACCGGACCAAGTTCTCCCCCGCCGCGCCCGGCAACGGCGCTTTCCTCTGCAAGGACAGCCGGGGATCGGCCTGGGGAAACGGCGGATACTTCTACGTTTCGTACCACGACGCCTTCCTGGCCCGGCGCTATTACAGCGCCGCGATCATGGCCGATCCCCGTTCGGGATATACCGTCCAATATGCCCGGGACCCCAACGGCTGCACCGCCCGCATCGGCTTCGGGAGCGAAACGGCCTGGTTCTCGTCGCCGTTCGTTGCCGCTACGGCCGACCCCCTGGCCGCCGTGGCCTTCTATGCCTTCACCGCCTCCGGCGAGTACGAGATCCAGGTCTATCGCGACGCCATCCCGGGGCAGCCCAGGAGCGGAAGCCTGGCCCTGCGCCAGACCGGCACCTTCTCCGCCCCCGGCTACATGACCATTCCCCTGACGACATCCGTCCCCCTCCTGCTCAACCAGCGCTTTTCCGTGGTCGTCAGGCTGCGCACGGACGGGGATGAATTCCCCATCCCCTTGGAGCATCCGATCGAGGGGATCGCGGCCGAGTTCGCCGCCATGCCCGGCGAAGGGTATATCGGCCCCGACGGCATGATCTGGAAGGACCTGACGGCTTCCGACGGCGGGACCTACGCCAGGGCCAGCCTGTGCCTCAAGGCCTTCGCCGGCTATCCGGCCCTTTATCCGCCGGCCGGGCTCAAGGCCGAGCGGCTGATCAATAATTTCTTCTTCTTCAAGGAATTCGTCGACAAGCTGAGCTGGACGGCCAATCCCAAGAACGCCGCCCCCCCCGCCAAGTACCGCATCTACCGTAAGGATGCTTCAGCCGGGGACGAAGCCTTCGCCGTGTTGGGCGAAGTCCCGGGAACTCTGCTGCTCTACTTCGTCCGGGCGGTCCAGAAGGATGACGCCTTCGTCTACCGCGTCACGGCCGTCCTGGCGGACGGCCGCGAGAGCGACCCGGCAGAATTCGCGATCTGAGGGCCGGGCGATGAAGAGAACCGTTCCGGCCGGCCTGCTCCTGCTCACCCTGGCGGCATCCGCCTGGGGCTTCCAGGGGGAGATCGGCCTTCTCTACGGCATACGGACGCTCAAGAACACCGACCTGCGCGGCGTGTTCGCGAGCGGGACCGTCGCCATCCCCACGCTGGCCGTCAGAGTCTCCCCTTCCGCCAGCGTCGGCCTGGCCTATGAGACCGGCTATAAGCGCGAAGCCCGGGTCGGCCTGTTCGGCGATCTTTTCTCTCTCAGCGTCTCGGGCATGGAGCTTTTCTACCGCCAGGAATGGAAGGCCGGCCGCCTGACCCCTTACCTCAAGATCGGCCCCGGCTTCGCCCACTACAAGATCCACCTCGACAGCCCTTTCCTGACCGCCTACAACGCCAAGGGCAACGACGTCACGTTCGCCATGGCGCTCGGCCTGAACGCCCGGATCACCCGGCGCCTTTTCCTGACGGCCGAATTCAAATACGGCGTCCTCTGGATCGATCCCTTCGATGATCGGATCGACCTGGGCGGCTTCCGGGCCGTGGCCGGTCTCGGCTTCGGGCTCTAGAGAAAAACTCCCGAGCGCGGGGCGACTGCGTGCCCATCGACGATCCCGATCCGCTCCGAGAGGTTGGCCGCATAGCGCTTTCGCCCCGACGGACCGCCCTCCGACTCGATCAGGTAGAGGTCGTCCTCGAAGATCCCCTTGACCCGCGGCCGGCCGCCCTTGAGGGCGACCGCTTCGGCCAGGAGGGCGCGGCCCCGGTCGTCCACGAGCTCCAGGTCGTCGCTGTCGATCAGCATGGCGTCCAGCAGACCGGCCGTCCGGGCATAGAGGGCCTTCTCCTCGAAGGTCAGATCGATGTCCTTCTCCCGCAGGAGCAGACAATCGGGATCGTTCAGCCACCAGCGCCGGTGCATGAACCAGCGCAGGATGGGATTTTTCAGGGCGATATAGGCGTTGGGGCCCTGCAGCCCCGACATCCGCGGGTTCCAGAACGGGGCCGTGTCTTCGCCGACGCGCATGCCGTGGCACAAGCCGAGCGACGGCAGAAGCGGCGCGCCGCAGGCCAGGACGAAGCCCCCGGCCGCGGCTTCGTGAAGCACGGCCATGCCGCGGCGGTAGGCCTGGATCGGCGTCACGGCCTCGCGGCGCCCGCCCTGCATCGCCGCGGCAAAGAGGAAGTCGAATTTGAAGTAGGTGTAGCCCATGCGCCGGAAGGCGCCGATCGTCTCCGCCAGCCAGGCCAACGCATCCGGGTGGGTCGTGTCCAGGGCGTAAATGGTCTTCTCCCAGTTCTTATAGCAGGGCTTCGGCCGGCCCGCCTCGGAGACGAACCAGTCCGGGTTCCGGTGGAAGAGCTCCGAGCTCTCCGACGCACTGAAGGGCGCCGTCCATATACCCGCTGTGAAGCCCGCCTCCCGGATGCGCCGGGCCAATCCGGCCGGGTCGGGAAACCCGGGCTTGACGGTGAGCCAGTCGCCGATGTCGGACTCGTAGCCGTCGTCGATCTGGAAGACTTGGAAAGGATAGCCGCGGCGGGCCAGCCGGAGGTTCTTCTCCAGGTCGGCCCCGGTCAGGCCGGTGAAATACTGGTACCAGCTGGACCAGCCCACGGGATTGGCCGCCGCGACCGTGACGCCCGCTCCGCGGCCCGCGAGGTCGGCATACAGCTCGAGCAATACTTCCGCCGCCGCCCCCTTCAGGACGATCAAGGGTTCGAGCGGGACGGGCTCGGGTAGGTCCAGGCCGAAATAATCCAGGTAGCCGACGATCTCGTCACCTTCGATCGTGAAGTAGGGATGAGCGATGTGCGAGGAGAGAAAGCCCGTGACAGTACCTTCCCAGGCCACGAAATAGTCGCTGACGACCTTGCGGGCAAAGACGTCCGGGATCGGCGTGAACACCCAGCGGCTGTAGCTCTCCATGCGCTCGACGACGCCTTCCAGGGAACGGCCCCGGTCAAGGGCTTGGCACGGGCCCCAGGACTGCCAGTTATTGAGGAGAAATCGGCGCGGCGCGGGGGCCCTGAAGGCTTCGATCCGGCCCGCCCGGCCGGAGATGGTTCCGCCGACCCGGAAGCCGAACGGCACAACCTCGACGCTCAGCGAGAGTCGGGCGGCTCCCTCCCGGACGGAGACGGATCCCGCCGCGGCGGGGCGACCGAACAGGCGCATGGGCTCCTCCCGGGCGCTATTTTAACAGAAGGCGGCCGGGGCGGCCGCAGCTCAATTAAAAGACGTTGTACTCGTGCATCAAGGCCCCTTCGCGGAACCGCTCCAGCCGGAGAGGCGTGATGTCTATGGTGGAGGCTTTGCCGTCCAGGATCTCCTCGGCCAGCAGGAGGCCGGCGGCCGGGCCGTGCATGAAGCCATGGCCGGAGTAACCGGTGTTCAGGTAGAACCCGGGAACGTCTCGGGACGGACCCAGGATCGGATGATGGTCGGGCGTGACCTCGTAAAGACCGGCCCAGCGCCGGGCGATGCCCACCCGTTCCATGAGCGGCAGCCTTTCGGCCGCCGCCACCAGGTGCTGAAGCTCCCAGTCCTCGTCCACGGTCTGGTCGAAGGCCGGCGGCTCGTCGGCCCGGGACATCCCGGACAGCAGGCCCGGCCCCTCGCGGTGGAAATAGAGGGCCCGGGCGAAGTCGATGACGAAGGTCCAATCGGCGGGGATTTCCGGAGTGGGTGTCGTCGTGAAGAGCTGGCGCCGGACGGGCTGGACGGGGACATCGAGACCGGCCATGCGGCCGACGAGGCCCGACCAGGCCCCGGCCGCATTGACCACGATCCTGGTGGCGATCGTCCCCTGCGGGGTTTCCACCCCGGCCATGCGGCCGGATTCGAGCTTCAGGCCGACGACTTCGACCCCGGTCAGGGCCTTGACGCCCAGGCGGGAGGCGGCCGCAATATAGCCCTGAACCACCGAGCCGTTGTCGGCCAAGCCGTCGTCGGGTCCGAACAACCCGGCCAGGGCGTCGGGGAAGACCGTCATCGGCAGCCGCCGGCGAACTTCGTCTCCGTCCAGCCATTCCGTCCGGATGCCGAGCCGCAGATGCATGTCCATCTGGCCGCGGAAGGCGGCCACGTCGGGCTCGCGGGTCAGGACGAAGAGATAGCCGATCTTGCGGTAGTCGGCCGTGTATCCGGTCTCGGCTTCGAACCTCTCGAAAGCCGGCAGGCTGATCTGCGAGAAGCGGCAGTTGATCTCAGTGTCGAAATGGGCCCGCACGCCCCCGGCGCACTTGGCCGTGGACTCGGTCCCGAAATAATCGCCCCTATCGAGCAGTACGACGCGGCCGGCACCCCGCTTGGCCAGGTGATAAGCCGTGCTGGCCCCAATGACGCCCCCGCCGACTATGACGATATCCGCTGATTCCGGTAGGCTCATACGCACTCCTTACGCTCTTTGATAATGTCTCCCTCCCCGGCGGAGAGGGGCTGCTGTCGGAAGGCCTATTATACCAAACCGGTCCGGATTGCGCAGCGTCCCGGATGGGGCTTGCACCGGGCCGGCTCCGGGATAGAATGACAGACGCCTGATCCCCAACGCCCAGGGAGGCCCGCATGCCCGACCGCAGCCCCAATCGGCGCGAAATGCTGAAGCTCCTGGGAGGCGCCGCCTTCGGCTCGGTCCTGCCGCGCCGCTTCGGTCCCGCCCGGCGGCCCCCCAACGTGGTCCTGATCCTGACCGACGACCAAGGCTATGCCGATCTCGGATGCTACGGAGCCACGGGCTTCGCCACCCCCAACCTCGACCGGATGGCGGCCGAAGGCCTGCGCTTCACCAGCTACTACGTTGCGCAGGCCGTCTGCAGCGCCTCGCGGGCCTCGCTCCTGACGGGCTGTTACGCCGAACGTATCGGCATCCAGGGCGCCCTGGGCCCGAACGACCGGACGGGAATCTCGGACGGAGAGGAGACCATCGCTCAGGTCCTGAAGAAGCGGGGCTATGCTGCCGCCGCTTTCGGCAAATGGCATCTCGGCCACCATCCGGAATTTCTTCCCCTGCGGCACGGCTTCGACGAGTATTTCGGCCTGCCCTACTCCAACGACATGTGGCCGCTCGGCTACGACGGCAAGCCCCTGGCGGACGGCCGCAAAAGCTCTTACCCGGCCTTGCCTCTCATCGACGGCGAGCGGACCGTCGAGACGATCGGCAGCCTGGCCCAGATGGACCAGTTGACAACGCGCTATACCGAGCGGGCCGTCCGCTTCATCGAGGCCAACCGGAAGCGTCCCTTTTTCCTTTACCTGGCCCACTCCATGCCCCACACGCCGCTCGGCGTCTCGGACAAGTTCCGCGGCCACAGCCGGCAGGGCCCCTACGGGGACGTGATCATGGAGATCGACTGGTCGGCCGGCCGCATCCTGGAGACCCTGCGCCGACTGGGGCTGGACGAGGACACGCTGGTCATCTTCGCCAGCGACAACGGACCCTGGCTGAACTTCGGCAAGAGCGCGGGGTCGACCGGTCCGCTTCGGGAAGGCAAGGGCACGATGTGGGAGGGCGGGGCTCGGGTGCCATGCCTGATGCGTTGGCCGGGCCGCGTCCCAGCCGGCCTGGTCTCGGACCGGATCGCAGCCTCGATCGACATTCTGCCGACTGTGGCCGAGCTCGCGGGCGCCCCCCTGCCGGTCAAGCCGATCGACGGCCTCAGCCTGGCGCCCATCCTGACCGGAAACGGGCGAGCCGAGCCGCGCGACCACTTCTACTTTTACTACGGCCGCGAGCTGCAGGCCGTCCGCCGGGGCAGGTGGAAGCTCCACTTCCCGCACGTCTACCGGTCCTACCGCGGGGTCGAGCCGGGTCGTGACGGGATGCCGGGCCCCTATGCCCAGGGCCGCACGGGGCTCGAGCTCTACGACCTGGAGACGGATATCGGGGAGACCAAGGATGTCGCCGCTGAACGTCCCGGCATCGTCCGGGACCTCCAGGCGCTGGCCGAGAAAGCTCGCGCGGAGCTGGGCGACTCGCTCACCGGCCGCGTCGGCCTCGGCGTCCGGCCGCCCGGCCGAGCAGCCCTGGGCGAGCCGGTCCTAGTCTCCCATCTGGCGGTCGGCAAGGCCCTGGCCCTGGAGTCCCGCTTCGACACCAGGTATTCGGGCGGCGGCCCGGGCGCCCTGCTCGACGGCCGGCGCGGCGCGGCCGATCATCAAGACCCGTCCTGGCAGGGGTTCGAGGCCACGGACCTGGAGGCGGCGATCGACCTGGGCGGCATCCACCCGATCCGGCGGATCGCCTGCGGCTTCCTGGAGAACCAGAGGAGCTGGATCTTCCTGCCCTCTGCCGTGGAGTGGGCCGTCTCACAGGACGGAGAGAGCTGGACGGGCCTGGCTTCGGAGCCGTGCGAGCCCGTGGCGGCCAGGTCGGCCGTCCGGATCCGCGAGATCGGCGCGGTCATCCCGGCCGGGCTGCGGGCCCGGCACCTGCGTTTGAAGGCCCGCTCCGTCGGAAAATGCCCCGACTGGCACGACGGGGCCGGGGGCGCGGCATGGCTTTTCGCCGACGAGATTATCGTCGGGTGACGAAGGCCGGCGGCCCTTGTGGACTCCGTCCGGTCATTTTGCATATAATCGCCGGGAATCGCCCATGCGGCACAGAAGCGGGCAGCTTTCGGACATGCTCTCCCCCTCCGTCCGTTCCGCCCGCCCCCGCTCCGCCGCGCCGGGCGCATCCGCCAGGAGGACCACCCCATGACGCAGCGCAGAGTTTTTGCTCGGGCCCTTGCGGCCACCGCCCTCGTTCTCATCCTGGGCGGGACGTTCTCCGCCCAGAACGCCCCGGCCGTGGACGAACAGTCCCTCATCCGGCACTTGAAATGGCGTAACATCGGGCCGGCCAACATGGTCGGCCGCATCTCCGACTTCGAGGCCCTGGACGAGGACTTCAGCCATGTCCTGGTCGCCTCCGCCTCCGGAGGCGTCTTCAAGTCGGTCAACGCCGGGACGACCTGGACACCCATCTTCGACGACTACGGATCCGCCTCGATCGGCGACGTGGCCGTCTTTCAGAAGAATCCCGACATCATCTGGGTCGGGACGGGCGAGGAATGCGTCCGCAACAGCATCGCCTGGGGCGACGGCGTCTACAAGTCCACCGACGGCGGCAAGAGCTTCGCCCGCATGGGGCTGGAAACGACCCAGTCCATCGGCCGCGTCCTGACCCACCCGACCGATCCCGACCTCGTCTACGTCGCGGCCTCGGGCCACGCCTGGGGCTATACCGGCGATCGTGGCCTGTTCAAGACGGTCGACGGCGGCAAGACCTGGGCCAAGCTGGCCGGCGGCCTGCCGAACGACGGCAAGACCGGGGCTATCGACCTGGTCATGGATCCGAAGGACCCGAACGTCCTCTACGTCTCGTTCTGGCAACGCCTGCGCCAGCCCTGGCGCTTCGACTCCGGCGGCCCGAACGGCGGCATCTTCAAGACCACCGACGGCGGCGCAACCTGGGCCAAGCTGAGCAACGGCTTGCCCGCGGGGGAGCTCGGCCGCATCGGACTGGCCGTCTCCCGCTCCAACCCCAAGGTCCTGATGGCCGTGGTCGAGCACGGCTTCCAGCCGCAGGCCGTGACCGGGGCCGACCGCAAGCCCAATCCGGACTACGAGGATATGAGCAAGCTGGGCACGGGCATCTACCGGTCCGAGGACGCCGGCGCCAGCTGGACTTTCCAGAACCGGATGAACAACCGGCCCTTCTACTACAGCCACATCTACATCAATCCGCTCGAGGACAAGTGGGTCTACTACCTGGCCACCAACATGAGCTTCTCCTCCGACGGCGGCAAGACCTGGTCCACCGTCGGCGGCCTGCACCCCGACTTCCACGCCATGTGGCTCGACCCGACCAACAAGAACCGGGCCTACGTCGGCCAGGACGGCGGCGCCTCGCTGACCCACGACAACGGCAAAACCTGGATCTTCTACGACAACCTCTGCTTCGCGCAGTTCTACGCCGTCAGCGCCGACATGCGCGACCCCTACTTCGTCTACGGCGGCCTGCAGGACAACGGCACCTGGGGCGCCCCGTCGATGCACCGGGAGGGGGTGATCCTGACCGACTTCTGGTTCAACGTCGGCGGCGGCGACGGCTTCCACACCCAGAACGACCCGACCGACTGGCGGACGCTCTACGGCGAGAGCCAGGGCGGGGCGGTGCAGCGGGTCAACGTCGAGACCCGCGAGTCCCGCAGCATCCGGCCCAGTGCCATGACCATCGCCAACTACAAGGCTTACTTTCCCGACGCACCGGCCCAGCCCGCGTCCGGGCAACGCGGGGCCCAGGCCGCCCAGCCGCAGGCCAAGCCGCAGACGGCCGCCCGCGGCGGTACGGTCGACCCCCGGACCGCGGCCCAGTTCCAGGGCGGCGGCCGCGGCGGCGTCTTCCGCTTCAACTGGAGCACGCCCATCGTCCTGTCGCCGCACAATCCGCGCACGGTCTACCTCGGCGGCAATCATCTCTTCCGGTCGCTGGACCGGGGCGATCATTGGATGATCATCAGCCCCGACCTGACCAACAACGACAAGAGCAAGTACGCCCCGGCCAAGCCGACCGGGGGCATCACCCCCGACGTGACCGGAGCCGAGACCTACGGCACGATCATCACCGTCTCCGAATCGCCCCTGACGCCCGGCCTGATCTGGGTGGGCACGGACGACGGCAACGTGCAGCTGACCCGCGACGGCGGCGTCTCCTGGGCCAACGTCCGGGCGGCCATCAAGAGCGTGCCGGCCGGGCTGTGGTGCAGCCGGGTGGAAGCCTCCCGCTTCGACGAGGGCACGTGCTATGTCGCGTTCGACGGCCATCGCTCGGACGACTTTCACGTCTACGCCTTCAAGACCACGGACTACGGCAAGACCTGGACCGCCATCACGGCCGGCATCCCCGACGGCCAGCCCGTCTACGTCATCCGCGAAGACCTCAAGGCCAAAAACCTGCTCTTCCTGGGCACCGAGTTCGGCGCCTACTTCAGCCGCAACGGCGGCCGGAGCTGGTCGCCCCTCCGGCTCAACCTGCCCACGGTGGCCGTCCACGACCTGCTCATCCATCCCCGGGACAACGACCTGATCGCGGCGACGCACGGCCGCGGCATCTGGATCCTGGACGACATCACCGGCCTGCGGGCCGCGACGGACGTGGTCCTGGCCCAGGAGGCGGCTCTGTTTGAAGTCGGCAAGCCGGGCACCCGCTGGCTCCGCATCCAGCGCGGCGGCTACGGCCGCGGCGACCTCTTCTTCAAGGGCGAGAACCCGCCCGACGGAGCCCTGATTCACTTCTACCTCAAGGACAAGCCCGCGGCCCCGGCGACCCTGGAGATCGCCGACGTGACCGGGCAGCTTAAAGCCTCCTTCATCCTCGACGCGGCGGCCGCGGGGGTCAACCGGGTAGCCTGGGACCTGCGCTTCGATCCGCCCGCTGCCATAGCCCAGAGCACAGCCGCCAACCTCAAGAAGCAGATCGACGCGGCACTGCTTCGGTCCGACATGACCGAGGACCAGAGGACGGCCCTGACGGAGGCCGCCAAGCGGCTCGAGACCTTCGGCTCGAACTTCCGCAAGGTGACCGAGATCCAGCGGAACGTTCAGCCGCTTCTCGGGCGGGGCGGGATGGGTTCGTTCGCCGGCGGCTACGGCGGCCGAATGGGCGGCGGGCAAGCCGCCGAGCCCGGGACCTACGCCGTCAAGCTGACCGTCAACGGCAAGGCCTACGCGGGCAAGGTCGCAGTCCGGCTCGATCCCATCCAGGACGGCAAGAGGGACTGATGAACCGGGCGGACGTTCTGCGGCGGTTCCGGGAGATGCCCAACGTCGGGCCCCGGACCGCTGAGGACCTCTGGCGGCTGGGATTCCGCAGAATCGAAGACCTGCGAGGCCGTGACCCGCAGGAGATGTACGACCGTCTCTGCGCCCTGAAGGGCGTCCGGATCGACCGCTGCCAGCTCTATGTCTTCCGCAGCGTCGTCTACCACGCCACCCGCCGGTCCCCCAAGCCCGAGCTCATGAAGTGGTGGGCCTGGAAGGACCGGACCCGGATCTGACGCAAACCGCCCCCGCCTTCCCCCGCCTGGGAGGGCGGGGGCGGATATACCCCTGCCCCCGGTTTCTCCAGCGCCTCTCAGCGCTTCTCGGCCGGCGTCTGCGTCCTCTGCCAGTTGATCCTCATGTTGTGGGCGCCGCGGCTCGTGACCTCGGGATGGAGGTCCAGCTTCAGGAGGTCGGGCCGCCCGCCGATGTCCATGGCCACCAGGTAGACGAGCTTCGTCACCTTCTCTGCCTTGGCCAGGTCGGTCTTCTCAAAAGCGTCCGCCTCCTGATGGTAATCGGGCGTCGTGCCGCAGAAGACCCAGACGCCGGGGATGCCGTAGCGGATGAAGGGGTACTGGTCGGAGCGGAAGAAGAAGCGGTCGGGGTGAGTCGGCGACTCGTAGGTGTAGTCGAGCTTCAGCCGGACCGAGCGTTCGTTCTGGCGCCGGAAGCTTCCGTCGAGCTCGGAGGACAGCTTGGCCGAGCCGATGAGAAAAATCATGCCGGGATCGTTGCGCGAGATCATGTCCAGGTTGAGGTTGGCGCTGATCTTAGCCGCGGGGACGGGGCTGTGCTGGACGAAATGGTAGGCTCCGACGAGGCCGTCCTCTTCGCAGGTGTTCCAGAGGAAGACGACCGAGCGGCGGGGCCGTTCGGCCACGATCGCCCTGGCCAGCGACAACATCCCGACCGTCCCCGAGCCGTCGTCGTCGGCGCCGGGGTAGATGCGGCCTTCGCGGACGGCCAGATGGTCGATATGGGAGCTGATGACCACGAACTCGTCCTTGAGCTTGGGGTCCGAGCCCTCGACCCAGCCGACCACATTGGGTGTGGCGGTCGGGCGGACATCGAAATAAAGCGCCAGCTCGAGCGTGCGGCCCGGCATCTCCCTGGCGGAGACGGCGGAGGCCGGGGCCGCCGACAGGACTTCCAGCTCGGAGCGGGACAGGCCCAGGAGGGCGGCTCCCGTCTCGCGCCTGACCTCGGCCTGGAAGAACGGCGCGGAGGGGGTTCCCGGCACCGGGACACCGGAAGCCTGAGGTGTCGCGGGTGTGGAACCGGGTATCGAGGTGTCGATGCTCGGGAAGCGCAGCCGCTCGGATACGTCGAATCCGAGGCTCATCTCGGTCAACCTTTTCTCCCGCTCGGCGGTGATCACGGTCACCAGCCCGGCCGCGCCCCGGCCGCGCAGGAAACGGGTCAGGACGGACGCCGGCGAGATCGCGGGCGATCCGCCCGTCCCGGCCGCGGAGACGCCGAGAGCCATAGTCACGACCATCTTGCCCCGCCAATCCACGGCGGCGGCGCTCAGGGCCTTCTCGAGCTCGGCCGCCGGAAGCGCGGGCAGGGGGGGAAGGAAGACCAGGCCGCCCGAGACCGCCCCCTCGACCGCGCCGCGCGGGTTGGCGCCGAAGGCCTGGGGAAAGGCGAACGTCTGCTCTCCGGCCGGGCCGATGACCCGAAGCCGGGATTTCGCCGGCGAGATCGTCGTCACCTCGACCGGAACGGGCTGGAACCACTCGCCGCCGGGAAGAAGCGGCTTGAGCCCGATCCGCTTGGCCTCCAGGGCCACGTAGCGGGCGGCGATGTTGTAGGCCGTGGAAGGCGAGTTGCGGCCCTCGAACTCGCGGGCCGCCAGGAACTCCAGCCAGCCGCGCATGTCCTCGGCCCGGATGAGCTTAAGGCCGCGCGACTGGGCCGAGACAAAGATCGGCCCAAGCATCAGCCCGATCAGAAGGGTGCCGCAGAGACGCCGGAAGCACGGAGCGTTCATGGGGTTCGTCCTTTCGCGGCGGCCCGCTACTCGAGCCGCTTGATGACATGCCAGCCGAACTTGGACTTGACCGGGTCATAGGCCGCCAGTCCGACTTCGCCCGGCTTGAGCTTGAAGCCCACGTCGCCGAAGGCGGCCACCATCCTGGCCCGGGCGTATTCCTTCCGGCTGGGCGGGCTCAGGATCGGCTCCACCCCGAAGTTGGCCAGCTTGTAGATGCCGGGCGCCCGGTCGTCGGTATGCTCCTTGACCAGGGCGAGAAAGTCCGCGCCGCCGCGGGCCAGCCCGAGGATCTTCTCGGCCAGGGCTTTGGCCTCAGCCTGGGTCCGGGTGACGTCGGGAACCGTTCCCGCGCTCCCCTGGAACGAGACCAGGATATGCTGGACGGTGATGCGGTCGGGCTCTCCGGACGGCTTCTGGGCTGGGGGGGCCGTCTGGGCCGTCAGGGCGGCGGCAAGCAAAATCGGGACGAGGCAGCGGACGATCGTCTTCATGGCGTTCTCCCTTTTCGGCTTGAGTCTCAGGTCAGCGGCGGCCGAGGAGCTTCTCGATCTCGGCGATCTCCTTGGGCGCGTCCCGGGTCAGGACTTCGCAGCCGTCCTTGGTAATCAGGACGGTGTCCTCGATCCGGATGCCGAAGCCCTTCTCGGGATAGTAGAGCCCGGGCTCGATGGCGAAGACCATGCCCTCCTCGAGCCGTGCGATCCCCGGCCCGACATCGTGGGTGCCCAGGCCGACGAAATGCCCGAACCCGCCGCGTTCGCCGCGGCCGTCCAGCCCCCTGGCCTTGAGGACTTCGGCCACGTGGGCCTGGACGTCGGCGGCCGTGGCTCCCGGCTTATAGGCCTCGATACAGGCCTTCTGGACCGTCAGGACGATCTCGTACGCTTCGCGCTGCTCCGGCGCAAAGACGCCCGAGACGGGCCACGTCCGGCTGATATCCATGGCCATGTGGTCGAGGTCGGCTCCGAAGTCCATCAGGACGACATCGCCGGCCGACGTCTGGCGGCCGTTGGCGTCGTAGTGCCAGACGCAGGAGTTCGGACCCGAGCCGACGATCGGGGCGAAAGCCATGCCCTTGGCCCCGCCCTTGAGCGTCACGAAGCGGGCCGCGGCCTCGATCTCGTACTCGAAGACGCCGGGCCTGGTGGCCAGCATGGCCTGCCGGACGGCCTCGGCCGAGAGCTTGCCGTTGCGGCGGAGGACGGCGATCTCCTCCGGGCTCTTGATCATCCGAAGGGCATCGAGATGGGGCGTCACGTCCCGGACCTCGAAGGCCGGGTAGCGCTCGCGCAGCCGCTGGATGCGAAAGTCGTCCCGGGTCATCTGGGCGTTGTAGTGGGTCCGGTTCTTGCGGGCCTCGAAGATCAGGACCTCGCTCCGGGCGTCGTCGATCGTGTCGCCGGGCTGAAGGCGGAGCCACAGCACGGCTCCGGCCCGGGCGCTGCGGGCCAGGTACTCGTCGAAATAGCCGAGGTCGTGGAGGTTGCTGAGCCCCAGCCGGCCCTTGGCGGACTCGTCCTTGAGAAGATTGGCGCCGCTGATCATCTCTTCGCGGGGAGACTGGCGGGGCAGGAAGAGGTTGGTCTCGCCCGTCCGCGCGTTCAGGGTCAGGATGGCGCCCAGGTCCTCAACGCCGCAGAGATAGAAGAAGTCGTTGTCCTGGCGCGGGGGAGCAGCCTCGGGGGGCACGTCCAGGCCGAACAGGACGACAATCCCCTCCTTGGCCCGTTCGCGGAGCGCCTGGCGCCGCCGGACGAACTCATCCTTGGAGAAGCCGACGCGCTGGGCGGCCAGGGGCGCGGCGGCCAGGACGAGCAGCAGCAGGCCGCCGAGAGCCCGGCGGGTGACAAGCGAGAATCGATTCATGTCGGTTCCTCCCTGGAAGGCGTGGGGAATGGGTCCGGAGCCTTCGTTCCCGTTCCGCTTCAGTGCGGGACGCGGGCTACGGACAGGATCTTTATGGGCGGCGTCAGCTGCTCCCTCTCATCGACGGGCGCCGTATGGATGCGGCGCACGACTTCCATGCCGGCCACGACGCGGCCGAAGGCGGCGAAGCCCTGGCCGTCGGCGTTGCGCCGGCCGCCGAAGTCGAGCTCGGGCTGGTCGCCGAGGCAGATGAAGAAGCTCGACGTGGCCGTGTCGGGTCCGGAGCGGGCCATGGACACGACGCCGTCCTCATGGCGCAGGCCCGAGGCGGACGTCCGCTCGAGCGGGATGGCCGGGAAGGACTTCGCGCCGGCGACCTGCCCGCCCTGGACGACCTCGATGGGCACGGCCTGGTTGCGGGGACTGGCCTTGGTCACGGTCCGATGGAAGACCGTGCCGTCGAAGAGGCCCGCGTCGACGTAGCGCAGGAAATTGGCCGCGGTCGCGGGCGCCTTGTCCGCGGCCACCTCGATGGTGATGTCCCCCATCTCGGTCCGCAGGAGGACCCGGGGATTGTCCGCGGAAGAGAGGGGAACGGCCGGAGCGGCCGCGCACAGGGACAGAGCGAGGATGAACGGAATCATGTCGCCTCCGTTTTCCGGCCGGGCCGGACGGGGGGGATTCTATCAGAGCCCCGCTTCCAAGGCGAGACGGCCGTCCTAAACGATTTTGCCCGCGATCAGGTAGCTCGCGGCGGCGACGCCGCCGGTCAGGACCATGCCCCAGACAAGGTCGATCACCGTCACCAGGAGGGGCCAGTCTCGCAAGGTGGCCAGGTTGGTCAGGTCGTAGGTGGCGTAGGCCAGGAGCCCCAGCAGGGCGCCGGCCAGGACGGCCCGTCCGAGCGAGCCGCGCTCCACGGCCGGCAGGACGGCAAAGAAGAGGATGCCGGCGATATAGAGGAAGTAGAACAGCAAGGCCGGCGTCCAGCGGACCTTGGCCGCCATCAGATGGCCGATGTGCTCTGGCGTAGAACGGCTTGGCGATCAATCCCAACCAGACCATGTCCACGGCGAAGAAGACGGGAACCGTCAGGGCATAGAGCAGAGCGGCTTTGGCGAAGGGCATGACTCACCTCCCGATGAGCCGGCCGGGCCGGCGGCTGAATCCATTCTAGCTCATTCCCGGGCCGAATCGAAGACGAAAGATCGGAGGTTGACAAGACCTTCGGGTCCGCATATGTATGGACTGTGCGACGTGGCTACCGGCCTCGCCGCGATGGAGCCCAGGAGAGAACCTATGACCACCATCCCCTCCCGCATCCGCTCGAAAGCCGCGGCCGCCGCCGTCCTGGCGGTCGCTTCTATTCGCCGCCCTTTCCTGCCAGCCGGCCGCGAACGGCAAGGCCAACGTCCTCTTGAAGTTTGCCGTCTCCTTCCCGGCCGAGCGCAGCGCCGCTCCGCTCGACGGACGGCTCCTGCTCTTGCTGTCCAACGACGGATCGGCCGAGCCGCGCTTCCAGGTCAGCGACGGGGCCGCGACCCAGCTCGTCTTCGGCATCGACGTGGACGGGCTGGCGCCCGGGGCAGACGCCGTGGTCGACGCCTCGGCCTTCGGCTATCCCCTGGCCAGCCTGGCCGACCTGCCGGCCGGGCGAATACTTCGTCCAGGCCCTGCTCAACCGGTACGAAACCTTCACCCGCTCGGACGGACATGTCGTCAAGCTCCCCCCCGACAAGGGCGAAGGCCAGCGCTGGAACGCCAAGCCGGGCAACCTCTACAGCGCCCCGTCCAAGATCACCATCGACCCGAGCGCCGCCCGCACGATTTCCATCACCCTGGACAAGGAAATCCCCCCGATTGAACCGCCCAAGGATACGAAATACATCAAGCACGTCAAGATCCAAAGCGAACGGCTGACCAAGTTCTGGGGCCGTCCGGTGGAGCTGGGCGCCTGCCTCCTGCTGCCGGAAGGCTTCGACGAGCACCCCGAGGCCCGCTATCCGCTGATCATCTATCACGGCCACTTCCCGGCCACCTTCGAGGGCTTCCGGGAAGAGCCGCCGGACCCGGACCTCAAGCCCGACTACAGCGAGCGCTTCCGCCAGCCGGGCTACAACCGCATCCAGCAGGAGTACGCCCACCAGTTCTATAAGGACTGGACGGGCCAGGACTTCCCCCGCGTCATCGTCATGGAGATCCAGCACGCCAACCCCTATTACGACGACTCCTACGCCGTCAACTCGGCCAACCTCGGCCCCTACGGCGACGCCATCGTCTACGAGCTCATCCCCTTCGTCGAGAAGACCTTCCGTGGCCTGGGCGCGGGCTGGGCCCGCTACCTCTACGGCGGCTCCACCGGCGGCTGGGAGGCGCTGGCCGCCCAGGTCTTCTACCCCGACGAGTTCAACGGCTGCGTCGCCGCCTGCCCCGACCCGATCGATTTCCGGGCCTTCACCGTGGTCGACATCTACAGCCACAAGAACGCCTACTACGCGGAAGGGCCGTGGAAGAAGACGCCGCGGCCGGGCCTGCGAAACTACCTGGGCGAAGTGGCGACGACGCTGGAGCAGGCCAACCATCGCGAGCTGGCCATCGCCGGCAAGGGCCGCTCGGGCGACCAATGGGACATCTGGCAGGCGGTCTTCTCCCCGGTCGGGGATGACGGCTACCCCAAGCCCCTCTGGGACAAGATGACGGGAGTCATCGACCCCGCGGTCGCGGCCTACTGGAAGGAGCACTACGACCTGGGAGCCATCCTGCAGCGGGACTGGAAAACGCTCGGTCCGAAGCTGCAGGGCAAGATTCGCATCTACGTCGGCGATATGGACAACTATTATCTCAATAACGCCGTGTATCTGGTCGAGTCGTTCCTGGAGAGCACCCAAGACCCCTACTACGCGGGCGACGTGGACTACGGCGACCGGGCCGAGCACTGCTGGAACGGCGACCAGACCCGGCCCAACGCGCTTTCTCGCCTGCGCTACCACCAGATGTACATCCCGCAGGCGGCCGAGAGGATGCGCAAGACGGCCCCGCTGGGGGCGGACCTGACCAGCTGGAAATACTAACGGCTCAGATTTCGTACCGGAAGAGCTTCATCTCCGGCAGAGGCTCGGCCTGTCCCTTGTAGATGTCCCAGTAGCGAGCCCGGACCTCGGCCAGCTGGGCATACAGCGGGTGGGCCGCGTCGGGGCGATGCCAGCTGCGGGGGGCGCCCTGCCCGTCGACGAGGAGGAGGCCGGCGCTCCGGTTGAGGATGCCGGCCGTGCCGACGCTGCAGACGGTCACCAGCTCCCCGGCTTCGGATCTGCGAACGAGCTCGCCATAGTAGAAGGGGACGCTCCTCGACCGCGACGCCGCGGGCCCGCAGCATGGCCGTGATGCCCTGGATAGTGACCGAGGGCAGAATGAGGTTGCTCTCGGGAATTTTAACCACGGTCCCGTCCCGGAAGGCGAACAGGCAGCAGGAGGTGTCCCACTCCGTGACCTGCCGCTCCTCGATCGGAAGATGGGTCAAGTCGTCGAGAAACAGGGCCGCCGCCGCGCCCGGATGGATCTTGCGGGCCGCTTCGATGGCCTTGATGCTGACCAGGTAGTTGACGCCCAGCTTAAGGCAGCCCATGGCGTTGACCGAGACCGCCCGGACCAGGTTGGGAATGACCACCCCCTCGAAGGGCTCGCCCAGGTAGCGGTCATAGCGGCTGGCCAGCACCCGGATGGAAGGCTGGGCCGGGTAGGTGACGCCGATCGATTGTTCCTCGTCCACGGTGAACGGGCGCAGATAGCCCTGGGCCCCCATGGCCGCCATCTCCTCCAGGAACGGGCGCATGGCCGGATCGGCGAAGTAGCGCCGGATGATGACCTCCTCCAGCTCGTCGCGCGTCGGGACGAGGGCCTCCTGGTCGGATCCGATGTTGAAGGCCATGCCCCGGCGGAAGCGCTCCAGGTTGCGGTCCCAGTTCAGGAAGACGACCTCGAGCCGACCGGCCGGATTCTTCCGGCAGAAAAAGCGTATGCCTTCGAAGGCCAGGAAGATGGCGTAGTTGGTCGAGCGCGAGCAGGCGGCCACCGGCGCGTCGGCGGGGAGAACGGCGGCGGACTTGTCCGTCAGCAGATAGCGGAGCTGTTTGTCGGCCCAATGGATGCCCTCGAACTTGGCCATATCGCGTCTCCTTCCGGAAGCTCGGGGGTGATCGAAGCCGGCTTCCTCGCGGGCGAAAATCTCACCCTGCGGCGGTCCGGGCGACGCCGCGGAGCGAAGGAAGAAAGTAGCACGCCCGCCGGCCCGCGTCAACTCGCGAACGGTGTTGACAAGGAAGGCCTCGGGCGGCATTATAATTATGTCCGGCGCGGCTTCCGCGCGTCGGGCCGTTCAGTCTCCCGGCGGAGGCTTCGGAAATCCGTTCAGGAGGTTGACCGATGATGCGCAAGGCTCGTTCGGCCGCCCGCCCCGCGGGCCGGCTTCTGCTCCTCGTCCTGGGGCTGACCCTGCTTCTGTCGGCTTGCTGGGCTCCGCGCGGCCGCTACGGCTACGACCGGGGCCTGTCGCGCGGCCAGATCCTGACTCTGGCCCGGGAAGCCGCCCACGACTTCATCATCCGCCGCTTCGGCCGCGACGCCCGGCCGACCACGGCCACCCCCGACATCCGGACGATGAACCGGAACGAGGCCCAGGTTGTGGGCCGCGTCTCCTTCTACCGTTCCTCGAGGGACCGCGGCCGCATCCGGATGTATTACCGCTGCGTCGTGGACCGCTTCGACGGCCGGGTCTACGGCATCGACTTTGTACTGACCGCGAGACGAAACCCCAAGACTTTCAAGGGCCCATCCTCCCTATCTCGGGAGACGGATCAAAAAAAGACCGGCCCCGTCTCCCGGCGGCGGAAGGCGGGACCGGTCGCGTCGGTCGGCGGCGCGGCTTACAGGCCGCCGCGGAGCAGGAACATGAACTGGTCGCCCAGCTCGATGGACTTGCTCATGGCGGCATGGGCGAAGTCGTTGCAGTACTTGGTCAGGTACTCGGCCGGGGTGAAGGGCAGCTTCTCGGGCGCCGTGGAGGCCAGAAGCTCCAGGTAGGTCTTCTCCACCAGCGGCATCTCCAGCAGGGCCTTCTTCTCGAAGGCGGCCAGGTTGTCCATCATGATCTTCTCGGCCGCGCCCCACTTGACCGTGGCCAGGCGGTTGGTCCGGCGGAAGATCCAGGCCGCCGAGTCCATCCGGTAGCGCCACTGGCCGCAGATGGCGAAGCTCGGGGGCAGCGTCGTGACGCCGGCATAGATCGGGATGCGGGCGCTCAGGCCGGGGTTGTCGAAGGCGAACCAGCAGACCGTGCCGATGGCCGGGCGGCATGTTGGGCCGGCACTGCAGGACCGTGGCATAGGCGCAGCCGCTGATGGCGATGGCCCGGGTCGGGCTGACCGTGCCCGGCTTCAGGGTGTTCAGCAGCTGGGTCAGGTCGCCGGAGATGAAGGGCTGGGCCAGCGGGCTTTTGACCATCTCGGGCGCCTGGGCCGGGGCGGCCGGCTGGGCGGGCTCGGAACCCGGCCGGCGCATCTGCGGCCGGCGCGGGACCATCAGGTTCTTGACCGGATCCCATTCCGTGCCGGCGTAGGTCTCGCGGTAGTACTTCAGGACGTCGCTGATGGTCAGCTTCTTCTCGGGCTTGACGGTAAAGGGAAGCTCGGCCATATCCATCTTGAGCCCGAGCGAGGGGGCCAGCGTGCTCAGGACGTAGAAGTCGCGGATGGAGTAGGGGCGGCCGCCGCTGTAGGCCTTCCAGAACTTGAAGGGCTCGCCCTTCTTGGGGTCGTACCAACCCATGTCCTCGGCCACCTTGAAGACGTTCTCCGAGGCCATGTAGCGGTCGGGGTTCTTGAGGTCGATCTCGCTGATGCGGGGGATGTTGGCCGAGATGCCGACGTGGTCGTCGGGGATGCGGACGGCGGCCCAGACGCCGCCCTTCTGCAGCGGGCCCTCGCCCATGACCTCGAAATGCCAGACTTCCTTGGCGTCGGCGATGGTGATGCACTCGCCGGCGTCGCCGTAGCCGTAGGTCTTGATCAGCTCGCCGGCCAGCTTGATCGCCTCGCGGGCCGTCTTGCAGCGCTCCAGGACGATCCGCTCGATCTCCTCGATCATCAGCTGGCCCTCGGGGTTGTAGAGCTCCCGGCGGCCGCCGATGGTCGTCTCGCCGATGGCCAGCCCGGCCTCGTTCATGCTGGGGTAGGCCGTGTTTAAGAAGGCGTAGGTCTCGGCCACTTGGGGGATCTCGCCAGTCTGTTTGACGCCGCGCATCTCGACCGGGGTCTCGGTGTGCATCAGGCCGGAGTAGATCTTGTTCTTGGCGCCCTCGGGGTACTTGCCGTGGGGCACCATGGTCACCCACTGACGGTAGTTGCCGTCGCAGGTGTGGGCGGTCATGACCGAGCCGTCGGCCGAGGCCAGGCGGCCGACCATGATGCTGGTGCAGCCGTCGAACTCGGCCGGCCAGGACTGGGCCAAGGACGGAGTCGGTTGGGGCGCTTGGACGGACGAAGCGCCGACGAGGCCGGCCGCCAGAAGCAGCAGGCCGAGGGACAGAACACGGAGCCGGACATGCCGGCGGGACGTATGGTTCATGAGGTCCTCCTGGTCACGAGGACCTATTATTGTGAATTCCCGAACGGCCTGTCAACCGCCGTCCGGTGTGGCGCCGGCCCGGGCTAACGGATCGCCTTCAGCTCGTCCAGCTTGCGGACGTAGGCGTCGGGATCCTTGGGCCCCCACTGATTCATCTTATTCATCTGTTCCAGGTCGCCGATGAAGCGGGCGCCGCCGGCGGTCATGGTCACGGCCTTCCACTTGTTCGGCGGCTGGAAGGTGAAGGCATAGGCGACCAGGTACTGCTGGAAGGGGTAGGACCAGACTTCCATGGTGTTGGCCTGGATATCCTCCCCGGAGCGGGAGTTGACGCCGGCGGCGCCGGTCGCCGCGGCCCCGGCGCCCGTCTGCATAGCCCAATTATCGTTCTGGGTGTATTCAAGCGAAGCAGGACTGCCGTTGAGCAGATAGACCCGAGCCCGGTCCGTGTTCCAGGGCTGGGCCGAGTTCTCGCGCCGGAAATTCTGTTCGATGTAGGCCAACCGCTTATCGAACTCCATGCGGGCGGCCGGAGCCCGCTCGGTCCAGAAGATCTTCTGGAGCTCCAAGCGCCCGTTCTCGCTCATCTGGGTGTAGGCTTTGCGCTCGAAGTCCTGCATGATGAAAAAATGCTTGGCGTACCAGGGGTCCTTGGTCGGCAGCATGTTCATGGCACAGCCCGTCAGGACGAGCGCGGCCGCGGCCACGAGAATCCATTTCGTCTTGTTCATGATCCCTTCTCCTGGATAAACATTCCCTCTTTCCAATACGATGTTCAAGATCATATTAGCACGGGTCCGAGGGGGCCAACAAACTCTGTAAGGCAAGATTCGTGCCGAGTGCCTCCGCCCGTCGGCCTTCCCTTCCTCAGCCCGGATCGCCTCCCCGGGGGGACGCATGTCGTCGGAATGGGACAGCCACCCCCTTTCCATTATAATAGAAGCTCCGTCAAGGAGTTTCGCCATGGCCCTTCGCAAAGCCTATCCGGCCGCCCTCGCGCTTGCCCTCCTGGCGCTCGTCGGCGCAGCCCAGACCCTCGAAGTCCCCCCCGATCCCCCAAAATCCCGGTACGCCGTCGAGGCTTCGATCAAGCTGGAGGACGGCAGCCTGAGCGGCCGCGAGACCATTCGCCTCTTCAATCCCGGCCCCCGCCCCATGACCCGCATCGCGCTGGACTGGGCCGTCTCGCCCGTTAGGACGATCCAAGTCGCCGTCGACGGCCGCCGGCTCGAACCGCTTAACCCTGAAGGGAAGGCCCGGCTTTCATCCCCCCTGGTCTTCGAGCTCCCGGCGCCGATCGCTGCCAAGGGCGAGCTGGCGCTCAGCGTCGAATTCTCGGCCGCCGATCTCCTGCGCGGCGACGGCCGCGAGTACAAGCTGACCCGCTGGTTCCCTCGGCTATGGTGGAACGGGCTCGCGGTCCACGACGCCTTCGAGGTCCGTATCGCCGCTCCCGCCGGCTATGCCCTGGCAGCGGGGGGCCGATTCGACTCGCGCCAAGGCGCCTACGTCGTGGCGTCCGCGCCGGCCTTCGGGGTCTACCTGGGGCGCGGCATGGCCGTCGAGGAGGCGGATGCCGACGGCGTCCTGGTCCGGGCGCTCTTCACGCCGGCGGGCGCGGATTGCGCCCGGCTGTGCCTGGGCACGGCGGCCGATGCCGTGCGCTTCTTTAAAAAGATGCACGGCTTCTACCCCTTCCCGTCGCTGACGGTCGTCCCGGGCGGATCCGAGCCTTGGGGCGGATACCCCCTGGCGGCCGGGATCGTCGTGATCCACGGCCAGGAGAAGATGGCCTCCCGCAACGCCGACTTCTGGCAATGGATCACCGCCCATGAAGTCGGCCATCAGTACTGGGGCGAGCACGTCCTGGATGCCGACGAGCCCGCCTGGCTCTGGCTCGGCCTGGGCATCTTCGCCGACCGCGAGTACAGCCGGGCCCGCGGCTTATCCGCCGAGCGCCACCCGGGGTTCTTCGCCCAGTTCCTGGCCGGCTTGGAGAAGCGCTTCGACACGACCCTGGACATCCCGCCTGCGGAGGAGGCCCGGATCGACTGGGGCCGCAACGACAACATCGTCCACGGCAAGGGATTCAGCGTCGTCAGCGCCCTGGACGGCGTCCTGGGCCGGGAAACGTTCCTGCGGGCATACGCCAGGGCCCAAAGGGATTACGGCGGCCGCCGCATGGGCTGGCGCGACTTCCTCCGGTTGGCCGAAGAGGAAAGCAGGTTGGACCTGAGCTGGTTCTCCCGGGCCTGGGTTCGGTCAAGCTCCTACCCTTGCTATAAAGTGACGGCCCAGAACAGCGTCCCGCGCGGCAGCGGTTACACCGTCGAGGTCCGGATCACCTCGCTGGGCACGATGCGGATGCCCGTCCCGGTCCGCATCGAGCTCCAGGACGGATCGAGCCGGACCGGGGTGACCGATCGGCTGTCCGATCTCACCGTACTTCGCTTCGAGACCCGTTCTCCCCTGCGCGCCGTCGTCCTGGACCCCGAGCACGCCTTCGCCCTGCGGCCGGAGCCGATCCCCATGGGCGCGGCCGAGCTGAAAAGCGCCGTCCTCTTCGACTTGCCGTCCACGGGCGCCGGCGAGCGGGCGGTCAGGCTCTTCGAGATCGCCCGAGGCCTGAAATCCGCGGACCGCAATGTCTGGTTCCGCCTCGGGCTGGCCCTGTTCGACGAGGCATACTATGCCCAAGCCTACCAATCCTTCGCCGCCCTGGCCGAGGCCAGCCCGGAACCGCTCGAGCGCTTCGCGGCCCAGGCCTGGATGGGGATGCTCAAGGATCTGGCCGGCGAGCGGGAAGCGGCCCTCGGCCACTATCGCGAGGCTTTGCGGTACGACACCGGCCTGACCATGCGGCACGACCAGTATGGGATCCTGATCGATAAAGCCTGGATCGAGCAGCGCCTGGCCTCGCCCTTCCTCTGGAAGTGAGACCTATTTTTAGATCATCTCCCGATTTCGGGAAATCCAAGCGGTCTGGAGTGTCGGCCAACGGCGAAATCGCGAGGCCGGCGCATTTTAATTCCGAAGGCGCACAACACTCTTATTCTCATTGATATCACCACCCCTACCCCGCCTTCGAAGGCGGGGATTGGATAGAGCCTTCGGCTGCATGTGGCGAGGCGAGGCCGAAGCCGCCGGGACGACACTCCAGACCGCTCTTCCCGGAATCGGGAGATGGACCTTACTTCCCGGCGCAGGCCTGGTCCTGCAGGACCAGCTTGGCGACGTCGAAACCCTTGGCCGCGATGCGGGCCGTGATCTCGCCGTAGAGGGCCTCGTCCATCTTCGGCGTCCGGGCCAGAATCCAGAGGTACTTCCGGCTGGGATCCCCGACCACGGCATAGCTGTAGTCCGACGCCAGATCGATGATCCAGTAGTCGCCGCGGAAGGGCCAGAAGAACTGGACCTTGAGCTTGGCGTTGCCGCTCCCCTCGACCACGAAGGCTTTGCCCTTGGCCGTCTTGACCTTGCCGTCGGCGGCATCCTTGCGGCAGGTGTTGACGACCTGGACATAGCCCTTGTCGGTCATGGCGTAGTCGGCCGTGGTGCAGTGGCATCCCTTCTGGAACTTCTGGGGAAAGGAGGCGATCTCGAACCAACGGCCCATGTACTTGCCCAAGTCCACCGAGGGAACCGTGGCCAGCGGCTTATCCTCGACGGCCAGGGCGACGGCCGTACAGGCCAGAAACGAGGCGGTCAGGAGCAGGAGGATTCTCATGGCTTTATTATCCGCGCCTTGCCGAGAGGCGTCAACCGACGGCCGACGGCCGCGCCTTGACAACCCCGCTCGCGCCCGCTATAACTCCTTCACCCATGAGCCATCCCGCTGAGGACGATAAGCCCAGCAAGGTCCTGTTCGTCTGCCTGGCCAATCTCTGCCGCAGCCCGATAGCTGAAGCCCTGGCTCGCCGTTGGCACGCCGCGGAGGTCGAGGCCGCAAGCGCCGGTGTGGCGCCCTCGCCGGTTCGGATGTTTCCCGAAGCCCTGCAGCTCATCCGGCGGCGGACGGGACTCGACTTTTCCGGCCATGTCCCCCGTTTCGTCCTCGACAGCCGGCCGCAAGACTTCGACTACATCATCGCCATGGACTCGTCCGTGTTTCTGCGCCTCTCCGGCATGCCCCAGATCCCGCTGGACCGGCTCTATGGCTGGGAGATCGCCGACCCCTGCGGGCTGGGCATGGACGCCTACGATCGGGCAGCCGGCGACATCGAGGCCAACCTGGAGCAGTTCCTGCTCAACCGCGAGATGGAAAAGGCCGCCTCCGCCCGCAAGCCCTGATCCTCCGAACGAAAGGAGACCGCCATGCCCCTCGATCTCACCAAGGTCCGTCACCAATTTCCGGCCCTGCACCGGCCCGAAGCCTACCTGGACAATCCCGGAGGCACCCAGATCGCCAAGCAGTCCCTCGACCGCCTGATGGAATACCTGATCGAGAACAACGCCAACCACGCCGGCACCTTCGCCACCAGCCGCGCCTCGGACGAGATGCTGGCCAAGGCCCGGGCGGCCATGGCCGATTTCCTGAACGCCCGGCGGCCCGAGGAAGTCCTGTTCGGGGCCAACATGACCAGCCTGACCTTCCACCTGACCCGATCGCTGGCCCGCCGGATCGAGCCGGGTACCACGATCATCGTCACCCGGCTCGACCACGACGCCAACATCTCCCCCTGGCTGCTCCTGGCGGAGGACCGGGGCTGCCGGATCGAGTGGGTGGACTTTCACCCCGAGGACGGGACGCTCGACCTGGCCGCTTTCGAGAGAGCCCTGGCGGGCAAGCCCGCCCTGGTCGCCTTCGGCCATGCCTCCAACGCCCTGGGCACAATCAACCCGGTCGAGAAGATGACCGAAATGGCCCATGCCGCGGGCGCCCTCGTCTTCATCGACGCCGTGCATTATGCGCCGCACGGCCCGATCGACGTCCAGGCCGGCGGGTTCGACTTCCTGGCCTGCTCACCCTACAAGTTCTTCGGCCCGCACATGGGAGTCCTCTACGGCCGGGGCGAGATCCTGAGCGAGCTCTTCGCCTACAAGGTCAGGCCCGCTTCCGACGCGCTCCCAACCCGCTTCGAGACGGGCACCCAGAACCACGAGGCGATCGCCGGATTGTACGGCACGATGGAATACTTCGAGTGGCTGGGCCGCGAATTCGGCGGGGACTTCGGCCCCGCCCTATCCGGCCGCTTCCAAGGCCGGGCTCTCCTCTACAAGCAGGCCCAGGCCGCGATCCGGGCCTACGAGAAGGATTTAAGCCTAGCCCTGCTCAAGGCCTTGCAGGATGTCCCCGCCGCGAAAATCTATGGCCTGACCGATCCGGCCCGCTTCGATGAGCGGGCCCCGACGTTCGCCTTCCGGCTTCCGAACCTGTCGCCGCGTCGGATCGCCGAGGAGATGGACAAGGACGGGCTGTTCGTCTGGGACGGCAACTACTATGCCCTGGAAGTCACCCGCCGACTGGAAGTAGAGGGCCAGGGCGGTATGGTCCGCGTCGGCGCGGCCCACTACAACACCCGGGACGAGATCGCCCGCTTCGGCAAATCCCTGGCCCGGATCGCCAAGCTCTAGGCCGGCGCAATTCCCGTTCCGGGGAGAAGCGCCTATTTTCCGAAGGCCGCCTTGATCTCGGCCAGGCCCACGCCCAGCGCCTTGCGGGCGATACCGTCCAGCGCCGCCTCCCGGCCCTGAAAATGCATGGTCACATGCTCATGGACGAGCTTCGCGCCCGGAGCCAGCGCGGCCGCGGGCGACGAGGTCTCGAGCTCGTAGAACGGGCCCAAAGGCTCAGCCCCCGGCGAAGCCGGGCCGTCGTTGTAAGAGTTGACCGCGTCGCCGCGGAAGGGCTCCTTCTGGATCTCCCACATCGAATTGACGTAGTCGCCGGACGGATCGACCGTGACGTGGACCAGGGTCAGGACCCGCCCCGCGGCGTCGTAGCTGCCGATGAAGGAGGAGGCCCGGCGCGGCGTCAGCCCGATCTTGCTGCGATAGGCGCCGTCGCCGCTGAAGTAGAGGACGCTCCTGTCCGCGTCCGTCTTCAGGCGGTCGGCCGGGACCTTGCCGAAATAGGCGTCGTTGACGATCGGGCCGAGCTCCGCCTCCGCCCCGGCCCGGAAGGGGGCCACGATGGTCGTCGTGGGCGAAGGGTTGAACATGCCCAGGATCCAGACCGAGAGAAGCCCGGAGTCCTTCGTCCAAGCGGCTTGGCCGGTGTTGACGATGGCGTTGATCGAGGCGAAGGCCACCCACGAGACGCCGGCGGGGACGTCCAGCCCGAGTGCGGCGAGCTCCTCCGGCTTGAGCAGCGCTACGGTACGGTTGACCTCGAGGTCGAAGACGGTGCCGGAGTAGTTCACGAGCCGCATCGGGGCTTTGAAGGCGATCCTGTCCGCAGCCCTCTCGACCACCGGGAAGCCGCCTTCGTTGATCGGCGGCGGGGTGAACCAGTGATCCAGGTCGAAGGCCTCGCCCTTCTTGAAGAAAATCGAGAACTGGCCGCCTTCCGGCCCCAGCCAGAAACGGTCCTCGCCGCCGAAGGCGTTCATGTGCAGGTTGTTCTCTTTCGTCGCCAGCAGGCCGCGGTTGATCCAGCCGAAGCTCGGGCCCTCGGGCCCGCCGGATGTGCTGGTCATGACCCGGCCCTGGAGGTCGGGATTGACCGCGACCTGGGCCAGGCCGGCCGCATCCGCAAGGATTTCGACCTGGGTCTGGGCCTTGAGGAATTCGACATCGTCCTTGAACATGGTCCCTCCCGGTGCGGCAGACGCGGCCACCTTTTCCCTCGGTGTAGCGGGCGCGGGTTTGGCGCAGGCCGCGAGCAGGATCGAGGCGGAGACAACGACGATCGCTTTCCTTTTCATGGCCCTCTCTCCCTTTACGGTCCGATTCTCATTTCGCCGCCGGCCCGGCCCGGCGGGCCCACTTGGCGGCCAGGGCCGGGTCGGCCAGCATCTTGATGAAGACGCCGCCGACGACCGGGCGGGCCTGGAACCCGGTCTTGCGGCCGTTGTGCGGTCCAGTACCAGTCCGTCAGCGGCACCCGGTCGGTCGTGGCGTTCAGCCAGGCGTAGACGGGATCCATGAAGGCGGCGAACTCCTCGGCCGAGCTCGGCCAGGGTCGCCGTCCAGACGACCCAGTCGAGCTTGGTGTATTCCTTGCGGTTGTCGAGCGGCAAGCCGTAGGCGGCCTGGACTTTGCGGTAGTAGGCGAGCTCCTTGCGGGCCACCTCGGCCGGGAAGAGGTTGTAGCCGAGCAGCTTGTCCCAGACCAGGTTGTACTTCTGGCTCCAGGTGCCGGGCTTGTCGAAGGCCAGCCGGTAGTGGTCGCCGTCGTCGGCCATCTTCGACCCACTGCGGCGGCGAAGTCGGCGGCCATGGCCTTGATACGAGGCGGCCTCGGCCTTCTTGCCCGGTCATCTCGCACAGCTCGCGCGTAGGCCCGAAGGCCAGGATGGCCTTGAGCGAGAGGTTGGCGTTGTGGGCCAGGTGGCCGGCGAAGTCGTCGGTGCAGAGCTGGTTCTCCGGGTCGAGCCCCTTGTCCTTGAGGTATTCGGCCCAGCGTCGTGAGCTGGTCCCAGTAGCGGTGGGCGTAGGCGGGCGTTGCCGTCGACCTGGGCCAGGGCGGCGACCATCAGGATCATGTTGCCGCTCTCCTCGACCGGCATCTGGTTCTCCTCGGTCTTGCTCGCCGCCGCCGTAGACCTGGCCGTTGGCCTGCGGGTAGGTGCCCAGGTCGTGCGGGGCGAAGGGGAACTTCCACCGCGCCAGTCGCCGCGTAGTCGAAGACCGGCGTCAGCAGGGCCTGCAGCAAGCCGGTGCTGAGCAGCAGAAGATCGGCGCCGCCGGGTAGATCACGTCCACCGTGGAGATGCAGCCGTTGCTGAAGTTCTCCTTGGAGAAGAACAGCGGCGTGCCGTCGATGTCCGCGGCCAGCTTGTGGGCGGCGATGGACTGGCGGTAGGCCAGGGCCGCAAGCTGGGCGTACTTGGGCCCGCCGGCCGTGGTCAGATCGGCCATGAGCTCCTCGTCGAAGCGGCGGCAGCGCTCGGCCAGGGCGGCGGCCTCGCGCGTCGCCGCCTCCAGGAGGTCGGAGGCCTCCCAGCCGCCGCGCCGCCAGTAGGGCCGCAGCTTGCGGAAGAAGTATTCGATCGAAAAGCGGTCGTCGTAGGCCAGCATGACCCGGCGGGTGACGGCCTCGGCGCCGACCGGGCCCAGGTCGAAGGAGGCGGCGGCCACCGGGTAGCCGTCGCTCACCGGGCGCGGCATGGCCGTCTCGTCCCGCAGGGGCGGCCGCCCGCCCGCCAGAAAGGCCTCGCGCGACGGCTGGGCCAGGGCCAGCGCGGTCCGGGCGTCCTGACCGTCCGGGACGCCAAGGTAGAAATAGCCCCAGTCGATCCGCAAGTCGTCGCCCTTGCGGCCCAGGACGGGCTGGTCGCGCGTCCCGATCGACAGGGCCTCGAGGCCGTCCAGGCGCAGGCGCGACCAGACGACACTCTGGCCCGTGCTGTCGACCGCGATCTCGCTCGAGGCGTCGACGTAGATCGCCGTCTCGTGCGGCTTTCCGTCCGTGGAGCGGACGGCAAAGGTCAGGTAGCTGACCGGCCTGGAGAGCACGTCCAGATCGTCGGCCAGCAGCGGCGAGAGGAACGTCACCGTCAACTCGACGCCGGCGTCCCGGAAGACGTAGACGCTGCGGGTGGGGAAGATCTCGAGCGAGGCCTGGGCCAGGGCCGGAACCCGCCGCGGGAAGGTGCCCATGATCCGGAAGGGCTGGCCGTCGATCCGGACCAGGGCGGCCAGGGCCTGGACGCGGCCCGTCCAATGGCGGGGCCAGTCGTCGGTCAGGCGATCGGCCGCCGACCAGATGCTGAAGTAGGGGTCGTGGGTGACGAGCGGGACGGCCGGCGGCCGGACGGACTGCGGATCAGCGCCGGAGCCGGGCCGGGCGGCAAAGACGGCGCCGCAGACGGCTCCGAAGACAAGGACGGGGATGAGACGACGGATCATGGGCACCTCCGGAGGGTGAAGGGCCAATATATTCCGGGCGGGTGGAGATTTCAACCGCCATAGAAAGGAGGGGAGAGGCCGGGATCAGAGGGAGGCCGCGAAGGCGATGGCTTTGTAGAGGGCGGCGCCCATCAGGGCCGCGGCGGGGATGGTCAGGATCCAGGCCCAGACGATCTTGATGGTCACCTGCCACTTGACCGCGGAGGCGTTCTTGGCCGCGCCGACACCGGCCACGGCCCCGGTGATGACGTGGGTCGTCGAGACCGGGACGCCGAGGTGGGTGGCCATGAAGATGGAAGCGGCGCTGGCCGTCTCGGCGCAGAAGCCGTCGATCGGCCGCAGCTTGACGATCTTCTGGCCCATGGTCTTGACGATCCGCCAGCCGCCCGAGAGCGTGCCCATGGCGATGGCCGTATGGGCCGAGAGGACGATCCAGAGCGGGATGTGGAACTCCTTCATGTGGCCGGAGGAGTAGACCAGGCTGGCGATGATGCCCATGGTCTTCTGGGCGTCGTTGCCGCCGTGGCCCAGGCTGTACAGGGCGGCCGAGACGAACTGCATCCGCTTGGACCAGACGTTGACCACGGCCAGGGGCTGGCGGTGAAAGATCCAGGTCATGACGACTTCAAGGAGGAGGCCGAGGACCATCCCGATCAGGGGGGCCAGGAAGATGAAGAGGAAGATCTTGGCCCAGCCGGAGACGATGACGACGCCGAACCCGGCCTTGGCCACGGCCGCTCCCATGTAGCCTCCGATCAGCGAGTGGGAAGAGCTGGAGGGCAGTCCCCAGCCACCAGGTCAGGAGGTTCCAGGCGATGGCCCCCAGGAGGCCGGCCAGAATGACCAGGGGATCGACCACGGTGATGTCGATGAGGCCCTTGCCGATGGTCTTGGCCACGGCCGTGCCGAAGATCAGGAAGGCCACGAAGTTGAAGAAAGCGGCCCAGATCACGGCCCGCTTGGGCGACAGGACCCGGGTCGAGACGATGGTGGCCACGGAGTTGGCCGCATCGTGCATGCCGTTGGTGAAGTCGAAGGCCAGGGCGACGGCGATGATGAAGACGATGAACCCGAAGCCCCACTCCATGGTCAGCTGCCCTTGACCACGATCCCCTCGACGGTGTTGCTCATGTTCTGGAAGACGTCCATGATGTGCTCGAGCGTGTTCAGGATGTCCTTCCACTTGATGACGGCGATGGGGTCCTTCTCCTCCTGGAAGAGGGCTCGGATGGACCGCTGGTAGATCATGTCGCCCTCGTCCTCCAGGTCGTGCAGCTCCCGGATCAGCTTCCACAACGACTCGGTGTACTTCTGCTTCTCGAAGACCTCGATGAGCAGCCGGTTGAGGGCGACCGTGGCCCGGCCGATGAGATGGGCGAACTCGTCGACGAAGGGCTTCTTGTCGCAGACGTCGTACAGGAAGATGTTGTGGACGGTGTTCTCGATCAGGTCGATGATGTCGTCGAACTCGTGGATGAGCCGGTAGATGTCCTCGCGGTCGAAGGGGGTGATGAAGCTCTTGTTGATCAGGCTGATGATGCCGTGGGCGATCTCGTCGGCCTTGTGCTCGATGGACTTGGCACCGTCTCCAGTAGCTCTCGCAGTCCTTGAAGTCGTGGGCGAATTCCTGGAAGACGGCCGTGATCTCGGTCAGGGCGCCCGACATCTTCTGGAAGTTTTCGGAGAACGCCGGTTCTTTAGGGAGCAGGAATTTCATGGGCAACCTCGAAGGGGGGAATTCTATTCATTCGGACGGGCGATTGCAAGCCGGTTTCCCGGCCGGCCGAGACCGGCTCAGCCGGCCTGGAACGTCTCCACCCGCTCGGCTGACCCGGGCCAAACGGTCGGGGACGACCTCGACTCCGAGGCCGGGCCCCGTGGGCACGGCCAGGGTCGAGCCCGGGCCCAGAACGAACTCGGGCTCGACGATGTCCTGCTTGTAATAGCGCCGGCTGGCCGAGATGTCGCCCGGCAGGGTGAAGTTCGCGAGCGAGGCCAGGGCCACGTTGCCGGCCCGGCCGATGCCCGACTCGAGCATCCCGCCGTGCCAGACCGGAATGCCCTGGGCCGGCGCAATAATCATGGATGGCGGCCGATTCCAGGAAGCCGCCCACACGGGCCGGCTTGATGTTGATGACCCGGCAGCTGCCGAGCTCCACGGCGGCCCGCGCGTCGGCCAGGCTGTGGATGCTCTCGTCCAGGCAGATCGGGGTCCGCAGCCGCTTCTGCAGCTTGGCGTGGTCGTAGATGTCCTCGTGGCTGAGGGGCTGCTCGATGAGCAGGAGGCCGTCGCCGTCCATGGCTTCGAAGACCGGGGCATCCTCCAGCCCGAAGGCCGAGTTGGCGTCGACCTGGAGGGGCAGGGCGCCGAAGGCGGCCCGCAGCGCCTTGACCAGGACGAGGTCCCGGCCCGGGGCGATCTTGATCTTGATCCGGCCGTAGCCTTCCTCGAGATAAGCCGCGACCTTGCGGACCAGGGCTTCGGGGCTTGCCTGCAGGCCGACGCTGACCCCGACGGCGACGCGGTCGCGCAGACCGCCGAGCATCCGCGACAGCGACAGGCCGCGGGCCTTGGCCAGCGCGTCCCAGAGGGCCGCTTCCAAGCCGGCCTTGGCCATGCGATGGCCGCGGAGCTTAGCCCATAGAGCGGAGGCGTCGGCGGGACGCTCGATCGTCCGCCCCAGCGTGGCCGGAATCAGGAAGTCGCGCAGGATGTGCCAGGCCGTGCCGACCGTCTCGGGCGAGTAATGGGGGGCTTCCGCGACCGGAGACTCCCCCCAGCCGGTCAGGCCTTCGCCGTCCACCCGAACGATGATGTGGTCCTCGTAGGCTTCCACACCCATCGACGTCTCGAAGGCGGAAACGAGCTCCATCCGGGTCTGGCGGATCTCGATTCGCTCAACGCGCATGACGGCCTCCTGCCGGAACGAGTCCGGGAACCGGGGGATCTCAGTCGAAAACCGGCGACTCGACCGGGACGAACTTCTTCTCCCACTTGGCGATGACGACCGAAGCCAGGCAGTTGCCGATGACGTTGACCGTGGTGCGGACCATGTCCACCAGCTCGTCGATTCCGAGCAGGATGGCCACCCCTTCCAGCGGCAGACCGAACGAGGCCAGGGTGCCGGCCAGGATGACCAGCGAGGCCCGCGGCACGCCGGCCACCCCCTTGCTCGTCAACATCAAAGTGAAGACCATGATCAGCTGCTGGCCGAACCCCAGGTGGACGCCGGCGGCCTGGGCCACGAAGACCGAGGCCAGCGAGAGATAGAGCGACGTCCCGTCCAGGTTGAAGGAATACCCGGTCGGCAGGATGAAGGAGACGACCTCGCGCGGCACGCCCATGGCCTCCATGTTCTGCAGCGCCTTGGGCAGGGCGGCCTCCGAGCTGGTGGTCGAGAAGGCGATCAGGGCGGGCTCCTTGACGGCCCGCCAGAAGAGCCGCAAGGGCACCTTGAAGATCAGGATGACGGCGCCGAAGACCAGGACGACAAAAGTGATGGCGCAGGCATAAAAGGTCAGGATGAGGAGCCCGAGGTTGACCAGCACGCCCAGGCCCTTGCTGCCCACGGCCACGGCAATGGCCGCGCCGACGCCGACGGGGGCGAACCTCATGACGATCCCGGTGAACTTGAACATCGTCTCGGCCACGCTGTCCAGGACGTCCAGGAGAACCTTCTTCTTATGGTGCGCCATGCTCAAGCCGGCGGCGAAGATGACGCTGAAGACGACGACCTGGAGGATGTCGCCCTCCGCCGCGGCTTGGAAAAAGCTCTGCGGAAAGATGTGGACGAGGACCTCGGAAAAGGTCTGGGACTTGCCGCTGATGCCGCCCAGGTCGCCGCCCGCGGCGAGCTGAACGCCGACGCCGGGACGGGTCAGGTTGACGAAGGCCAGCCCCATGAACAGGGCGATCGTCGTGACGACCTCGAAGTAGATGAGGGCTTTGCCCCCCATCCGGCCTACGGACTTGAGATCGCTGTGCCCGGCGATCCCGACCACGATCGTGGCGAAGATCAGGGGGGCGATGATGGACTTGATCAGCCGGATGAAGATCATGGACAGCGGCCGCAGCTGGACCCCGATATGGGGAAACAAGGCCCCGATGGCCAAACCGAGGGCCATGCCGATGAAGATGTAGAGGGTCAGCCGATTCTTCTTTTTGGCGGCCATGCGCAGCGCCTCTCGTTTGAAATGCGACGGAGGCACTATAGCGGAGGGACAGGTCGAAAAGCAACCAAAGTCTCGGAAAGGCTCGGAAGGCGAATTGACCGCCCCTTCGCGGCTGTGCTATAAGCCTTGTCTCAAGCCCCAACCCGCGAGGTGGCCATGGCCAACGCCCTGTTCCGCAAGAAACATCTGAGTCAGCTCCTGTCGGATACGGAAACGGAAGGCCACAAGCTCCGCCGGGCCCTGACCGTCTGGGACCTGATCGCGCTCGGCGTCGGCTGCATCATCGGCGTCGGCGTCTTCGTCCTGCCCGGTGTGGAGGCGGCCCACCATGCCGGTCCCGGCATCATCCTGTCCTTCGCCATCGCCGGCCTGGCCTGCGCCTGCAGCGCCCTCTGCTACGCCGAGCTGGCGGCCATGATCCCGGTGGCCGGATCGGCCTACACCTACGGCTACGCCACCCTGGGCGAGCTGCCCGCCTGGATCATCGGCTGGGACCTGCTGCTCGAATACATGGTCGCCGCCTGCCTGGTGGCCATCGGCTGGTCGGCCTACCTGGTCAACCTGCTCAACAACATCCTCCGTCCCTGGGGCGCCACACTTCCCACCGCTCTGACCAACGCCCCGCTCGAATGGAGCGACACGCTCCATAAGTTCGTCGCCACGGGCGCGGTCATCAACGTGCCCGCCATCTTCATCGTCGCCCTGCTGACCATCCTGCTCGTGCGGGGCATCAAGGAAAGCTCGCGCATCAACATGATCATCGTCATCGTCAAGCTGGCGGTGATCGTCTTCTTCATCGTCCTGACCGTCTGGCACGTCAAGCCCGGCCTGTGGCAGCCCTTCATGCCCTTCGGGTTCGGCGGGGTGATGACGGCGGCGGCCATCGTCTTCCTGGCCTTCGTCGGGTTCGACGCCGTCTCGACGGCGGCCGAGGAGGCCAAGAATCCCCAGCGCGACATGCCCATCGCCATCATGAGCTCGCTGGCCATCGCCACGGTCCTCTACATGGCGGTCTCCGCCATCATGACCGGGATCGTACCCTACCAGCAGCTGGGCGTGCCCGACCCGGTGGCCCTGGTCCTCAACCAGCTCAAGATGCCCTGGGCCTCGGCCATCGTCAGCGTCGGGGCCCTGGCCGGCATCACCAGCGTCCTGCTGGTCCTGATCCTGGCCCAGCCCCGCATCCTCTTCGCCATGTCCCGCGACGGCCTGCTGCCTCCGGGCCTGTCGAAAGTCCACCGCCGCTTCGGCACGCCCCATAAGACGACCATCCTGACCGGGCTGATCGTGGCCGTCGCCTCGGCCCTGCTGCCGATCGGGGTCGTGGCCCAGCTCTGCTCCATCGGCACCCTGTTCGCCTTCATCATCGTCTGCTCCGGGGTCATCGTCCTGCGCTACACCCGGCGCGACATCCACCGGCCCTTCCGCACGCCCCTCTTCCCGTTCCTGCCCGCCCTGGGCGTGCTGCTGTGCGGCTATCTGATGGCCAACCTGCCCTGGACGGCCTGGGAGCGGTTCCTGATCTGGCTGGCCATCGGCCTGACCATCTATTTCCTGTACGGCCGCCGCAAGAGCGTCCTGCGTCAACGTCCCCGATGAAATCGCCGGACCGCCGACGACGACTTCCCATTAATCAAGAGGAGATGGCATGAATTCGTTCCTCGAAAGCGCAGCCCTTTGGGTTGATCACACCGCGGCCAACATCTGGTCCATCCTGCTCTTCTTCCTGCTCGGCATCGGCCTTCTGATGACCTTCCGAACCCGCTTCATCCAGTTCCGCAAGCTGGGCGAAGGCTTCAAGCTGATGTTCGCCGGGCTTCTCCACAAGAAGATCCGCGGGAAAAAGAGAGACGGCGACGTGACCGCCTTCCAGGCGCTGACGACCGCCCTGGCCGCCACCGTCGGCAACGGCAACATCGGCGGTGTCGCCACGGCCCTGGTCATGGGCGGCCCGGGAGCCGTCTTCTGGCTCTGGATCTGCGGCTTCCTGGGCATGGCCACCAAGTACGCCGAGGCCCTGCTGGGCGTCAAGTTCCGGGAGCATTACCCCGACGGGACCATCGCCGGCGGCCCGATGTACTACATGAAGAACGGCCTGAAGAATAAAAAGCTGGCCTCCGTCCTGGCCCCGGCCTTCGCCGTCTGCGGCGCCCTGGCCACGCTCTTCGGCACCGGCAACATGATGCAGGCCAACCAGATGACGCTGTCCTTCAACAGCCAGTTCGGCGTTCCCAAGCTGGCCTCGGCCGTCGTCATCACCTTCCTCGTCGGCCATCGTCATCATCGGCGGCATCAAGCGGATCGGGGCCGTGGCCGAGCTCGTCGTCCCGGTCATGATCTTCATGTATTTGGGCGTAGGGACGTTCGTCATCCTGTCCCACATCTCGGTCGTGCCGAGCGTTTTCGCCCTGATCTTCAAGCACGCCTTCACGCCCTACGCGGCGGCCGGCGGCGCCATCGGCTACACCGTCAAGTCGGCCCTCCAGTTCGGCTTCCGCCGCGGCCTGCTGACCAACGAGGCCGGCTTGGGCTCCGCCCCCATCGCCCACGCCGCCGCCCAGACCAAGTCGCCCGTCCACCAGGGCATCCTGGGCATCGCCGAGGTCTTCGTCGACACCATCCTGGTCTGCTCCTTCACGGCCATCATCAACCTGTCCACCGGGCTCTGGGACAAGGGCCTCAACGGAACCGAATTGACGGCCGAGTCCTTCAAGTCGGTGGCCGGGTTCGTCGGCAGCGGCACGGTGGCCCTGGCCTCCTTCTTCTTCGGGTTCACCACCCTGATCGGCTGGTACTACTACGGCGAGCAGTGCATGAAGTTCCTGTTCGGAATCAAGGTGACGCTCCCCTACCGCCTGGTCTACGTCGGCCTGTGCTTCATCGGGGCGCTCATCTCCCTGGAGCTCGTCTTCTACATCGGGGACATCGCCAACGCCCTGATGGCCATCCCCAACCTGATCGCCCTGACCCTCCTCAGCGGGGTGGTGGCCGTGACGACCAAGGAATTCTTCAAGAAGTACAAGAAGCTCGAGGACTTCGACAAGGACCCGGCCCGCTGAGCAGGGCCGGCGTCTTTCCGTCCTGACGAACCGCCCTCATCCCTTCTCGCCGGAGAAGGGATGGGGGCTTTTTATTTCCCCCTGAGGTCGGCCAGCAGCGCCTCCAGCTCCTCGGCCAGGATGCGGGACAGGACGGGCGGGACGGCCGCCACGTCCTTGCGGCCGACGGGCTCGCGGCGGTCGAAGCGCCGGGCGGCCAGCACGGTCCCGGTCTTGGCCTCGACCATCTCCAGCTCCATGGCCAGCCGGGCGGCCCAGGCCGCCTCGGCGTCGATCTCTTCCATGCTGTGCAGAGTCGGCCGCAGGATCCAATCCGCCTCGTTGCGCGAGGCGTCCGTGAGGATCCGGCGGAAGGCCTTGCGGCCGGCCAGATAATGGTCCAGGCCGTCGCGGATCATGCGCGAGGGCTTCTCGGCCCAGAAGCTGTAGGCGTAGTAGTTGATCTCGAAGGGGGTCAGCCGGTAAATGATCCGGAAGTCGTCGTAGAGCTCGTCCACCGAGACGCGCTCGATAAGCAGGGCCTTGTCGAAGGCGGGTCCGGGGGCGGCGCTCCCATCCAGGTGGAGCTGGAGGTAGATCTTGTCGGGCGAAGCCGAGAAGCAGGCCCACAGGCCCGCGGCCAAGAGTACGATCAGGGCGGCTTTCTTCATCACTTCTTCCCCTTGCGGTTGCGCAGGAACATGGTCGGATCCTCCATCAGGTCGCGTGACAGCTTGGACAGGTTGTCGATGACCAAACCAAGTCCCTCGACCGTCGACCGCAGATCGGCCTGCTGGACGACGACCAGCGTCTCGATCTTCTTCAGGCTGGAGGAGGCGACCTCGATGAAAGTCTCCAGGTTGCGCAGGACCTGGCCCATCTCCTCGTCCGAGAACCTTTTGTTCAGGTTGTCCAGCGCGTCCCCCGCGCTGGTATCGAGCTTGGCGGTCAGGCCGCTCAGGTCGCCCGTGATCCGGCGCAGGTTCTCGGTCACGGCGCCGAAGTCGTTGGCCGCCTTCTCGATGTTGGTGATGGCGTTGGCCAGGTTTTCCCGCTTGGCTTCCAGGACGCCGGAGATGACGGCGGCGCTCTTTTCGGTGTTCTCCAGGAAGGCCGAAATCCTCTTCTGGTTGTCCGGGCCGAGCAGGTTGTTGATCCGCCGGACGGCCGTGTCGATATTGGCCACGATGTCCTCGGCCCGCTCGCCCAGGCTGCGGACGGCGGGGATCTCGCCTCCGGGCGGCAGCCCTTCGGAATCGTTGCTGCCGCCGCTGAGCTCGATGAACTTGGACCCGGTGATGCCGCCGAAGGCCAGGGTGGCGGTCATGTCCTTCTTGACCGGGAAGGCGCGCGCAAGCTCCAGCCGGACCCGGATCGAGGCCAGGTCGTCGGGATGGACGCTGACGTCCGCCACCTTGCCCACCTCGACGCCCTGGTACTTGACCGCCGAGCCCGTCACCAGCCCGTTGACCGAGGTCCCGGTGAAGTTGATGACGTAGCGGACGCCGCGGGCCTTGAGCATGGGCAGGATGAGCAGGGCCAGGAAGAGGATGAACAGGGCCAGCGAGGCCGTGGTGAAGACCATCAGCCGGGTCTTCTGCTCCTTGCTGATCATGACGCCGCCTTTCTCAGGAAAAAGGCCTGAAGGTAGGGATCGGATGAAGCCGCCACGTCGGCATACTCGCCGTCGAAATGGAGGCGGCCGTCGCGCAGAACCAGGATCCGGTCGGCGATGCGGGCGATCGAGCGAAGCTCGTGGGTGACCACCACGAAGGTCACGCCGTGCGCGGTGCGGAGATCGTTCAAGAGCGCGTCCAACCCGGCCGAGGTGATCGGGTCCAGACCGGCCGACGGCTCGTCGCAAAAGACCAGATCGGGCTTGAGGACCATGGCCCGGGCCAGGGCGGCCCGCTTGCGCATCCCGCCCGACAGCTCGAAGGGATACTTGGCCTCGTCGCCGCCCAGGCCGACCCGGCCGAGCATGGCGCCCACCCGCTCGGCCTCTTTTTCCCGCGGCCAATCCCCGTGGTGCATGCGGATGGGCAGGGCGATGTTTTCGTAGAGGGTCAACGCGTTGAGCAGGGCGCTGTTCTGGTACAGGACGCCGATCCGGCGGTAGAAGCGGCGAAGCTCCCGGTCGGAGTCGAACTCGATCGGCTCACCGGACAGCAGGATCGTGCCCCGCAGCGGCGGCAGCAGCCCGATCAGGGTCTTGAGCAGGGTGGACTTGCCCGAGCCGCTCTCGCCGACGATGACCGTGATGCGGCCGACGGGAACGGTGAAGCTCAGCCCGCTCAAGACGGCCTCGGCACCGTAGCCGACGTCGAGATCGCGGACCTGGATAATGTCCATGCGCTCCTCAATACAGAACGAAGGCGAAGACGCAATCCAGCCCGATGATCAGGGCGATCGAGAGGACGACCGACTCGGTCGTGGCCTTGCCCACGCCCTCCGCCCCCCGCTCCAGAGTGAAGGCCTTGAACCCGGCCGCGATGACCACGGCCCAGCCGAAGACGAGCGTCTTCCCCAGGCCGGTCAGGAAGTCGCGCAGCGTCACGACCGTCAGGATCTCGCGCAGAAAGGCGTTGATCGGGATGCCCAGGGTCGTCCGGGCCACGATGGCTCCGCCGGCGATGCCGACGAAATCGGCCAGCGCGACCAGAAGGGGCACGGCCAGGGTGATGGCGATGCAGCCGGGGCACCATCAGGAACCGGACCGGCGCCACCCCCATGGTGGTCAGGGCGTCGATCTCGTCCATGAGGCTCATGGTCCCGATCTCGGCCGTGATCGAAGCCCCGATCTTGCCGGCCAGCATGATGCCGGCCATCAGGGGGACCAGCTCCTTGATCATGGCGATCCCGATCAGGTCGGCCAGATAGATGTCGGCCCCGAACATCTTGAGCTGGGCGGCCGAGGTCAGCGAGATGGTGATGCCGATCAGGAAGGTGATCAGGCAGACGATGGGCGCCGACCGATAGCCCATGGCGTAGAGCTGATGGAGGACTTCGCCCGGCAGGACGCCGCGGCGGTGCCGCAGGTAGGAGAACGGTATGATAGACCTCATCGGCGAGAAGCGAGGCGAACGTTTTTAGCTGGCCGACCGGATGCATGACGAAACCCTCTCCCCGGCTATTATACAGAAGTTGTCCATCCTTTACAGCCCCGGCTCGTCCCCGCCCGCGCCTCCAACGACCGGGCGCGTCCCCGGGGAGGCTCCCCCCGGAGTCGGTTTGACCCCTCCCCCGCCCCTCTGTTAGAGTGGAAATCCGCATGGAGGCTGTTCATGAAAAGAAAGCTCGCCTGGACCCTTCTCCTGACCGTCATCCTGGCCGCCGCGGCCGGGGCCGCCTTCCGCAAGGAGGACGTCAAGGTCTTCAGCCTGGACAACGGGCTTAAAGTCCTGCTGGTCGAGGACCACGCCATCCCCAACATCGCCCTGTACACCTTCTTCCGGGTCGGCTCGCGCAACGAGCGGCCGGGCCTGACCGGCGTCTCCCACTTCATCGAGCACATGATGTTCAACGGCTCGCCCAAGTTCGGCCCGGGCGAGTTCGACCGCCGCATGGAGTTCGCCGGCGGAGCCAACAACGCCTTCACCGGCAACGACATGACCGGCTATACCGATTGGTTCCCGGCCGCCGCCCTGGAGGCGATGATGGCCATGGAGGCCGACCGGATGCAGGACGCGTCCTTCGATCCGCAGGTCCTCGAGTCGGAGCGCGGGGTCGTCGCCTCGGAGCGCCGCAAGGCGGTCGAGAACAGCAACGACGTCCATCCTCAAGCGAAAACGTCCAGGCCACGGCCATCATGGCCCACCCCTACCACTGGGACGTCATCGGCTGGATGAGCGACATCCTGAGCTGGCGGCGGGACGAGATTCTGGCCTACTACCACACCTACTACGCCCCCAACAACGCCGTCCTGATCCTGGTCGGCGACTTCGACCCGGCCAAGGCGACCGATCTCATCCGCCGCGTACTACGGCCCGATCCCCAAGGGCACGCCGCCGCCGCCGGTGTCCACCGTCGAGCCGCCCCAGATGGGGACCAAGCGGGTGCTCATCCGCAAGGAGGCCCAGGCGCCCTCCTTCCAGGTGGTCTGGCACTGCTCCGGCCGCCTCGGACCCCGACTTCCCGCCCCTGGCCATCCTGGAGAACGCCCTCCTCGGCGGCGAGAGCAGCCGGCTCTACAGGCGGCTGGTCCGGGAGGAGCAGCTGGCCATCGGCCGTCGGGGGCGGCATCGCGGAGACGATCGATCCCATGCTCTTCACCATCGACGTCCAGCCGCGGCCGGGCGCCGACCTGGCCCGCATCGAGGCCGTCATCGAGGAGGAGCTGGGCAAGATCAAGACGGACGGGATCACCGAGGCTGAATTCCAGAAATCCCTCAACATGATCCGCAGCCAGTACTACTTTGGGCTGCAGTCGATCAACGGCAAGGCCGGCGCCCTGGGCCGGGCCGAGATCCTCTACGGCAGCTACGAGAAGGCCTTCAGCCGGATGGAGGACTACGGCGCCGTCAAGAGGGACAGGGTCGCGGAGGCCGCCCGCAAGGTCTTCCAGGAGAACAACAAGACGGTCGGGACGCTCGTCCCGGCGGGAGGTGAGAAGTGAAGACCCGGACGATCGCCGTCCTCATCCTGCTGGCCCTGGCCGTGGCCCTGCCCGCCGCGGCCGCATTCAAGCTGCCCGCTCCGGAGAAGCTCGTCCTCAAGAACGGGATGACCGTCTATTTCCTGCGGACGACCGAGACCCCGATCGTGAGCTTCCGGCTCATGCTTCGCGGCGCCGGCTCGGCCCAGGAGCCGGCCGCGCTGGAAGGCATCGCCAGCCTGACGGCCGAGCTGCTGCAGAAAGGCGCAGGCGCCCTGGACGCCGACGCCATGGCCGAAGCGGTCGACTTCATGGGCGCCCGCCTGAATATCGGCTCGAGCGAAGAGATGGTCACGGTCGCGGCCGACAGCTTGAGCGAGCATTTCGCCAAGCTCCTGGCCATCGCCTCCGACTGCATCGCCGTCCCCTCTTTCAAGGAGGACGAGTTCCACAAGGCCGTCAAAACCCGGCGGGACGGGCTGAAATCGATCAAGGATTCGCCGGGCGCGGCGGTCCGCTATTATTTCGCCAGAGCCTATTACGGCAGCCACCCCCTGGGCCATCTGAGTAACGGCACGGAAGACTCCCTGGCCAAGATGACCCTGGCCGACGTCAAGGCCTACCACCAGTCCTTCTACGGGCCGGCCAAGGCCGTAGCCGCCGTCGTGGGCGACATCGACAGGGCGGCCCTGACGACCCTGCTCAACGCCACGTTCGGCAAGTGGAAGGGCGCGGCCAAGGTCCCGGCCGTCACCCTGCCCCCCCTGCCCAAGCCGCAGGGCGTCAAGCTCCTGTTGGTGGACAAGCCGGACGCCAACCAGGCCTACTGGATTCTGGGCGCCCCCGGCTACGCTTTGGGCGATCCGCTGAGCCCCTCGGCCACCGTCATGAACACGCTCTTCGGCGGCCGCTTCACGTCCTGGCTCATGACCGAGCTGCGGATCAAGCGCGGCCTGACCTATGGCGCCGGCAGCTCCTTCGTTACCTTCAGCTCGGGCGGAACATTCACCGCCTCCTCCTACACCAAGAACGACAAGATCGGCGAGATGCTCCAGATCGTCTTCGACCTGCTGAAAAAGGCCCGGGCCGATGGCTTCGCGGCCGAAGAGGTGGAGAGCTCGCGCAACTACGTCCAGGGCCAGTTCCCGCCCACCCTGGAGACCAACGCCAGCAAGGCCGGGGCCTACGCCCGCCTGGCCTTCTTCAACCTCGGGTTCGACTACTACGACCGTTACCTGGCCGGCGTCGAGAAAGCCGACCCGGCCGCCGTTAAGGCCGCCGCGGCCCGACTGCTGCCGTCGGACGGCTACGTCCTGGTCGTGGTCGGCAAGAGCGCCGAGATCAAGGCCCAGCTGGCCAAATTCGGGACCTGGACGGAGAAGAAGATCACCGATCCGGGATTCTGATAAACCCGCTCGATACCCCGGGCTTTGCAGTCCTCATTCTCGGAGAGAATGAGGGCGGGCTAAAACCCGGGGTATTATCAGGGTCAATACTGAGCGGCGCTTCATCCCCCGATTTGAAAATCGGGGTTCGAGCGCCGCGAACGTATCGATAAGGAAATTTGCTGGAATATTAACGGAATGACATCACGCTCTGCGAGCTAGAAGCCAAGCTTCTCCATCACGGCAGCGGCTTCCAGCTTGTGATGGTCGCCGACTTCCCGCAGAATCGCTCGTAGCGTCCCCGGTTTCAACGGATCATGGTTTGGAACGGTGAGATGGTGTTCCCCGTTCCGTTGCGTAGTCAATCGTCGATGCGAGCCGACTTGTCGGGATAGTGAATACCCGAAGGCTCGTCCGAGCGCTCTTTCCAAATCAGCGCCAGAGAGATCTCTGGGTAGCTTCATGCCAAAGCCATGACCTCGTCCATGACGCGGTGGAGTCGGATCACACGGGGCGCCTGGCCTTCCTCAAAGTGACACAATACGGCTTCGCGGATATTCTTGCGAAGCTCCTCCCAAGTCTCGGCCTGCGTCACGATGGATTGACCCAATGCATGAGCCACGAAGCCGCCCTCGGCCTCGTCCTCACGAACCTCGAAAATGATCTCCTCCCTGTTCATGGCCATCTCTCCTTTGGGATTTCCCGGACATAATATTACCATGATTTCGCCGGCAAAACGCATGGGAACTGGCGCCTAGGATTTTGATCCCCCTGGATATCGGTCTTAACAAAAGGGGTGGCCGCAACGTTACCTCCAAGTACGAAGTCCGTCCGGCTCTCGTCCCCTCTCGGAAGCCCTCAAACGGCTTTTTAGCGGCCGATGGAAAGGATACACGATGAATGCCTTCGTTGGCGCCCTCGCAGCAGCCATCGTTCTGGGCAGCCTTGGCCCGGCTCCCGGGACGCCCGCAATCTTCCTGCCCGGTATCGTCTCGACGGGCCTGAACGAGGCCGGCGTGACGCTCACCGCCGACGGGAGGGAATGCCTCTTCACGGTCATACTGAATCGGATCGAGACGATCGTCGTCACGCGTTTCATCGGCGGGTCCTGGACTCCGCCCGAAGTGGCACCCTTCTCGGGCCGCTGGAGCGACGGCTTTCCATGCTTCCAGCCGGGTAGTACGAGGCTCTTTTTCCACTCCAATCGGCCGCTTTCCGGGGGCGCCAAGTACAACATCTGGTTCGTCGACCGGACGGCCGCCGGCTGGAGCGAGCCACAGCCGGTCGGATTGCCGGTCAACGGCGAGCGGATCGCCGTCTGCCCTTCCGTGACCAGAGCGGGAACGCTGTATTTTTCGCGCCAATTTGACGGCGGGGAGGAATACATTTTCCGGTCGAGGGTGATCGCCGGGAAATTCCAGGAGCCGGAACGTCTCCCCTCCGCGATCAATACTCAAAAAACCCAGTTTCATGCCGCCGTTGCGCCCGACGAGAGCTGCCTGGTCATGCCCCTGAGCGGGAGAAGCGACGCCGTCGGACCCGGCCACAATTACTACGTCTCCTTCCGGGACGAGCGGGACCAATGGAGCGAGTGGATCAACCTCGGGAAGGAGATCAACGGGCTGTCGATCGGGGGCGTCGCCTCGTTCTCGCCGGACGGAAAGGCCTTCTTCTTTTCGGCCTTCCCCCCGGCCGACGCCACGCCGAGCTACGACCGTTCGGTTAGCTACGCGGATCTTCAAGCCTTGTCGATCAAGAATCCGGCCCAGTACAAATGGGACGTCTTCTGGGTCGACGCCGGTATCATCGAGGCGTTGAGGAAGACGGCATCTTCGAAGGAGGATAGGAAATGAGAATGGGAACCTGCCGGCGTGGGGCCGCCCTGGCCGCAACGTTGTTCTTCGGCCTTGCGGCGTCGGGGGCATCCGCCCAGGAGCTCGAGCGGGCCGTCAGGGCCGGGGACTTGACGAAAGCCCAGTCGCTCATCGAGAAGGATCCCGGCCTGCTCAACGCCGCCAACGAGGCCGGCGAGACGATCCTGTTCGTCGCCGTCTCCAATCGTCAGATCGCCCTGGTCGAGTATCTCGTCGGCCGGGGCGCCGACGTCAACGTCCGGACGAATTCCCTGATGACGCCTCTCCTGGCTGCCTGCCGGCGCGGATTGCCCCTGGCGATCGTCAAGCTCCTGGTGGAGAAGGGCGCCGACGTCAACGCCGCTTCGAAGTACCAGGGCCGGCCGCTGGACCCCGCGCTGGAGAACGGCGACGCGGCGATCATCGATCTCCTGACCTCCCGAGGCGCCACCGCGACCCCGGCCGAATTCGAAATCGTCAAGCTCTCCGCCCATCTCCACAGATTCGCCTACCCCTGGGGCATGCGGAACAACCTGGTCGTGTTCGACGGTCCGGACGGCATCCTGGTCGTCGACACCGGCTTCAACACGCGCTCGCTCGAGGTGTTCAAGCGGGCCGTGGCGGGTTTCGCCGCGGGCGCCTTCCGGTACGTCGTCAACACCCATACCGATTGGGATCACGTGGCCGGCAACAAGGTCCTGGCTCCATCGACGGAGGCCGTCATCGACGCGGCCAAGCTCGGCCGCGGGGAGCCGAAAGGCTTGGCCGCCATGTCGGACAAGCCCCTGACGGGCCGCTCGGGACTGACCCTCCCCGCTCCCTATGTCATGGCTTTCAACGGGGAAGAGATCCATCTCGTCTCCTACCCCGGTCTGCACTCCCCCGTGGATCTCTTGATCCATTTTCCTAAGGCGGGCGTCGTCTGCATGGGCGACCTCCTGCTCTCGCAAAGCTGTCCCGCGGTCGACGACGCCCGCGGTTATCTCGAGCTGCTGGACAAGGTCCTCGACGTCTTCCCCCCGACCACGACCTTCGTCAGCGGCCACGGCCGGGATCTCAAGTCGGCCGAATTGAAGAAATACCGGGACGATCTGGCCGCGATGATCGAAATCGTGAAAAAGGAGTTCGCCTCCGGGAAGACCGCCGCCGATATGGTCAAGGCCGATATCCTCAAGGCCTTCAAGCCCGATTACTCCCAGCTCGACTGGCTGGGCCCCGATTCCTGGGTCCGGACGGTCGCCAGGGGCCATTCGAGGGGAAAATAGAAAAGATCCATGCCGGTATCTTGTCCGCCTTGATACATTCGCGGCGCCAAACCCCGATTTTCAAATCGGGGTAGAGAGCGCCGCTCAGTATTAACCCTACTAATACCCCGGGCTTCAGCCCGGGGTATCGAACGGGTTTATTTGAACCCTGCTCCTCCTTTCCGTTATAGTAGACGGCGAAGGAGGACCTCATGACCAGAAAATCCCGGCTTTTCGTCTTTTTAGCGGCCCTGACCATCCTTGTCATCGGAGGGCCGACGTTCGGCATCCCGCAGGAGAAGACCGCGCCGGCCGCCGTCTCCCCCGCCGTCTGCCCGACCTGCGGCGACGAGGACCCGCGCCTCGAGGCCTGCACCGTCGTCATGGTCGGCCGCCTGGCCTCGACCGACGGCTCGGTCATGACCACCCACACCTGCGACTGCGGGAGCTGCGACTGGACCTTCCGCCGCATCCCCGCCGCCGACCACAAGCCCGGCGACGTGCGCAAGATCTACCACATCGGCCAGTTCGACGCCATGTCTCCCGCCCTGGGCCTGAAGTGGGACCGGGTCGGCGACAACTACACCGGCCTGGACATCCCCCAGCCGCCCCACACCTACGGCTACATCCACGGCGACTTCGGCTACATGAACGACAAGCAGGTCTCGATCGGCGAGTCGACGCTCGGGCAACGTGGCCAAGATCGAGAACACCACCGCCGCCCCCAAGTTCGACATCACCATGCTGACGCTCGTGGCCATGGAGCGGGGCGGCGACCGCCCGCGAGGCCATCCAGGTCATGGGCTCGCTGGCCGAGAAGTACGGCTACGGGTTCACCGACTCCGGCGAGATGCTGGCCGTGGCCGACCCCAAGGAGGTCTGGCTGTTCGAGATCATGCCGGTCGGCCCGCTGTGGACGCCCACGAGCGGCAAGCCCGGCGCGGTCTGGTGCGCCCAGCGCGTCCCCGACGACCACGTCTCGGTCTGCCCCAACGAGTCGCGCATCGGCGAGATCAACCTGTCCGACAAGGACATGTTCATGGCCTCGCCCAACGTCGTCTCCTTCGCCGTCGACCAGAAGCTCTACGACCCCAAGAGCGGCAAGCCCTTCAGCTGGAAGCGGGCCTATTCGCCCAACGAGACGAGCGCCCTGGCCTCCGGCGGCTCGCGCGTCCGGATGTGGCGGTTCTTCAACCTCGTCGCGCCCTCCCTGGACCTCGGCCCCGAGACCCCCAACATGGACTTCCCCTTCTCGGTCAAGCCCGACAAGAAGCTCGGCCTCAAGGACGTCATCGCCATCGTCCGCGACCGCTGCGAGGGGACGATCTTCGACCCGGCCCGCGGCCTGCAGGGCGGCCCCTTCGGCAACCCCAACTTCCTGCCCTACGGCTTCACCCTGGACGGCCAGAAGTACAACACCTCGCGCATCATCAGCGTCAACCGGGCCGAGTACGTCACCGTGACCCAGGCCCGGGCGGGCTATCCCCGACCCGATCGGCGGCATCGTCTGGCTGGCCTGGGGCCACCAGGACACCTCCTGCTTCATGCCTCTCTACAACGGCATGACCGAGATCCCGCGCGGATTCACCATCGGCGACCACTGGGAGTTCAACCGCGATTCGACCCGCTGGGCCTTCGACTACGCCGACTTCCACACCCAGGTCATCTACTCCGAGGCCATCAAGGACGTCCGGGCGGCCCAGGCCCGCTGGGAGACGACGGCCATCGACCGCACCCCGATCGTCGACAAGAACGCCCTGGACCTCTACGCAAAGAGCCCGGCCGAGGCGATCAAGTACCTCAACGACTACTGCATGGACAACGCGGCCGCGGTGACGGACGCCTGGTGGAAGCTGGGCGACGCCCTGCTGGTCAAGTTCAACAAGCTCTGGATCTACGACGCCAAGACCCGCAAGCGCAACCCCCTGCCCTTCCCCGAATGGTACCTCCGGATGCTGGTCGAGAGCAACGGCCTGAAGCCGGTGGAGGTCAAGAAGTAAGCCCGCCCGAAGACGACGGCTCTCTCGATCGATGATGGCGGCACAGAGCGGGTCCGGGCTGTTCGGCTGGCTCCGAGGCGCTCCGCCCGCCTCCAAGCGCTCTCTGGCCGCCGCCTCTCTGGGCTGGATGCTCGACGCCTTCGACGTCATGCTCTATGCCCTGGTGCTGGCCTATCTGATGAAAGACCTGGGCCTGAGCAAGCCCACGGCCGGGCTGCTGGGCTCGCTGACGCTCGTCGCCTCGGCCGCGGGCGGCATCCTGTTCGGCTTCGTCGCCGACCGCTTCGGCCGGACGCGGGCCCTGCGGGCGTCCATCCTGATCTACTCCGTCTTCACGGCGGCCTGCGGCCTGGCCCAGAGCGCGGCCATGCTGGCCGTCTTCCGCGTCTGCCTGGGCCTGGGCATGGGCGGCGAGTGGGCCAGCGGCGCCGCCCTGGTGGCCGAGACCTGGCCGGCCGAACACCGCGGCAAGGCCCTGGCCTTCGTCCAGAGCTTTTGGGCCGTGGGCTATGCCCTGGCCGCCCTGGTCACGGCGTTCGTCTATCCCAAGCTCGGTTGGCGGTTCGTCTTCTTCCTGGGCGCGCTTCCGGCTCTGCTCGTCTTCTGGATTCAGTCCAAGGTGGAGGAGCCCGCCATCTGGCGGGAGTCCAAAGCCCGGGGCGAGATGAGCGGCCGCGGCCGCTTCGCCGAGCTGCGGGGTCGCCTGTTGCGCGTCACGGTGTTTGTCACCGTGATGAACGCCTTCACCATGTTCGGCTACTGGGGATTCAACCTCTGGATCCCGGCCTACCTCTCGTTGGCCCGCGATGCGGGCGGAATGGGATACTCCCCCGCCCGCATGCCGCTGCTTGTCGCCTTCATGCAGATCGGCACCTGGCTGGGCTATCTGACCTTCGGCTACATCTCCGATGCCCTGGGCCGGAAGTCGACATACCGTGCCTTCCTGGCCTTGGCGGCCGGGTTCGTTCTCCTCTATTCGACCGTGCGCTCCCCGCTCGTCCTGTTCCTGCTCGGCCCCTTCGTGGCCTTCTTCGGGACGGGCTACTTTGCCGGCTTCGGGGCTCTCACCGCCGAGCTCTACCCGACCCGTATCCGGGCCACGCTGCAGGGGTTCACCTATAACATCGGCCGGGTCGTTTCCGCCGCCGCCCCGCTGGTCATGGGCTCGCTGGCCCAGAAGAACGGGTTCGGGACGGCCTTCCTGCTTGTCGCTGTCTCGTTCCTGGCCGCGGCCATAACCTGGTTCGGCATCCCCGAGACCAGGGGCCGCGAGCTGGCTTGATATTTATCGCACCTCCCGGCCGGCCTTGATCACCAGCTCGATTGTCCGGGTCCGCCGGATATCGGCCAACGGATCGGCAGCCAGAACGACCAGGTCGGCCGCGAATCCGACGGCGATCGCTCCCGTGTGTCTTTTCGATCCCCAACGCCTTGGCGGCAACCACGGTGGCTGCCTGGATGGCCGCGGCGGGAGTAAAACCGCTCTCGCGGACCAGAAGCTCCATCTCCCCGTGCAGGCTGGGGAGGGGCGAATCCTCCGTATCCATCAGCCCGTCGGTCCCGGCGCAGACGGCGACGCCAAGCTCCCGGGCCAGCCGGGTCACCCCGCAGGCGAAGCCGAAACGCATCCGGGCGACCGGAAGAAACTTGGGGTAGTCTTTTTCGGCCGATTGCAGCATGGCTTGACCGGTGATCAACGTGGCGTCGAGGATGGTGCCCTGTCCGGCCATCCGCTTGAGCAGCGCGACGATGGCCGGGTGGTCCGGACGGACCGCCTGGATGTCCGGGCTCAGCCAGCGCTGCGCCGGCAGAACCGGACCGGCGGCGACCGCGGGCACGCCCTCGAAGACCAGCTGCTCGGCATGGGAGATGACGTCGACGCCGGCAGCCACCGTGTCGCTCGGCTTGCCGGGAGGAACCGTGGCGTGGGACCAGACGGGCATCCCCTGCCGATGCGCCTCGCGGACGATGCGCCCCAGCAAATCCGGCGCAACCATGGTGTAGATCTTGATGGCCGAGGCGCCGCTGCCGCGGCCCTCGGCGATGGCCAGGGTCAGATCGGTGTCCGACCCTACGGCGCGTCCCCATGGCGTCTGCCCCGGAGCCTCTCCCTTGGAGGAGACAATCGTCCGCGGATCTTTAAAAAAATCGGGGCCGGCCATCAGCGCGGAGTAGCGGATATCCGGCGCAACGATCTCGCCGGACTTAATGGCCCGAACGAGGTCGGCTAGGGCCCGGTTGTCGCCGGCCATGTCCCGGATGTGCGTCACGCCGCCGCGCAGGGCTTTGAGCAGCATCGGCGCGACGCGATCGCGGCGGTCGAAGCCGCTGGGGTCGGAAGCCACATGGACATGGGCATCAATGAGGCCCGGGATGACGAATTTCCCGGTCATGTCGATGACCCGGGCGGCTTCGGGCAAGACGGTCTTTCCGGGCTCGAAAATCCCCGCGATCAGTCCTCTCTCCAAAACCAGAGTCCGGTCGAAAAGAAACGACCCGGAAGGTCCGTCAAAGACCGCGGCGTGCTCGAGAATCAGGCGCGGCGGCACCGCCTTGGCTTCCGACGGAGCCGTCTGGGATAAGGCCGGGACGCCATAGCCTAAGACGGCCAACCCGGCCGCCAGCCAAGAGCCGATTTTGTTCATGGGTGCCTCCTTGGACATCCATGGATACGCCCCATCCCCGGGTCGCGCCATACCCGAAAAGTTGTATTCGGGCTCCGCCTTTTGGGAAATCCGCGTTGGGGGATTGCCGGAAAGCCGAATTTCCGCTAAATAGACAGGGTGGGCGCCTTTTCCGTATTCGTCTTTTGCCTGTTTGCGCTGTTGGCCGGCCTGTCGGTGGTCTGGTCCAATGCCCTGTACCGAACCTATCGCCATTCGTACCTGCATTCCTATACTCTGCATCTGGCCTTCTGGAATGGTCATGCCCTGGTCCAAATCACCCAACACATCCTGGGGAACGCTTTTTTGCCGGCTTCGGCCGCCGTGCCCTTGACCTTGGCCCTGACGCCTCTCGTCCATATGCTCTTGACGATCAGCCTCTACTATCTGGCCCGGTTCGTCGCCCGGCTTGTCGGCCGATCCCCATCGCGATTCCTGCCGGCCGCTTTTTTGGCCGCGTGGGCCGGGCTGCTGCTGGCCTTCGCCTTGACGGCCGGCCGCATCAAGCTGTCGGGAGCCGCCCTTGTTCCGCCTATCGTCCCCGCATTATCCGCGCTGCTGAAAATCCTTGCGGTCGCTCTTTCCATGGGCTACCTGCTGATCCAGGCCGGGAAGGCCGAAGATCCCCTTTTGCGCCGCGGCTATCAGCGCATCGCCTTGACTTTCCTGGCCGGCTTTCTCCTGTTCCAGCTGTCCGTATCCGGAGCCATTCCTGTCTATGCGACCGGCCTGTCCGACTATTTGATCGCCCTCATCCAGATCGGCTTCCAGCTGCCGGTCTTGGCCGTGCTCGCCGGTTTTCAGAAGCGACAAGCCGTCTCCAGGCCGCAAGACTCCCCGCAGCCGGAGGGCTCCACCGATCTGGCCGGCCTGGGCCTCTCCCCGCGGGAAGCTGAAGTCATCGGCCTGGTGCTGCGCGGCTTCAGCAACCGGGAGATCGAGAAGCAGCTCTTCATCTCGATGGAAACGGTAAAAAAACACGTTTCCAACGTCTACCGCAAGCTGGGCGTCAAGAACCGGCTGCAGCTGAGCTGCCTCGTCACGAACCGGCTCGGCCGAGAGGAAGCCGACCGAGGAGGCACATGACCTTCCTTGTCACGGGCGGTAGCGGCTTCATCGGCGCGGCCCTCGTCCGGGCTCTCTGCGCTCGCCGACATACGGTGCGCGCCTTCTTCCGCTCCGGGGATGACTCGCAGCTCCTCAACGGGCTGCCGGCGGAGCGGCTCGAAGGGGACATCTGCGACCGCGAAGCTCTGACCGCCGCGGCCCGCGGCTGCGAGGGCGTCTTCCATACGGCCGGGAATCTGTCTTTTCTCAAGCGCGACCGGGCCATCCAGAGCCGCGTCAACGTCGACGGAGCGGCCGCCGTCGTCGACGCCTGTCTCCAGGCCGGAGTCCGCCGCCTCGTGCACACATCCTCGGTCAACGCCTGCGGCATCCCCTATCCCCAAGGGACGATCGGCGACGAGGCGACGCCGTTCAACTGGGAGGGCGTCGGATTTCACTACGCCCTGACCAAGCGCGCCGGCGAGCAGATCGCCCTGGCCGCCGACGGCCCCCGGCTGGAAGTCGTGGTCGTCAACCCGGGAACCGTCTTCGGGCCGGGCGACATCCATCGCAACGCCGGCAGCTATATCCTGGCCATCCAGAAAAGCCCGGTCTTTTTCTACCCCGGGGGCGGCGCCAACGTCGTCCCTATCGCGACCGTCGTGGCGGGGCACCTGGCCGCTTTCGACCGGGGACGACCCGGCCAGCGCTACATCCTGGGCGGCGAAAACCTGACCTACCGGCAGATCTTCACCACGATCGCGGACGTCCTCCGCCGGCCGACGCCGCGCTTCGCCGTCCCCTACCCGGCCGCCATGGCGGCGGCCCGGTTGATCGAAGCCGGGTCCCGGATCTCCGGCCGCCCGGCCAGGCTTTCCGTCGAAGCCGTGCGGGCGGGCTACCTGAAGCTCTTCTACTCCAGCGCCAAGGCCGAGCGCGAGCTGGGGCTCCCCCGCCTTCCCTTCCGCCGGGCCGTCGAGGAGGCCGCGGACTGGTACGCCCGGCACCCGTGAAGCCGAATCCCGCCGCCGGGAACACGACGCCGGGGCGACCGGTTCAGCGCCGGTCGGAGAGCGTTTTCAGGAAAGCGACGATCGCGTCCTCCTCGGCCTCGGTCAGGCCCAGCCGGCCGACCTCGGCTGTGTTCAGATTGGCCGTCACCTCAGGCCTGGGCCAGCCGGCTGAAGTCACGTCCCGCGTGTTGTAGAAATGAACGACCGCCTTGAGGTCGGTGAAGAATCCGTTGTGCATGAAGGCCTTCACGACGGAGGAGGAAGGCCGCAGGTCGACATTCCGCAAGGTCGGCGCCTTGTGCTTGCCCATGTTCGCGGCCGCATCCGCCGCGTACTTCGGGACCTCGGCCAGGAAGCCGCCCAGGCCTTGGTCGATCCACTTGGCGCCTTCCGGATTGAACTCGGGGCCCATGGCATAAAACGGATTCTTGGGGTTGGCCGGGACGCCGACGTTGTCGTACTTGTAGTCGGTGAAGACCGGAGGCTTGCCGTCGATGGAGGCCAGGCTGTGGCAGGCGGCGCACTGGCCTTTGCCGATGAACAAGAGAAGGCCATCGAGCTCGACCGGACCCAGCCCGAGCCCCTCGAAGGCCTTGATGTTGGACGGATCGGCAGCGGCCGGGTCGAGTCCCTTCGCCCTAGCCTGCCGCCAGAAGTCGTCGAAGGCGGAGGCAAAGGGGTTGACCTCGGCCGAGCGCTCATAGGCGGCGATCGAGCGGCCGATCTGCTCATAGATTCTGTCCGGGTCGACGGACGCGTCCAGGGCCCCCCGGCCCCAGACTCTTTCGAACAGCGCGGCGTAGTCCGAAGCCCGGACCTTGGCCGCCAGGGCGGCCGGATCGGCGATGTTCTGCTCCAAGGGATTCAGGAACGGCCCCATGGCCTGCTCGGCCAGCGGATCCGCCAAGGCTTCGCCGGTGGCGCGGCCGTCCCAGAACATCCCGCCGACATACTCCCCTCCCGGCTCACGCCGCAGGACCGGGCTGCCGCCGGCGTAGGCGGCAGCGGGCGGCTTGCGGTTGCCGAAGCGGCCTTTCTTGGCCCCTTCATAGACGCCGCCGTTGAGGTTGTTGCGCGGGTCCGCCCCGGTCATTCCGACGGCAGGATCATGGCAGGCGGCGCAGGACTGGCCTTCCGGATCGGACAGCTTGGGATCGAAGAACAGCCTCTTGCCCAGCTCCTCCTTGGCCGATAGCCCCGGACCCGGGCCGGACTGGCCCGGCGCCAGGCCCCAGGCCAGGGCGACGAGACAAAGAGCCGCGAGGGGGAATCCCGCTTTTTTCATTTCGCTCTCCTTCCTTGCGATGTTCGTATCATGGCCAAGATGGGGCTCTCCTGTCAACTCGGGCCCGGAAGCGATAGAATAGCCGTATGAGAAGGGATCCAGAATTTCCCCGCGTCATCGGAGCCTTACTGCTGCTGCTCATCCTGGCCGCTGCGCCGGCCCTGGCCCACCAGCCGCGGCTCGTCGGCAGCAAGCCGTCGATCGAGGTCCGCAAACCCGAGGTGTCGCAGGCCTTCTACGCCCGTCTGGAGGGCGGCCCGCAGTCCTATTACATCCGCAGCGACAAGCCGCTGCGCCTCTACCTCAACCTCCTGGTCGCCGACCAGCCGGGGATCGACACCGATTACAGGGCCGTCCTCTATCGCGGGGACACGACACCGGACAACGTCATCGCCCGTTTGGACGGCCCGGGCTTCGTCTGGAAGCCTTTCTACGAGCCGTTCGGCGGCGACCATTACCTGCGCGGGCCCGAGTTCGATCAGGACATGCCCGCCGGGACCTATGTCGTCGTCGTCACCTCCTCCGACAACGCGGGCAAGTACGCCCTGGCGGTGGGCAAGAAGGAGAGCTTCCCGATCGGCGAGATCATCCGGACAATCGGTGTCCTGCCGCGGCTGAAGAAGGAATTCTTCGGCAAGTCGCCGCTGACCGGGTTCTTCAACCTGTCGGGCGCCTTTCTCGTCCTGGTGGCCGGAGGGATCGCCGGACTGGGAGCGCTTTTTTTCTGATCCGGCGCCGCCGCCGGCGCCGCTGAGGAGGAGCCGACGGTCATCAGCGCCTCCCGCCGTTGCTTCTATTTGCGGAGGGCGCCGAGCGCGGCCTTGACGGAAGCCGCCCGCTCCCCCTGCGGCTCCAGGGCCAGGAACTTCTCGAACTGGGCGGCGGCTTCGGCGTTCTCGCTTCTGGCCAGATGGAGGTATCCGAGCTTGAGGATCGGCTCCGGCCAGCCGGGCTTCAGCTGCACGGCCGTTCGGAGATGCCGGGCCGCCTGGTCATACGCCTTGCCGGAATAGAAGGCTTCTCCGACCTTGTAGGCCAGGACTCCATCCTGGGGCCATTTCTCGGCCGCCTGTCCGAGAAGCTCCGCGGCTTCGGCCGTCCGGCCTTGCTTCATCTTGACGGAGCCGAGCCCGAAGAGAGCCCGGGCCGTCAGCTCGGCCGGGAAGGCGGCCTCCTTTTCGGCCCTATCGAGGATGATGCCGTAGTCGGCTTCGGCTTTCTCGAACAAGCCCATCTCCCGCCGGCATTCCGCGACCACAAGCCGGGCTCCGTACTCCGTAGGATGCCCGGCCACAAAGCTTTCCAGGGGGAGGAGGGCTGAGGCGAATTTTCCCTCCTCCATAAGCCGACAGCCTTCCCTGAAAGAAGCCTGCGATTCGGCACCCCCTCCCGTCCCGTCCGAAGCCGTCCCCGACCTGCTCAACTTCACCCGAACGGGAGGATTGGCCGCAACCTGGCTGACGCTGATGGAGGCCGAGTAGATTTCGAAGCCCGGCCCGATCACGGTCAGGTTCCACATGCCGGAACCGAGCCCGGCAAAGGCGAAATCGCCTTTCCTCCCCGTCCGATCCTTATAGGCGAGGCTGTCGATCTGGGAGAAGACGAGTCTGACCTCGACGCCGGCCAGCGGATTTCCCTCGAAATCGGCGACGGTGCCGGAGAGGCGGCCGTTGCCGCGGCCCGACTTGAAGCCGGGATCTCCCCGTTGGCCCGGTTCGAAGGATCCGGCCAGGGCGATGCCCGCGGTACCCAGCATGACCAAGACGACGGCAATCCGACGAAGGCAGGAATTGTGTCTCATTTCCCCTCCTCGAAGGCAATGAAAAGAAGGAACAAAGCCTCTGCCGTCAATGGGATAACGTTCGGGGAAGGGTCTCCGCAACTCATTCCTTGAACTCTTCGGTCCAACGGAGGATCTTGTAGTCGGGATCGAAGAGGGCTTCATCGGGCTTGAATGGCAGGAGGAAGGCAAAACAGGTCTCGCCGGCCAAGATTTCGACGGTTTTCGTTTCGCGGGCACCGCCTCCCCCGGTGAAAGCGATCTCCGCCGTCACGCGGTAGACGTCGCGCATCTGCCGGACGCGGCCCTTCACCTCCCAGCTCGCGCCGCGCGGCGCGGCCGTCCAGGACAGCTCGAACTCGGGCGCGCCGGCGCGATAAAACCATTGATCGAAGAACCACTTCAGGTCCCGGCCGGAAGCCGCCTCGAACTCGGCGCGCAGCCCGGCCAAGGTCAGGCTGCGGCCCTCGTAGCGGGCCATCGCGCCGCGGAGGCCCGCCCGGAACGCGTCCGCGCCGATGAGATCGCGCAGCATCATGTAGACGAACCAGCCTTTGCTGTTGGCCAGCGTGTGGAGCGTGTTGCGCTTGGCGGGGACGAAAACGCCGAGGGGCAGATCCTCGCCGGGCCCGATCGTGCCATCGGCGTCGTTCGAAAATTTACAGGACTCCGCGCCATACCCGTCAAAGAACTGAGGGCAAAATTTATAGCTTTAAATTATTTAGTTTTAATTACTTAACTAATTATGAGATAAACATTAATATATTTAATATAATTATTGACTTTTTTAATTTTAACACGTATATATATTATGAATCTAAAGCAAGGACATAAAAATGACTCAAGACTGGCAGGAACTGACCAAGATGACTCGAGGCGAATCATTCACCATCGAGAAAGTCAAAATGGTTGATCGCGATATATCGATAGAAGGAAGCTTCGCCCTTCCACCCCTGGCCAAGCTGACCGCCGAGGACCAGCTCTTCGTCACCGCCTTTCGTCCGCAGCCACGGCTCGATCAAGGAGATGGAGGCGCTCTTCGGCATCAGCTACCCGACCGTCAAGAACCGCCTGAACGCCATCTCCGCCCGTCTGCCGTTCGTGGACGTCAACCCGCCGTCGCCCGGCCGGGACGTCCTCGACCAGATCGACAAGGGCGAAATCTCCGTCGACGGAAGCCCTGCAAAGGCTGAAAGGATGAATCCCATGCTGCCCATGATCGTCCGCTTCAAGGTCAAACAGCCCGGGCGCCGCGGCTTCGGGCTCTGGTTCCCCGTCATCCTGATCTGGATCATCCTGGCCGCCCTGATGATCGTCCTGCTCCCCTTCATGCTCCTGGGCGCTCTCATCACCTGGCGGCGCGGCCCGGGGGCCGCACTTCTACTCGTCTATCCCCTGCTCGCCTCGGTTCTCTGGAATCTCGGCGGGCTGACCATCGACGTCCATCAGAAAGAAAGCGCGCTTCTGATCGATTTCATCTGAATCAACAACAAGGAGAATCCCATGAACGAAGAACGACGCAAAATCCTGGACATGCTGGCCCAGGGCAAAATCACGGTCGACGAGGCCGAGAAGCTCCTGGCCGCCGTCGGCGAGCCGAGCCTGCAGCCGGAGGCGGACGCCTCCGGGAAGCGGGCCTGGAAGTATCTCCGGGTGCAGGTCGAGCCCGGCCCGGGCAGCGAGAGCGGCGACCGGGTCAATATCCGGGTCCCCTTCAAGCTCATTCGGGCCGGCCTCAAGTTCGCCGCCTTCATCCCCCGCGAAGCCCACGCCAAGGTCAACCAGGCCTTCAAGGAAAAGGGCATGGATGTCGACCTGGCCCGCATCACGCCGCAGGACCTGGAGGACCTAGTCGCCAACCTCGACGACATGACCGTCGAAGTGGACGGCAAGGACAAGGTCCGCATCTTCTGCGAGTGACGGCCCGGTCGGGCCCACCCCCGAATAGCGTTTGACAGGTCCCTCGGCCGGGTTCATACTAATCCTATAGGGTTATTCCTCCGCCACATTATCAATTCCACATCGACGACGCGTCCCCGGACAAGGAGGGCTGCGATGATCGACGTCCAGGATGGTGCCAGTCGGAGCGCAGGCTGATTTTTCTGCGAGTTTTATAATGAACCCTTTGCAAACCGAAATGTTGAACAAAAATAGGCAGAATTCCGCTCGTTTGAGGTCCGGACAAAACGCTTAACGGTTTGATCTTTAGTATATTCAGTGGAAATCAGTGCGGAGCCGGACTAAGCTCAGCGGTAAGTATTCAAAAGGTATGAGATATAGTATTATGTGTCAATAATAATCTATAATTTATTAGATTTTTCTATACTGTGGCATTGCAAAAAGGTCCGAACGAAAGACTTAAAGAACAGTTTGATTATGGTAGGGTAAGTAATGTTGCTGCCGAGGAGCTCTCTAAATTGTATGATTAGGAAATGACATCTCTATTTATATGAATACAGTATTTAAGTTTTGAAAATATTGTAGATTTGAAAAAAATACAGCTACACCCTATAGCGCATAAGAATTTCTTGGTTAATTTTATGACCGATCCCAGGATTTTCACTGAGGACAAGCATGCCATCAATGATCCGCTCAGGTGGTTCTAAGAGTTGAGCACGCCAATCAACTTCACCCCATGCATATTCTAAAATTGAAAACGTAGGCACTATGGCAGCGACCTGAGCGGATGCCGCTGTAGCCAGTGGACCGGCGGGATTGTGTGGTGAAAAACACAGGCCGTTTATACGGCAGGCTTCACCTATATTTTTTAATTCCCAAATTCCCCCGCTATGTTCTACATCCGGCATCAGAATATCGTAAACTCTTTCCGTTAAGAGATTATTAAATCCGCTTAGGCCAAAAAGACGTTCACCCCCGGCTAGTGGGTTTCTCATTTTCTGTGATAGTTTTTGAATATCAGACATTTTTTCAGTTTTTAGGGGTTCTTCCACCCCAAGATAAGCCCAGTGAATTCAGTTCATCTATAAGGAATATAAATGTCGAATAATTAAACCTGCGATGACAGTCAACGCTAATCTCAATTTCCGGACCGACGGTGTTACTTATAGCTTTTATTCTTTCCAAACCCATTCGCCAATCGGCTTTTGAACTACTGCCAAGGCTAAGATATGAAATCTCATCAAAGGGTGCAATTTTAATCGCCTTAAAGCCATCTTTCACCGCCTGTTCAGCGGCATATGCAAAACCTTTGGGTGAACGGTCCTTTATGCTTCGGTTGATGTTTGCATACAACGGAAGGCGTTTCTTTAACGGTCCTCCAAAAAGATTAGCGACAGATTTATTCGCCATCTGCCCTAAAATATCCCAGAGTGCTGTTTCCAAGGCACTAATCGCTGTTTGATGGATCCGTCCCCCATCAACTTTAGAGCAACTCATGGATAATTTTGTGAATTTGAGCCGGGTCCTTTCCCCTTAGCAGAACTCCCAGACGTGAAGCCTCTTTGTCCAAGAGATCGTCATTACCGCTATGACTCCTTCAGCAATTCCGGTAATACCTTCATCTGTCTGCACATTTAAGAAAATCCAATTGCCTCGGTGGTTAACTTTAATATGAACTATTTCAACGCCAGTGATGAGCATCCTCTACTCCTGAAAGAATTAAAGGGTATTCTTAATTTTTTGGAAGAGCCGTACCGAACCAGGTGGGCTTTGAACTGCCGCGGGAAAGTACCGGTCTATGTCTCCAATACCACAGCCATCTGTTCTGCCATATTCTCGCCATCCGTTTGTCCAGAGCGAAAGCCGTGACTCGGTACCATGATGTTTCCAACTGAGGTTTACAGGTGAACAGATTCGAACGATTTCAGGTGCTTCGTAAGTTCTAACAAAGCCACCTGATCCCTGAGGATTGTCGACATGAATATCAAGTGGCACAGATAAAGCCTGACGCAGCGCTGCAAGCATGAATACGTCAAGATCACGAACGGGATTGTACTGTAGCTCCAAGACGTTCGAGCAACAGACATGATGCAGGATTCGCTTGCCCTGTATGTGCAGATATTTTCAGCTGCAAATCAGGTGGTAAATATTCTTTTATTTTCAGTTCAGCCAAAACCCACAACAGTCCCTCATCATATAATGTAATGCCTTGGCAACCTAAGCGAACTGCGCGACGGACATCTTCCATTGCTCTGATCACCTGTTCCATACCACGTAGGCGGTAACCGATGGTCATACCCTGTTTGCTTTGGGCAGTAGCGCTTAAATCGTTAGTCGCCCGGGGGCCGACCGAAAGGTTTAACTCTACACCTTTTTCTCTACAGAGCGAAAGCATATCATGCAATTCCTCATCACGATGACGAAATATGCCATAGGTTCACCCCCACACGATTGATGACAATCCCCAAGCTTTCGGCGCGATTCAAAAGGCCTTCTAAGGCACGCATACTGTTAATGGTAGAAGTTTCGTCGAGATCGGCGTCCCGCGTCGACGATCAGCGCGTTCTTGCCGCCCATCTCGGCGATCACGCGCTTCACACCTCCTCGCGACGGGTGTGCGGCGGCCGTTTCGATGATGTGCAGGCCGACGTCCTTTGAGCCGGTGAAGGCGATGAGCTCGACGTCGGGGTGGCGCACGAGCGCGTCACCGACCGTGCCGCCGGGCGAGGGCAGATAGTTGACCGTCCCGGCCGGCGCGCCCGCCGCGTGGAGGATCCTGACCAGCTGCGCGGCGATCACCGGCGGCACGCTAAAGGCCCGGATAAGATTCCACATGCGCTCGGCAGCAGTGCGGGCTTCATCCAGCGTAATATTCATGCCGGTTGCGGTATTCAGGCATCTGACCACAAGGTCGGTTATATCCAGCGGACCCCAGATGCCCTCGGTCAGATGGCACAGGATCATGGAATCGGTAAGTATCATGAGGTGATTGATGCGGGCGGTATATTCGCCCTTTCCCTCAATGGTTTCCCGGGGCACCAGGCCGGTGCGCTCTCCCGTCGGCCGGCCGTCATGGTGGCTGCCGCCGCGGGGACCGGTGGCATAACCCAGAGCAAACCCGGGCATCCCGCGTGCCGAATGTCCGGCAAAGGTCAGCCCCTTGCCGTGCATGGCAAAATGTTCTGAGCCATTGCCGATTTTCTCTGCAGCACGCTTCACCCCTTCTGCAAGAAGACTGCCCAGAGCGCCGTCGCGCTGCGCAATCTTCTCAATCACCGGGATAATAAGATCTGCCCGGCCGAATTTCAGGTCAATGCCATCGGTGTCCTTCAGGCTCAGCAGCCCCCGCTCAAAACACTCCATGGCAAAGGCAATAGACACACCGGCCTCTATGGCATCAACGCCCAGGTCATCACAGAGCCGCTCCGCTGCAGAGACCACTTCAATGTCATTGTGCCCGCACATGGAGCCCAGGGAAAAGATGTCCTCATATTCAGGCCCTTCATTCCTGACCCCCTCATACGGGCCCGGGCCGCCAATGCTGAACTTGCCGCAGCGGGCCGGGCAGGCAAAGCAGGATTTATCCCGCTTGACAATCTTTTTTCTCATGGTATCGCCGGAGAGCCCCTCTGCGTCCGGGTAAAACTCATCCTGCCAGTTTTTGTAGCCAAACAACCCCAGGGAATTATTGGCATTCACCATCACCGGTGTGCCGTAGCGGGGAAGTATTTCAGCTGTTGCGGGATTGGCATTAAAGCGGGCAAAAACTTCATCAAGAAAGAGCTTCATCCGCTGCATATCAGGAACTTCCACCGCTCCCTGTCCCCTGACCGCAACCGCCTTGAGCTGTTTAGAACCCAGCACCGCTCCGAGGCCGCCCCTCCCCAAAGCCCGGCACCCGCATATCACGCAGGCAAACCGGACGAGTTTCTCCCCGGCAGGGCCGATGGCTGCAATATGGATTTCTTCAGAACCAAGCTCTTCAAACAGGGCCAGCTGCACCCGGTTGGTATCCATGCCCCACAGGTGCGCTGCAGGACGCAGTTCTATATGGCCGTCATCAATAAACAGATAGACCGGCTGCGGCGCTTTCCCCTCAAAGATTATCCCGTCATAGCCGGCAAACTTAAGCTCCGGGGCAAAGTGCCCGCCGGCAGAGCTGTGAAAGAACGAATTGGTCAGCGGTGATTTTGCATAGAGGCCGATGCGGTTGGCTGTGGGAATCATGGTGCCCACCACCGGACCGGTAAGAAAGATCGCCTTGTTCTCAGGAGAAAGGGGGTCAATGCCGGGCTTGAGCTCATCATAGAGTATGCGGGCGGCCATACCGGCCCCGCCGATGTAGCCTTCCGCAAGCTCATTGGTGAGGGGCTCGTCCCTCCAGGTTCCTGCTGAAAGATTTACCCGGAGCAGTTTTCCGGCATAGCCTTTATATCTGAAATCACTGCGGTGCATGAGTCGGCTCAGCCTCCATCAAACGGGATCATAACGGTCACCGCGTCACCATCCGTGAGGGAGACCCCCAGGTCCGTGGTAGTGCGATAGACCGTCTCATTAATCATAACAAGAAACGGCACGATGTCGCCGCTCATCTGGTCCCTGATCTGGCGGTCAAAGGCCGCGCCGTAGCGCTCTGTTAAGAAAGCAAAAAGACCGCCGATGGTGGTGCCGGCGGCAACATCAAGCAGCAGCTCGCCGGTACCGAGAACATCCCGGATATTGGCAAATGATTTAACGATCACCTTCATCGGTTTTTCCGGGGGCAGTGATTTTTTTCAGCCATGCCGCAGCCACCTGCTCTGCGAGGACGATTTTTTTACTGTCAAGCTTGGGGTTTTCCGTGCTGAAGCTGATGCAGCCGGCCGGACAGTACCTGAGGCAGGCGGGTTTGCCGCCGCAGGCGTCGCAGTGACGGGTATAGACCGGCACCGGAACTTCCGGGAAGCCGATAAAGTTAACCCTGATGCGCGCCTTCTTCGGGTTGAAGGTGTTTTCTCTGTTCATGGAGCACGCCATCTCGCAGAGCCGGCAGCCCGTGCATCGGTCAGTATCCACAGATAGAAATTTTCTCATCTCGTCAGTTCACCAGCCTTTTATAATGTCAAATGCGGAATTACAGATTGCGGAATACTAACTGTTTCGCAGTGAGGGCGAAAAGAAAATAAGTGTTAGCGGCAGGACTGCACGCCAGTCCTGTTGTTGCAGGTGCCCGTTTATCCATTACTACCTATAACGTTTATGGGGAGAAATATCCAGAACTTTTTTCCGGTCACCGGCTTCAGCACGATAACCCGTGACCGGGAAGCCTGAGCGGTTTCATCCCCGCCCTGCCGGCGACGGGCCTCGTTATCCGCTTTACCGCGGGGAGATGCGGCGGGACAGGTCCTGCGCAAGCTCCCGGGAGAGCTTCTCCATGGCCCTGCTCATGCCCTGCGCAAAAGCGGCGGGGCCTTTTCCTGCATACGGCTCGGTCACCCGGTAGTTTTTCTGGCAGACAACCATTTTTGATGCGTCCTTCTGCGAGGAATCAAGCAGCGTCACATAGACGCTGAGCACTGCCTTCCTGCCATCCTTTTCATCAACCTCCGCGAACTGCTCGATCTCGCCTTCAAGAGCAAACCGGGCCCTATTGGATTCGCGGTAGGAAAACACGGCCTTGAACAGTTTCTGATTTCTCAAGTCCCGGAGCAGGTAATCGGTGACCATGTCGCCGGGGTTCACCCGCCATTTGCTGTTCTGATACTGCTGGAGCTTGAACGGCGCGGGCTGGTAGACCATGGCGGTGCTGTTGTAGCTCTGCGCAACGGTAAAAAGCTTCACCTGCAGCGCCTCATTGACCGGCGTCAAACCCTGGACCACCGGCGAGGGATACTCCAGGGTGTACTTCCAGAGTATCTGCGTCCGCCCGCGCAGCGCGCCGCATCCGCTGACTGTCAGCATCAGCGCCATGATACAGTGCCGTCTTTATGCAGCGGCAGCAGTGCCTCTGCATAAAATTATTCTCTCTATCCATACGCTGTTGCATCACTACACCCTCCGTTTCTTATTCTTCCCGCCCCGTTTTCACCGGGTTGCTGAAAATAGCCTGTGAGGGGCTGTTGTTTAGCTGCTCCAAAAGCGTGTTCAGAGAATCAGATGCCCTGCGGAGATTATCGCTGACAATTTTTAAATCAACGGCCAGTGACCGGGAATTGCCATCCAGGCCGTTGATAAGGCTGCCGGCCGACTGCAGCTCGTCCCGTGCCGTATTAATGAAAGCGCGGCCATCAGTAAGAAACCCTTTTGTTTCCCCGAGGATATTGGTAATGGAGCCGTTTTCCGCGGTCAGCCGTTGAATATCCCCTGCAATGGTATCAAGCTTCGCGGTAATGGAATCAATATTTTTCGTGATATGATCAGCACTCTCGCCGGTCAGTATCTTGTTAATGGCTGTTACCGTGGTATGAATCTGGTCTGATATGCCCTTGAAATCAATCGTCTTCACCCCGGTAAGGATGTGCTCAATGCTTGACAGGAACATCGCTATGTCCGAGGGACGGGACGGGATGACCGGATACTCGGTAGCAAACTCGATCTTCGGCGAGAGGTCGGGGGCCTTCGGGTCCTTCTGGTCAAGCTCAATGAATACCAGGCCGGTGATGCCCGCGGATTTCAGCTGCGCAACCAGCTCTTTGGTGTTATCTCCCTTCAGGTTAATCTTCATGATGATTTCTATCAGCTTATTGTCAGGGGCAACCCGTATCTTTTCAACATTGCCGACATCAACGCCGCGGTATTTTACCGCTGAATCCATCTGCAGGCCCTGCACCGATTCATTGAAGTACGCGGCATACACCGGCCCCTTCTGAAAGTACTTCGACGCGCTGAGCCATACAATTAACACAGCGCCGATGAGCACTCCCATGACGACAAAAAGCCCGATCAAAAAGTTTGATGTTTTCTTGGCCATAATAGCTGTCCTTTTTATAAATCGCGTATTGACAAAATTTCACCGCAGAGAGCGCCGGAGGTCGCAGAGAAAATTTTGCAAGCTGTCAGCGATCAGCCTTCAGCCTCAGTCACACGAGTCACTTGTCACCGGTCACTGGTGCCGCGTTTCACCTTTCACTTTCCACGTTCCACTCTTTATTTTTTTCACGAGTCACTACGGTCATTCCGAATTCTAATCTGTCATCTTAACTCCCGAACCCCGATCGTCAGTCCAGTACTCCCATTCTGCCTCTGTGCCCTACATCGGCTGCCGGTTGAAAAAATTATGCACGCGCGGGTCAGTGGATTGCTCCTTCAGCACCTTCGGGTCACCCTCTGCGATGATACCCTGCGCTGTCTTGTCCAGCATGATGACGCGGTGGGCGATATTGAATATGGACTGAAGCTCATGGGTCACAATAACCATGGTGGTACCGAGCCCGGCATTGATGCTCTTTATCAGGTTATCAAGCTCAACCGAGGTGATGGGGTCAAGCCCTGCGGACGGCTCATCAAAAAAAAGAATGGTCGGGTCAAGAGCCATGGCCCGGGCCAGCCCTGCCCGCTTTATCATCCCGCCGGAAATCTCTGACGGCAGGTGATTTTCATATCCGGCAAGCGTTACCATGCCGAGTTTCATCTTGACCACGAGATCAATTTCAGCGGCAGAGAGGTCAGTGTATTCATGCAGGGGCAGCGCCACATTCCCGCCGACCGTCATGGAGCCCAGCAGCGCGCCGGCCTGGAACAGCACCCCGAACCCCATGCGCAACGCACCCGAACCCATGCGCACCTGCCGCAGCTCTTCCTCGTCCGCAGCCGCGATATCAACGCCATTCACCACTATTTTCCCGGCATACGGCTTGTACAGCCCGATGATGAGCTTCAATAGCGTTGTTTTCCCGCAGCCGCTTCCGCCCAGGATGACAAATATTTCCCCCCTATTGACCGTAAAGCTCACATCCTGAAAAATGGTGTTATCACCGAAGCGCGCGGTGAGATTCTCCACCGCGATAACCGGCGTTTTCTGCTCGCTCACAGATGCTCCTCCTGCATGGTGATCTCTTGTTGCAGGTTGTTGATAAAGTTGTTTTTCAGCCTGCAGCGCCGCAATTACGCTTCCGCTACACCTGTAATATAATAAAGAATAATGGCAAATGCCGAATCACAGACGATAATCAAAAAGATCGCGGACACCACCGCCGAGGTCGTCGCGGCCCCGACCGCCTCGGCGCCGCCCCGCACCTGGATCCCCCGCTGGCACCCGATGCCGGCAATAATCATGGCAAAGACGGATGCTTTTATGAGGCTGGAAACCACACCGAAGGTATCAATAGAATCCATGGTCTGCTTGGCATAGGTATAGACCGAGAGATCAAGACCGGTCACCCCGATAATCATCCCGCCCAGGATGCCGAATATTGAGGCATAGAGGCTTAAAAGCGGCACCACCAGCATGGACGCTATTACCTTGGGCACGATGAGAAACCTGGTCGTGTCAAAGCCCATCACCGCCAGGGCGTCAACTTCCTCGTTTACGATCATGGTGCCGATCTCAGCGGCAAAGGCTGACCCCGAGCGCCCGGCAACCAGTATCGCCGTCATGATCGGCCCGAGCTCCCGCACCATGGCAACCCCGACCAGGGATGCAACATAAATACCGGCGCCAAACTGCTTAAGCTGGAGGGATGACATAAAGGCAAGAATAAGACCAAGCAGCAGGCTGATAAGCGACACGATGGGCAGCCCGTCAACCCCGGCCCGTTTCATGTAAAAAAGAACATCTCCCCAGCGAACAGAGCGCGGATGCACGCACGCATAGCACAAGCGCCCGCAGCAGCTCGCCGACAAATGCTATAACCATGACAACATCAGCGGCAAAGCTCATGAACGCTTCCCCTATCTGCTCGATAAGGTTTGCTGAAGTCCGCTCCGTAATAAGCGGCGCCATGGTGAGGGCTTTGCGGTCGATGAGGCTCATGATGCGCCTGGCCTCATCGGTGGCATGGGCAAACTGAAAAGACATTGACCCGGCCTGGGCTTCGGTTTCAAGCTGCACCAGCGCCAGCGCCCCGGCACTGTCAAGGTACGTCACGCCGCCAAGGTCTATGGTGACCTGTGAGGGAGACCGGGTCGCGAAGCACCGCGCGGACCTCAGCCATCAGCGCCTGCAGGCTGTCAAGCGCCACCCGGCCGGACACGGCAATGCTCACCGCCGCCCCCTGCCGCCCGGTAACGCTCAGGGTATAGTCTGCCTTTTGTGCCTTCTGCGAACCCATCGTGTATGCGTCCCTCTTGCTGCCGCGCACCTGCCTTATAGATAAGCATGAATACAAAATATAGCACTATTAGTCAACAAAATCACGGGGGTTACGTGAAGGGGGGTTCTCAGTGATGGGAAAAGGGGGAAGCTGCGGTTACGCTATGCTAAATATCCTGGAGCATTTGCTGCAGCACTGCATAAAATTCTTTTGCCTGGTCTAAAAGTTTACGCGCATCCTCCTGAAGCACTCGCGTGAACGACATATTTACCTTGACAACATAGACATGTTTCATTGATATAAATTATTTGAATTCTATACTCAAAATATTTATGAGGATGTAAAGGAGGGAATACCATGGAGCCAATTAAAATAGTTGTTCGCTATACTGATGGTCGAACGATCAAGGGATATACACAGAATTTTCTACCGAACAAACCCAGTTTCCATGTGCGACCGTTTGATGCTGCCAATATAAATGAATCGGCTGAAATACAGATTAATGATTTAAAGGCGGTTTTTTTTGTTCAGGATTTTTCCGGGAATCCAGGCTATAAGGAGAATAAGCAGCTACCTGAAGGTAAAAAGCCCCCTGGCCGGATGGTAGAAGTGACCTTCAAGGATGGTGAGGTCATGATAGGATCAACTATGGGCTACGACCCTAAGCGTCCCGGTTTTTTTATTTTTCCAATTGATCCTCTGGGAAACAATCTGAGAGCCTATATAGTAGCTCAGGCAGTGAATAATGTCAGGTATGTATAGATTCTTTTAAAATGTATATTCCTGTTTTAGGTTTTTCATATTACTAACACTACGTTACCTGGAGGGGATTATGTTTAAAGAATTCAAAGAATTTATCATGCGTGGCAATGTTGTTGATATGGCGGTGGGCATAATCATCGGGGCAGCGTTTGGCACAATCATCAAATCGCTGGTTGATGATGTCATTATGCCCCCGATTGGTCTGCTGCTGGGAAAGGTTGACTTCTCCAACCTCTTTATGGTGATTAGGGAGGGAAAGATAGCCGGGGCTCACGACACGCTGGCTGCTGCAAAAGCAGCCGGCGCGGTCACTGTTAACTATGGGCTCTTTATCAATACCATAATCAGCTTTTTGATTGTTGCCTTTGCCGTGTTTATGATCATCCGCGCAGTCAATAAATTAAAAAGAGAAACGCCATCGCCAGAAGCAGCCACCAAGGAGTGCCCGTACTGTCTATCAGTTATTCCGATTAAAGCATCCCGCTGTGCACATTGCACCGCTGAGCTCAAGGGAGCATAAAGGATATTGTTTATAAATCAAGGCAACTCCTTTGAGATATTCTAGAGCAGGCAGGGGGTCACCCATTAAAGGTTCCTTGTCAAAAAGGGACTTAAGGGGACATCCTGTTTTACAGCAAAAACCCACTGCCAGCATTTCTGCTGAAGAGGTTTTAGTTTTCTGCTCTCTTCTCATTGTTCCCCCTTTGGATGGTTGCCTAAAAAAGCACACCAGTCAATCCAGCCCTTGTCACTTATAAGATCTATTAGGGTTTGAAGGAAGCCTCGGGTCTTCTTTATAACGCTTCTTGTATTCAGCTTGGCTCTTAATATTTAATTTCTGCAACAGCCCGCTTTGCTTCTTCATAAGTGGGGTAAAAATCTGGTGTCTGTTTGCCTAAAAAATCAAGCAAGTCAATCCAGCCCTTATCCTTATAAAATGTATAAGGGTTCTGAAGGCAGCCTCGGGTCTTCTTTGTAACGCTTCTTGTATTCATGTTATTTTAATATGTTTAGTGCAATGACAGCCCGCTTTGCTTCTTCATAGGTGGGATAAAAATCTGGTCGTCTGCTTGCCAAATAAATCAAGCCAGCCAATCCAGCCTTTGTCATTATAAAATTTATCAGGGTCCGAAGGAAGCCTCGGGTCTTCTTTGTAACGCTTCTTGATATTCGTGGTTCGGCTCTTAATATTTAATCTTTGTAACAGCCCGCTTTGCTTCTTCATAAGTCGGGTAATAATTCTGGTGTCTGCTTGCTCAAAAAAATCAAACCAGTCTAATCCAGCCTTTATCCTTATAAAATCTATCAGGATGCTGCAGGAAGCCTCGGGTCTTCTTTATAACGCTTCTTGTATTCATTTTGGCTCTTAATATTTAATCTTTGAACAGCCTGCTTTGCTTCTTCATAGGTTGGTAAAAATTTAATCTTCTTTCAACTTCTTCTATAATTTTTGAAATGCTTTCAACTTCATCATAGACATGTATATTCTTGGGAACATCAATATCTTTAAAGTCAAATTCTTCTAATGCCTTTCGGTAATTATCAAATTCCCTTTTTGCTTCTGATATAAACGGGATTTTTACATTTTGATAATTCAGCACGCAGTCAAATATTAAAGGGCTTTCTTTTCCATGCCTTCTTATACTTCTGCCAATCTGTTGAAGATAGATTCTTGGTGATTCAGTCCTTCGGAAAAGCATAACAGAATCAATTCCTGGCACATCAATCCCCTCGTTCAGCATATCAACTGCATTCAGAATGAATATTTCTTTTTTCGCTCGGTGTTGATGTCGGAAAATTGTTGCAGTTGTTCATCATTAGCAGCTTTAGTATTTTCTGAATGCACTTCAAATTGCTTTACCTTGCAGAACTTCATAAAGGTCTTTTTAAGTAAAGCACCTATATCAACCGTGTGTTCTATATCTTCGCAAAAAGCAATCATCTTGCGGTATTTCAGTTCGTGGTAATACTTATAAATAATGTTTTGTATTGAATAATCTTTTATCTCACTGGCATTTATCTTTTCTAACAGGTGTTCCTTCTTGCTTGGTGCTTTATCGTATTTACTTTCAATTTCCTCGGTCAGTTCCTGAACCTTTTTCCGCATATCCAAAACTGAATAGACATACTCGCCAACAGGCAGTATCCCCCTTGCCATTGCCTGAAATAAGATTAAAGTTCCTGCACTTTTGTTATCAAGAAAGTCCTTAACATCAAACCCACCTGAATACCGTTGCATCGTGGCAGACAGCCCGACAAGTTTCGTTCCATCATCAATTGCGTTCAGTAAGCCCCTTGTATGCCATTCAGGTGCCCCTGCCCGATGCACTTCATCCATAATGATGTGTGAAAAGCTACCCTTTATTGACCGCTTTTCCGCATTGTGCATTAAATACTGATATGTCAGCAGATTAATTCTATTTGTCCTGCTGAACTTTGATGAAATGTGTCTCCTTGAAGTGACTGTTTCAAGTAAACGCATAATTCTGTCATTGATATATTTTGACGGGGATAGGATAAGTATTCTGTTTGAAGGGTCTTCTAAAAGGTATTGGGTAAGTTTTGCTATGATGTATGTCTTGCCTGTACCTGTGCAATGTTCAACATAACAACGTTTGTTGTCATCCCAATATTCAAGTATTTGATTAAATGCGGATTCCTGATAGGGTTCAAGAACGATGGTTGGATATTTGGGATGGGAAGGCTGATACTTCTTAAAAAGATTATCGATTAAGTCCTGTTCATCCCAGACCTTAATATTTAGCTTGTTCAGTAATTGGCTTTTTATTCTGCCAACATAACCCCATGCTACAAAACAAAAATGGGTATTATTTAAATTGTGTTTCGGAAGGTAGTTATCTGTAAATTTAAGGTGTTCTTTTCTTACATCATACAGGTCTATGTGTTTATTCCAGTTTTTGGCTTGAAGGACAAACCTGACAGAATTATCTGGATATTTTATAAGCAGGTCACATCCACCGTCTTTTCCGCCTTCACCAAGTCTTTCAACCAAGTAACCGTTGCCAAGGAACAGTTCTTCAAGAAGCCTTTCAAGCAGTAACCCTTTGAACTGATTCAGCGGAAAGACAAATCCAAGCTGATGTGACAAGTTTTCAGGGTTCTTGAAGATGCTGAAATCTATGCTGTCCTTGCCAGCATTTGATTTACAGAAGTCCTTAATGAAGGATTCTAATCTTTGCATTTTGCAGATGCTATGTGCATATCGGGGACAACAGCCACTCTTAAATAGCTATCAGCCATCACAGTGTTTTAACCCCTACTTGTCATCAACAACTTCCCAGTGTCCACCTTTGGCAGGTCCAACGCGGCAAATAATTCTTTCTTTTTGAAGGTTTTGAATATTTCTTTCGACCGAACGTTCGGTTATCCCTATTCTTTCAGCGATTTCCGGAATAGTAATAAACTCATTTTCTTTTATAAGTTCTATGATTTTCCCCGACGTTTTCCTCGAACCTTTTTCTCCGGTGGCCCGTGCGGTTTTCTTTATTTTTTGAGCTTGCGCTGTGGTTTTGGGAGGCCGGTGAAACGTAATAGAAAACCAGTCCGAGTCAACCTCTATCAGGGGAATATCAAAACCATAGCCGGTCATTATTTAAGCTTCAAGTCCACCCGGCTGTTCTTCACGTTCTCCTTTTTCTCCGGCGCGAGCCCCGGCGGCTTTACCATGAACAGCCTTGCGACGGCAACTTTGCCAGGGCCGGCAAGAAAGTCTTTCACCGCTTCAGCCCGCTCTTTGGCAAGGGTTTGCAGGTCATCATCTGTTATGGTGATGTTTTTCTTCATCAGCGCTTCCATCTCTGCTGCCGGTAGACCTTTGCTTAATCCTATGGCATTCTTGGGCTTCTCAAACTTTGCCGAGCTGTACGCTTTTTTCAGCAGCTTTTCAAACTCCTCGGGGGCAATCGCGGCTGCTTCATCCCCGGCTTCTGATTCTTCCTTCTTCCCCTTTTTCCCCGACTTCCCGGCCAGCAGCTGTTTTTCAAACTCCCGGTCGACAAGCCCCTGCCGGTCTGCATCCACGTCCACAAACCCGGAAATCTCCATGCTCAGGTTCGGGCGGTCGGCAAGCGCCTTTGCCAGCGCGTCAAGCTTTGCCCTCTCTGCATCGCTCAGCCGGTCGCTGCCGGGATCAAATATAACGCAGCTTAAATCCTCTTTTGAGCCGACCATGGAGCCGATCAGGGAAAACGGCGAGGTGGCTGCCTTCACCAGAATATTTTTCAGCACCTTTAAAATAATCCCGAAGATGCTGAACTGCGGGTCATCAAGGCGGCCGGTGACCGGCAGGTTGAGCTTTATTTTGCCGCTGCTGTCTTTCAGCAGCGACACGCCGAGCTTCACCGGCAGGTCAATGGCATCCGGGCTCTTCACTGTTTCGCCGAAGTCAAACTGGTCAATGAACACATCATTGGTTGAATCAAGTTTTTTATCCTCAATCGTGTAGTGCAGGTCCAGGGAGAGCTTTCCCTTCTGAATGGTATAGCCGACGAATTTGCCTGAATAGGGCGTAAAGGGGCTCAGGTCCATGTCCTGCAGCAGCACTTTCAAATCCAGAGACAGGCCGTCCCTGAAGGGGTCAAGAGTCCCGGTAATTTTGAGCGGCGCGGAGTTGTTAATCCTGGTGTTCAATGCCAGGGCCGCTTTTTTGCCCTGCTTTGGTGCTATGTCACGCACTGTGCCGTTAATGTCTGTCAGGGTGGTGGTATGAACAGGGAGAGACGGAGCGGTCAATAAAAATGATTTTTCCGCCCTTTAAGGCAATCAGACCGATGGCAAGCGGCAGCGGTTCAGCGGGCTTTGCCGCAGGCGGCGCCGGCTGAGGCGGCTGCTGCACTGCAGCAGGCTGTACGGGCTGAGGGGTTTGCGATGCTGCTGCAGGCTCGGATTTTACCACAAGCGCCAGGTTGATGGTTTTGTCCGGGTTGATAATAATTTTAGTAAATAGTTTCTCCAGGGTTATATCCTTTATGCTGATGGAGAGCGGCGCTGTTCCGACATCTATACCGCTGACTTTAAGCTGCTTCCATTTCAGAAGCTCATCTGCCTTGTTCTTTTCTCTCAAGGAAAAGTTCCCCACTGCTGCGCCGCCGCTGAACCTGGTCGCAAGATTCTCTTTGTCCGGGGAAACATTGATGGTTCCGGAGGTGGAAAAACTGCCGCTTGCAAGCTGTGCGTTCATGGCCCCGGCAAGAAACGGCTGAAATCCCGCCATATTGATTTCTTTAACGTCCACCGTGAGAGCTGCGGAAACAGGAGCGATGCCGCACTCTCCTTTTGCGGCAATGGTGCCGGCTTTGTTCACCCTGCAGGAAAAGTCAATCTTTCCTTTCGCGCCGGGCTTCGTGGAGAAATCACCTGCAGCAAGCGTTATCTCGTCTATCGTGAGATTGCTGTCCTCTTCCGCTGTCAGATGTTCGCCCTGAAAGGAAAACTTCTGCAGCGTCAGTTTTTTCAGCGTCGCGGTCCAGGGGGGGCCGGCCTTTTCAGCCGCAACAGGTTTCTCCGCTGCAGCAGACGGTGGCGGGGCAATGGCCTGCACGTTCAGGTCCCCGCTTGCCATACGCTTTACAACTACTGCGCATTGCTCCGCGGCAATCCCCTCCACCACTGCCTCCTGTTTCACGGTATCAAGAGACACCCCGGTGATAGAGAGCGCGGGGAGCTTTATCAGGTCAGTCGGCGCGGATGCAGCAGCGCCGGTTGTCTTGAATAAATCAGTGATAAACACCCGGCCGTCTTTCAGCGAGATGTCATCAACCTGCAGGGTAAACGGGCTTTTTTCCGCTCGCTGCCGGCGGCGGGGTGCCGGTGACGGCTCCCCTGCCGGAACTAAATTATATATATTTACTTTCCCTTCCTTGTCGCGGGTAATGCCTGCTTCCAGCCCCTGCAGGAGAATCTTTTCAAGATGCACCCGTCCGGTCAGAAAGCTTGACGGCGCGATTTTTGTCTGCAGCAGGCCGAGCTTTAAAACCTGGTTATCCGCCGTGTCCTTAATATTCAAGTCCCTCACAATCACATCCCCGGACACGTATGACTCGGACGGCTTATCCTTAATCCGGGTGAAGGTCACGCCGGCATTAATATCAAGTGCGCCGGAGATGACCTTCAGGTTGGTTTTGATTGGCACATAGTCAAAGTAATAGGCAAGGTCTATTCCCTTCAGGTTGATGCCCAGGGTGGTTTCCTGAGAGCCATGAAACGGCCTGGTTTTTCCGCTCAGGTCAATGGGCGTCTTATTGAACACGGCTGCAAAACGGGGCTGGACAAAGATCTCTACATCGGTGCCGATATTGGAAACAAAGGGTATATTAAAATTCAGGTTATTGATGGTATGGACTTTTTTGGTCACCTGGTCCTGAATCTCGGCCCGGCCATTGGTGACCTGTATGTTGTTGAGGGAAAATTTCAACAGCGGCGCGGCTGCAGCCGGAGGCGGGGCCGGTTTTGTCTCAGGCGGCTTTGGCGTGATAATGTCGGAGAAATTGAAGGTATTGTCCTTGATCCGCACCGCCCTGACGAAACAGACCGTCAAGTTTTAATTCTTGGATGACCGGGGCGAGCTTGAAAATCGACAGGCTGGAGAGGTTTGCATAGAGCGTGTTAAAGGCAACAAAATCTGCCGTCTGCTTCTGTTCCTGTATCTGCATCTTGTTTATTGTGAGGGACAGGGCGTACGGGTTGAGCCTGACAGACTCGATGGCAACCGGCCGATTAAGAATTTCGCTCAGTTTTTTAACTGCGATCAGTTTAATGGTAAACGGAAGAATCAAAAAACCCAGGATGGTGTAGGCTACTACTATACCGACAATCCACAGAATAATTTTTTTAAATCGTCCCAAACGATCAAGCGGCTGTAAAATGTTCATAGCTGTTCCTCCCTCGTTGCTTCTTTATTTACTGGCAGGATCATGTAAAACTAAAGAAATGAACCCCCCATGGAGCAAGATCCACAAACAGCCCGGATTGCAGCATTTCGCTGCCATACCGTTCATAGACTTCATTGGTAAACAGATCAGTGAGCTGCCACATGCGTCCGCTCAGTTCATCCCCGCAGAGCAGCACACGACCCTGGGCCCGTGCATCCGAAAGGTTTACGATAATGAGGTAGCGCTCGTTTCCATGAGACCAGCACCAGGCAACAAGATTTTTATAGCTCTGGTTGTCCGGCCAGCCGCTGCGTTCGCAGAGCTGCCACTCGCCTTCGCGGAAGGCTTTACTGTTAACTGCCTTCAGCAGCTTCTGATAGAACGTCTGCAGTCCTCCATCAGCCGGCTCAATAGGGCGACGTCCTAATTGTACCGGAAGCTTTACCCTGCATCCCGCGAACTGGCCCTCATGCAGCAGCTTTGCGCCGGGCAGGGTCAGGATGGTCACCGCAGCAGCGCGCTGTTTTTGCGCGAGGAAACGTTGCTGCGGCACGCGGCTCATCATGATTCTCAATGAAGCGCACCAGTTTATCCTGATAGCTGAGGTCTGCAAGCAGATGCTGGCGCACGGATTCGGCGTTGTCGTGAACCAGTCGGTCATACAGCCGCTTGTCATAGCAGTAGTTGAAGCCCTGCTGCTGCAGCTCCCACTCAAGGCCCCAATATGCCTCGGCCATGAACAGCGTCTCAGGATATTGTTTACGCACTGCCTGTAGTATCTCCTGCCAGTATTCAGTTTCGTGCCGACTTGCCGGCACGCTGGCCCCAGGTCTTCTCAAATATATTATTAATAAGCAGCATTGCCATGTCACAGCGCATGCCGTCGCACTGGGAAGCGATACTGCTGACGGTCTCGATAGCAGCTTTTCGCAGGCCGGGATGAAAGGCATTTACCTGCGCGGTGTCAGTCCAGGGAGGAAAGTAGGGATCACGGCCGCAGGCAATAATCGTATCCCCTGCCCTGAAAAACTCTCCCGTTTTCTGTGCACAATCATCTGCACTTCCCTGAATAAAGTATTCAGGATGCTCAAGCACCCACGGATGATCAGGGGCCACATGGTTCGGCACAAAATCAAGTATCAGGCGCATATTCCGTTTTGCCAGTTCCTTGCGCGCCTTTGCCAGGCCCTTTGGCCCGCCGAGGTGCTCATCCACCACGTAGCAATGCACACAGTAGGGCGAGCCTGCTACATCTTCCCTGGTGAAACCAGGCAGTGCCCGACGATATTCTTCCTGCAGAACCGGCAGTTCGCGTGCAATGCGGATGCCGGCAGGGCTCCGCTCCCACACGCCCATCAGCCACACGGCATCAACCTGCAAGTCAGCAATAGCATCCCATTCACTATCAGGGATGCTGTCAAGGGTGATTGATTTTTTATATCTGCGGCTCAGTTCATTGAGCCACACCCAGGTGTTGATTTCATAAATAATTGGGTGTTTCGGCCATGCCATGGTTCAACTCCTCGTTTTTTCTCCGAAGACGGGCGCTGGTAGATGGTTATCGCCGGCCTCACACCGCGCTCCAGAATGGCTTTGCTGTCCACAAAGCCAAGGGTCTGAATAATTTTTGCCACAACACCGGTCCACCCGGTCTGGTGACTTGCTCCGAGACCGGCACCGTTATCGCCGTGGAAATATTCTGCTCTTTCATGCCCCCCCAGTTTAATACCATCATATCTGAACGCTTATTAACAGGGCCAATGCCCGTGCTGCAGAGGCAGGAATGGTGCGCTGCTGGAAATATGAAAACACTGCACAACTATTTTTCTATACCTGATTTTATGGTGCCCGACAATGCTTTTTAAAAAAGACTGCGCGTCAATTTTTACCTCAAAAAAGAAAGCCTTCTGTTTTGGCACATCAGCGTAAAAACAGTTTATCTGTTACCAATTTTAAGGTAACCTGGTTAATAGCTCCAGAGTAACGGCATCTGGTTTAAAGACTTCAATCTGCAAACAATAATAATAATGAGCAGTGTTAAAAAAATCACCCTGGCAGCATCTCTCAGTGCAGTTGTTCTCATCACCGCAATAGCTTTTTACCCCTCGCTCAACAACGGCTTTCCCAACTGGGATGACGGGGCCTATCTCACGGAAAATGCCGCGGTCCGGGAGCTTTCCTGGCAGAGCATTAAAACCATGTTCACGTCATTCTATGTGGCCTGCTATCTGCCCCTCACCATCCTCTCCTATGCCGTTGAATACCGGTTTTTCGGTTTGGACCCTTTTGCCTATCACGCCTTCAGCCTCATCCTGCATCTGGGCAACTGCCTGCTGGTGTTCTGGTTCATTTTCATGCTCCGTGCCAATGTTACGGCTGCCTTTATCACGGCATTGTTGTTCGGCATCCACCCCCTGCACGTGGAGTCGGTTGCCTGGGTTTCCGAGCGCAAGGACGTGCTGTGCACACTGTTTTTCCTCGCTGCGCTCATCTCCTATCAATACTATCACCGGAAAGCAACGAGCCCGGCCCTTTACAGCCTGTCGCTTCTTTTCTTTTTGTGCGCCCTGCTGTCAAAAGCCATGGCCATTACCCTGCCCTGCGTACTGCTGCTCTGTGATTATTTCAATCAGCGCGCCTGGAACCGTAAACTGTTGTGGGAGAAGGTTCCTTTCTTTCTCCTGGCGGCAATTTTTGCGGCAGTGGCCCTGTATGCCCAGCACTCTCTTGGCGGGGTGCGCAATCAGCCATCTGTTTCCCTGCTGGATACCATGGTTATTGCCGGCTACGGCCTGGTCTTCTACCTGGCAAAGATACTGGTCCCCCTTAACCTGTCATGCCTGTATCCGTATCCGAATATGGCTCAGGGGCTGCCGGTCAGCTTCTATGCTGCTGCAATGCTGGCGCTGGTGCTGCTCGCGGCAGTGGCTTACGCTGTGAGATATGCAAGAACCATAAGCTTCGGCGCCCTGTTTTTTTTGATTACCATTGCACCGGTTCTGCAGCTGGTGCCGATTGGTCAGGCCATGGCTGCTGACCGCTACACCTATATCCCGGCAATCGGGCTCCTGTATCTCGCCGCAGAAGGGTTTGCCCGCCTCTGGGGAAGCGGCGGCGAAGCTGCGCAAAAGCGAAACAGCCTGCTGCTCCCGGCTGCAATCTTTATCTGCGCCATGCTCTGCGTTCTTACCTGGCAGCGCTGCCTGGTATGGAAAGACGGCGTTACCCTGTGGAATGACGTGATACGCAACTATCCCCTCGATCCGGTTGCCTATCACAACCGGGCCCTTGCCTTTAAAGATGCCGGGGATTATGAGCGAGCCATCGCGGATTTCACCACTGCCCTGAGCATAAGCCCGCAGTTTATAGATGCCTATAACAACCGGGGCCTTGCCTATAAAAATAAAAAGGAGTTTAAAAAAGCCCTTGCAGATTTTGATACCGCGCTCAGCCTCAGCCCCCGCTATGCAAAAGCCTGGTGTAACCGCGGGCTCACCTGCACGGTCATCGGGGAATATCAGAGGGCAATTGCGGACCTGAACCAGGCATTAGCGCTCGATCCGCAGTTTGCCATAGCCTGCTATAACCGGGGCAATGCCTATGCCGCCATTGCCGAGAATGACCGGGCTATAGCTGACTATACGCAGGCCCTGTCCATTGATCCCTGTTATGCAGAGGCCTACAATAACCGGGCAAACCTGCTGTTGAAAAGAAAACGCCTATGATCGGGCTATAGCAGACTACTCTCAGGCACTGAAGTATAAGCCGGAGTTTACCACTGCTCGCTATAACCGGGCAGTAGCCTATTATGAAAAAGGTGATTATAAAAGTTCGTGGGCTGAGGTCAAAGCCCTTCAAACATCAGGCTTTCCGCTCAAGCAGGAATTCCTGCAGCTCCTGAAGCGAGCTGCTCCGGGGGGAGCTTCTCAATAGAACCATCCGGATTGAAAAAAGCGTTTTATTCCAAAAACCGGTTCGGAACATAAACGGAAAAAGCGGGGCAGGAAATCCGATTGTGACCGCGCCTGCGGGACGTTGTTGTGAGGTGCTACCCCAATGCCTGCCGGTAAAGCTGGAACAGGGTTTTAAACGCAGGGGTGAAAAGGCCGCCATCCCGTGCCAGCCAGTCTGTTATTTCATCGACCGGGTAAAAACCGCCTGCGGCGATCTCCTCAGGATTGATAGATACCGGGGCATCTGAGACAGCTGTATAGAAAACCGAAAACTCCCAGCCATTATCCCTGCATGCGGGGAGCTCCGCGATCTTTTTAAGCGCTGCTGTTATACCCAGCTCTTCTTCAAGCTCCCGCGCGGCCGCATCATGCGTAGCTCTCTTGCGGGTCCACGTGCCCTGCCGCAGACGAGTCATAGTATCCCGGGAATTCATCCTTCTGTGCTGACCGTGTCTGCAGAAACAGCTCTCCCCGTGAGTTGAAGAGAAAGATATGCACGGCACGGTGCATGAGCTGCTGCGCATGGATCTGACTTCTTGGCGCCCTGCCCGTTACCTGATTATCCTTATTTACAATTTCCAGTATTTCTTCTGTCATCTTGTAACCGTCACCTATCTGCACGTTTCTCAACAGCGCTTCACCTTTTCGCAAAAAAAAGCGGCCGGAAGGACCATTGGTCTCCTGCCGCTCCATAGTAGCACAGCATCAGCGCTGGCTGGTATCACTTTTTAGTGCTAAAGACGGCAGTGTATTGGTAAAATATTTTCATTGGAAATTCTCAACATACTGAAATAGACGCCGATAATTAAACATGCAAATTATTTTATTGTTGTGAATTAATTTTACCGAGATATCCAAAAAGGATGAATTAACCGTTCATGTTGTAAGGAGAGGCAGGTATGGGCACAAACAATACTATCTTTTTAGAAGTAATTGAGTGGCTTGACCAGACGGGGAAAGACATTGTTCACCGCATTCCTGAAAACGGCTCAGGAGAGATAAAATTCGGCGCCCAGCTTACGGTACGGGAAAGCCAGGCCGCGGTATTTTTCTATAATGGAAAAGCCTATGATGCGTTTGGTGCAGGCCGGCACACGCTCCAGACCGCCAACCTGCCCATCCTCACCAAGATTTTAAGCATTCCCTGGGGAATGACGAGCCCGCTTCGGGCAGAGGTCTATTTTGTCAATATGCGGGTCTTCCCCAACCTCAAGTGGGGCACTAAAGACCCGGTCGCGTTTAAAGACAGCCAGCTTGGGCTTATCCGCCTCAGGGCCTTCGGGGTCTTCAATATAAAAGTAGTCCAGCCGGTGCTGCTCATTAATCGTTTGGTGGGAACCCAAAATGTCTATTCATCCGATGCCATCGGTGAGTACCTTAACCAGGTTATTATTTCCCGCTTCAATGACTATCTGGGCGAGAACCTTGATACGGTATTTAATCTTCCCGGCACCTATGATGCTATCTCAGAGGGTCTGAAAAAGCGGCTGGCAGAAGATTTAAGCCATTTTGGGCTGGCCCTGAGTGAGCTCTATATAACGTCCATCACGCCCCCGCCGGACGTGCAGACGGCAATAGATGACAAGAGCCGCCTCGGCATGTTTGATGACCTGAATAAGCTCATGAAAATGAAAGCTGCGATGGCTATGGAAAAAGCCTCTGAGATGCAGGGCGAGGCCGGCTCAGGTCTTGGCATGGGGCTCGGCGTCATGATGCCGGCCATGTTTTCTGAAGCGCTGCGCGGCTCGCAACAGCAGCCGCAGGCACAGCAAACAGCTGAATGTTTTGAGTGCAGGCATGCCATTCCCTGGGACGCAGCATTCTGCCCGTACTGCGGCCATCACCAGGTAGTGTTTCAGCAGTGCACCCAGTGCGGAAAAAACCTGACGCCCAAAGCCAGGTTCTGCCCCCAGTGCGGCAAACAGACCGATGAAAAACCCCAGCCCCGAAAATGCCGGAAATGCGGAACGGAAAATTTATCAAATTCTACCTACTGCAACCAGTGCGGGGAGAAACTTTAAAATGCGTGACCGTGAACCGTGACCGGTGACCCGCTTGCGGTGAGCCGTAAGCCACCCGGCCCTGATATACTGGCCGAGGGGCATGCCGAACAATCGAACCGTGACCCGAATTTCACTTTTCACGTTCCACTTTTCACGTTTTTACGTCTCGAATCCCAAACCCCTAACTTTGAACTCAACTTGAAACCCTGAAACTGATTCATATGTGGCAAATTGAACATCAGTGCCCCCAGTGCGGCGCTCCGGTACTGCTTGAGGAAACAGACCGCATCCTTGCCTGCCCCTACTGCCGCGTCAGCCTCTATATTGCAGCCCGCGATTATACTGCACTGTATTGGCCTGCCTCACCTGCTGTTGCGCAGGAAATAGTCTTCATGCCGTACTGGCGCTTTAAAGGCATGTCTTTTTCCTGCCGGGGCACGGAAGTTCAGACAAAAATAGTTGATATGAGCCGCCTGGCAGTGCCCGTCATTGGGATGCCTTACTCGCTGGGCGTGCGGCCGCAGGCGCTGAAGCTGAAATTTGTTGCCCCGGAAATCTCCGGGACATTCTTCAAACCGTGCCTTACGCTGCAGGATGCGGTTTCCGGCATTGAAGAGCAGCTGAACGCATACCTCAGCAGCACCGCGTTTCCATCAGGCCTATATCGGCGAAACAGCAAGCCTCATTTATGCGCCGGTCTTTATTCATGATAACCGCCTGTGCGATGCCATCCTTAATAAACCGATAGCCCCGGTACCTGCCGAAGGCCTTACCGCACTTGAGCCGTGCGATCAGCGGGAAAAACTGCACCTCACGTTTGTCCCATGCCTGTGCCCTGACTGCGGCTGGAATCTTGAGGGGGGAAAAGAAAGCCTGGTGCTTCTGTGCAGAAACTGTCAAACAGCATGGAGCGCGTCAAAAAACGGCCTGTATAAAATCGAGTTTGCCCGCAGTGCTGAAGCAGCGCACGACTGCATCCACCTGCCCTTCTGGAAAATAACAGCGCAGGTCACGGGACTGCAGCTTGCATCCTATGCGGATCTTTTGCGCCTGAATAATGCCCCGGAAGTTATAACGCCGGCCCGGGAGCAGCAGGAGCTTGCCTTCTGGATTCCCGCGTTTAAACTTGCGCCTGAACTGTTCCTGCTTGCGGCACAGCGCATGACCTTCTTCCAGGAGCAGGGGCCGTTTGAGGAGAATCTCTCCGCCGCATCATTCCACCCGGTAACGCTGCCTTCCACTGAAGCGATAGAAAGCATCACGGCGCTGCTTGCGCAATGCGCCGTGCCGCGCAAAGAAATGTTTCCAAAACTCCCGCAGATTTCCGTTCAGCCCCGAACAGCCACCCTCGTCTATGTTCCCTTCAAGCCGTCGGGCAGTGAACTGATCCACACCCGCATGCCCCTCAGCATCAACCGCAATGCGCTCAAATGGGGATTGAGCCTGTAGTAATGCGTTGACACGGATTCAACACGCATATTATAAACTAAAGCTCTCTGTATAGCAGGGGAAGAATAAAAAACCACAGAGGCCGCGGAGAGTTTTTCTGTAGTACTCAACATCTCTTAAGCCTTGGCGTGGCAAAAGAGTTTAAAGCCGCTGGTCTGGAGGGATGGGATGAATATTAATAACAGAGAAGGAGTTTATCTTGCGGCGCTTGACCCGGTTGTCGGAAGAGAGATTGCCAAAATCAGACCGGTAGTGGTTTTCTCCAATGACGTAATTTTTAAAAACTGGATTTGAACTGACAGCTTTAAAATAATAGTTTGACTATATCGGATAAGCTCCACCTTTCTCCGTTTTATACTCACCGCAATATGTTGTATTTATCGCTATCGAAATAATCAGGCATATACCTCACTCAGGCCGTGCCACGATGGATTTACGAGCTGGGGAAATAGAAAAGCATCTTAATTATAAAACTCTAAAAAGCGGAGTCATCAATAATTGGCTCCGCTTTTTGTTATGTTGTATTCCTGCCAACCATACAATTACTATACAGTGGAAACAAAAAAAGCACTTAGGAAAATTCTAAGCGTTCGTAATTTCTTATGGGCCATCGGGGACTCGAACCCCAAACCTACTGATTAAATAAATCTTTTAGCCCGCCATCCCGAAAAGCCGGCCTAATCCCGGCGGGGTTTCAGCTGCGGAGAGAGGGCATAAAAAACCAGACAGCCTTCTTCCGTAGTATAATGGACCCGGCTGCCCTGTTCAATCAGCACCACATCCCCCTTTTGAGCGGTGAAGCGCTCCCCCCCAAAGCTGTAAGTCAGAGAGCCCTCTAAAAAAAGATTGACCTCTTCATATTCCGTGGAAAGCTCCCGATCATATCCCGGCTTTAATTCCAGATAGCCGGCGGTCATGTACTGACTGAGGGGTTTGTCGACGGCCTTTGTTATCAGCGCCATATCACTGACCGTGCGGGTAATATCCGAAGGCTTTAAATCCATTGCCTCTTGTTTGGGAATCCGGTGACATGCCATGGCACACACCTCCTTAATCATCTTTTTGATTTGATTGATTTGATTTGATAAGAACTTGCTTAGTGATGCGAAAAGTATAGGCCGTGAGCTATGGTATGTCAATGCCACTGACGCTCAAAAGAAATGTGCAATGAATTTTGGTTGACTCACTTCTCTCGCTGCTGATACATAAGCATCACTTTTCTGCCTCTAATGCCCACCACAAGATGTTGATTTTTGCCTGGTTAACCCCTGCCCATATCTTGCTACAGATATTTTATTGACACACAATCACCACCGACCTATACTTCCTTCATCTGCAAAGAACGTCCTATAAATTTAGGACCAATGTAAAGGCTGAATTGAGTCCCCCTTTATTTTTTGTGAGAATGTTTCGAAAGGCATGCATGAGACAGCCACACATTGAAAGGGCACGTTCCTGTCATACTCTAAGTTGAGGGTGTAATGATGAAAAGATTCGTTATGTTTTTGTTAATTTTATTTTTCACAGGATTACCATCCTATTTATCAAATGCATCGGAAAATGTGTCTGATTCAGAGATAGTAAATAATTTTACTCATCATTTTTTTGAATACTATGCTAAAGATCCTGCAATCATGTATGGTTCTACCTTTCTGGGTTTGGTTCTTATGCAAAATCCTGCTGACATGTGGATAATGCAGGAGATTATAACTGAAATTAGGCCTGATTTTATTATTGAAACGGGCACTTTTGCCGGAGGTGCTGCATTGTATTATGCTACTATTTTGAAGCAGGTGAACAATAATGGCAAGGTTATAACTGTCGACATAGATCCTGAACCACGCATGTTTAATATCAATAAATTAAAAAAAGATAATGATCTGCTTTATAAAACAGTAAGAAAAATCAGCGATAATTATATTGAGTTTATAACATCAAATTCTATTGAGCCTGCATTGATTGAGCGATTAAAAGAAAAGACTAAAAACAAGAAAGTCCTCGTTACACTCGATTCATGCCATAGTTATGAGCATGTGCTTAAAGAGCTTACTTTTTATTCTCAATTAGTATCACCAGGTAGTTATCTTATTGCCCAGGACACTTTTCTTGATGATAAAGAGGAATGGATTGAAAAATATGCAAAATGTCCTGGCTGGAAAATAAAAGGTGGTCCAAGGAAGGCAGTGAATGAGTTTTTAAGAGAAAATCGTGATTTTAAAGCTGATAAATCAAAAGAAAGATTTCTGTTTACATTTTATCCATCTGGGTATTTAAAAAAAGTCATAGAGCAATGATGAGTGAGGAGTGTTTAAGGGGAACAGCCAGTTGAATGTCATAGTTGTCTCAGAACTGATACCAGAGAGCGCCATCCCCGTAATTGAAATAAGGGGAAATCCCTCCTTCTTCCAAAACCTCAGCAGTCCTCATGCATGGACTGATTATTTTCGAGTCTCCCTTAAGTTAAAAAAGTAAAAAACATTGAAGGCAGGATCAGCAATGACCCTGCCTCTGTCTATATATTGTGGTGGTGTCTTAATGGTCAAACTGCGCGACTTACGCTTATAAGCGCAACAATTCTCACTGCTTAAACAATTCACTACTTCATTAAGAAATCATTACTATTGTCAGATTTAATTCAAACTACACTCTCACTGTTGTAATATTCAATCTCAGTTATTACACGTAAGTTGTGATAATTCTTATCCCGTCAACCGCTACCCCGCCGTTTCAATCTGGCGCACACTTGCATTCACTGAAAGAACACTCAGAAACACATGGCACGAAAACAAAATATTTCCTGATTTCGTGAGTTCCAGATTTTAAACATATCCTTTTATAGAACACACGGAATATAATTGTTATTGCAACAGCAGCGCCTTTATATTATTAACAGGCTGTTGAAAAACACCCATCTACTGCGTTGCGCTCGTCTTTCGTCATTGCGACGTACGGTAAAGTACGCCTCATTCCTCAGGATTTCGCGCGCCTTGCATCTGGATGTTTTTGACCAGCCTGGGAAAAACTATTTTTTCAACAACCTGTTAACACTGTCCTATGTATCTTGGTGTCTGCTACGCGCTCATAACCGCGATCCTGGTCGCTGGTGCTGATGCCCTTTCCAAAAAGGCCGCAGCAAAACAGTCGGTCTATCTCATCTCCCTGTCCCGCTGGGTCTTTGCCCTGCCGGTGCTCGCTTTGATGACCTTTCAGGCAGAGGTGCCGCGCGGCCTGGGCTGGGAAGTGTTCCTCTATATCCTCATCCTGATGCCGCTTGAAATTCTCGCGATGATTCTCTACATAAAAGCCATTACCCGCTACGATCTGTCCATGACCGTGCCCCTGCTGTCGCTCACGCCGCTGTTTCTTCTTGTCACCGGATCGGTCTTTCTCGGCGAGACCATAACCGTATCCGGCATTGCAGGCGTTCTCGTGGTGCTCACCGGCATCTACATCATGAACATAACAACCCTGAAGGAGGGGCTGCTGGCGCCGTTTCGGGCCGTGCTCACCAACCGGGGCGCGGTGCTCGTCATTATCGTTGCCATCATCTACACCATCACCTCCACGCTGGGGAAAAAAGTGGTGCTGATCACCGGCTCCGCCTTCTTCAGCTTCTGGTACCTGCTGCTGCTCGCCATTGGGATCATTCCGGTCATCTGTCTGAAAGGCGAGTCGCCGCTGCACGTATTTAAAAATTTTAAAATGAACCTGCTCATCGGCACCCTCATCGGCCTTGCATCCTACAGCCAGTTCGCCGCCTACACGTTTGCGCCCATTGCCTACGTGATCGCGGTCAAGCGCACCTCCATAATATTCAGCGTGCTTCTCGGGCGACTGGTCTTTCAGGAGGCGGCCTTTGGCAAACGCGCGTTCGGCGCTTTGCTGGCCTTTATCGGGGTGGTATTGATGATGGCGGGGAAGTGATAAGAAGCGAGGAAGCTGTCAGCTCTCAGCTGACAGCAAAAACAGCTGAACGCTGATAGCTGAAGGCTGACTGCTTCCCGTTATTTCTGCGCTTTCAGCTGCTGCTTCCTGAGCCGCTTGATAATAAGATCGCGCTTCAATTTGGAAAGCTTATCGATGATGAGGGTCCCGTTAAGGTGATCGATCTCGTGCTGCAGGGCGCGCGCCAGCAGGCCGTCCGCTTCAAGGGTTACGGGGTTTCCCTTCCGGTCAATGCCTTTGATCTGGATGCGCTCCCGGCGTTCCACGGTCACCAACAGGTCCGGCAGGCACAGGCACCCCTCTTCCTTAGACGCTGTTCCCTCGCTTAGAGAAATTTCCGGGTTGATCAGGCTCACTAACCCCTGCCCCACATCCAGGACAATGATGTTTTGCGCCACCCCTACCTGCGGCGCCGCAAGCCCGACTCCTTTGTAGGAATACATAGTTTCCACCATATCATCCACCAGCTTGATGATCTCGTCGGTAATAGCGGCAACCGGCTCGCACTGCTGCCGCAAAATATGATGGGGAAAACGCACTACTTCGATGACTGACATGGCTCTGCTATCCTGCTAACGGAAGAGATGTTTTTTCTTGATCCGGGCTGCTCAGAATCCACGGGCCGCTGCCGGTAATGGCAATGGTGTGCTCAAAGTGCGCGGACAGCTTGCGGTCGGCTGTCACGGCGGTCCACTCGTCAGAGAGAATTTTCATTTTATGGCTCCCCTGGTTGACCATGGGCTCAAGCGCAAACACCATCCCCTCCTGGAGGCGCGGGTTGTGGGCGGTCGTGGAATAGAAGTTGGGAATCTGCGGCTCTTCATGGAGATTTTTTCCGATGCCATGGCCGACAAAATCCCGCACCACGCTGAACCCGCGGGATTCCACCGCGGTCTGAATGGCCCGGGAGATGTCCAGCAGACGGTTTCCCACCTTTGCCTGCGCTATGCCCCGGTACAGGGACTCCTCGGTTACCTGCAATAATTTCTGCACCTGCGGGCTTACGCTCCCCACCGGCACGGTGATCGCGGCATCGCCGTAGAACCCGTTCATCAGCACCCCCAGGTCAAGGCTCACAATATCACCATCGCGAAGTCTTTTCTTGCTCGGGATACCGTGGACAATTTCTTCGTTCACCGAAACACACAGGCTTGCCGGGTAGCCCCGGTAGCCCTTAAACGCCGGCTGGGCACCGCGCCGGCGGATAAAATCCTCGGCAAACCGGTCCAGCTCTTCCGTGGTGATGTCGGCAACAACCAGTTTTTTGAGCTCCTGCAGCGCCTCGGCAACCAGCCGGTTACTTTCACGCATAAGCTGCAGCTCTTGCTGGGTTTTTATTATAATCATGGTCATGCATCCTGTACCGGTCGTAATCAGCGCGCCCTATAGCTGGTAACAGCGCCTGGCCGGCCCTCCTGTTCTCTATATTTACATATAGTCTATATTTTATAATGTCAATTTTTTTTACTTCTAAACTGTTTGATTTTACATCCGGATTGGCTTATGATTTTAAACTTATGCTCCCTGCACGAGCGGTATCCCTTACGACTATTGGGAGCATACATAATAAGAACAAATCCTGAAGGACTAACCATGCACTGCGCTCATGCAATCATTGGCGGCTCCAGCACCTGCTCAATCAGGTTTCCCGCAGACTTACATGATGCTGCGGTAAAGGTTCTGGAAGAGAACCGTATCTTTAATACACCCTTTGGCGAAAGCCCCCCGTTTACTCTCTTTGAACTGGATCGGGAGCCGGTTATCACCTGCCGGATGCACGGCTGGAGAAGCGGGGTGCCGCGCGGCAGAGCTTCGCAGCAGATCTTCTGGGTAATGAAAGAAGCCGGCGTGCGCACGATCCTTGCGGAAGGCGGTGTGGGCAGCCTGCGCGAGGACCTGAACCCCGGCGACCTTGTCATCCCCCATGACTATATTGACCTGTCTCTCAGAAAAGACGTGAGCTTAAGTGACGACTACCTGCTCATCATGAGAGACCCGCTATGCCCGCCCCTGCGTGCCGCGCTCATTGCCGGGGCAGAACAGGTGGTGCCGGGAAGGAAGGTTCTCGGGGAAGCCGTATATGCCGTAACCGAGGGGCGCCATTTTGAGAGCCGTGCGGAAATACGCCTCTTTTCCCAATGGCAGATAACCGTCGTGGGACAAAGCCTTGCGCCTGAGGTCTATCTGGCGCGGGAGATCGGCGCCTGCTATGCAGGCGTATATCTGGTGGTTAACTATGCTGAAGGAATTGCCGGGGACTGGTCCCATGATGTGCTGCACAACCTTTTTTACTCTGAAGCACAAACCATGGGGCAGATTCTCATCTGCACACTGAGAAACCGCATCCATTCCCCCGGAGCCTGCTCCTGCGCCAGCCTCAGGAAATCTTCACTCATAAAAAAACACCTCTCCTAAGGGAAGCTCTTCTTCGTTAAAAAGCATGAAGAATGTCATTGTCATTCGCGGAGCTGCACAAAACAACCTGAAGCACCTGGACATTGATCTCCCGCTCAACCAGATTACCGTGGTTACCGGCGTCAGCGGAGCAGGAAAATCGAGTCTTGCCTTTGATACGCTCTATGCCGAGGGACAGCGCCGCTATGTGGAGAGCTTTTCCGCCTATGCGCGCCAGTTCCTGGAGCGTATGGACAAGCCCTGCGTGGACACGATCGAGGGCATCCCGCCTGCTATTGCCATCAACCAGGTAAACCCCATTAAAACCTCCCGCTCAACCCTTGGCACCCTGACCGAGCTGACCGATTACCTGAAGCTCTACTTCCCCGCCGTGGCAACCCTGTACTGCCGGGGCTGCAACCGCCCGGTTGAAAAAGATTCAGCGGAATCAGTGGCAAAGAAGCTCCTGCAATGCTGCGCGCAGCGCGCTGCTGTTATAACCTTCCCCTTTGCCTGCGCTCCGTCGCAGCGGGTCACCCGCGGCGAAATGGTGGCGGGCCTGCGGAGAACGGGCTTCTACCGGATGTATTATCAGGAAGCGGTCATTGAGCACACTGATTATCTGCTGCAGCATGAAGAGCTCACGCAGGCGGATATTGTCGTTGACCGGGTCCAGGTCACGCCGGAGAACATGAAGCGCATGGTTGATTCGCTGGAGCTGGCCTTTAAATTCGGCAAGGGGCTGGTAGCCGTCTTTTTCTCCGCAGCTGCGGGACGTGACGAGGTGCTGCCGCCCATGAGGTTCAGCACTGCCTTCCACTGCCCCCAGTGCGACATCACCTACAATGATCCGTTTCCCAGCCTGTTTTCATTTAACAGCCCGCTCGGTGCCTGCAGCACCTGCAACGGGTTCGGCAAAACCATCACCATCGATCCTGGCCTGGTTGTTCCCGATCCCGCCTTAAGCCTGCAGGATGATGCCATAAAACCCTGGGCAACCCCTGCCTACCGTGAAGCCTATTACGACCTGATGAAGTTCTGCAAGCGGGAGAACATCCCCGTCGACGCGCCCTTTGCCGATCTGCCGCCAGGCCAGCGGGATAAGATTATGAACGGCAGCGCTGATTTCTACGGCATCAAGGGTTTTTTTGACTGGCTTGAGACCAGAACCTACAAGATGCACATCCGGGTGCTGCTCTCCAAATACCGGGGCTATGCAACCTGCCCGCAGTGCCGCGGCACCCGCTTCCAGCCTGGTACGCTCCGCTACCGGCTCGAGGAAAAAACCATTGCCGACATCTATGCCATGAGCATAACTGGAAGCTGCCATTGGTTTTTCGCTCAGCTTGACCCTGACGGGTCCCGCGATAAAGCCTCGCAGCTTTTGCTGCAGGAAATACGGGGCCGGCTCGGCTATCTGCAAAAGGCGGGACTCGGCTATCTCACCCTCGACCGGCAGTCACGCACCCTGTCCGGAGGAGAGGTGGAGCGGGCCAGCCTCACCACGGCGCTCGGCTCCTCCCTGGTCAATACCCTCTATATTCTGGATGAGCCGAGCATCGGTCTCGCACGCGCGGGACAACCATCGTCTCATGGCGATCTTGAAAGGCCTGCGGGATGCGGGCAATACCATCGTGGTTGTCGAGCATGACCCGGAGATTATCCTGGCGAGCGATCATATCATTGACCTCGGCCCCACAGCAGGAGAACAGGGCGGGCAGCTCATCTTCTGCGGGGCCTCCCGGGACATTGTGCGCAGCAGGCACTCGCTTACCGGCCGCTATCTGGCTGGTGACCTAAAGATCCCGGTCCCGCGCCACGCCGCAAAACCGCGCGCGGACTACTGCCTCACGCTTCAGGGCGCGTCCGAAAACAACCTGAAGCAGCTTAGTCTCTCGATCCCGCTGGGCATGCTGGTGTGCATAACCGGGGTGTCCGGCTCCGGGAAATCAACCCTGCTGGAAAACGTGCTCTACCAGAGCCTGCAGAAAAAAAAGGGCAAAGGGGCAGGCAATGATCCTGCCTGCACGATCCATGGTGATGCGTTTCTCGACCAGGTAATGCTTATGGACCAGAGCCCCATCGGCCGTACGCCCCGCTCCAACCCCGCCACCTACCTGAAGCTCTTTGATGAGATCAGGAAGCTCTTTGCCCGGACCGCCCGCGCCCGCGAGCACGGCTACACGGCATCAACGTTTTCCTTCAACGCCAAAGGCGGGCGCTGCGAGCAGTGCCAGGGGGAGGGCTATGAAAAGATTGAGATGCAGTTCCTCTCCGATGTCTATGTGAGCTGCTCCTCGTGCCAGGGGAAACGCTACACTGCTGAAGTCCTTGAGGTAACGTTCCAGGATAAAAATATTCATGACGTGCTGCAGATGACCGTAGCCGAGGCGCGCGCCTTTTTTTCGGCGTCGCCGCGGCTTTCCGGTCAGCTGCAGCTCCTGGAGATGGTCGGGCTCGGCTATCTGCGCCTCGGCCAGCCCCTGAACACGCTTTCCGGCGGTGAATCACAGCGCTTGAAAGTCGCCTCTGTCATAAAAACCGGGCAGCAGGGCCACACGCTCTTTCTGTTTGACGAGCCGACCACCGGCCTGCACTTTGAAGATATAAAAAATCTCCTTGCGGTTTTCAATCTGCTGCTGGAGCAAGGGCACTCGCTCATCGTGGTCGAGCATAATCTCGACTTCATCAAGTGCGCTGACCATATAATTGACCTGGGGCCGGAAGGAGGCGATGAGGGCGGCTATTTGGTTGCGCAGGGGGCCCCGGAGAAAATTGCCGCTGCGCCGAACTCCTTTACCGGCGCATTTCTCAAAAGCTATCTCACCGGAGAACTCTCCCGGATGATACCCGTCCCCGTGCACGAACCAGAGGGGCCGGCAGCTGAAGGCACAAACAATAACATTGTGGTGAGCGGCGCGCGGGAGCATAACCTGAAAAATATCACCGTCAGCATTCCGAGGGAAAAGGTCGTGGTTATAACAGGATTGAGCGGGTCCGGCAAATCAACCCTTGCCTTTGATATCCTGTTTGCCGAGGGCCAGCGTCGCTTTCTGGAAACACTCTCGCCCTATGCGCGCCAGTACATAAAACAGCTGGACCGGCCTGAGGTCGACTCCCTGCGGGGCATTCCGCCCACCGTTGCCATTGAGCAGCGCCTCTCCCGGGCAGGCGCTGCGTCCACCGTGGCCACCCTGACCGAGGTTTACCATTACCTGCGGCTGCTCTATGCCAAGGCCGGAGAGCAGCACTGTCCCTCCTGCGGCGCATTGCTGGCGGCGAAGCCTCCGGAGGCCATCGCGGAAGATATCCTGCGCCTGTTTTCCGGTAAAGCAGTAACCATTCTTTCCCCTCTGGTCAAAGGACGCAAGGGCTTTCATAGAGGCATCATTGAAAAAGCAAAGCAGGAAGGGTTTGAAAAGATCCGCATCAACGGACGGATCGTAAATCTACAGCAGATATTCGCCGTGCAGCGCTACCAGCTGCACCAGATCGAGCTGGTCACGGCCGAGCTTACACCCTCGCGCCGCAGCCGCGGCAAGCTCCTCGCGGAAGTGCACAAGGCTCTTGAGCAGGGGAAAGGCACCCTGCATATTCTCTCACCGGGTGGTGAGCAGCGCACCTACAGCACGCGCCGGTTCTGCTCCCGCTGCGGCATCGGCATTGAAGAGCCTGACCCGCGGCTCTTTTCCTTTCACGGCGGCCAGGGGACATGCAGTGCCTGCGCGGGAACAGGCAGAGAAGCACGCCTCGCCGCCGACCTTCTGGCCCCGGACCTGGCGCTGTCCCTGAACGCGGGCGCTGTTATCCCGCTTGCCGCAGCTGACATTCCCCGGCAGCTCAGAAAAAAAATCCTCCAGGGTATTGAGACCGGGCTGAAGATCGATCCGGACACGCCGCTGCAAAAGCTTTCTGCCGCGCGCCGGAAAGCGCTTTTTCACGGCAGCAGCAGTTTCCCGGGCCTCATCAGCCTGCTGCACGAGTCTGCTGAACAGGAAGAAGAAGACGCCTGGAGTCAGTACCTCGCACAATTCCGTCGCGAAGCGTCCTGCAGCGCCTGCAGCGGCACCCGGCTCAATCGGCTTGCACTGTCGGTGAAAATAGACGGGCGCTCTATTGCCGATGTCACCCGCATGACGCCGCCGGAAGTACTTACCTTCATCGCTTCCTTATCCTTCCCGGAAAGAGAGCAGGCAATCGCAGCGCCGGTAGTGAAAGAGATCCGCGCGCGCCTTGAGTTTCTGGAGCGGGCCGGGCTCTCCTATCTCTCGCTTGACCGGGGCGGCGACACGCTCTCAGGCGGCGAGGCGCAGAGAATCCGCCTGGCCGCCCAGATGGGCTCCAGCCTGCGCGGCGTGGCCTATATCCTTGACGAGCCGACTATCGGCCTGCACCCGCATGACAATCAAAATCTGCTGCGAATCTTAAGAACCCTGCAGGAAAACGGCAACTCTCTCATTATCGTCGAGCACGATGAAGAAACCATCCGCAGCGCTGATTTCGTGGTGGATCTCGGGCCGGGAGGAGGCATTCACGGCGGAGAGGTGGTCGCAACGGGCACGCCGGCAGAGATCATGGCCTGCAGCGAATCACTCACCGGCGCCTGCCTTGCCCGTACCATTGACACCCGCGTCAGCCGGCAGCCGCGGCCCCTTGCCGGCTGTTCCTGGGTCACGATTGAGGGAGCGCGGGAACATAACCTGAAAAACATTACCGTGCAGTTCCCTGCGGAGCGGCTCATTGTGGTGACCGGTGTGTCAGGCTCCGGGAAAAGTACGCTTGTTAAAGAGACCCTGTACGCGGGAATTAAAAAGCATCTCAACAGCTTTCACGGCCCGGTGGGCGTTCATGACCGAATCATTGGAGCAGAGCAGTTCACCCGCGTGGCGGAGATAGACCAGACGCCCATCGGCAAGACTCCCCGCTCGACCCCGGCCACCTATATCGGCTTTTACGCTGATATCCGGAATCTGTTCGCCCAGGTCCCTGAGGCGCAAGTAAGGGGCTTCACGGCAAGCCGTTTTTCGTTTAACATCAGCGGCGGCCGCTGCGAAAAATGCTCGGGCCAGGGAAAAATAAAGATGGAGATGAGCTTTCTGCCGGATGTCTATGTGGGGTGCGACGTCTGCCGGGGAGCGCGGTTTAACGAGGAGACCCGGTCAGTGCTGCTGAAAGGGAAAACAATATCACAAGTGCTTGACATGACGGTTGAGGAGGCCTGCGATTTTTTCGCGGCATTCCCGTCAACCTGCCGGCCGCTCAAGCTGCTGCAGCGCATGGGCCTTGGCTACCTGACCCTCGGGCAGCAGAGCCCCACGCTCTCCGGCGGCGAAGCCCAGCGCATTAAAATTGCCGCTGAGCTGAGTAAAACTGCCCAGGGCCGGACGCTCTATATTCTTGACGAGCCCACCACCGGCCTCCACCTGGCAGACATTGACCGGCTTATGGACGTGCTCCATGACCTGGTGGACCTTGGCAACACCATGGTCATTATCGAGCATAACCTGGAAGTGATCCGGCAGGCTGATTATATTATAGATTTAGGCCCCGAAGGCGGTGACCAAGGGGGGCTTTGTAGTGGCAAGCGGTTCACCGCAGGAAGTGGCAATCCAGGGAACATCCTACACAGCACAGTATCTCAAGCAGTATATGGCGGAGAAACAGCTTCTGTAAAATGTTTGCTTGTCTGTACCGATCTATATTATGGGGAGGTGTTTATATATTTCCTGCTAAAAGCGTTCATATAAACCAACAGCAGCAAAACATACAGTCCGGTATAAAACACCTGCCACCAGAATAGATAGTTCATGTGGGATAAAAAAAAGCTTGCCGTTGCGTAGCCAAAAAAGTTGATGCGAGAAAAGTTCGGGATATACAAGAGAAACAGAAAGTACAGGAACGGCCACGTGGGCTTCCGTTTAGATTGAGAGTAAGCCGCAAACGCTGGAAACATGAACAGTAAAATAATAAAGTCATAGTGGTGGTGGTAATCAACTAACAGCGTAACTAAAGCAATCAATCCCAACAGCTTAACCTCTTCAAGACTCCTTTTTTTATACAGATAAATAATAGCGACGCTATATAACAGAATAATCACGGAAGTTTTGACCACTTCAGGAAGCTTGATTAAATATAAAATTGATTTTACTGAAATACCTGCTGTCTGCAGCACGAGAAGCGAGCCGGGATGAGAAAAGGCAAGGGAAACTTTCTCAAAGTAATTACTCATTAAAAGGATGGGCGATATCCCGATCCAGAAGCTCACGGCAATTGTAATGCACACATGAATAAGCAACGCAACTAGTACTATTTTATATTCTTTCTTAAACAGTAAATATATAGCGAAGAGAATCATCAACGAAGGCTTGGAAACTGCAAAGGCAAAGGCAAGACCACTAAGCCATTTATGCTTTTCTTTGAATGCAATGGTAACTAACAATGCAGCACAGCAAAACAGCGCTGTCTGCCCAAGGCTTAAATTCGTTTTTGTTGAGGACGCGCCAATCGTTAAACATAAAAGAAGATAGCTGTAAACGGCAGATGTTTTTAGTAAATATTTTTGGGAAATTGTGTAAAAAATAATTGCGATGAAGATGATATTCCACAATAGCCAGGAAATCATTGCAGCTTTCGGCGAGATCAGAAAGAAGAAGAAAGGTATGAATAGTATATGGGTTGATGGAGGATATAAACTGATTCCTCCCGCCTGATTAATCCCTTTATAACCGGTATAGGTTACATTGGCGGGAACTTGTTTTATAAAATCGCACCCAAGCGCATACGGGTCTTTTTTTTCTATCAACAATTTCGAGGTATAATAAAAACTTTTCTGGTCAGCCGACCCTGTTAACCCACCATAGATTCCATAAAAGAAAACGGCTAAAGAATACAATCCAATGAGTATTAATCCAACTTTTTTTGCAAAGCTGAGACCCGTCATTTCATCCAAATTGTTCATAATACCATTCAAAGGTTTCATCTGTTTTTATGAAAGGCTTATTTGTCTGCCCGTTTAATTACTTCAAAATTCTATATATACTGCAGTGCCATACACAGATAGCTCCTCCCTGAGGTTCCTCGATTTTATCCCCTAAAGATCTTTGGTTCAGAAGAATTGAACGCACCACAAAACCCAGTATAAAGAAGTGGACGAATGCGTCAACTAAATATCCTGCTGTTGAGCCAAAGATCCTAAAGTTATTAATCTCGAATAAAGATGCCGTTTTTTAATGTAGTAGTCTTTGTAATAATGAATTAAAATGTTTACAAGTCTTTTACCGTTAAATCCGGCAGTATTATTCATCCACTATTAGGAGTAGCTGGAGCAGAAAAGTAAGGGCAAGGATAAGTCCTGCAACAACATAACAGACATAGCAATTATACAATAACAAAGATGACAATAACGAAAACCATGGGTTGCCGTCAAGCATAACCTTGAAGTTATCAGGCAGGCTGATTATAGCATCAATTTATGGCCTGAATGCGGGATGAAGGGGAGGATTTATGTTTGACAGTGGACCACCCTATGAAGTAACTTCTTAGAAAAAATTTATACTGATTACTATTTTGAAAAAACATTTGAAGTTGTACAATACATAGTTATTCTGATAAATAAAAAATATGATGAAACGGCGCAGAACATCTCAACCCGGCCTTTTTTTATTCCTCACAGCTTTTCTTCTCTATTGCCTTGCAAGCCCCGGCAACCTTCCTGGAGATACGGAAATACGCTGGTCAGTTGCACGGCAGTTTGTCCGCACACAGAGTTTTCAAATTGAAGATACTGTTACCACACATTATTATGCAACCAGTATTGATGGAAAACGATATTCCTTCTGGGGACTGGGCCAATCAGTTATTCTATTACCCTTTGCTTATTTTGGTCTAATGCTGGAAGAGGTATTCGGTTTGGGAGCAAACCTATCTGACCTTGTTGCCCAGTTTTTGTCTTCAGTTTTATTATTTCCTGCTGTTGGTGCTCTGACGGTGTGGCTCTTTTTTCGGGTTTTGCTATTGCTGGGTTACCCTACAAAAAGCGCAATCCTTACCTCAGCAGTGTTTGGCTTTGCGACCATGCATTTTCACTATACAGTTTTTACACACGAGCAATCACAAGTGGCCCTTTTGTTGCTTTTTGAACTCTGGTGCATGATTAAAAGCCAAAAAACAAAACGGTTTATTTACCTGTGGCTGATGTGCGTTGCTATAGGAATTTGCCTGAGTTTTAGGCTGTCCTCTGCACTAGAAGTACTCTCCATATTTATAGTTGCGTTTTTTTCTGAAGCCATCGCGAATCGGAATTCCTCAAAGTTCACGATCATCCCCAAATGGCTCTGGGCTTTCTTTATCGGAACAGGCCCCTTCATTATAATGATGGGGTGGTATAATTATATAAGATTTGGCACTATCTTTGAGAGTGGTTATGGAATTGCAGCTAAAACCATGTTTGGGGGAATTGGGGCCTTTGGAAGTAACCCGTTTTACTCTCTTGCGGGGATGCTGTTCAGCCCCGGTAAAAGTATTTTGCTATATAACCCGGTTTTATTCCTGCTTCCCTTTTGCATTTACCGCTTCTATCGGGGGCATAAAAGCATATCACTTGCAATTTATCTTACTGTTATAGGCAATTTCATATTTAACAGTTTGCATACTACCTGGGCAGGTGACTATGCATGGTCTTGCAGATATCAGGCTTCCGTGCTGCCATTTTTAACATTACCGCTCATTACGTTTTTTTACAAACCCCACACCAAACTAATAAGAACTGTCGGGGGACTACTTATCGGCATAAGCTTTGTGATACAGGCAGCATCAGTTACTTATAATTTTAACCTTGAATTTGTACAGAACCCTAATCACTGTATAATCCCTGATAATTATATCTGGGACTGGCAACAGTCACATTTAGTTAAACGAATGGATAATATTGGCAGGCACATTATTAATCGGCGGGATTTTGAATCTGTTGTGGTGACAAAGGAAGACCCACACCTATTGAAAATTAACCGAGGGGTTAATGACGTCAAGACAGCCTATTCAATTAACTTTTTCCCTTTTAAAGCAGACGCAATGATGGTTTCAAGCAAATTATTTTACCAATTGCTGGGTCTCTGGTCAGTATGCTTGCTTATTTTCTTTGCATGTGCTGTAAGGCTGTTGTTTATAACCGTTTATTTATTTAAAAAAAATAATTAAGTTTTGTTATTTTATTTTCTTCTTGCAATGATCTCTTCTTTTCAATCACCACACCATTCATCAGACAAGGTATTTATTTTCATTTTTTCCTCTCATAATATCTGAAGGTTAAAATTCCTGTTTCTGTAGGTGGATAATATGAGTGAAATTTATCTTCTGTTTTAATTGAAACTTGCTTAAGCTGATAGTTATAATGAAAATCAGGTGAGCTAATTATTTCTTTATCCCCTAAAAACCATGGTTTTATATCGCCTTCTGCTGGTCCAATTATAATGTAGTCCGGTTTCCTGGAAAGCACATATTTACCATCTCCTTTCCCATGTCCAGGTATGAGCTGCCAGGAAAGATATTTACTGGTTATATTGTGTATTATTTCAGACCTTCCTTGAGCGGTAACTAATCTATCTACATCTACAGCCTGCCTTATAAAAAAACTATAATCATAAGATACCTTTCGTTGAGCAATAGTGTAATCATTAAGCCCCAACATGTCTATAAAGGTCGAAATATCGGAAAAATAAGGCAGCGACCCAGCAATATTAGCTGCGACTATAGAATTATGAGGCCAGTGTTCCTTAACATATGCTCCCACACATTTCCCTAAATACGCTGCTGGATCAGGCACCTTACAACAGTATTTATATTTATAACTGTGGGACATTGCCTCTCTATTAGCTCCGGGGTCTTGAGGTATCGTATAGTAGGAAACAAAAAAATTTGAGATTATAAGAATGAAAGCTATTAAATTGCATAGAATCGTCCGGTTGATAAATTGTGCTTCAAAAAAAGCTTCCTGTATAAATAAATAAAAAAGGGGTAGCAAAGGGGTATAAAATCTAAACCCCTGCATATGATCCCCTCCAACCAATAATATATAACAACTGTACCCAAGTAATATACACGTCAGATATGCTCTGTTTAAAAGAAAATTTTTCCTCTCCTTAATAAAGAGTAATATAAGCAGTGGGAAGCCATATGTGAGCAAGAAATAAAAGATGTAACGTAATCCAAGGGCTATTTTAATAATATTAATACCGCCTTTCACATAAAATGTGCAGGGAAAAAGATGGCCATAATAATAAAGACGCCACATAAAATAGGGGGAAGTACAGAGATAAAAAATCCTAAGATACAAAATAGACCATTTTTAAGGTTTATTCCGGCAGATTTTTTATTTCTTCAAAAATACAGAAAAGAATAGTAATAAGAAAGAACAGAAATCCCTTCTGGTCTTGTCATGGCTGCAAGACTGAGACCGATCCCGATTATGAAAAGAGCGCTTCTGTCGCGATTTTTTATTAGGAA
>CAWDOL010000003.1:0-434253 GCA_963803915.1 Candidatus Aminicenantota bacterium | reverse complement strand
CGCAAGTCCTATCCGGCCTCGGCCTTGAAGTCCCGCGCCGCATCGGTCCGCAAGTGGGCCGCTTCGAGGCGCCATGTGCAGCCCGAGCCGGAAGCGGAGCTGGCGGCACGGCTTGGACGCCGTGATCGGGCAATGCGCCTTGTTCGAGAGGCTCATCGATCTGAACGGCGTGCAGGCGTTATCGGAGCCGCAGCTCCTGAAGCTCAGCGCCCAGGCGGCCGATGCCATGCGATCGAACTGCCGCTACGACGCCCAGGCCGGCCTGGCCGCCGTGGCATCTCCCGGAGGCGGTGGCGGGCCCTGCCCGTGTCGTTGTCTGGTGGGATTTTTCGATGGAGTCGGCGCCCGATCCTTTCGCCCTGCCCTTTTCGCGGGCCGAGATCGCGGAGCTCGCGGCGGGCGGTGTGGCTCTTACCCCCGCGACCGACCTGGCGGCGGACCAGGCCCGGCGGCGGCGCCGCCCGTTGCTGCAGGCAAAGGATGCGCTGCTTCTCGTCTGCCCGGTCTTCGGCGAGGACAATGAGGAGAGGCATCATCATCCCCTGTGGGACGAGGTCCGGGCTCGGGTCGGCGACGAAGCCGCGCTGGCCGGGATCGAAACGTCCAGGCTGAACCCGCGGCGGTCTGTGGCTATGCGTACGGATACGCTACTGCCCGTGCCCGCGGCCAAGCGCGACTGGTCGGTAAGCCCCAAGGCCGTCTCCCTGCCGGAGCGGCACTCGCCGACCGGCCTGCAGGACCTGATCGGCTGCCCGTTCAAATGGGCCATGAGGTACCTGGGCCGGCTGCGCGATCCCGAATCCGCGGCGCTGACCGACAGCGTCACCCTGCTCGGCAGCCTCTCGCACGAGATCCTGGCCGAGGTCCTGCGGGACGACCCCAAGGACGGGGAAAAAGCCGGGGAAAAAGCGGCCGAGATGTTCGAGACGCTCGGGAAAAAGCTGGCGGCCCCGCTCTTTCTGCCCGGGGCGCCCATCCACATCGCCTCCGCGCGCAAGGCGACGGCCGATTCGGCCCGCGACCTGGTCGAGATCCTGCGCAAGGCCAAGCTCCGGGTCAAGGAGGTGGAGACGGCGGTCGAGGGGAAGACGAAGAAGATGAGCCTCGTCGGCCGGGTCGATCTGGTGGCGGGCGATCCGCCGGTCGTCATCGATCTCAAATCGGGCGGGGAGTCCTATCGCCGGGATCAGCTTAAGAACGGGACGGCCCTGCAGCTTGCGGCCTACTCGCGGATGCTGGGAGGCAAGGGCGGGATGATCCCGGCCGCCTTCTTCATCATCAGAAACCAGCGGCTGATCGCCCAGAAGGGATCTCCCTTCAAGGACCATGACGGCATTGACGGCCCGCCGCTAAGCGAGACATGGGAGGCGGTCGAGGCGTCGGCGCTCGAGAGCTTGCAGGAGCTCGAGGCCGGCCGAATGGCGGCCTTGGCCGTGCCGCTCGAGAAGCTGGACCCGGAGGACGAGGAGGAGGGCAAGACGGGCAAGGGTGTGGTCAAGGAGGACGCGCTCGAAGGCGGGCGGATCCGGATCGCCCCGCCGTGCCAGTACTGCTCCTTCGGCTTTCTCTGCGGCATCGAATGGGAGGGCGGCCGATGAGCGCCATCGAGATCGTATCCGCCAGCGCCGGCAGCGGCAAGACCTACGAGCTGGCCAAAACCCTGGAGGAGGCCATCCGGAGCGGGGCGGTGCGGCCGCAAGGCCGTGATCGCCACGACCTTTACCCGCAAGGCGGCGGCCGAGCTCAAAGAGCGGGTCCGCCGGCGTCTGCTCGAAGCGGGCCTGGCCGAAGAGGCCCAGCGGCTGAACGCCGCGGTCATGGGCACCGTCAACTCCGTCTGCGGGCGGCTGGTGACCGACTTCGCCTTCGATCTGGGCTTGTCGCCGGAGCTGCGGGTTTTGGACGAGGACATGGCCGCCCCGGTCCTGCGGCGGGCGCTGTTCGGGGTGCTCGGGCAGGAGATGGACGAGGGCGTGGCGCGGCTGCAGAGCACGTTCTACGAGTGGAAGCTGGAGCCGATGGTGTCGCGCGTGCTGGAGCTGGCCCGGGCCAACGGCTTGAGCGCCGAGGAGCTGGCGCTGTCCAGGGATCGATGTCTGGGGGAGCTGGGCGCGCTGTTGGGCGAACCTTGAAGGACGGCGCCGGGCTGGAGAAGAAGCTCGGCCAGGCCATCGAGGCGTTTCTGGCCGAATATCCGCGGGCCGGCGATACGACGAAAACGACCGGCAAGGCGGCGGACGCGGCGCGGCAGGTCTTGAGCGATCTGCGGGCCGGGCGCACGCTGCGCTGGCAGGACTGGTCGAGTCTGGCCAATCTGGGGGCGGCCAAAAAGTCGGCGGGGCTCGTCGAGCCGATCAACGCGCTGGCGGCACAGCATGTCCGCCTGCCCGAGTTCCGGGCGGACATCGAGGCGGCCGTCAGGACGGTCTTCGACTTGGCCGCGCTGGCTTTGACGACCTACCGGGAATACAAGGCCGAGCACGGCTTTATCGACTTCGTCGATCAGGAATGCCTGGCCCTGGAGCTGTTGGAAAAGCCCGAAGTGCGGGAGCGGCTGGAGGGCGTTTACGACCTGGTTTTGATCGACGAGTTCCAGGACACGAGCCCGATCCAGCTGGCCATCTTTTTGAAGCTGGCCGAGGTGGCCAAGCGCAGCGTCTGGGTGGGCGATCAGAAGCAGTCGATCTTCGGGTTCCGGGGCTCGGACCCGGAGCTGATGAACGCGGCCATCGCAGACGATCTTGGGCGGGCGCGAGCCGAGGACGCTGGGATAAGTCATGGCGCAGCCGGCCGGAGCTGGTGCGGGTGACTTCGGAGCTGTTCGCGCGGGCTTTCCCCAAGCACGGCATCCCGGCCGAGCGGGTTAGGCTCGAACCGGCCAAGGCCAAGGAAGCGGCGGGGCTGGGGCCGGTCGTCGAGCGTTGGTACCCGGCGGCCGCGGGGAGAAAGAAGCGGGACAAGACCGCCGCACTGGCGGCGGGGATCAAAACGCTTGTCGAGGAAGGGACCGTGATGGTGCGGGATCGCGTCACGGGCGAGGCCCGCAAAGTCGAGGCGCGGGACATTGCGGTGCTGTGCCGGACGAACAAGACGGCGGCCATGATCGCGGACGGCTTGGCCGGGATCGGGATCAAGAGCGCCGTCTCGCGGGCCGGGTTGATGAAGACGCCGGAGGCCAAGCTGATTCTGGCGGCGATCCGCCTGTGGTCGGACCCGGGCGACGCCCTGTCCGCGGCGGAGATGGCCAGGATCCTCGACCGGCCGGACGAGCCGGACCGCTGGCTGGAGACGCTCTTGGAGAAGCCGGGGCACGATGCGTTTGGGGATGTGCCCGCGATACAGGCGATTCGGAAGGCAGGCCGGGAAGAGCGATCGAGGTTCGGGGTGTTGGCCGCTTTCGACCGGATCATGGAGCGGCTGGCGATGCGCGACCTGTGCCGGCGCTGGGGGAACGCGTCGGAGCGGCTGGCCAACCTCAACGTTTTAAGGGCTTATGCCGTGCAATACGTGGGCCAGGCGGCCGATGAGGGGGCGGGCATGACCCCGGTCGGGCTGGCGACGTTCCTGGCCGGGTTGGACGACGGCGAGAGCGACGAGCGCGCTTTCAGTCCGGATGCGGACGCGGTTGTCGTCAGCACCTGGCATCGGGCCAAGGGGCTGGAGTGGCCGATCGTGGTCCTCTACGATCTGGAATGGACCTGGAAGCGGCTGGTGCCGGATATCCACGTCGCGACGGATCGGCCCAGGATCGAGCTTGACGATCCGCTGGCGGAAAGGTGGATCCGGTACTGGCCGCATCCTTACCACCCGAAGACGAAGACTTCCTACCACGATCTGATGGAGGGGCATCCCGTCATCGTCGAGGCGGACGCGATCGAGCGGCGCGAGAGCCTGCGGCTGCTATACGTGGGCTGGACGCGGGCCAGGGATCGGGTGATTCTGCCGGTCCCCGAGGGCAAGCTCGGCGACGGCATGCTGGGCGAGTTTACGGAGGAGAGGACGGGCGAGGGGAGATGGCGGGGATGGCGGGGGCGCGGTCGGAAGCAAGGCAGGAGAGCCGCGGGAAAAGAGCTGAGAGCAAGAACGGAAAGAAGGCGGTCTAAACAGCTACGGCGGTAGCGGCAGGGGAATGCAGCGCGGAAGAACGAGCGGGCGAACCGTTGTTGACGGAGCCCGTGGATGGTGTCGTCGGATGGGGCGGCATGCGGCTTGAGGCTGTGGTCAGAAGGCCGAGCGTGGGCGAGGGCGAGCCGTTGGCGCCGATCGCGGAGCCGACTTATAACGCGCCGGGGCCCGGGAAATGGGCGCCGGCGTCGGCCTGGCCGAATATGGAGGGGGTTGAGTGGGCAGGCCGGGGAGCCCGAGATCATAGGGGAGCCGATCCCGCTGAAAACGAGCCGGAGCGGGGGAGCTGGTGAATCCGACCCGGGCGGCGAGAGGAAGACCAAACCGGGGTCGGCCCTAAGTTCCTCGATTTCGAAGACGTGGGGGTTGGGCGAGTCCGAGGGCGATTTGGGCGGCACCAACGATGCGGCCAAGGCCGCCGCCGCGCGCCGGTATCCTCTGGGGCGGCGAGTGGGGGGGGACGTTCGCCGAGGAAGGCGTCGATCGGGCCCCCCCCGTTCGAGATGAAGGACATGGGCAGCGCGGTCCATGGATTCATCGCGGCCGACAGCCCGGAGTACGCGGCGAGCGATCGGCTGAAGATGGCAGAGGGGTTATTGGCGCGGTGGAACGTCGAGTTGGCGCTGGCGCCGGCCGATCTGGTCGAGATCAGCGACCGGCTGCGACGATGGGCTGGCGCCAAGTGGCCGCGGGCCAAATGGCATCGCGAGTGGCCTGTTCAGCAGAGGCTCGATGCGGGTTCCATCACGAACGGCGTGGCCGACTTGATCCTGGAGACGGACGAGGGGATCGTCATCGTCGACCATAAGGCCTATCCGGGGAAGCCGGCGAAGGCGCGGGAGTACGCCGAAGGGGACGCCGCCCAGGTTCAGGTTTATGCCGATATCGCCGCCGATTGCGACCGGCAAGCCGATCTTGGGGATGTATATCCATCTCCCGCTTATCGGGGCGATGTGCCTGGGCCCGCGTAAAAGCCCGACCTCTTTACTGTGGGGTATGAAGGCGTCATCTCGATGACTTCATCGGTGAGCTGCGGACTCATGGGATCGAACGGGTCATTGACGTTCGAGAGATTCCGATATCTCGCAAGCCGGGGTTTTCCAAAACCGTTCTGCGGACTCGATTGGGCGATTCGAAGATCGAATACGTCCATCTTAAGGCGTTGGGGAGTCCATCCGTTATTCGGCATAGGCTGCATGCCGACGAGGATTTCGGGGCATTCGTTCAAGCCTATTCCGCTTACTTGGCCACGCAGGATGACTTTGTCCAGAGCGCTCTGGAACTCGCGAAAGCGGGGCCGAGCTGCCTTCTTTGTTTCGAACGGAAACCCGAATTCTGCCATCGATCGATCGTCGCTCGCCGGATGGCGGAGTTGAGCGCGCAATCGATCTCGATTCAAAACCTTTGAAAACGAAGGGTTTCGAGCCGAATATCATAACCCGAGTTTATTCTTCAATTCCTTGTCGATTTCGGCCGCGGTTTTCTGGCCGATGCGCTTCCCGGCGGCAGCGGGTATGCCGATGCCCCGGGCGGGGCGCACTCGCCGCTACGATAAAGCTCGTCGGCTGCACGGAGCGCGCCGTGCGCGCGGCAATTGTTGCGGACGTTGTTGTCGTCCGATACGACGATGATATCGGCGGCTTTTTGCTCCTTCTCCCTGACGAATCGGATAATCTCCGCGTCACCGCCATGAGCGGCCAGGGTGAAAAGGCAGCGGACACCGGCCAACGTCTGTTCGCGGGCCCCCGCGAAGCGGCGGTCGCCGTCGAAGACGATGATGCACTCGGTCGCAGGATGGCTGCGCCGCCATGCAGAGACCACGAGAGCGAGCTTTCTCCTAGCGTCTTCCAAATCCTCCCCGGCGCCGGGCTTCAGCCCGGGAATCCGATGGATGGCATTGTAGCCGTCGACAAGGAGGATCTTGTGAGAGGGCATGTAAACTCTATTCTACCCTCGGTTGGCGGTTTATATTTATCCCTTGGAGGATCCCCTTCAAAAACGTATAGCCTTCCCTGTCTCCGTCGAGAAAAACGGGCTCGTAATCGATCCCCTCCCAAAACCATCCGGGAGCGGCGTCCAGGTTGACCACGTCGACATGGCGGACGAGGTCTTCGGCGAGATCGGCCGCGGTGCCGCGGAGAGAGAGGAATTCCCGGCCGTCAATGGGGGCCGTCGGGCGGGTGATGCCGAGGTCCCAATCGGCGTACTGTTTGGCCCTGCCTTTGGCCCGTGAGCCGAGGAGCACGACGGCGATACTGGGACTTTGTTTAAGAAGAGCGGCGATGATCGGGCGGATTTCGTCGAGCGGTCCGATGTCGGTTGGATGATCGTTGGCAGGGACGATCAGATCCAGGGGATCGCAGCCGAGGGCCTTGGCGATTTTCAGGAAAGCGGACGCAAAAACGGGCTTGCCCCGAAAATAGCCCAGCATCGTATTGCGATGGACGCCTATTTGGCCGGCGAATCGAGAGACGTTGGTAAAGCCGCGCTCCCTCATCCTTTCGGAGACGGCCTGGCGATTGAGAACGTATTTCATGGGTCTCTGCATGATCATTGAACTATAGGGAGGCTAAAAAGTCAATATATTATGCAAATGCACAATTAATTAGTCTGATGTGGAAAATAACCGGATGGGGCCGGCGAATATGTAGTGGCCTCGATTCTTGAACCCGCTTCCCGATCGATGTTAGGATAAGGCCAACGAAACGGATGGAGGGGCGGATGCCAAAAACCCGGAAAGTCGCTTGGATTCTCGGCTTCCTGCTTGGCTCGGCTTGGCTGTCTTTTGCGGCCGTTCCGGGGCAGGCTCCTCCGCCGCAGCCGTTGACGCTCCATGCCGAACCCGGCGTCGGTGCTCCGACGGATACCCCAGGCATCAATCGGATCGATGTCGTCCTCATGCTGTCGTTTGACGGACCGGTTCAGAAGGCCGATTTGGAGGATGTGGTCTTGAAAGGAGCCGACGGCGTCGTTCCGCCGGAGATGCTGAAAGCGGCGGTTTGGACGTCTCCCGATAGCAGAACTCTCCGCCTCGCCATTCCCCTGGAAAGTCTCCTCAAGTCCGGGCTCAAATATCTCCCCGGGACATCCACGCTTTCCTTGGAATGCGATGTGAACATGCGCGGAGGATCCTCCTACCTTGCCCGGTTCGAGCTCGACGTCAGCGACGCGAACGGGGTCACCCAGCCTTTTCAAGCCGTGGCTCGGCCCTCGACGGCAAAGCCGCCGTTGCCGCCCCCAACGTCCTCGACGTCCGTTCGAAAACCTCAAATCGCAATTGTCGTCACGAAGCCGAACCCGGACAAAAAGAGCCCCTTCGATGAGGAGCCTTTGACCATCCCGCTGGCGGGTGCCGAAGTTCTCGTCGAGTATGCCGATCAGGGACGGCTGGTCCATCAGACGCTGACGATGCCGGCCAAGGGCAACATCCTGCTCGACGTGCCGATCGACACGCCGGTGACTTTGAACTGGGAAAAAGAAACCCGGACCGTCACCTGCACGGCCAAGGCGCCCGTCCAGTCGGTCGTTTTCAGTACCTTGAAACTCAAGACCGTCTCCACGGCACCGATCATTCGATAGGCCGGGGGAAAAGGGGGCGGGGCGCGGGCTCTTCGTTTTTGGAGGGATTGGGGTGGAGTCGCGCGGAATCTTAAACCGATTTAGATCTTTTCCTGGGCGTCAAACGACGGATGTATATCCCGCCATCAAACGGGCCTAACGATCGAAACCCCAGGCGGCCTGGTCCAGGAATTCTAATTGTCGTCAGCGACGAGGAGTCTGGGAAGCAATTCAGGGTGGGATCTAATTTATTTATATTATATGGGATAGCTAAACCAGCCCGATCGCCGCTGAATTCCTTATTAAACGATAGGCCTGTAAAGTTTAATAAGAAAAAGCGTTATTAAAGAAACTTGACGTAAGCTCTATCGCATTGTGTCCTTGGAAGAAGGACAGATAAGCAATAAGGTGTCCTTGGCAGAAGGACACTTCACTTTCCGCTTCGATGAAGAAGATGATGAAAGCCGGATTCTATTAAATACGCATAGTAGACATATATGTCAATAACGCGTATTATATATCGGGAGTCAACAAATGGTATCCATCAATCCCAAACAAGCCGTGGAGCTATTCCATTTGATTCTATTGAGCCACCTCGGCCGGAAACTGGACAAGCAGAAGATGGCCCTGAAAGGCGGCTGTAATCTGAGGTTTTTCTTCCGCAGTCCCCGTTATTCGGATGACATGGATCTGGACGTTCAGGGGATCCCCGTTGACGTTCTCCGCGACAAGGTTAATTCCATTATCTCGGGAAAACCATTCCAAACGATTCTCGAAATCCGCGGCATCGCCATCGAACACGTCACGGAACACAAACAGACCGAAACGACACAGCGATGGAAATTCGGCCTGATGGTCCCCGGACTCGATCAACCCGTCCCTACGAAAGTCGAGTTTTCGAGAAGAGGCCTGGAAGCAGGGAGCCTCTTCGAGGCCGTCTCCCCGGAGATCGTCCGTTTCTACGAGCTCCCCCCCTTGATGGCCAATCACTATCCGGCCTCCGTCGTCTGGCGGCAGAAAATCGGCGCTATTCTCTTCCGGGCCACATCCCAGGCCAGGGATGTTTTTGATCTTCATCTTCTTCTGGATGCGGGCCTGAAACCCGCCGATGGTTTCCCCATCGATCGCAAGCACGACCTCACCCAGGCCAAGGAGAACATCCTGGCCATGGATTTCGGTCAATTCAAAAGCCAAGTGCTTTCTTACCTGGATCCCGAGCTCGAGCTTCCCTACGATTCGGAGGAGGCCTGGGATGCGATGCGATGGCGCATCATCGAGGCGCTCGGAGAGGGGACGCCATGAGACTCGTCGACGTCCACGCGCGGCTCTTGAGCATGGGCATCCCCGTGTTTCAGACTTCGGACGCCGCGGCGTATCTGGGCATCGGGATTGCGCTCGCCGGCAAGCGGCTGGCCCGGCTGGCCGCATCCGGACACTTGGCCAAGCTGGGCCGGGGACGATGGGGATTCAAAGACCGGATCGATTTCATGGCTCTTCCGCAATACCTCACGGCGCCCTATCCGGCCTATGTATCCCTGCAGTCGGCCCTTCACCATCACGGACGGATCTCTCAGATGCCTTCCGTCCTCTATGCTGTTTCTCCAGCCCGGACGAAAAAGCATAGAACCCCGTTGGGATCGGTATCCATCCATCATCTCGACCCGTCGTTTTTTTTTGGTTATGGGCCCGTCGGAAGAGGCGCCGCCAAAGTCGCGACGCCGGAAAAAGCGCTGATCGATTTTCTTTATTTAGGCCCGGCGCGGTCGCGTCTCTTTCGGGCCCTCCCCGAGCTTGATCTTGACCGGGGTTTCAGGGTCGATGAGGCGCGAAAGATCATCCGGCGAATTCGATCGCTCCGCCGGCGAAACCACGTGAGTCGTCTATTCGAGGAAATCTGGAAGGCCCGACAAATCCCTGGGTCTGGTGGGTGAGCGTCGTGCAATTATGCATTTGAAATGCATTATTGCAAGCACAAGACCCCTCAGTCTACCCATGAGTAGTCTGCTCTAGAGTAGACTGCAAATGAACTTGCTGGAATCGTTCATATTGATAAACCAATTGACAATATGTCCATTGCCTTGACGTTGCCCGCCCCCCTCGAATAAGGTAGTCGGCGGGAAGACCATACAAATAGCGCCGTATTACGTATCTAGGAACATCGCCGTGGTCTAAGAGGCGGCGCTCGGAGGAAAGCATATGAAAGCTGTACATGTAAAGCGGATCCGGCGCGACACCAAGCGGCTGTTCCTGAAGAAGGGCACTTGCTCCCGCGCCCTCTTTTACATCTTGGACCGGGAATTCGGCCATCCCCAGGACGACGAAGAGCGCGCCGTCGAGCTGCTGGCCGGGGGGATCGTCCAGCAGGGATACCAATGCGGACTTCTCTGGGGCGCCGTCTTCGCCGTGGGCGCCGAGTCGTTTCGGCGCCAGCCCGAAAGGGACCGGGCCGTCGGCACGGCCATCAAGGCAGCCCGGCACGTTTCCGCCTCTTTCGTCGCCCGGGCCAAGAGCCCCGATTGCTATGACATCACGAATTGCGAATGGAAGGACAAGCTGAGCATGGCCAAATACATGCTCACCGGGAAGTTCCTCTCGTGTTTCAAGCTCGCCGATGCATGGGCTCCGGAAGCGATCCGGGCGGCGAAGGAGGGGCTCGCCCTCGACTCTTCCGACCTTCCGGCCCGGCCGCGGAGCTGCGCCTCCGAAGTCGTCCGGCTGGCGGGTGGAAGCGACGCGGAGATGGTCATGGCAGCCGGGCTGGCCGGCGGCATCGGCCTGAGCGGCGGGGGTTGCGGCGCGCTGGCCGCCGCGGTCTGGATGAACGCGCTGTCCCGGATTCGGGACAAGACCTACAAGACGTCGCTTTCCGACCCCGTGGCTGAGCGTATCCTGCGGACGTTCCTCGAGGTCGCCGTGTCCGACCTGGATTGCCGGGTCATCACCGGCCGTTCTTTTCCGACTGTCGCCGATCACACCGCATTTATCGAAGGCGGCGGCTGCGGCAGGCTGATCCAGGACATGGCCGGCGCCGCTGCGATTGACATCGCCCGTGGGCCGGAATACCCTCGTTGACGAGATCAGGATGAGGATGCCAGCCGATTCCGAGCGCGCTCCGGGCGCCGGGCGAAAAAAGAAATTATTGTCCTTTGTTTTTCTGCTTGGCCTGCCGTTAACGGCCATTCCCCAAGCCGTGGAACAGTTTGATCTGGTCGTTTACGGCGGTACCTCCGCCGGGGTCAGCGCGGCCATTCAGGCTTCGCGAATGGGGAAAACCGTGGTCTTGATTGAACCCGGCAACCGGATCGGCGGGTTGACCACGGGGGGATTGGGACAAACCGACATCGGCAACAAGCAGGCCATCGGCGGCATCGCCCGCGAGTTCTATGAAAACGTGAAAAAGCACTACCGGCAGCCCGAGAGCTGGAAATGGCAAAAACGCGAAGAGTATCGCGACGGCGGCCAGACCCGCACCGATTCGGGCGATGAGGCCATGTGGACGTTCGAGCCTTCGGCTGCTTTGAAAATTCTTCACCAGATGCTTGGGCTTGAAAAGCGCATCACCCTCGTTTACGGGCAACGGCTTGACCGGAAAAATGGGGTTACAAAAAAGAAAGTGGCCATCGCTTCGATAGCCATGGAAAGCGGCAAGGTGTATTCGGGAAGAGTTTATATCGACGCTACCTATGAGGGAGATTTGATGGCCTCGGCGGGAGTTTCCTACACCGTAGGCAGGGAATCCAACAAAGAGTACGGCGAAACGCTGAACGGCGTTCACACCGCCGACACCGCCCGAACCCTGACCAACCGGGTGTCTAGTGATTCCATCAACCACAATTTTGCCAAGGGCGTTGATCCGTACCGTGAAAAAGGGAATCCGCTTAGCGGCTTGCTTCCGTTCATTAATCCGAATGGACCGGGGAAAGAGGGTTCTGCCGACAAGGGGGTTCAGGCCTACTGTTACAGAATGTGCCTCACCGACCACCCTGAAAACAGAATCCCTTTTGCCAAACCCGCCGGCTACGACGAAAGCGAATACGAGCTGTTGTTGAGGAATTACGAGGCCGGCGAGAAAGGCTTTCCGTGGATCAACTCCGACATGCCCAACCGCAAAACCGACACCAACAACCGGTTGGGGTTCTCCACGGACTTTATCGGGCAGAATCACGATTATCCCGAAGCCTCCTATGAGGAGAGGGATGCGATGGCCGAACGTCACCGCCATTACCAGAAAGGGTTGATGTGGACTTTGGCCTATCACCCAAGGATGCCGGAGCACATCCGCAGCGAGGTTTCGCGGTGGGGAATGTGCCGGGATGAATTCGCTGAAGGAGACGGCTGGCAGGGACAGCTTTATGTTCGCGAAGCCCGCCGCATGATCGGCCGTTATGTGATGACCCAGCGCAATTGTGAAGGCCTGACGGCGGCTTCCGACCCGGTGGGTTTGGCCGCCTACGGCATGGATTCGCACCATATTCAGCGATATGTGGGCCAAGACGGATATGTGAAAAACGAAGGCAATGTCGAGGCTCACGTCGCAGGGCCTTACCCCATCAGCTACCGGGCCCTTGTGCCCAGGGAAAGAGAGTGCACCAACCTGCTGGTGCCCGTTTGCCTGAGCGCGACGCATATCGCTTATGGTTCCATTCGGATGGAGCCTGTTTTCATGGTGCTGGGACAGTCGGCCGCCGTCGCAGCGAGCCTGGCCATCGACAAGGGGATTCCGGTTCAGAAAGTCGAATACAGGGAACTGCGGAAAGCCTTGTTGGAAAACAAGCAGCGGTTTTAATACATTCGCGGCGCGAACCCCCCTGATCTGGACAAAGCCGAAATGTGGGATAATCACGATGGGGGTGAACATGCGCATATTCCAGGCGAAAGCGGCGCTGAAGATTGCGGGGCTGGGCTTGATGGGGGCGCTTTTTGTGTGCGGCATTTCCGCGGTTTTGCCGGCCCAGGCGCCGTTGCCGCGGGCTACGCTGGCCAACTTTAAATATCTTGGCGCGTTCAAGGCCCCTTTTGGAGAGTACGGCGCCTGCAAGATCGCCTGGAATCCGGGCGGCAACGGCGGCCAAGGCTCCCTCTATCTGACAGGCGGGGGAACAGACAGCTTCTCCATCGGTGAAATCGGCATCCCGGAGCTGGTGAATACCCAGAACCGGGATGATCTGGCTCTGCTTAATATGGCGCAGGTTCTGCAAGCGCCCGCGGACATCTACAGCCGAATACCCCAGAAGGCCGCCTCCTGGCCCGTCGGCGACGTCAATCTCTACGACGGCGGCAACTACGCCGTCTTTGGCGGTCTTTATTACGAGGAGGGTAAGCTCTATTTCAACGCCTGCACCTATTATGACGGCGAGGGAACCGAAACCGCGACCAGCGGCCGGATCGAAAATCCCTCCGATCTTGCCCAGTCGTCCGTCGTCGGCATGTTCCATAATCAGGGCGCCGCCCATACGTCCGGATGGATGATGTCCGTCCCGGCCGAATGGCAGGCGCGTCTCGGCGGCACGCATCTGACCGGGAACGATAATGGAATTCCCATCCTGTCCCGCCTCAGCGCGGGCCCAAGCTTGTTCGCTTTCAACCTGGCGGCTGTGGCAAGCGCCGTCAGCTCGGCGATCATCCCCACCGTCACGCGCATGGATTTTCCGGACGTATCAGGAGAGCGGTCGATTTGGGGCGACGGCATGGCCAATTTGAGCGGCAACAACAAGACCTGGACGCTGATGACGGACGCGGGAATCGGGCTCATCATCCCGGGCACGCGCAGCTATGTCCTTCTGGGGAGCGCGGGGGGCTTCAACCCCAATTCGGCCAATCCCTGGCAGGGAACGGCCGAAGCGGCTTTCAGCCCCCCCTACGCCGGCACCATCGCCTACAAGCGGATGGACTCCTCCGGGTATACCGCCGGCGGTCCGATGGTCTGGGATGCCCAGGACCGCCACTATCTGGTGACCTTTTTTGATCTTGAAGAGATTCTCGCCGCTGAACATCCATGGACGCCCAGACCCTACGCAAGCCGCATATTCCCGGCCCCTTTCGGCCGCTACGGCAATTACGACGTACCGGGCCAGATGCCCGATTCTATCAAGGGCGGGGCGTGGGATCCGGTGTTGAAAAGGCTCTATCTGACGTTGCCGGCCGCCGACAATGCCAACGATCCGGAGTACCCGGGCAACCCGGTGATCGCGGTCTATGAGCTGCTGCCCCCCGGCGACACGGACGATTTTCTGGCCACCTTCGACGGCCAGGGCGTCTTTTATCGGAGCTCGGATAGCGGAACCTGGACGAATCTGGCCACTCCGGCCGATCTCGTCGCTTGCGGGGATTTGACCGGCGATGGCGTTGACGACCTCATCGGCATTTGGTCCGGGCAGGCGGGAGTTTGGGTCAGGAGCTCGGCAGACGGCGATTGGGCCTATCTCGGCAGCTCGCCGCGCCATATCGCGGCCGGCGACATGAACGGAGACGGGCGGGTTGATTTGCTGGGAACCTGGGACGGGCAGGGTGTTTTCTACCGAGATTCGATGGCGGGAACGTGGTCCCAGATGGCGACGCCGGCGAGTCTGGTCACGACGGGAGATCTGGATGGCGACAATAAATCCGACCTGATCGGGATCTGGCCGAGTCAGGCCGGCGTGTGGGTCAAAGTACTCGAACACGGGGAATTGGAGCTATTTGGGTTCGTCTCCGCGGGATTTCGCCGCGGGCGACATGAACGGCGACGGCCGGGCGGATCTGATAGGGACCTGGGACGGCCAGGGGGTTTTCTACCGGGACTCGATGACGGGGAATTGGACCATGATGGCCACCCCGGCGGACCAGGTTGCGGCGGGGGATTTGGACGGCGACGGCACGGACGATCTGATCGGGATCTGGGCCGGGCAGGCCGGAGTGTGGGTGAAATATTCGGCGACGGGGAATTGGGCCTATATCGGAAGCTCGGCCCGGGACATCGCCGCGGGCAAAATGAGAAAAGGGATCTGGGGCGCCGGCTTGAATAAGCCGATGCCTCCGGCGAACGCGCCGGGAGGATTTGCCGGGGGGCCCCCGTGGGACAAGAAAGATGGCGTTCTGTCCTCCGAGGGGCCGGGAGGGAGCCGATTCTTGTTTAAACGGGGGGTGGATCTGGTTCCGCGGATGGGGCCGGCCGAAAAAGCGCGCTTGCCCGGACCGGGGGAAGCGGGGTTCCGCTTCGTCCAGCAGATGAATCTTTTTCCGGGATCGACGTATCGCAGAGAGCAAAGTTAAAATCTGCGTTAGACTTCAACCAGCTTATCCTTATGGAACAACACAATCCCTTCTTGTTGGGCGAGCTCGCGCATGCCTTTCGTAAAGCCGCTCCGGGAGAACAGACAGAACCGTTCCGTCCGCTCGCCGTTGTGCCAATCGACCAGGGGCGCTTTCCTCTTCAATTCGGCAAAAATATCGGTTCCGACGGGCCGAGCGCTCCACTTGGCTTCGCCGAAGAGGATTTCTCTGCGTTCTTCGTTGATGGCCACCAGATCGATTTCCTCTTCCCGGTTCCACCACCGGCCGGCGGCGTCCATCGGAAAAAAAAGCGCTTCGTGTGCTTGGACGATGTCGACGGCAAGCTTCTCATAATTCTCCGCGACAAGGGCCGGAAAGTCGGCCTCGAGCCGCGGCAGAAGCCGATCGAACCGGCCTTCTTCAATCGCCGTTCGATTCGGTAGGATGTGGCGGAACCAGAACTTGATGAATTGATCCTGGATGCGGTAGAGGCCTTTACGGGATTTGAGGGGCAGGCGTTCCGTGATCGGAACCTCCTTGTGGATCACCTGCAGGTCGTCAAGGGTGAAGAGATACCGGTGCAGGATGCCCTTTTCGAGACCGGTGTCATTGACGATCTCGCCGATCTTGCTTTTTCCGAAAGCAATCGATTTCAGAATGGCAAAGTAATTGCGCGGCTCACGGAGCTCTTCCCGGAGCAGAAATTCGACCTCGCGGGCCAGGAAAGCCTCGGGCGGGAGGACCAGGGAGATGATATTGGCTAGGGCGGAACGACCAGGGTCCAACCGCTTCAGATAACTGGGATTGCCGCCGGCCAAAGCATAGAGCTCGAGGCACCGGTCGAAAGAAGCCCGGGGATAGAATTCTCTGGCCTCCGCGAATCGAAACGGCTTCAACTGGATCTGTCCCGTCCGGCGGCCGAAAAGAGGCGACTTCTCGGCCAATACTTCGCTTTCCATCATGGCGATGCTCGATCCGCAGAGAATGAGGAAAACGGGCGTGTTGCCGAGGTATTCATCCCAGCCGGCTTGAAAGATCGAAGGCAGGCCCGTCTCCGATTCCGTCAGGTAGGGGAATTCATCGATGGCCAGGACCGTTCTCGTCTTTATATGATCGCGGCCGTACTGGAAAAAGGCGCGCCAATCCGGAAAGCCCGTGTTTCTCAGGAAATCGTCATGAAAGTGTTCGGCGGTCCTATCGGCCAGCCAACGGCGGTTGTCGATGTTGTTGACGCGCTGGCCGAGAAAGTAGATATGGGGCTTGCTCTTGATGAACTGTTTGATGAGCTCCGTTTTTCCGACCCGCCGCTTGCCGTAGATCACCATGAGCTGGGCGTCCCGGCCTTGCCAGGCTTTCTCCAAAGCCGCTAATTCTTTCTTTCGATTGATGAACTCCATGGGCCCTCCTGGTCGACAGTCTACTCGTAAGTAGTCTACTATAAAGTAGACTACCAATCAAATTAGCTTCGGGCCGTCGCGGTCGGGCCATCCTTCGGAGGCACCGAAATAGATGAGGAAGAATTCCCGCTTGGGAAGGAGTGAATTCCCGCATTTTGCATAGGCCGGGGTCGGCTATTTGCTTGTCCGCCGGTACTTTATCAGCGCCGAGTCGGGCTGCTTGGCCAGCATGACGATCAGGCCCGCGCCCACGCCAACGCCTGCGCCTGCTCCCAGTCCAGCGAGCTCGTGTCCCTTCATCGTGCTCACCTTGCCCGTGTCCAGGTCCGTAACTTCGTAGGCCGCCCCCTCCGCCAAGCCCTTCAGCTTCAGCGTGATCGCGCCGTCCGCGCACTCCGGCCGCTTCAGTACCACCACGAGCCCCTCGCCGCTCTCCGGCAGGTCGAGCTGGTAAGCCACCCAGGCGTCCTTGGCTTGCGAGTACTTCGTCAGGGGGTAGTAATCGCCGTAGAAGTACTTGCGGATGCTCAGGTACTGCTCGATCTGGGCCTTGGCCTGGCGGGTCGTTGCGTCGTCGTCCTGGTCCGGCAGCTTCGCGTTCAGCCCGGCCGTCATGACGCTTCGCCATTGGTACTCGTTGCCTGCGGCCATCACGGCGCCGTCCGACATATGGAGCGGGACCCAGGACATCAGGCCGAAGGTGTGGCCCTGGATGACGCGGGCGCTGTCCGGGTAGTCCGTCCGCCACAGGGCGGTGGCGCGGCCGATCGTCTCGAGGTCGATCCGGCGGCCGCCGCTGGAGCAGTTGTCGATGGCCAGGCCGGGGTGGCGCCGCAGCAGCTCGTCCCACATGGCGTAGAGGCCCTCGATGTAGCGGATCTCCGTCATCCCGATGCGGTCGGGCGCATCCGCCTCCTGCCAGTACTCGATGGGGGCGATGTTGGAGTCCTCCCGATACCAGTCCAGCCCGAACTCGGTAATCCGGTCCGAGAGCCAGTCGGTCAGAAAGCGGCGCGCGGCCGGGTCGCCCATGTTCCAGGCCATGTCGTTCTCGGCGATCTGGCTGCGGCGGCTCTCCCAATGCACCCAGCGCGGGTCTTCGTGGGGCACCTTCCAGTCCATGTCGTGCTGCTTGAACTCGGGCGCGCCGCCTTTGAGCTCGAGCAGCCAGCCGGGCTTGTCCACCAGGAGCTTGGCCCAGTCCGTGCCCCGACAGACGCGCTGGGGCTCGAACCAGAGGAGCAGCTTGCGGCCGGCCTTGTGCAGGGGGTCGCTGATGGCTTGGAAGCCGTCCGGGTAGAGGTCTTTGCGCACGGTCCAGTTGCCGGGGCTGCTTCCACCAGGGCTTGCCGCCGAACCATTCGGCGTCGATCCAATAGACGTCGATGGGCAGGTCGCGCCGGACGATGCGCTCGATCCGCTTCAGGTGGTCCGCGGCCGGGTCGCCGCCCCAGGTGCCGATGACCACGGGTAGGACCAGGGGCTTGCCATGCGGCGCGGGCCGGTGATGGGCCAGGATGAAGCGGCGCAGGAGGTTGTTGCCGCGCACGGATTCGCCCCGCCAGAAGAGGGCCAGCATGCGAGGCGTGCGGATCTCCTCGCCGGGGTGGAGGGTGAGGTGCGTGCGGGCCATGCCGGAGGCGAGGCGGAGCTGATCGGCGCGCTCGCGGGAGAACGTGGCGGCCCACTCGCCGGTCCAGCCGACGGCGAGGATCATGCCCTCGGGGCCGAGGTCGAGGTTGAAGAAGGGCAGGACCTCGGAGGAGGAGCGGCCGCCGCCGGGCTGGAGGCGGAGGGATGCGCCGGGGAGAAGGGCTTTGTCGATGGGGGCGAAGTCGTCGATGGAGCAGAGGGCTCCGTTGGCGTAGTGGAGGACGGGGGCGGCGGCGCCGGCGGAGAGGGGGAGGGCGGCGTCCAGGGGCAGGATGTTTTCGAGGATGGGTGTCGCGGAGGCGCCCGTGTTCTTGAAGTAGAGCACCCACTCGACCGCCGGGAAGTCGCCGAAGCGGGTCGCCTCGGCGCGCACTTCGAGGCCCGTGGCGGGATCGGTGTAGGTCGTGGTGACGAGGGTCTCGCCGGAGGGGGCCTTGGACGTGCGCGAGGCCCGCTTCCAGGTGGGAAGTAGCGCGGCCGAGGGGCGGGTGCCGTAGACGAACGAGAAGGCACCGTCCAGGCCGGCCGCCCATTTTGCGGCGGTGGTCGTCTCGGCGGGAGAGATCGCCGATTGGGCGTAGACGGGGGCCGGCATGGCCGCGAGGATCGTGAGAAGACCCGAGATGAGGGCGACGAGGGGCGGCGTGACGCATTTGCGATTTCTCATTTTGCGTCCCTCCCTGATAGCGGCGACTCCATCCTTGCAATTCTGGTAGTATAGTACCAGATTTGCAAACTTGGTTTGGCCCTTTGAAGTGAGAATCTACGCCTTGTGATTACGCCCGAAGAGCGCCGGAACCGTCTCGCGCTGAACGATCATTTTGTCGGACAGGTCCTGACGGCGCCCAAACTATTCATTCTAGGGGATGAGAATGAGCTTGGCACAATGGGCGGAAAACGGCTGGCCTAAACCCCAACCAAGCTCCGCGCAGGAGATCGGAAATCTGTTTTGGATCGTGGACAGGGACCTCCAGGATGCGTCTATTCAACTCCCCATATGGTCTTTATCAGTGCGGGGACGAAATCATCGACGCTCCGGCCGCTTGCCCAGGCGATGATCTCGGGCCGCTTCGCGGCGGATGTGTTGAGGAAGGCGGGATTGACCCGCTTCCCGACGCGCGGCAAATCGAGCCGGTCGGCATCCCAGCAGGTCTGGATGGTCGGGTTGTCGTGAAAGTCGGTGTCGGTGTGGTGCGTGCAGGCGGTCGAGAGGAGGGCGAAGTCCGGGTCGGACAGTTCGAGACCGGCGCCCCTGTGCAGGGCGGCGAGGGCGGCGCCGCGCCGGCCATGCTCGGGATCCTGGTTGTCGTTCAGTCGTCGGGAATCGTGAAAGATCGCGAACAGCCGGACGATAGTCGGATCGGCGCCCGTCGTCTCGGCCAGGCGCAAGCCGTTTTCCCAGACTCGGGCCCAGTGGGACAGGCCGTGCGTGCCCCAGGGCTGGAGGGCGTAGCCGTCGAGCACGGCGCGGACCAGGCGGGGGTAGTCGGGCGCGATCGGTTGGGGCATTGGAGACTCGCCGACATTCTACTCCTTATGTGGAGCTTTCTGGCTGATGAAGGCCCCTTTGATACATGCGCGGCGCCCAACCCCGATTTTCGAAACAGGGTTGCGAGCGCCGCTCTATATGAACGAAGAGAAGCGCCAAGCTGGGCGGGATGGTAGAATATCGGCGAATGGAGCGGCAATCATTGAGTCGAACCGATGAAAGGACATCGATATGAAAGCACTTATCATCTATGATTCGGTCTGGGGCAACACGGAGAAGATCGCGCGGGCCATCGCGGAGGGCGTTGGGGCGGTCGGAGCAGCCGCGGGCGGCGGGGAGGTTCGGGTGCTCAAGGCGGCCGAGGCCAAGCCCGGGGATTTCGCCGGCAACGACCTCGTGATCGTGGGAAGCGCAACGCAGAAGTTCGGCTCCCTGCCGGCGATGAAGAAGCTGATGGCGGGCGTTCCGGCGGGCGCGTTGAAAGGCGTGCGGGTGGCTGCCTTCGATACCAGGCTGGATGTCGCCAAGGCCAAGTCGCGCGTGCTAAAATTCATGGCCGGAAAATTCGGCTACGCGGCGGAGAAGATCGACAAGGCGCTGGTCGGGAAGGGCGGGACGCAGGCCGCGGCGCCGGAGGGCTTCTTCGTCGACGGGACGCAGGGGCCGCTGAGCGCCGGCGAGCTCGAGCGTGCCTCCGCCTGGGGGAGTACCATTAATTGGGGGACACCATACGTAACTCCCTAATTATTTCCGTATACTTTCGTTGTCGAGTAGGCTGTTGGCTTGCTGCGACGCCATACGTTGACGAAAATAATTGGGGAATTATGTATGGTGCCCTCATCTCCTAACGGATATGAGGATTGCAAAGCCCACCCTAATCACCTATCTGCAATTAGGACTGCAAAAGCCTGTCCCGCGTTTCTTACGCATGACTCGCACTGGGCGATCAATTCCATGGATGCGCCGTTGCTCCTGAAGTAGATCTAATCGGCCAGCAGCGTGCCTAGCTTGCCGAGAATCTCGGCCATGATGGGAACCGGAAGGGCGGCGATCGGCTCGACTTGCCGAACACGCCAATCCAGCGACTTGACCCGTTCTGAGAGCGCAACTCCAGTGACGGGCAGGCCCGGTGGCAGGGCGACCTCCCAGGGATAGCCCTTGACCCGACTCGTCACCGGGCAGAAGAGCGCGAGACCGACGGCGGCGTTATAGTCTGAAGGCGAGAGAACAATGGCCGGACGACGGCCGGCCTGTTCGTGCCCGGCCTGGGGGTTGAGAGTGATCCAAACCAGGTCGCCCCGGGCCGGCACGTAGCCGGAGTTCTTCATAGGAGCTCCCTTCCTTGAGCCGGTTCGGTCTCCCACTCGTCGTGGGTGTTGGCCGAATTGACACCGGAAAGAAGCTCGGCGAGCGAATAGCGCACGGCGGCGGGTTTGATCTCCAGAGCGCCTTCCTTCATGGTCAACTCTATAGACGTGTTCTCGGCCACTTTCATTTCATCGGCCAGCGGCTTGGGAATGCGGACGGCGAGGCTGTTGCCCCATTTGAGGACTCTGGATTGCATGGGGGGGACTCCTGTATCTATTATGTAGATACGCTGCATTGAGTCAAGCGCAACTTCTTGAATACGCTTGACAAACAGCCGGTCGTGGTAGAGACTAACCACGACGGCTACGCAGCCGCGATCGCCGGGAGGCGCCCATGACCTTTGGTTCCTATGTCAAAAGCCTGCGAGCGAAGTGCGGCCTGTCGCTAAGGCGGTTCTGCAGCCTGGCCGAGCTGGACGCCAGCAACTGGAGCAAGGTCGAGCGCGGCCTGCTGCCCCCGCCCAAGAGCCGGGATCAGATCAACGACATCGCCAGCGTGCTGGCTCTGCCGCGAGACTCCGAGGAATACAAAACCATGCTCGACCTGGCCGCGATCAGCCACATGCCGGAAGAGCTGATGTCGGACAAGAAGATCGCCAAGTCGCTGCCCATGTTCTTCCGCACCATGCGCGCGGACAAGCCCAGCCCCAAGGACGTGAAGGAGCTTTTCCGGCTCTTTAATAAATAGGGGGCAGGCTTTCACGGTTTTAATCTCCCTTCGGACATGAGAACGGCCGAGCCCGTCCCCCAATTTTTGGATAATAATACTCCCATATCGACATCTCGTGGTCGGGAGGAGAGCATGGACATCAGAAAGCTCGGCGTATACGTCCTTTTGGGTCTCGTCCTGGCGGCCGGTGCGGCCTTCGCCCAGTCACCCACTTTCAACATTACGGCCCCGGCCGACGGTACCATTTTCGTGCGCGGCACGTCGATCACCGTTCGCTGGACCCATTCGGCCTACTACGACGCCCATCCGGCCCAGCACGCCATCCCGTACTGTCAGCCGACAGGGGCGAGCGGGCCGGTGGTCCAGATCGCGGCGCCCGTGCCCGTCGTCAATAACCAGTTCGTCTGGGAGGCGGGCCGCAAGTTCGACGGCACGTGGCTGGCGCCGGGCACGTACGAGATCACCATGGAAAGCCTGGACTATGACGAGCTGAGCGGGCCGAATATCACCATCGTTCTGCTCGAGTTCAAGCCCATTTTCCTGCGGAGGAAGCTCGAGCTGCCGCGCATCCCCAATGTGCCGCAGGGCTTCTCCTTCGATCCGCGCTGGATCGAGCTCGACATGGAGGGCCTGTCCGAGGTGCGTCTGGAGCTCTTTCAGAACGGCAAGCGGCTGGCCGACTTGGGGCGGTACGGGAAGGGCGGGTGGAGCTCCGGCCCGGTCAAGCTCCAGCTCGATCAGCGCGGGGCGCTGAACCCGACCGGGTTCGAGCTGCACGTCCTCTCGAGCAACGGCAAGCTGCTGCTCAAGCAGCCGATCGACGTCGTCTTTCAAGGGAAATAGGCGCACGGGGAAATAGGGGTTCAGGTTACGCCATTTCCCGTTTCCCGGTCCGCTTTCGAAAGAGGGCCAGGCCGGCGGCTTATTCTCTTTCCGCATCACGGCGGGACCGGGGAAATGGGGATTGGCATAGACTGGACCCCATTCTTTCGGCTGGGGATTCCCAAGCGAGTCGCCTTGACATCCCTGTATGACCAGAATACAATATTAGTCATTAGTCACAATGAGACATATCGCGCAGCGCTCGGATATCAAGGACCTGATCCTGGACGCGGTCGACGCTCTCCTGGCCAAATACGGCTACAAAAAGATGACCATCGACGATGTCGCCCGCCAGGTCGGGATCGGCAAGGGCACGATCTACATCCACTTCCCCGGCAAGGAAGAGCTGATCCTGTCGCATATCGACCGCATCGCCGAGCGGGTCGTCGCCCGCCTGCGCGAGATCGCGGCCCAATCCGCCCCGTATGACCGCCGGCTTCGCGACATGATCGCGGCCAGGGTTTTGATCCGCTTCGACAGCGTGGCCCGGTACTCGCAGAGCCTGAGCGACCTGCTCTCCTCGGTCCGGGCGGCGCTTCTTGTCCGGCGCGAGGCGTATTTCAAGATCGAGGCCGGGATCTTCGCCGTCGTCCTCCGCGAGGGGGCGAAACGGGGCTACCTGGATTGCCCCGATCCCGAGGGGGTCGCCCGGGTCCTGATTCAGAGCACCAACTCGCTCTTGCCCTTCAGCTTATCGGCCCGCGAGCTCGGCCATCGGGACGAGATCGTGAACACGATCGACAGCATCGCCTCCCTGCTGGTCAAGGGCCTGGCGGCGCACCCGAAGCGGCCTATTCAGAAATCGTAGACATATCGAAGGAGCCGTGCCATGACAACGAGATTCGCCCGGGCCGTATTTGCCGGCCTTGTCGCCCTGGCCCTGCTGGCCCCGGTTGCCGCTCCTGCCCGGGCCGCGCAGGCGGCGCCGGCCTTCAAGGACACGCCGGTCCTGCCGGAGGGCCCGACGGGGGCCCGGATCACGTCGCTCATCGAGGTCGTCAATACCGCCAGCGTCGAGCGGCTCAAACGCTTTCTCAGCGATGAGTGCGGGCCGGAGTTCCGGGACGCCGTCCCGATGAGCGAGCACATCGGCATGATCCTTGGCTTGGCCAGGGACACGGGCGGCCTTGACTTCTATTCCATCCGCACCTTCACGCCGGCGCGCCCCGAAACCGTGGTCGTGGCCAAGGACCGCGTCCTGGGGGGGCATTGGGCCTTTGTCTTCCGGTTCGGCGAAGCCCCGAAATACCTGGTGAACGGGCTGGGCATCAACAATGCCCGCTCCCCCGTGGGCGTGACTCCCGAGCCCGCGCTGACCGAGAAGCAGGCCGTCATGGAGATCGGCGCCCTGGTCGACCGCCTGGTCAAGACGGGCTGGTACTCGGGGACGGTGATGGTGGCCAAGGGCGCCGGCGTGCTCCTGACCGGCGTCGGCGGCGAGGCCAGCAAGGCCTACCATGTGCCCAACAACATCGACACCAAGTTCAACCTGGGATCGATGAACAAGATGTTCACATCCACAGCCGTGGCCCGTCTTATCGAGGCCGGCAAGCTCGCCTGGGACGACCCGATCTCCAAGTGGATCGACGAGAGCTGGCTGCCCAAGTCGATAACCGCCTCGATCACCGTGCGCCACCTCATCACCCACACTTCGGGGCTGGGCAGCTACTTCAACAAGACCTATTGGGACAGCTCGCGCGAGCGGTTCCGCAAGCTGGACGACTACAAGCCGCTGATCAAGGACGAGAAGCCGGCATTCGAACCGGGGTCGCGCTACCAGTACAGCAACACCGGGATGTTCCTGCTCGGCGTCATCATCGAGAAGGCGACGGGCGAGGACTATTTCGATCACATCCGCAAGACGATCTATGGGCCGGCGGGAATGACGAGCTCCGACTGCTACGAGCTGGACTACCCGATCGAGAACCTGGCCATCGGCTACAGCCCGGACTTTGCGAGCCCGTACAAGTGGCAGAACAACCTCTACAAGCACGTCCTCAAGGGCGGGCCGGCGGGGGGCGGGTTCTCCACAGTCAAGGATCTGCACAAGTTCGCGCTGGCGCTTCTCGCCGGCAAGCTCGTCTCCGCGGCCACCCGCGACCTGATGTGGACGGACTTCAAGGGCTCGCGCTACGGCTATGGGTTCACCGTGTCGCAGGGCCCAGACGGCAAGGTCGTAGGCCACAGCGGGGGCTTCCCGGGCATCAACTCGCAGCTCGATATCCACGTCGAAAGCGGTTACATCGTGGCCGCAATGTGTAATTATGACAGCGGCGCCAGCCTGCTGGCCCAGAAGATCGGCGAGATTCTAGCCCGGATCAAATAAATAATTGGGGGACACCATACGCAATTCCCGAATTATTTCCGTCAACTAAAGGCTACACATCTATTCTGGAGTAATTCCATGACGCAAAAAACCGCTCGTCTCCTGATTGCATGCGCAATTTGCCTGTCCTTCCTTGTCCCGCTCACTGCGAGCCAGGGGGCCGGCCAGGGCTGCCGCCCCAGCGGTGGCCGCCCTGTCGCTGGACACAGCCGCCAAGCAGGCCATCGTGGATGAGATTTGCAGCCTTCTTAACGCGAGCTATGTTTTCCCCGAGACCGCCAAGAAGATCGAGGCAGCCCTGCGCGACCGCTTTAAAACCGGCGGCTTCGACCAGATCACCAACGCCGACATGTTTGCCCGGGCCGTTACGCGAACGCTGACCACCGTCGGCAAGGACCTGCATATGGGCTTCGCCTACAACCCGGCCGGGGCCGAGGATATGCGCGCGCCTCGAGGGGCAGAGCGAGGAGGAGGCGCGCCGGGTCCGCGAGCGGCAGCTCCGCCGGATGCAGGAGCAGAAACTTCGGCTTTCAGCAAGGTCGAGCGGCTGGAGGGAAACGTCGGCTACCTCGATTTCCGCTTGTTCATGGCCCCTTCGCTGGCGGGCCCCACGGCGGTCGCGGCCTTGAACTTCCTTGCCTACTGCGACGCGATCATCGTCGACCTCCGCCAGAACGGCGGCGGCGAGCCGTCCCTGATCCAGCTCATAAGCTCCTACTTCTTTCCCGAGCCCGTGCACCTGAACGACATCTACGACCGGACCACCGGCCAGACCGACTATTACTACACCCTGCCCTTCGTCCCGGGCGCCAAGCCGGTCAACGCCGACCTCTATATCCTGACCAGCCGACGGACGTTCTCGGGGGCGGAGGAATTCACGTACAACATGAAGAACCTCAAGCGGGCGACCGTGCTGGGCGAGACGACGGGCGGAGGCGCCCACCCGACCATGACCCGCATCGTTAAAAAGGACTTCATCCTGCGGGTACCGTTCGCCCGGTCCATCAACCCGATCTCCAAGACCAACTGGGAGGGGACGGGGGTGACGCCCGACATCGCCTGCCCGGCCGCGGAGGCGTTCGACAGGGCCTACGCGCTGGCCGTGGAAAAGCTTGCGGCCAAGGCTGCCGACCCGCAGCGGAAGGCGGCCCTCGAGGCGCTGCAACGGAAGCTGTTGGAGGTGCAGAAAGCCAAGGCGAACCCGCCCGAGCCGATCGCAAAATAATTGGGGGACACCATACATAACTCCCTAATTATTTTCGTCCACCTAAGTTGACGATTGAAAAGAGCGATCCCGCCATCAACAAAAGTTTACGTAATGAATTCGGGAATTACGTATGGTGTCCCCCAATTCATGCCCCAATTCATGAAGAATTCAATCCTGCCCGTTTTGGCCGCCTCATTCTTTGCGGCCGGCTCTCCCTTCTGCCCTAAACAATCCGGCCGCGGTGGTCGTTCTCTTTCTGAGTACTTCTCATGAACCAAGCACTTGGCTCTTCCCCGACAGGGCGGGGCATCCGCGCGGCGTTGGTCGCGGCGCTGGCTTTCTGGGCGGCGATTGCGGGGATATCCGGGGGGGCCGTGCTGCCAGCAGGTCGCCTTGGCGGTGCGCAGGATGACGCTGCCCAGATTGCCGCGCTTATCGAGGCCGATTCGTTCCTCGAGGCGGCTAAGCTTGCCGACGGCCTGCTGGCCCGCGGCGACCTCGACGTGCGGACGGAGGCCGTCTGCGGCCTGGCCGTGCTCGCGGCGGGGAGGGTGGCGGCGGCCGAGGCGGTTATCCATCGGGCGTTCAACCGGGATCCCGGTAATCCCGAAGCCAACCTGGGGATGGGCAGGATCGCCCGCATCCGCAACGATCCGACGACCGCTATCACTCGCTTCCGGCGCGGCCTCGAATCACCCGGGCATTATGATGGCGCCAGCCGCTTTCTCTGGCGGACGGTTATGGAGCAGGGCGCTATGGCCGACATCTTGGCCACGCGCGATCTCGTGATCGCACGGTTCCAACGCGAAGGCCTGCCCGCTCCGGGCTGGCTGACCGACAGCCTCGCACAGCTCGAGGGCTTCGCAGGGACCGGGCTGTACCAGATGGACACGTCCCCCGTCCACGTCGCTGTCCCGCTCATCAGCCTGGAGGGGACCCGGATCCGGATGGTTTCGATGAGGATCAACAAGAAGGGTCCGTACTCTTTCGATATCGATTCGGCCGCGGCGGACTTTCTGCTGATTAGCCCTCTGCTGGCCGAGGAGCTGGGGCTTGCCCTCGTCGGGAGCTCGCAGGCAATCGGGGTCGGGACCAGGTCCGCCCCGGTGCGGTTTTCGCGGCTCGACAGGGTCGAGCTCGGCGGCCTCACCTTCCGGAATGTGCCGATCAGGGTCGCCGATATCGCGCCTTTCCGCGGCTTGAAGAAAGGGCTGTTCGGCACCGGTCTGCTCAAGCGCTTCAACGTCACGATCGATGTCCGGGCCGGGGTGATGGATCTCTTCGCCTTGGACCGGCCCGAGCTGCTGGCGGCCCGCATCGACAAGTCCGCGGTGGCGGCCGAGGTCCCGCTCCTTGTTTTCGACGCGACCATGGTGACCGCGTCCATGGCCGGCGCGCCGGAGGGGCTCTATATCCTAGACTCGGCGGCGGCGACGAACCTCGTCGATGCACCGTTCTTCAGCGAGCACATCGAGCCCCGGCTCGACCCGGCCCGGATCATCGCGGCCGGGATCCGGGGGGCGCAAGGCGTCATGAGCGTCCGGCAGGTCAACGGGCTTGCCGTCCGGCTTGGCCCGCTGGTTTTCGACAACCAGCAGGCCAACGAGTTCTCGATGAGCGCCCTGAATGCGGCTTCCGGTCGCTACGCGGCCGGCCTGCTCGGGAACCCGCTGCTGTGGCCCTACCGGTGCCACTTCGACTTCAAGAACGGCCGGCTCATCCTGGAGCAGTACAAATAATTGGGGGACACCATACGCAATTCCCTAATTATTTTCGTAAACTTTTGGTGATGGCCAGATCGCCTTCTTGGACCGTCCCCCTTCGTTGACGGAAATAATTAGGGAGTTATGTATGGTGCCCTCGATTTCTTGCGAAATCGAGGACTACAAAGCTCGTCCCCCATCTCTAGCTTTTAGTCCGGTACTTCTCGAACCAGGCCATCAGGTAGCCCTGCTGCAGCAGGCGGTGCGACGGCCGCCGCCAGCCGTGGTACTCCTCGGGCATGCGGACGAGTAGGGTATCCTTTTTCAGCATCTTAAGGGCCCGGTAGTATTCCTCGCTCTGCCCGATGGGCGTGCGCAGGTCGGACTCGCCGGTCATGACCATGGTCGGGGTCTTGACGTTGGCCACGTAGTGGAGGGGCGAGCGGACCGCGTACTCCATGGGGTCCTCCCAAGGGAGCTTGCGGAACTGCCGGTACCAGCTCGGCCCGTCCGTGACCCCGACGAAGGAATGCCAGTTGATGACCGGGCGCATGGACACCGCGGCCCGAAAGCGGTCGGTATGGCCGACGATCCAGGCCGTCAGCACGCCGCCGCCGCTGCCGCCGCAGACGAACAGGTTGTCCTTGTCGATGAAGCCTTTGGCTAGGGCGGCGTCCACACCGGCCATGAGGTCGTCGTAGTCTCTCCCCGGGTAGGCATACTGGATGCCGTTGACGAAGTCCTGGCCGTAGCCCGTCGAGCCGCGCGGGTTCATGAACAGGACGGCGTAGCCGGAGGCCGCGAAGTTCTGCCAATCCCAGTTGAAGGCCAGCGAGTACATCGACCACGGCCCGCCGTGGATGTAGAGGACCATGGGGCATTTCTTGGCCGGGTCGAAGACCGCCGGCCTGATCAACCAGCCCTGGAGCGGCAGGCCGTCGGGGGCTTTGAACAGCAGCTCCTCCTGGGCGCCGAGGATCGCGCCGTCCAGGACGTCGGCGTTGAGGTCGACCAGCGTCTTGAGGGAGCCGGGCTTGGCCGGGTTGAAGGCCGCGAGGACCGCGGGCCGGTCGGGCTTGGCCACCACGGCGGCCGCCTGCCCGCCGTCGGACAGGGAGACGCCCGACAGGACGTGGGCACCCGACGTTGCCTTGCGGATCGCGCCGTTCAAGGGAGCGAAGTAGAGGTTGCTCTCGCCGTGCTCCTGCATGACGTAGTAGACGCCGGAGCCGTCGTGCGCCCAGACCAGGTTGGAGGGCGAGCTGGGCAGCCCTCCGGCCCAGAGCCGCTTGGACCCGCCGCCGGCGTCCATGAGGAAGAGGCTCGCAAGGTGGCTGGTGAAGCTCTGGTCATCGTAGCCCGTGTAGGCGATCCAGCGGCCGTCGGGCGAGGCCACGGGGCTCTGGTCGGGCCCCTTGCGGTCGGTCAGGGGCCGGACCTCCAGCGTCTCCAGGTCGACGGCGTAGACCTCGGAATCGCCGTTCAGATACTCGGCGTCGGGCTTGCGGATGGCGCTGAAGAGGATCCGCTTGCCGTCGGCCGACCACTCGGGGGCCCCGTGGGAATAGTCTCCCGAAGTGACTTGGCGAGGCGTTCCCCCCAGGCGGGCGTCGATGACGAAGATGTGGGTGTATCCCTTGGGCAGGGGGCCGACGCCGTCCGAGCTCCAGGACAGACGGTCGACGAGGATGGCCGGCGCGGCCCATTTCGCCCCCGGCGGGCGGTTGGGAAGCTTGACGTTGAGGATGGGCTTCTCGTCGGGGATGAAGGCCGTGAAAGCCAGCTTCGTGCCGTCGGGCGACCAGGCCAGCCCGCCCGGCGTCCGCATAACGTGAGTCAGCTGGGCGATCTCTCCAGTATCCGGCCAGAGGACGTGGATCTGGGTTGTCTCGTCGCGCTCGGACAGGAAGGCGATCCGCTTGCCGTCGGGCGACCAGACAGCGCCCGCGACGCGCCAGGATCCGCGCGTCAGCTCGCGGACCCGGCGGCCTTCGATGTCGGTCAGCCAGAGCGAGCTGCGGGGCTGGTCGTTGACCGGGTCCACCCAGCCGCGGCTGAAGAGGATGTCGCGTCCATCGGGCGCAATCTGGGGGCCGGAGATCGACTCCATGTCGAAGAAGGTCTCCATGGTCAGGAGCCTGGGCGCCTGCGGCCCGGGCGGGGCTGTCGGTGCGGCGGCTTGGGCCGCGGCAAAGCCGGTCAACATACAGGCGGCGAGCAGGACAAGAACGGTTCTCTTCATGGCAGTACTCCTTTGGTTGAGCACAATATGGGACACAAAACCGATAAAATCAATAATGATCTAATGGGTTGGGTTAAGGGGAGAAGGGGACTGCCGAACCAGTCCCACGATTATTGGTAATTGGGGGACACCATACATAACTCCCTAATTTTTTTCGGCAACGGAAGTTGACGGGTTCGAAGCGCGGTCCGACCATCAACAAAAGTTTACGAAAATAATTCGGGAGTTATGTATGGTGTCCCCCATCTCTAGCGGATGTTGAAGTCGAAGTCCAGGTCCAGGTCGATGTCGAGCTCTTCGAGCCGCTTGAGAGCCCGGCGCAGCTTCCGCTTGTCGGCGGCGGTCAGCCGGCGGTGCTCACGGCGGTCGACGCGCTCGCCCCATCGCTCCAGGTCGTGCAGCAGGCCGCCCAGGCCGCTGAGGTCGACGTCCAGCTTGAAGTCCTTGGGGCCGCGGACGCGGACCCTGAGCCCGCGCAGCGTGTCGATCTGGATCAGGGCGCGCTCGAGGGCCCTTTCCAGCTTGTCGGCGTTGGTGCGGACGACCACTTTGGTCTCGTTGCGGGCGCCGGTCTTGTCCTGGGCCAGCCCCGTGGCGGCGGCCAGCCCGAAGACGACCGCGCATGCGGCCGCCGCGGCGATGATTCTCCGATGTGTCATGGTAGCCTCCGTTGAGTGTCGTGTTCGGCGTTCACTAGCGGAGACGTACGCCCGCCTCAAAAGGTTGATGGGGCGGCGCAAGACGGCGCCGTTTTTCCGCCGCGGGGCCCTTTTGGGGCCGCTCGAACGGCCTGAATGACCACAATGACCATAATTGACAAACCTGTTTTTTAAACCTATTATGTATAGGTAAATAGTAGGAAATAACTGCCGCCCCTCCGCGGGCGGATGAGCCGCCGTTACAAGGAGGAGGATCATGCGGAGAAGCGAATTCCTCAAGATGTTCGGCGCGGGAGCGCTGGCGACGGCCGCCGCCGGCTTGGCCGCCGCCTGCAAAACGAGCACGGGCCCGACCAACACCGTCGATCAGAACGTCTTCACCTCGACCACGAGCTCGAACCACACCCACACCATCACCATCCAGAAGACCGAAGTGGACGCCCCGCCCGCCAACGGCATCAACCGCCAGACTTCCTCGGGGAGCGGCCACGCCCACTCCTTCATCATGACCCAGGCCCAGCTGCAGGACGTCCTGGCGGGCACACCGGTCGTTGTCACTTCCGGCGATACGAGCGCCCACACCCACGACTTCACCATCACCAAGTGGTATTGACGTCTTGAGATCCGGCGCCGGAGCGTTGCGCAGCGGCGGCCGTCGGCGGGCGGTCAGTCGGCGCGGGGCGTAAGATCGAGCAGGCGCAGGCCGTCCTTCTCGATGTTGATCCGCCTCTGCTTGTAGAGCGCGCCGGCCGCCATCTTGTAGGCCTTTTTGCTCGACCCGAACAGGGCCTTGATCGTCTCGGGCGAGGAGCGGTCCCCGACCTCGATATACCCGCCGCATTCCACGAGCTTGGCCAGGATGGTTTCGGTCAGGGCCGACACCTTGCCGTAGCCGGGTCTGTCCAGCCGCAGGTCGACCTTGCCGTCCTCCCGGATCTTGTGGATGTAGCCGCGGATGCGCTGTCCGATCTCGAGCTCTCGGAAGACCTCGTTACGATAGAGGATGCCGGCGTGGGAGTTCTCGATGATGGCCTTGTAGCCGAGGTCCGTCTGCTCGATGATCAGGAGGTCGACCTCCTGGTCGGCGACGAACGGGGGGGGCGCGGAGTCGAGGAACTTGCCCAGCTTGGCCGAGGCGACGATGCGGCGGCTCGCGGCGTCCAGGTAGATGAAGACGCAGCTTCGCTGGCCGACCCGTAGCGGCGGCCGGCCCTGCTCGCGGAAGGGGACGAGCAGGTCCTTGGGCAGGCCCCAATCGAGGAAGGCGCCGACTTGGTTGACGGCCTTGACCTTGAGGCAGGCGAACTCGCCCACTTTGGCCAGGGGCTTTTCGGTGGTGGCGATCAACCGGTCGTCAGAGTCGAAGTAGAGGAAGACCTCGATCTTGTCGCCGGGCGCCGCCCCGGCCGGGATATAGCGGGTCGGCAGGAGGATCTCGCCCAGGGCGCCGCCGTCCAGGTAGACGCCCATGCGGACGGCCTTGACGATCCGCAGAACGACGTATTTCCCTATGGAGGCGAGCACGAGATCATCATACGTCCTGGGGGGAGGCGATTCAACCGAAACCGGAACGGAACCGCGCGATTGACCCCGCGCCGCGGGGGGGCTATAGTCCGAGGCGCCCCATGAGCGAAAAACCGCCGATCAAGCCGATCCGCCGCGTCGCCTTCCTGCGGGCCGTCAACGTCGGCGGCCACGGCATCCTGAAGATGGAAAGCCTGCGCCGGGCCTTCCTTGGGCTCGGGTTCACGGACGTGCGCACGCTTTTGCAGAGCGGGAACGTCGTCTACACATCCCCGGGCGACGAGCCGGAGGCCGAGACGGCGGGCCGGATCGAGGCCTGTCTGCGCGAGACTCTGGGGGTCGAGACGACCGCCATCCTGCGGACCCGACGCGAGCTGGAAAAGCTCGTGCGGCGCGATCCGTTCGGGGACGAGGCCGCGGGCCGGGACGTCAAAAAGTACGTTGCTTTCATGGTGCGCAAGCCGAAGCCGGGGCTCACGGACCCGGTCTACTCGGCCAAGGACGGCCTGACGCTCTTCTCGGTCGAGGGCCGCGAGGCTTTCCTCCTGAGCGCCCGGGTGAACGGCCGCTACGGCTTTCCGAACCCGTTCATCGAGGCGAGGCTCGCCGTCGCCGCCACGACACGCAACTGGAACACCGTCGTCAAGCTGGCCGAAACAGACTGAAGCCTCCAGAGATGGGGGACAGGCCCTTGCAGTCCTAATGCCGCAAAGGCATTAGGGCACCATACGTAATTTCCGAGCAGAGATGGGGGACACCATACGTAATTCCCGAATTATTTCTGTCAACAAAAGGCGACTAGCTGCCAGCTGCCAGATGATCCTGGGCGTGTGCTAGCCGAGCTTTCCATAATGAGAATATCCCGAGGGTATTCGTGTCTATCTTATTGTCCCGTTGGTTTATTCTAAAACGGATTATACATGCCGAGAATAGCTCGCCTGATCCTGCCGGGAGTTGCTCACCACCTTACTCAGCGCGGCAACAGGAGGCAGATGGTGTTCTTTTCCGAGGGCGATAAAGATTTCTACCTTAAAATCCTGATAAAAAATCTCGCAGAAACCAGCATCCGAGTCTTGGGGTATTGTTTGATGACGAATCATGTCCACCTGGTCGCCATCCCCGGGAAAAAGGAAGAGTTTTCCTCGACCTTGGGAGAAACGCATCGCAAATACACGACTATCATCAACATACGCGAAGAGTGGCGGGGGCACCTGTGGCAGGGCCGGTTCTGGTCCTTTCCATTGGACGACTGTTATTTATATAGGGCGGTGAGATATGTCGAATTGAACCCAGTTCGGGCCGGGATCGTTAAAAAAGCGGGGCAGTATGCCTGGTCCAGTGCCAGGGGGCACCTGGGCCTTTGGGATGATCCCGTCTTGGCGAAATCTTTGGGTCCTCCGATGGTTGAAAACTGGGAAGCTTACCTGGAGGAGGATGAAGAGGATGGATTTCGAGATCGAATCCATCTTAACCAGCGTTCAGGACGGCCTCTTGGTGACGAGGCTTTTGTCTCGCGGCTTGAAACGATGACGGGGCTTGTGCTTCGAAAGCTCCGGCCGGGGCCAAAAAAAAAGTCCGAGTCTGGGCCCGCAGACAACAGGAGTTTACGAAAATAATTCGGGAGTTGCGTATGGTGTCCCCCAATTCCCCAATTCTTGGTAAACTGGGGATATGCGCCCCATCAAGCCGACCCTCGCCGCCATCATCGTCCTGGCTTTTGGCTTCGCCGTCCCTCCCTTCGGCTCGTCCGCCCGCGCGGACTCGGCCGTCCTCCAGCAGCCCGCCCCTCGCGCCCTGGACGCCGCCGCCATAGCCGCCGTCCTCAGCCCCCTCCGCGAAAAGCATGCCGTGGCCGCGATCGCCGGCGCCATCGTCACGAGCCGCGGGCTCGAGGCGGCCGGCGTCGTCGGATTCCGAAAGGCCGGCACCGAGGCGGCCGCCACCATCGACGATCGCTGGCACCTGGGCTCCGACACCAAGGCCATGACCGCGGCGCTTCTGGGCCGGCTGGTGGAGCGCGGCCTCCTCAAGTGGGAAACGAAGCCCGCGGAAGTGTTCCCCGAGCTGGCGGCGGGATTTGACCCGGGCTACGCGGATGTGACCGTCCTCCATCTTCTCTCGCACCGGGCCGGCCTGCAGGCCAACCTCGACTGGGGAGCCTCGGCCAAGGCCGGCCCACTCACGGCCCAGCGCCTGGACGCGGTAAAAAAGGGCTTCGCCGCTCCGCCCCTTTCGGCTCCCGGCAGCCGTTACCTTTACTCTAACCTCGGCTACGTGGTCGCCGGTACCATCGCCGAGCGCCTCCTCCACAAGACCTGGGAGGAGGCGATTGTCGAGGAGGTCTTCGCACCGCTCGAGATCAAGGAGTACGGATTCGGCGGCACCGGAACACCCGGCCGGCTCGATCAGCCTTGGGGCCATTCCCGCAACGGCATGCCTGTCTTCGGCAACGGGCCGCTCATGGACAATCCACTGGTTCTGGGGCCGGCCGGCCGGGCCCATATGACGATCGACGGCTGGGCCCGCTTCGTAGCCGACCAGCTGCGCGGTGCCCGCGGCGAGGCGGGGCTTCTCAAGCCGGCAACGTACAAGATCCTGCATACCCCACCCTTCGGCGGGGACTATGCGCTGGGCTGGGCGACGGCGGAGCGGGAGTGGGGAGGCGGCAGGGTTCTGATCCACAACGGCAGCAACAATATGAATTACGCCGTCGTCTGGGCGGCGCCGGCCCGGGATTTTGCCGTCCTGGTCTGCGTCAACCAGGACGCCGCCCAGGCCGCGGACGAAGCCGCCGACGCGCTGATCAAGCTCCGGCTGGAGGCCAAGGCGCGCTGAATCGCCGACGGATGACTGCCGGTCGGGCTTATTCGACGTTCGTCAGTTGCCCAGGCGGATGACCAGGCCCACTGTGATCACCGCATCGACCGCAGCGCCGCTCTGGGTTACGTAGTTGTCCTCGGGGAATACGTTGGTTCCGAAGATCTTGTAGAAGTAGGTCTGGGCGAACTTGGCGGAGGGGACGAAAAAGACGCGCACGTCCACCCGCAGGCCGATCATCGGCGTAAACCAGGCCTTGAATCCGCCTCCGGCGTTGAGGGTCAGGGCGGAGGGGTTGTCATAGCTCAGCGACAAGACTTCGCCGTAACCGGACCGCTCGATCAGGATGCTCGGCTCGATGGTGAGCGAGGTCATGCCCAGGCCCGCCGTCAGGTAGGGGCTGAGCCGAGCCCCCGGCATCAGGTCGAAGATGATGTTGCCGTAGAACCGGATCATCTTGCCGCCCTCGGGCGTGATGGAGAAATACTCGTTGTAGTCGACCTCGTCCATCTGGTTTTCGAGGTCGGCCACGACGGCCTCGTTGAAGCGGGGCTTCTGCATGGAGTACTCGAAGCCGCCCTCGAACCCGATCATGGGCGTGAACCAGAGGGCGATCCGGCCGCCGAACCCCTGCCCGGCCTTCATCTCGAGGACGGGATCGTTGAAGAAGGGCTGCCAGGCGTCGTAGAAGTCCGATGTCCCGTCGGCGAAGCTCGCATCCGTCTTGACGGTGGAGGCGAAGGCCATGTTGAGTCCGAAGCCGCCGAAACCCGTGAACTCGAACTTGATCTGGGCCAAGGCGGGAACGACCGCAAGAGCGGCCAGTAATGCCGGCAGAAGGGCCGCCCGTCGCAATTTTCTCATGGTCCTCCCCCTGGGATAGAAAATGGATGCAGCGGCTTGACCGAACCGCGGCTCCTCAGCGAAAAATAAAGCTAAAGCTGATAAAAGTCAAACCAAATCTGTGCGGTCGGACCGCTCCCGCCCGAATTCTCAGACACATACCCAGACACTTACCGAATTTTTGCTTTGAGCAGGCGGCGCTTGAAGAAACAGGAAATCGGCATGGCCTGGGAATTAATAGGAATTCTGGCACTGATCGTTCCTTTTTAGTACACTCCCCGGCATGAGCCCCGCCGCCCCCGCCAAACGCACCCAGGTTCTCCGGTTTGTGGCCCTGCTTTCCGTCATCTCCGTCCTGGCCGCAGGTTCCGGCTTCGCCCGTCAGGCTCAAGCCCCGCAGGCAGCGGCCAAGCCCCCCGCGGCCGGGCAGGACCGGCCCGCCGGCATGGCCCGGCCGAGTACCGCCGTCAAGACTCCGCTGCCGCAGGAGATCCTGACCTTGCTGGCCAACGAGGTCTCGGGCCAGATGGCCTTCAACAACCTGATGCGTCTGGCCGGCGCGCCCTGGGTGCGCGACGTCAAGGAGCTCAACGGGACCATGGCCGAGACCGTCGTCCTCGAGGGCCTGGTCCGCTCCTACGGCATCTCGACCGTCGAGGCGCTGAAGTACCCCCCGGCCGCGGCCGGCGCCACCTTCGACTATCCGCTGGAGGGCGAGCTCTGGACGCTGGAGCCCGAAAAGCGCCTGCTGGCCCGGATCGGGGCCGACGCGGCCCTCATCTCGCGCGGCTCCAAGACGGCCGACGTCACCGGCGAGCTCATCTACGTGCCGGCGCTCACCCCCGACGAGGCCAAAAAAATCCGCGACGCCGGGCCGCAGGACGCCTACCGGGGCAAGCTGGCCCTGGTCTGGGGCCTGACCCCCGACATGACCTCGGCCCTCGACGCGGCGGGTGTCGTCGCGGTCATCACCTTCAACGCCCAGGACCGCTACCTGGACCCCGACCAGGTCATCTACTCGGGCGTTCAGATCGACCAGGCCAAGAACATCAAGATCGGCCTGGCCGTGTCGTGGCGGCAGTGGTCGGAGCTTCTGGAGGACGTCGAGCTGAACCGCAAGATCGTCCTGCGGGCCACGGCCAAGGTGGAGAAGTTCCCCGATCGCTTCGAGATGATCCACGCCTGGATCCCGGGCAGCGAGCCCGACAAGAAGGGCGTCATCTTCACCTCGCACCTTTACGAAGGCTACCTCAAGCGCGGCGCCAACGACTCCATGGGCGGGGTGGCCAGCCAGCTCGAGATCCTGCGGGCCCTCCACAAGCTGATCGCGACGGGAGCCCTGCCCCGGCCCCGCCGGACCCTCCACTTCCTGTGGCCCAACGAGATCTCCGGGACCAACGAGTTCATCAAGAAGAATCCCGGCCTGACCGAGGCCCTCTCCGTCAACATCAACATGGACATGGTCGGCGAGGCCCTGCGCAAGAACAACTCCTGGCTGACCCTCAGCGAGTGCCCGGACCACCTGCCCTCGTTCTACGACGGCCTGGCGGCCCAGGTTCTGAACTACGTCTGGCGGACGAACGACATCGTGTACCTCAACGACGGGCCGCGCGGCCGATACCGCGGCCAGAACTTCCCCGTCCCGATGTGGGAGAAGAACGGCTCGCGCGACGCCTTCCGCTTCTATATCCACAAGGCCACCGGCGGCAGCGATCACGTCTGCTTCGTCGTCCCGGCGGTGGCCGTGCCGGCGGTCGAGTTCTTCACCTGGCCCGACCAGTGGTACCACACCGACACCGACACGCCGGACAAGGCCGACCCGACCGAGATGAAGCGGGTCGCTTTCATCGGCGCCGCCACGGGCTGGGCCGCGGCCGCCCTGGCGGACGGCTGGGCGGCCGACCTGGCCGACGCCGCTTCGCAGTACGGCTACAAGCGGGTGGCCGAGCGGGACCTGCCCCGGGCCTTCGCCAAGCTGGACGCGGCCACGGCCGCCGGCCTGGCGGGGGACACGGCTCGGGCCTTGAACCTGGTCCGCTTCGCCGCCAAGCGCGAGATGGGCGCCATCCGCTCGATCGACGAGATCTCGACCGGGTCCGAGGCGGCGCGGGCGGCCACGGCGGCCCGGCTCAAGCAGTGGGAGCTCTATGCCGCCGGCCTGAAAGGCCAGGTTTTGGGATACGCCGCAGTCCGGGCCAAGGCGCTCGGTGTCGCGGTCCCCGGCGAGCCCAAGGCCAAGGCGGACCCGTCGGCACGCCTCGTGCCGGCCATCGCCCCGGCCGTCAAAGGCAAGGAGCTGTCCCTGGCCCGCTTCGCGCCCTATGTGACGTACATGAAGGAGCACCCGGAAGCGATGAAGGGCGTCCAGCTCGCGGGGCAGGCGCCGGGCATGCTGCTCAACTTCGTCAACGGGCGCAACACCATGGCCGAGATCGCCGCGGATGCGGCGGCCGTGCTGGACATCGACATTGCACCCGCCCAGGCCGCGGCCTACCTCAAGGTACTGGCTGCGGCGGGGTATGTGATTTTTTAGAATTAATACATTCGCGGCGCCGCAGGTTCATCGGCCGTATGGCCGCGCCGCTTCTTTCACTTGGCTGAGCTTTTTAGCGTCGATGAGGTCCTGATCCCGGCCCGTGGCCCTTTTATTTTTAATCAGGTCATCGAGCGAAAGAAAGAAGACTTCGACATCGTCATATCGCCCGGCAACCCGTTTCTCCCAAGCCTCGGCGAAGACAAGGCCTTCGCAATGCGTCGTTACATCGATTCGCAACGGCGGGTAGCCGAGCTGGATGAACGTCCTTGGCGTAAGCAGATCCTTCTTTTCCAGCCCCAGCGATTCGCCCAGAAAATCGATGATGGCGGCCAGAACCCGTTCGGCATTTTCCTCGGATTGTTCGATATAGATATCGAGATCCTTGGTGTAGCGGGGTTGGGCATAGATCGAGTAAGCGAATCCCCCAATGATGAGGAATCTAGCTTTTCTCGAAGCGAGAGATCTTAAGAACTCTTTGAAATCCTTTTCGATCCTCATGGGTGAGGTCATGAACGATCTCCCTCAAGCGCTGCAGGATATCGAGCTTCTCTTCGAGTGTCTGGGCTAGAGACTCGCGGAAATCATCTTCCTCGGCGCGCTCCGGAGTCGTGATCTTCAGAAACGGTTTCATTATCAATATTTTATCAGATCGGCCCGACTTCCTCAACGGTCGTGGTTTGTGTTTTGCGCCGCGTTGCGTTAGAAATGAGGGCTCTATTTATGGATGTCCCGGGAGTGAAGCTATGAACAAATTCCGACCGGCGCTGATTGCGGCGATCGTCCTCGGGCTCGGCCTTGCGGCCGCGGCCCAGATGACGCCCTGGCTGCAGTGGACTTTTCTGCCGCAGGCCCGGATGGACGAGATCGTGGGGGAGGCCTCCGGCGAAACGGCTTACAACAGCGTCATGGCCATGTGCGGCTTCCCGCGCGACCGCAAGCCGGACGAGTATGCCGGCACGTTCCGCGAAGCCCAGTTCGTCCTCGATAAGCTGAAGGAGTACGGGTTCGCCGACGCCGCCCTCCTCCGCTTCCCCGGCGGCGAAACCTGGGACGGGGTCAAGGGCGAGCTGTGGGAGGTCAAGCCGGGGCGGCAGAAGATCGCCTCCTACACCGACCTGACGGCCATGCTGGCCCAGGGCAGCGCCTCGGCCGACGTCACGGCGGAGCTTGTCTGGGTAGGCGACGGCGATGCCAAAGACCTGGCCGCAGTCGAGGTTAAAGACAAGATCGTGGTCACTTCCGGCTCGGCCGGGGCGGTCCATACGGCCGCCTGCATCGGGAAGGGCGCGGCCGGGGTCATCTCGTTCGCCTCGCCGCGGCCGCTGTTCGACCCGCTGCTCATCCCCTGGGGCGGCATCGGCGGGCGGGGCGGGAGCGGCGGTACCACGGCCAAGTTCGCCTTCTGCCTGCCTCCGCGCGAGGGCGTCCTCCTGCGCGACCGGCTGCGGCGCGGCGAGAAGATCACCGTCCGGGCCGTGGTCGAGGCCAGGACCGAGAAGACCGAGCTGCAGGACATCGCGGCGTCCATCCCGGGCACAGACCCGCAGGCCCAGGAAGTGATCGTCACCGCCCACATCTTCGAGGGCTACACCATGTTCGGGGCCAACGACAACTCCTCGGGCACGTCCACGATCCTTGAGGTCGCGCGCACGCTCCAGACGCTGATCAAGGAGGGCCGCCTGCCCAAGCCCAAGCGGACCATCCGGTTCCTCTGGGTGCCGGAATTCTCGGGCACGATTCCCTACGTCAAAGCCCACCCGGAGCAGCTCCGGCGCACCCTGTGCGACATCAACCTGGACATGGTCGGCGACCGGCTGAGCCAGAGCCTGGCCTTCTTTACCGTTATGCGCACGACCTACGGCAATCCCCATTATCTCAATGACGTTATGGAGAACTCGTTCCGGTACGTGGGCGAAGCGACCCGCTCCTATGTTACCAACGGCATGAGCGGGGCCATGAACCGCCGCATCGTCGCCCCGACCGGTAGCGAGGAGCCGATGTACTACTACATCGGCACCCATTTCGGATCGTCCGACCACGAGGTCTTCAACGACTGGGGGGTCGGCGTCCCCGGCGTGGTCCTCAACACCTGGCCCGACCAGTGGTACCACACCTCCCAGGATCGGCCGGACAAGCAGGATCCCACACAGCTGAAGCGGGCCGTGATCATCACCGCGGCCTCGGCCTATACCATCGCCGCGGCCGACGACGAGATGGCCGGGCGGATCGCTTCCGAGATCGTCTCCAACGCCGCGGCGCGCCTGGGCCACCAGCTGGCCCGGGGGCTGGAAGAGATGGCCCGGGCGGGAGGGGAGGCGTTCCCGGCCGCCTACAAGCGGGCCCGGATCTATATCGAAGCCGCCGCCCGCAACGAGCGGGCGACCCTGGACTCGACCCTCCAGCTCGTCTCGAACAAGGCTGCTTATGGGCGCTTCCTGGCCGAGCTCAAGGCGTCCGTGACGGGGATGGAGACGGCGGAGCTGAAGACGATCGACCAGGCCATGAAGACGGCGGACGGCGGTGCTGAAGATCGAAGCCCGTCGACATCGAAACCCACGCCCGAGGAGAAGAAGGCGGCCGCGATCGTGCCCAAGCCCTTGGCCAAGATCAAGGCGGGGGGGTACCAGGGCTACCAGGCGGCGATCCAGGAGGCTTTTAAAGCCGGCGGTGGGGCAGCCCCCGACCGGTCCGCGGCCCGGGGCTATGCCGAGATCCAGCTACTCTGCGACGGCAAAAACAGCGCTCTGGACATCAAGAAGATGGTCGACGCCCAGAACCGGACCGACACCCCGCTGGCCGGCGTCGTCGCGTACCTGGAAGTGCTGAAAAAGGCCGGCCTAATAGCCTTTTAAGAGATGGGGGACACCATACGCAATTCCCTATCTTTCCTCGTTAACGAATGGTGTCTTTTTGCTCCCGATCGTTGTCGTCTTTCAATCGAGATAGGGATTGAGCGTTTGGTTTTCAGGGCGTTCTATAAGGACGTAGTCCAGGGAAGTAAAATTTCGTTGTCGGTTGAATTAGGGAATTACGTATGGTGTCCCCCAATCGTGTTTTCCCAGATACGGGATTGTAGACCACGGCTCCTGCGAATTCGCCATTTCGCTGCCGGAATCCAAGGGGCCCCCGGCGTCCCGGCTAGCTCTTGCCGATCGGGCCACGCGGGGCGTCCTGCGCAAGCCGGATCGTCTTGAGGAAATTAACGCGGCCCCAGCCTGTCTGGATGTCGAATCCCGCCTCGCCGATGTCGTCGCAGCCCTTTTTGATGAGATCGGCGACGGCCGGACCGTCCAGATCGGGCCGCAGGCTGAAGACGAGCGCCGCCAGGGCCGCGGCGATGGGGGCGGCACACGAGGTGGCGCCGATCGGCGCAACTTCGACGGCCTTTTTGAAGGCGCCCGAAGCGGGGCCCATCGGGCCGTCGTCGGCCGTGTAGAACCGGCTTTCATGCGGCGAGCAGACGGCGATGGAATCGGAAGGGGCCATGACCCCCAGGCGTTTGCCGAAGTTGGAGCCCTGCTTGAACACCCGGCCCATCATCTTGGTCTCCTGCTCCCAGCGCGTATCGTCGAGCTTGGATGCGCCGACGACGAGCACGGAAGCATCGTCGCCGGGGTAGTCCGCGCTTTCGACGGCGTTGTTTCCGGCCGCGAGGACCACCAGCACGCCCTTGTCGGCGGCGTGCTTAAAGGCCGCTTGCAGACGGTCCCAGTCCGCGGCGACCGGAAACAGGCTCTTCCTCAGCAAGCCGCTGATATTGATGACCCGGACGCCCCGGTCGACGAGATAGAGAACAGCGTCCGCGTTCGCGGCGGCCTGGTAGGACGTCCAATCGCGGCCGAACTTCTTCAGCTCCTCCGACGCTGCGGCTTTCTTCATGAACTCGTCGATGGAAGCTCCTGGGTTGGCCTTGGCCCACTCCTGTTGCATCCGGAGCAGAACGTGCTCGATCATCCCTTGGGAAGCCGTGACGATGCGGCAGCCCGGTGCCAGGCCCGTCATTTCGCCCCCCAGGCTGCCTTGGGCGGCGATGATGCTGGCGATCATGGTGCCGTGGGCGATATTGCCCTCAAGCTCCGTATGGTAGCCGCCGGGGGCGTAGAAGCCGGGAAGCAAGCGGCCTTTCAGCAGCGGATGGAAGAAGTCGAAACCGTTGTCGATGATGCCGACGAGGATGTCCGGGCTGCCCTTGGTCAACTGCCAGGCCTCGGCGACCTTGAGCTTCTCGAAGAGGGCCTTCTGAAGAGGCGGCGGAGTGTCGATGCCTTGGCCTTGTCGCGGGAAGATCGGGCCGGCGGAGGCGCAGAGTGATCCGAGAAAGATAGCCGCAGCGATTCTCCGCGCGGCTCGGTGCGCTGAGAGATGTTTTGACATGGGAGCGACCCTCCTTCGTGTTATCTGTCGCCGCCGACGGATCCGTACTTGTAGATGAGAAGCCCGCATAAGCCGTGGAAGAAGATGAAGGAACAGAACAAGGCAATGAGCCAGTTGAAAGCGGGGAAGAAGAAATAAACCGGGAACATGGAGAGGTAGACGAGCCCGAGGGTCAGGGTGTTGGCGCGGTGGAAAAGCTGGGTCTCCCGCTCGTCCGCTTTCCTCCGCTTTAGAAAGGCCGTGAGGGCGAAAAGGGCGCTGACGGCGAATCCGGCTTCGCCGATCATCAGCACGGCCAGAAGAGTGGCCAAGCCGGTGCCGATCTCGAGCCAGAAGCGAAGGACGAAGCTATCGATTTTCTTCATGGAGTTCCTCCTGTACGATGGCGAAGATTTCCTCGACCGGCGTCCCGAAGAATCTGGCCAGCTTGAGCGCGGTCATGACGGAAGGATTGAACTTGCCGAGCTCGATGGCGTTGATCGTTTGCCGGCTGACTTGGACGGCCTGGGCGAGCTCGTCTTGAGTGACCGATTTTGCGGCTCTTAGGACTTTCAATCTGTTTTGCAGCTTCATATTGATTTTTGTCCTTGGCTATAATGTATACAATAATGGCAATATGTCAAGTATTATTTACATTTAAAACATATCTTTGACGCCAGCGAATAGAAATATTCGCGCCGAAATAGGGATTTACGTATACTGTACCTCCATTGGCGTCGCCATCGGTTGACGAAAATAATTCGGGAGTTACGTATGGTGTCCCCCATCTCTGGCCAAGGATCGGGCGGGAGGGCTGTCTAACCTGTTGAATGCGAATATGGAACCAACGGTCGACGATGTTCTGGTCGAGCGAGCCCAGGCGGGCGACGTGGACGCCTTTGCCGAGCTGGCGGGGCGCCTGCAGGAGCGCATCTACCGCACCATCCTGGGCATGACCCGCTCGCCCGAGGACGCCGACGACCTGACCCAGGACACCTTTATGACGGCCTACCGATCGCTCGGAAGCTTCCGGCGCAAGTCGAGCTTCTACACCTGGGTCTACCGGATCGCGGTCAACCTGACCCTGAACCACCTTAAGAAGAAGGGGCGGGAGAAGGGGACGGCCCCCTTCGAGGACGGCGACGCGGTCTTGGACAGGCGTGGTTACGCGGCCCAAACCCCCGAGGGCGGCTCGCTGAACCGGGAGCTGAAGGACAAGCTCGAGGACGCCATCGGCCGGCTGAGGCCCGTCTATCAGGCGGCCTTCAACCTGGTCGTCTTCCAGGGCATGTCCCACAGTACGGCGGCTGAGGTGCTGGGATGCTCGGAGAATACGGTCTCCTGGCGGATGCATAAGGCCAGAAAAATGCTTCAAGCCAGTCTTCGGCCTTACCTGGCGGAGGTGCACGATGCGATGTGAAAATGCCAAACGATTGATTTCAGACGGATTGGATGGCCCCCTCGAGGGCGCATCGAAGGCCCGACTCGAGGCCCACCTGGCCTCCTGTCCGTCCTGCACGGGCTATGGCACTTCCCTGGCCAAGCTCCACACCGGCTGCCGGGCCATTGCGCCCCGATCTCCGGAGCCGGAGCGGATGGTCCAGTCCATGGCCAGGCTTAAAGCAGGCCTTCGTCTGGCGGTGAACGACGGTATCAAACCAGGTTCCCGGCCGGTACGCGCCCCCTATGCCAAGCCGGTCTGGGGCTGGGCGGCGGCGTCTGCTGCCCTATTGGTCGCCGTCACTGGTCTATACCTTCTCGTTTTGCGGCCTGGTCCGGACATCGACCTCGTCCCCTACGCCTTTTCGGAGGCCTACTCCGATATCGTCCTTTCCGTATCCGGCGACGATGACCTGACCGCGGCCTTCGATTCGGCCATCCAAGCCTCCCTGGGCGATGGCGGGACTGCTTCCGTGACGACTATCGAGCCTCTGGCCGGAGACGAGGGGCGCTTCCTGGACAGCCTGACCGACGACGAAGTGCTGCTCCTCGACGCCGCCCTGCAGGAGATCATCGCTCTTTGAAAAAAGGAGATGGGAAAATGAGAAATCGCAAAATTCGTCGCTTCCTGGCGCTCTTGGCCGCCGCCGCCCTGGCGATGCCGCTCCTGGCTCAGAATCCGGGGATGCCGGCCCGGCAAAGGCTTCAATCCAACCTGTCCGCCCTGCGCCTGGTCCGCCTGACCCAAGCCCTGGACCTGACCGAAGAGCAGACGGCCAAGGTCTTCCCGGTCCTCAACAGAATCGAAAAAGGCAAACAAGATATACAAAAAAGCCTCAGCCAGGACGTCCTGCAGCTGCGCCGCCTCTGCCAGGACCCCGAGACCAAGGACGCCGCCTTCGAGGACCTCACGGCCAGGATCAAGGAGCAGCGCGCCCGGATCAAGACTTTGGACGAGGAAGGGGACGCCGTCCTGACCGCCGTGCTGGATCCCCGTCAGAAAGCCCGCTATGAAATCTTTCAGATCGACTTTCTGCGGGGCATCAACGAGACCATGAACCAGGCCCGCCAACGCATGGGCCGGGGACAGTTGATGGCCCCGCAGCCGCCGGTCAAAAAATAGCAAAATACCGCTTGACACCGGGAACCATGCAGTCTTAGAATACTGCTCGTCTTCGTATTCAAACCGCTGTTACAATCGAATCGCTTCTCGAGGAAACGCGCCTACGCGCGGAATTTTCTCGTTTTTTGCGCGGAGTGGTGTATTTCCATTTTTGGAACGGAAGCGAATGAACCTCAAAGGCGCCAGCGTAGCTCAGTCGGTAGAGCGGCTGATTTGTAATCAGCGGGTCAGGGGTTCGATTCCCTTCGCTGGCTGACAAGAAACGGATGCGAATGAGAAACGGGCAGGTACCAAAGTGGTTAAATGGGACGGGCTGTAAACCCGTTGCGGAAACGCTTCGAAGGTTCGAATCCTTCCCTGCCCACTTCCAGCGACGCGGGAATAGCTCAGTTGGTAGAGCGGCGGCCTTCCAAGCCGTCTGTCGCGGGTTCGAATCCCGTTTCCCGCTCCATCTGAACAGCATGGATGCCCACGTAGCTCAGTTGGTAGAGCACGTCCTTGGTAAGGACGGGGTCATCAGTTCAACTCTGATCGTGGGCTGACTCCGATACAGACTGCGTTAACCGAGACATAGGAGGACAGGATGGCAAAGGCGAAGTTCGAACGGACGAAGCCGCACGTGAACGTGGGGACGATCGGTCACATCGATCACGGCAAGACGACGCTGACCGCGGCCATCACCAAGGTGCTGGCGACCAAGGGGCTGGCGACGGCCAAGAGCTACGACGACGTGGCCAAGGCGGACGCCAAGATGTTCCGGCGGGACGCGACGAAGATCCTGACCGTGGCCTTGAGCCACGTCGAATACGAGTCGGAGCTGCGGCACTACGCGCACATCGACTGCCCGGGTCACGCCGACTACATCAAGAACATGATTTCGGGCGCGGCCCAGATGGACGGGTCGATCCTGGTGGTGTCGGCGGCGGACGGGCCGATGCCGCAGACGCGGGAGCACATCCTGCTGGCGCGGCAGGTGAACGTGCCGGCCATCGTGGTCTTCATGAACAAGTGCGACCTGGTGGACGACCCGGAGATCCTGGACCTGGTGGAGCTGGAGGTGCGCGAGCTTCTGACGAAGTACGAGTTCCCCGGCGACACGACGCCGATCATCCGCGGCTCGGCCACGGCGGCGCTGGCGGACCCGGCGGGCGAAGGCGGCGAAGCCGATCTGGGAGCTGGTCAAGGCGCTGGACACCTTCATTCCGGAGCCGATGCGGGAAGTGGACAAGCCGTTCCTGATGTCGATCGAGGACGTCTTCACGATCACCGGCCGGGGCACGGTGGTGACGGGCCGGGTGGACCGCGGGGTGGTCAAGGTGGGCGACGAGATCGAGATCGTCGGGTTCCACGAGACGCGCAAGAGCGATCGTGACCGGGGTGGAGATGTTCCGCAAGCTCCTGGACCAGGCCCAGGCGGGCGACAACATCGGCGTGTCTGCTGCGCGGCATCGGCAAGACCGACGTCGAGCGGGGGCAGGTGCTGGCCAAGCCGGGCTCGATCACGCCGCACCAGAAGTTCAAGGCCACGGTGGTGGCCCTGACCAAGGAAGAGGGCGGACGGCACACGCCGTTCTTCACCGGCTACCGGCCGCAGTTCTTCTTCCGCACGACGGACGTGACGGGCGACGCCAAGCTGCCGGCCGGGGTCGAGATGGTCATGCCCGGCGACAACGTCAACCTGGAAATCGACCTGATCTCGGACGTGGCCATGGAGAAGGGGCTGCGGTTCGCCATCCGCGAGGGCGGACGGACCGTCGGCGCCGGAACGGTCACCGAGATCATCGAATAGGACCGGCGGGGCATGCGAGAAATCATCACCCTGGCCTGTTCGGTGTGCAAGCGCCGCAACTACTCCAACACGCGGAACAAGAAGAAGGTGACGGACCGGCTCGAGCTGAGCAAGTACTGCCCCTTCTGCCGCAAGCACACCGCCCACAAGGAAGTCAAGTAAGGAAGCGACCCGGGAATCGTCGGAGCAGGTGTGTAGCTCAACTGGCTAGAGCAGCGGTCTCCAAAACCGCAGGTTGCGGGTTCAAGTCCTGCCACACCTGCCAGCTTTTACGACCGAGGGACGGTCCCCCCGGAGGGGAACTTCACGCCAAGGATAGGTGCACCATGAGCCGGAAGGAACGTTGGTACAAGCGCTTTTGGAATTTCCTCAAGGACTCCAAGGCCGAGCTGAAGAAGGTCACCTGGCCGTCCCGGGCCGAGGTCGTCTCGACGACCATCGTGGTCATCCTGGCGGTCATCTTCTTCGGCTTCTATCTGTTCTTCATGGACGTCGCCTTCGGCTGGGGCATCACCAAGCTCAAGGGTCTGCTCGGATAACAAAGGGGCGTCGATGGCCAAAAACTGGTATGTGATTCACACCTACTCGGGCTTCGAGAAGTTCGTGGCCGAGAGTCTGCGTCAGCGCGCCCTGGAGATGGGCATCCAGGACGCCGATCGGCAAGATCATCATCCCGACCGAGGACGTCATCGAGATCAAGATGGGCAAGAAGGTCGTCTCGACCAAGCGCTCCTATCCCGGCTACATCCTGATCGAGATGGAGATGACCGACGAGAACTGGCTGATCATCCGCGAAACGCCCAAGGTCACCGGGTTCGTCGGCTCGGGCAAGAAGCCCTCCCCGCTCAACCCGGGCGAGGTCTCGCCAGATCGTCGAGCACATGGAGACCACCTCCGAGAAGCCCAAGCCCAAGCACAGCTTCGAGAAGGGCGAGGCGGTCCGGATCATCGACGGCCCGTTCTTCAACTTCAACGGGATCGTCGAGGACGTCAACCACGAGCGCTCCACCCTCAAGGTCCTGGTGACCATCTTCGGCCGTTCGACCCCGGTGGAGCTCGAGTTCCTGCAGGTCGAGAAAATCTAGGAGGAATCCATGTCCAAGGAAGTCGTGGCCAGTGTCAAGCTGCAGATCACGGCGGGCCAGGCCAGCCCGGCCCCGCCGGTCGGTCCGGCCCTGGGCCAGCACGGCGTCAACATCATGCAGTTCGTGCGCGAGTTCAACGAGCGGACGGGCAAGATGGAGGAAGGCGTCGTGGTGCCCGTCATCATCACCATCTTCAAGGACAAGAAGTTCACCTTCATCCTGAAGACCCCCCCCGCCTCCTACCTGCTCAAGAAGGCCGCCGGCATCGCCAAGGGCTCCGGCACGCCGAACAAGGACAAGGTGGGCAAGGTTTCGCTCAAGCAGGTCGAGGACATCGCCAAGCTCAAGATGCCCGACCTCAACGCCAACGACATCGAGGCGGCCAAGAAGCATCATCGAAGGCACCGCCCGAAACATGGGACTGGAGATCATCCGTGGCTAAACGCGGCAAGCAGTATCTGAAGGCGAGGGCGCTCCGGACCAAGCCGGAGTTCGGCCTGGAAGAGGCGGTCAAGCTCCTGAAAGAGGGCAAGTACGCCAAGTTCGACGAGTCCGTGGACGTCTCGATGCGCCTGGGCGTCAACCCCAAGCAGAGCGATCAGATGGTCCGCGGCACGGTCGTCCTGCCCCACGGCATCGGCAAGACCAAGACCATCGTGGTCCTGGCCCTGGGCGAGAAGGTCCGCGAGGCCGAGGCGGCCGGGGCCGACTTCGCCGGCGGCGACGACCTGATCGAGAAGATCGCCGGCGGCTGGGTCGACTACGACGTGGTCATCGCCACCCCCGACATCATGCGCGGGCGTGGGCAAGCTGGGCCGCATCCTGGGGACCAAGGGCCTGATGCCCAACCCCAAGTCCGGCACCGTGACCTTCGACATCAAGAAGGCGGTCGAGGAGACCAAGGCCGGCAAGGTCGAGTTCCGGGTCGACAAGACCTCCATCATCCACTCGACGGTGGGCAAGGTCTCCTTCGACGAGGGCAAGCTGGTCGACAACATCAAGGCCTTCCTGGCGGCCGTCATGCACGCCCGGCCGGCCTCGGCCAAGGGCAAGTACGTCCGCAGCCTGTACGCCTCAGCTCGACCATGGGCCCGGCCTTCCGCATCCTGGAAGACGTCCTGGACCAGAAGTAGGAGACGGCCGTGAAGAAAGAGACCAAGAACCTCCGTGTCGACGAGCTGGGCGCCGTCTTCGCCGCCCACTCCACCCTGCTACCTCTTCGACTACACCAAGATGAAGGTGTCCCAGGCCACGGCGCTGCGCAAGAGCCTGCGGACCCAGGGCGCCTCCCTCAAGGTGGTCAAGAACCGGCTGGCCCTGCGGGCCCTGGCCGAGAGCGTGCCGGCCGAGCTGCGGCCGGCCTTCCGCAAGCCGACGGCCGTGGCCTATACCTCGGCCGACCCGATCGCCCTGGCCAAGACGGTCAAGGAGTTCGCGGCGTCGACCAAGGCCATCGCCCTCAAGGGCGGCCTGGTCGAGGGCATCTACTTCGCCCCGGAGCGCTTCGACGAGATCGTCAAGCTGGCCGCCGCGGCCCGAGCTGCTGGCCAAGATCGCGGTGCTGATGGCCGCCCCGCTGCAGAAGCTTCTGCGGACTTTGCAGGCCCCCCTGTCCCAGACCGGGCGTCCTGCTCGAGTCAGCTGAAAGATAAAAAGTCCAAGGAAACGACCGCGTAAGAGGGAAAGGAGATCTGCCATGGCGAAACTGACGAAAGAAGAATTCTTCGGCCACCTCGACAACCTGACCGTCCTGGAGCTGGCCGACTACATCAAGGAGTTCGAGATCCCGCTACGGCATCAGCGCCGCCGCGGCGATGGCCGTGCCCGATGGCCGGCGCCGCCCCCGCCGCCGAGGCCAAGGCCGAAGAGGTCAAGACCGAGTTTGCCCTGGTCCTCAAGAGCGCCGGCGACAAGAAGATCAACGTCATCAAGGTCGTCCGCGAGATCACCGCCCTGGGCCTCAAGGAAGCCAAGGACCTGGTCGACGGCGCCCCCAAGACGGTCAAGGAAGGGCTGCCCAAGGACGAGGCCGAGAACCTGAAGAAGAAGTTCGAGGAAGTCGGCGCCATCGTCGAGCTGCAGTAAGGTACGGTCGGGGGATACCCCTGTCGGCCGTCGTGTCCGTGATCGGGAAGGGGCGTCCGGGCGGATCATATCCGTCCGGCCGTTCCCGGGCTTTTAAGCCGAGAATGACCGCACGTAGCGTCCTGCCTCCGGCCGGACGCAGTACCGAGGAGTGAGCCTTGTCCATGAGCGAACCTCGATCATCCAGCGCGAGCGTCTTGACTTCTCCAAGATCAAGACCGTCTTCCCCATGCCCGACCTGCTGGCCATCCAGCGGCAGTCGTACGCGGAGTTCCTGCAAATGGAGCTCCTGCCTGAGGAGCGCAAGGATACCGGCCTGCAGGCCGCCTTCAAGGACGTCTTCCCGATCTCCGACTTCAAGGAGACCACCCAGCTCGACTTCATCAGCTACTCCATCGGCAACTGGGAGTGCAAGTGCGGCCGCCTCAAGGGGGTCGAGAACAGCCGGGCCCGCTGCACGGCCTGCGACACCCTGCTGCCGGCCGACGCCGAGCTGACCGACAAGCTGATCTGCCCCTACTGCTCGGCCGTGCGCAAGATCGAGCTGCCGCTCTGCGACCACTGCGGCGACGCGGTCGGGCTGAAGATGAAGTACACCCCCAACGAGTGCCTGCAGAAGGGCTACACCTTCGCCGTCCCGCTGCGGCTCAAAGTGCGGCTCATCTCCTGGGAGAAGGACGCCACGACCAAGACCAAGCGGCTCAAGCACATCAAGGAGCAGGAGGTCTACTTCGGCGACATCGCCCTGATGACCGAGAAGGGGACCTTCATCTTCAACGGCATCGAGCGGGTCGTCGTCTCGCCAGCTGCAGCGCTCGCCGGGCGTCTTCTTCCGCCAGGGCGAGGCCAAGGGCTACTTCATCGCCAAGCTCATCCCGTACCGCGGGGCCTGGGTCGAGTTCGAGTACGACCTCAAGAACAACCTCTACGTCCGGCTGGACCGCAAGAAGAAGTTCCTGGCCACCGTCTTCCTGCGGGCCCTGGGCTTCGGCTCCGACGAGGACATCCTCAAGATCTTCCACCGCGTCCATCGGGTGGCCCCCGAGGGCGACAAGCTCTACTGGGACCTCTCCGACGGCCTGGCCGGCAAGACCCTGGCCGAGGACGTCAAGGACCCCAAGACCGGGGCCGTCCTGGTCAACACCCGCAAGAAGCTGACCCCCGAGATCCTGCAGACCCTGCGCGACGCCGGGGTGGTCCGAGTGGCCGTCGACCGCAAGGACCTGGCCGGGGCCTACGCCCTGTCCGGGATCAAGGGCAAGGTCAAGGCGCGCGGAGGAGATCGGCGACACGGCCCTCGACCTGCTCATCGGCAAGGGCGAGCCGTTCGAGGTCTTCTTCCCGCTGGAGGACGACGCCGGCCTGCTCGTCGTCAACACCATCAAGAAGGACCTGCGCAAGGACTCCGGCCAGGCCCTGGCCGAGATCTACCGCAAGCTGCGCCCGGGCGAGCCCCACACCATGGAGAGCGCCCACACCCTCTTCCGCAACCTCTTCTTCAACGCCCAGAAGTACAACTTCAGCCGCATCGGCCGGCTCAAGTTCAACATCAAGCTGGGCCTGGAGACCTCGCTCGAGGAGAAGATCCTGCAGCCGCAGGACTACGTCGAGGTCATCAAGTACCTGCTCAAGCTGCGCAAGGGCGAGGGCGCCGTGGACGACATCGACCACCTGGGCAACCGCCGGGTCCGCCAGGTCGGCGAGCTGGTCGAGAACGCCTTCCGCATCGGCCTGACCCGGATGGAGCGGACGATCAAGGAGAAGATGACCATCACGGCGGACCTGGCCGCGGCCATGCCCCAGGACCTGATCAACTCCAAGCCGGTCATCGCCGCGCTCAAGGAGTTCTTCGGCTCCTCCCAGCTGAGCCAGTTCATGGACCAGATCAACAGCCTGGCCGAGGTGACCCACAAGCGGCGCCTCAGCGCCCTCGGGCCCCGGCGGCCTGAGCCGGGAGCGGGCCGGGTTCGAGGTCCGCGACATCCAGTCCAGCCACTACGGCCGCATCTGCCCGATCGAGACGCCGGAAGGCCCGAACATCGGCCTCATCTCGTCCCTGAGCTGCTTCGCCCGGATCAACGACTACGGCTTCATCGAGACCCCCTACCGCGAGGTCAAGGAACGGCCGGATCATCGACTACGTCAAGATCCTGCACCCCGGCGACGGCGAGCGCAAGGTCGGCGAGGTCGTCGAGAAGGACGAGGCCCTGCGCGAAGTCGCCGCGCTCAAGCGCAAGGGGGCCAAGCACCTGCCCGTCTTCGAGCCGCACTGCTTCTACCTGACCGCCTGGGAGGACGAGAAGTACAACATCGCCCAGGCCAACGCCCCGGTCGACGAGAAGGGCCGCTTTACCGGCGACCTGGTCTCGGCCCGCCAGGCCGGCAACTTCAAGCTCCTGCCCCCCGAGCAGATCCACTACATCGACGTCTCGCCCAAGCAGCTGGTCTCGCTGTCCGCGGCCCTGGTCCCCTTCCTGGAGCACGACGACGCCAACCGCGCCCTGATGGGCTCGAACATGCAGCGTCAGGCCGTGCCGCTCCTGACGCCCGAAGCGCCCCGGGTCGGCACCGGCATGGAGCATCTGGCGGCCAAGGGCTCGGGCGACGTCATCGTGGCCAAGCGCCCCGGTGTGGTCGAGTTCGTCGACGCCGAGCGCATCCTGGTCCGGGTGGACGACGCCGAGGGCCTGCGCGAGCACGACGTCCTGACCGACCTCTACGCCCTGACCAAGTTCCTGCGGACCAACCAGAACACCTGCCTGACCCAGCGGCCGATCGTCCGCCGCGGCGACCGGGTCGCCCGCGGCCAGATCCTGGCCGACAGCTCCTGCTCCGACCGCGGCGAGCTGGCCCTGGGCCGCAACGTCATCTGCTGCTTCATGCCCTGGCGCGGCTATAACTTCGAGGACGCCATCATCGTCTCGGAGAAGCTGATCAAGCGGGACGTCTTCACCTCGCTGCACATCATCGAGGAGACCATCGAGGCCCGCGACACCAAGCTGGGCCCCGAAGAGATCACCCGCGACATCCCCAACGTCCCCGAGAACCTGCTCCGCAACCTGGACGAGAACGGCATCGTCCGGATCGGGGCCAACGTCAAGGCCGGCGACGTCCTGGTCGGCAAGGTCGCGCCCAAGGGCGAGACCCAGCTCTCCCCCGAGGAGAAGCTGCTCAAGGCCATCTTCGGCGAGAAGGCCCTGGACGTCAAGGACGCCTCGCTCTACTGCGCCCCCGGTGTCGAGGGCACCATCATCGACGTCCGCATCTTCTCCCGCCGCGGCTCCGAGAAGGGCCCGCGGGCCAAGGTCATCGAGAAGGAAGAGATCGCCGTCATGAAGCGCAACCTCGACGACGAGGTCTCGATCCTGGAGAACGAGAAGCGGCGCAAGGTCCGGACCCTGCTCAAGGGCGCCGTGGTCGAGAAGGACCAGAAGATCGGCGAGACCAGCCTCGGCCAAGGGCCCCAAGCTGACCGAGCGGGTCCTCGAGGCCCTGGACGGCGAGGACCTGGGCAAGCTCAAGGTCGAAGAGGAAGCCGAGCGCGACGAGAAGATCAAGGACATCGAGCGCAAGATCAGGCGCCAGATCGAGGCCCTCAAGGCCATCTTCAAGGAGAAGGTCGAAGCCCTCAAGAAGGGCGACGAGCTCTCGCCCGGCGTCATCCAGTCGGTCAAGGTCTACATCGCCATGAAGCGCAAGCTGTCGGTCGGCGACAAGGTCTCCGGCCGGCACGGCAACAAGGGCATCATCGCCAAGATCGTGCCCGAGGAGGACATGCCCCGGCTGCCCGACGGCGCCCCGGTCGAAGTCGTCCTCAACCCCCTGGGCGTCCCCAGCCGCATGAACGTCGGCCAGATCCTGGAGACCCACGCCGGCTGGGCCGCCGACAAGCTCGGCCTGTGGCTCGACACGCCGGTCTTCGACGGCGCCACCGAGCTCGAGATCAAGGCCCTGCTCAAGCGGGCCGGCCTGCCCGAGACGGGCAAGACGCCCCTCTTCGACGGCATCACCGGCGAGCTGCTGGAGCAGGAGATCACCGTCGGCAGCATCTACATGATGAAGCTGTACCACCTGGTCGACGACAAGATCCACGCCCGCTCGACGGGCCCGTACTCGCTGATCACCCAGCAGCCCCTGGGCGGCAAGGCCCAGTTCGGCGGCCAGCGCTTCGGCGAGATGGAGGTCTGGGCCCTGGAAGCCTACGGCGCCGCCTACACCCTGCAGGAGCTGATGACGGTCAAGTCCGACGACGTCGAGGGCCGGGCCAAGATCTACGAGGCCATCGTCAAGGGCGACTACGAATTCACTCCGGGCCTGCCCGAGTCGGTCAACGTCCTCATCCGCGAGCTCCAGAGCCTCTGCCTCAACGTCGAGCTGGGCAAGACGGAGAAGGAAGAGGTCGCGACGGCCTGGGGCATGGTCGTGCCCCAAGGCCCCAAAGGAGACCTGTGATGGAACTCAAAGCCCCCCTCGGCGGCAAGCCCAAGCTCGAATTCGACTGGGTCCGCATCTCCATCGCCTCCCCCGAGAAGATCAAGAGCTGGTCCTGGGGCGAGGTGACCAAGCCGGAGACGATCAACTATAGAACCTTCAAGCCCGAGAAGGACGGCCTGTTCTGCGCCAAGATCTTCGGGCCCATCAACGACTACGAGTGCCTGTGCGGCAAGTACAAGCGCATGAAGTACCGCGGCATCATCTGCGAGCGCTGCGGCGTCGAGGTGACCAAGAGCAAGGTCCGCCGCGAGCGCATGGGCCACATCCAGCTGGCCTCGCCCGTGGCCCACATCTGGTTCTTCAAGAGCCCGCCCAGCCGGATCGGGCTGGTTTTGGACCTGACCATCAAGGACCTGGAGAAGGTCCTCTACTTCGAGAGCTCCATCGTGACCGAGCCCGGCGACACGCCGCTCAAGGAAAAGCAGCTCCTCAACGAGGACGAGTACAAGGAGGCCCGGGAGAAGTACGGCGACAAGTTCGAGGCCGGCATCGGGGCCGAGGCCATCAAGAACCTGATGGAGAAGATCGACATCAAGAAGGAGGCCGACCGGCTGCGCAAGGCCATGAAGAAGGAGACCAGCCAGCAGCGCCGGCTCCGCTACGCCAAGCGCCTGCGGGTCTTCAAGGCCCTCAAGAAATCGGGCAACCGGCCCGAGTGGCTGATCCTGGACACCGTCCCGGTCATCCCGCCCGACCTGCGCCCGCTGGTCCGGCTGGACGGCGGCCGCTTCGCCACCTCCGACCTGAACGACCTCTACCGCCGGGTCATCAACCGCAACAACCGGCTGAAGAAGCTGATCGAGCTGAAGGCGCCCGAGCTGATCATCCGCAACGAGAAGCGGATGCTGCAGGAGGCCGTGGACGCCCTGTTCGACAACGGCAAGCGCGGCCGCGTCCACCTGGGCGCCAACCGCCGGCCGCTCAAGTCCCTGAGCGAGGCCCTGCGGGGCAAGCAGGGCCGCTTCCGGCAGAACCTGCTGGGCAAGCGCGTCGACTACTCCGGCCGCTCGGTCATCGTGGTCGGCCCCGAGCTCAAGCTCAACCAGTGCGGCCTGCCCAAGAAGATGGCCCTGGAGCTGTTCAAGCCCTTCATCTTCCACAAGCTGGAGAAGGAAGGCCTGGTCCCCAGCGTCAAGGTGGCCCGCGAGTGGCACGAGCAGGAGCGGCCCGAGGTCTGGGACTACCTGGAAGAGGTGGTCAAGGAGCACCCCATCCTGCTCAACCGCGCCCCGACCCTGCACCGGCTGGGCATCCAGGCCTTCGAGCCGATCCTGGTCGAGGGCAAGGCCATCCAGATCCACCCCCTGGTCTGCGCCGCCTTCAACGCCGACTTCGACGGCGACCAGATGGCCGTCCACATCCCGCTCTCGGTCGAGGCCCAGATCGAGGCCTCGACCCTGATGCTGTCGACCAACAACATCCTGTCCCCGGCCAACGGCCGGCCCCTGACCATCCCCAGCCAGGACATGGTCCTGGGCTGCTACTACGCCACCCTGGCCAAGAAGGGCCTGCTCGGCGAGGGCCGGGTCTTCGGCTCGGCCGAGGACGCCCTGCTGGCCTACGAACAGAAGCAGGTCAAGCTGCAGTCGCTGATCAAGCTGCGCTACACCGGCGCCTTCATGAACCTGTCCACCTATTACGACGACCAGGCCGTCCCGAACTGCCCCGTCGTGACCATCAAGAAGGACCTCATCGAGACCACCCCGGGCCGGATCATCTTCAACCAGGCCCTGCCCGCCGGGCTGCCCTTCTTCAACGGCCTCATCCGCAAGAAGGGCATGGAGAGCCTGGTCTTCTACATCTACCTGCGTTGCGGCCTGGCCGTGACCGTGACCACCCTGGACAAGCTCAAGGAGCTGGGGTTCGCCCAGGCCACCCAGGCCGGGTTCTCGCTGGGTATCGACGACTTCGTCATCCCCAAGAACAAGACCGAGCTGGTGGACAAGGCCCAGAAGCGGGTTCAGGAGATCGAGAAGCTCTACCTGGACGGCACCATCTCCGCCCGCGAGCGGTTCAACAACGTCGTCAACATCTGGTCGGCGGTGACCGACGAGGTCTCCCAGGCCATGATCGGGGAGATGAAGCGGATCTCCTTCGAGAGCGACTCGCTCAACCCCCTCTTCGTCATGGCCGACTCCGGGTCGCGCGGCAACAAGCAGCAGATCCGGCAGCTGGCCGGAATGCGCGGCCTGATGTCCAAGCCCTCGGGCGAGATCCTGGAGACGCCCATCACCTCGAACCTGCGGGAAGGCCTGAACGTCCTGCACTACTTCATCTCCACCCACGGCGCCCGCAAGGGCCTGGCCGACACGGCCCTCAAGACGGCCAACTCCGGCTACCTGACCCGCAAGCTCGTCGACGTGGCCCAGGAGGTCATCGTCGACCAGCACGACTGCGGCACCCTGAAGGGCATCAACGTGGCGGCCATCGTCGAGAACGGCGAGATCATCGAGCCCTTCCTGGACCGCATCGTCGGCCGCACCTCGCTGGAGCGGATCCTCAACCCGGACACCAATGCCTCCGTGGTCGAGCACCAACCAGGAGATCACCGAGTCGGTGGCCCAGGATCTGCAGGCCGTCGGCGTCGAGCGGATCAAGATCCGCTCCATCCTGACCTGCGAGTCCAAGCGCGGCGTCTGCCAGCTGTGCTACGGCCGCAACCTGGCCAGCGGCTACCAGGTCGAGATGGGCGAGGCGGTCGGCATCATCTCCGCCCAGTCCATCGGCGAGCCGGGCACCCAGCTGACCATGCGCACCTTCCACATCGGCGGCGTGGCCATGAGCGAGAAGGAGCAGAGCAAGCTGGAGGCCAAGAACGACGGCGTCGTCCGCTTCGCCAACGTCAAGGTGGTCAAGGACAAGGACGGCGCCCTGATCGTCGTCAACCGGACCGCCAATATCGCCCTGACCGACTACCGCGGCCGCGAGACAGAGCACTACCAGGTGCCCTACGGCGCCAAGCTGCTCAAGGGCGAGGGCGAGGAAGTCAAGGCCCGCCAGGTCTTCGCCGAGTGGGACCCGTTCAACGCCCTGGTCCTGACCGAAGAGACCGGCATCGCCATGTTCCATGACATCGTCCGCAAGGTGACCATGGAAGAGGCCCAGGACGAGGTGACCCTGCTCATGAGCCAGGTCATCATCGAGCCCAAGGACGAGAAGCTGCAGCCCCGCATCGAGATCGTCGACCCGGCCCACAAGGCCAAGGACAAGCACGGCAAGGAGACGCCGATCGTCCTGAAGAAGTACTACCTGCCGGCCGGCGCCCACCTCGAGATCAAGGACGGCGACCGGGTCCACGCCGGCGTCATCCTGGCCAAGATCCCGCGCGAGCAGGCCAAGACCAAGGACATCACGGGCGGTCTGCCGAGGGCCGAGGAGCTGTTCGAAGCCCGCCGGCCCAAAGTCCCGGCCGTCATCTCGGAGATCGACGGTGTGGTCGAGTTCGGCGGCCTGGTCCGCGGCTACCGCAAGATCACGGTCAAGAGCGAGCGGGTCGGCAACAAGGAATACCTGATCCCCCGCGGCGCCCACATCAGCGTCGGCGACGGCGAGCGGATCAAGGCCGGCATGGCCCTCATGGACGGCCCGGTCAACCCGCACGACATCCTGCGGGTCCTGGGCGAGAAGGAGCTGGCCGAGTACATGCTCCGCGAGGTGCAGGAGGTCTACCGCCTGCAGGGCGTGCCGATCAACGACAAGCACATCGAGACGATCATCCGGCAGATGCTGCGCTGGGTCAAGGTCGAGGAGGTCGGCGACACCGAGTTCCTGATCGACGAGCAGGTCGACAAGTTCGTCTTCCAGGAGGAAAACCTCAAGGCCGTGGAGAAGGGCGGCAAGCCGGCCAAGGCCCGGCCGCTCCTGCTGGGCATCACCAAGAGCGCCCTGAGCACGGACAGCTTCCTGTCGGCCGCCTCCTTCCAGGAGACGACCCGGGTGCTGACCGAAGCCTCCATGTTCGGCAAGGTCGATTATCTCCGCAGCCTGAAGGAGAACATCATCATGGCCCGGCTGATCCCGGCCGGGACGGGCTTCAAGTACTACCGCGGGGTCGAGGTCAAGGAAGAGATCGCCCTGGGGGCGCCGGCCGCCGAGGACGTCCCCGCCCAGAGCTGACAAGCGAATGTGCCGAAAGCCTTGACAGCCCCGGCACGTTCGGTTAGAATACCGGGCACTTGTCCCGAGAAGAATAAGTCTACTCGGAGCCAGGTTCCCAGGTGAAATGGATTCGATAGAAGGAGTGTTCTGTTGCCGACGGTCAACCAGCTAATCCGCAAGGGACGATCCCTCAAGAAGGACAAGAGCAAATCGCCCGCTCTTGAGTCCTCCCCCCAGAAGCGGGGCGTCTGCACACGCGTGTTCACGACGACCCCCAAGAAGCCGAACTCGGCCCTCCGCAAGGTGGCCCGCGTCCGTCTGTCGAACAACATCGAAGTCACCGGGTACATCCCCGGCGTCGGCCACAACCTGCAGGAGCACTCCATCGTGCTCGTCCGGGGCGGCCGGGTCAAGGATCTTCCCGGCGTGCGCTACCACATCGTCCGCGGCACGCTCGACAGCGAAGGCGTCGTCAACCGCGGCAAGGCCCGCTCCAAGTACGGCGCCAAGCGGCCTAAAGAGAAGCGCGCCTCCTAGGAGTGAGCCATGCCCCGTCGCGGAACCATCAAAAAACGCAAGCCCGTCGGCGACCAGAAGTACGGCTCCATCCTGATCGCCAAGTTCATCAGCAGCCTGCTCAAGGAAGGCAAGAAGAGCACCGCCGAGAAGATCGTCTACGGCGCCCTGGACCAGATCCAGGCCAAGACCAAGGAAGACCCCTTGAAGTCCTTCGAGAAGGCCATCGACAACGTCCGGCCCCTGCTGGAGACCAAGTCCCGCCGGGTCGGCGGCGCCACCTACCAGGTGCCGATCGAAGTCGACCACAACCGCTCGGTCTCGGTCGGCTGCCGCTGGCTGATCCACTACGCCGGGGAGCGCGGCGGTCGGACCATGGTCGACAAGCTGACGGCCGAGATCCTGGACGCCCTGTCCAACAAGGGCGGGGCCGTCAAGAAGCGCGAAGACACCCATAAAATGGCCGAGGCCAACCGGGCCTTCGCCCATTATCGTTGGTGATCTTATATATGTTCGAATCCCGCACCGGAGTAGCCGACATTCGATCGATGAGCGAGCGACGTGATGACGCGACCCTATCCGATCGAACGAGTCAGGAATATCGGCATCATGGCCCATATCGATGCGGGGAAAACGACGACGACGGAGCGTATCCTCTACTACACCGGCATCACCTACAAGATAGGGGAGGTCGACGAGGGTACCGCCGTCATGGATTGGATGGCTCAGGAGCAGGAACGTGGCATAACCATCACATCTGCCGCCACCACCTGTTACTGGAACGCCCATCGCATTAACGTCATCGACACGCCCGGACACGTCGACTTCACGGCCGAGGTCGAGAGGTCGCTGAGGGTCCTGGACGGAGCGGTGATGCTCCTTTGCGGAGTGGGTGGGGTCGAGCCCCAATCCGAAACGGTTTGGCGGCAGGCGGATAAGTACCGGGTCCCCCGGCTGGCGTTCATCAACAAGATGGACAGGGTCGGGGCCGATCCGGAGCGGGCCGTGGCGCAGATGCGCTCGCGGCTCGGCGCCCATCCTCTTGTCCTCCAGACCCCGCTCGGCCGGGAGGACGCCTTTCGAGGCGTCATCGACCTGGTCGAGATGAAGAGGTATGACTGGGGAACGGATGTGATCGGCACCGAAATGACGAGCAGCGACGCCGGCGGGGACCCCGAGGTCCGCGAGCGCCGGGCTCTGCTCGTCGAACAGGTGGCCGACGTGGATGAGAGGATCATGGAAATGTTCGTGGAAGGTGCGGCCGTCCCGGCCGCCGAGCTCAAGGCGGCCGTCCGGCGGGCCACCCTGGCCGGCAAGGCCGTCCCCGTGCTGCACGGCGCCTCCTTCCGCAACAAGGGCGTCCAGCCCCTCCTGGACGCCGTCATCGACTACCTGCCCGCCCCGACCGACGTCCCGCCCATGCGGGGCCTTCACCCCAAGACCCACCAGCCCGAAGTCCGGCTGGCCTCCGACGACGAGCCCTTCGCGGCCCTGGTCTTCAAGGTCCAGAACGACCCGTACATGGGCAACCTGGCCTATTTCCGGGTCTATTCGGGCAAGGCCCACGCCGGCTCCAGCCTCTACAACCCGGCCAAGGACGAGGAGGAGCGGGTGGCCCGTTTCCTGGAGATGCACTCCAACAAGCGGACCGAGGTCAAGGACGTCTTCGCCGGGGACATCATGGCCATGGGCACGATGAAGGGGCTGGCCACGGGCGACACCCTCTGCGCCAAGGCCCGGCCGTTGATCCTGGAAACCATCACCTTCCCCGAGCCGGTCATTCAGATGATCGTCGAGCCCAAGGCCAAGGTCGACCACGGCAAGCTCGAGTCCGCCCTGGCCAAGCTGGCCAAGGAAGACCCGACCCTGCGGCTGACGACCGACGCCAACACCGGCCAGGCCCTGTTGCACGGCATGGGCGAGCTGCATCTGGACATCATCATCGACCGCCTGGCCCGGGAGTTCGGCGTCCGGGCCAACACCGGCCGCCCCCAGGTGGCCTACAAGGAATCCCTGCGCAAGGCCGCCACCGGCCGAGGCCGAGTACGCCCGCCAGACGGCCGGCAAAGGCCTCTACGCCAAGGTCGAGCTGTGGCTGGAGCCCCTGCCCCGCGGCGGCGGTTTCGCCTTCCAGAACAAGGCCCGCGAGACGGAAGTGCCGGCCGAGTTCGTCGGCCGCGGTCGAGGACGGGGTCCGGGAGTCGCTGGACGCCGGCGTGCTGGCCGGCTACCCGGTCGCGGACGTCCGGGCCACCCTGGCCACGGGCGCCTGGAGCGAGACCGATTCGAGCCCGCTGGCCTTCAAGATCGCCGCGGCCCAGGCCTTCAAGGACGCGGCCGTCAAGGCCGAGCCGGCGCTCCTGGAGCCGCTGATGCAGCTCGAGGTCGTCGCCCCGGACGAGTACCTGGGCGACATCGTCTCTGATCTCAATGCCCGCCGGGGCAAGGTCGAGGGCCTGGAGATGCGCGGCGGCTCGCGTGTCGTCCGGGCCAAGGCCCCCCTGGCCGAGATGTTCGGATACGCCACGATCCTGCGGACTCTGACCCAGGGCCGGGGCGTGTTTTCCATGGAATTCACCCGGTACGAAGCCGTGCCGCCCGCGGTCCAGGAGCAGATCATCGCCCGGATCGAGGGACGGTTGGCCTACGTGACCCATTAGACGGGAGCGAGGCAAGGAGGACAGGATGGCAAAGGCGAAGTTCGAACGGACGAAGCCGCACGTGAACGTGGGGACGATCGGTCACATCGATCACGGCAAGACGACGCTGACCGCGGCCATCACCAAGGTGCTGGCGACCAAGGGGCTGGCGACGGCCAAGAGCTACGACGACGTGGCCAAGGCGGACGCCAAGATGTTCCGGCGGGACGCGACGAAGATCCTGACCGTGGCCTTGAGCCACGTCGAATACGAGTCGGAGCTGCGGCACTACGCGCACATCGACTGCCCGGGTCACGCCGACTACATCAAGAACATGATTTCGGGCGCGGCCCAGATGGACGGGTCGATCCTGGTGGTTTCGGCGGCGGACGGGCCGATGCCGCAGACGCGGGAGCACATCCTGCTGGCGCGGCAGGTGAACGTGCCGGCCATCGTGGTCTTCATGAACAAGTGCGACCTGGTGGACGACCCGGAGATCCTGGACCTGGTGGAGCTGGAGGTACGCGAGCTTCTGACGAAGTACGAGTTCCCCGGCGACACGACGCCGATCATCCGCGGCTCGGCCACGGCGGCGCTGGCGGACCCGGCGGGCGAAGGGGGCAAGGCGATCTGGGAGCTGGTCAAGGCGCTGGACACCTTCATTCCGGAGCCGATGCGGGAAGTGGACAAGCCGTTCCTGATGTCGATCGAGGACGTCTTCACGATCACCGGGCGGGGCACCGTGGTGACGGGCCGGGTGGACCGCGGGGTGGTCAAGGTGGGCGACGAGATCGAGATCGTCGGCTTCCACGAGACGCGCAAGAGCGATCGTCACCGGCGTGGAGATGTTCCGCAAGCTCCTGGACCAGGCCCAGGCGGGCGACAACATCGGCTGTCTGCTGCGCGGCATCGGCAAGACCGACGTCGAGCGGGGGCAGGTGCTGGCCAAGCCGGGCTCGATCACGCCGCACCACAAGTTCAACGCTACGGTGGTGGCCCTGACCAAGGAGGAAGGCGGACGGCACACGCCGTTCTTCACCGGCTACCGGCCGCAGTTCTTCTTCCGCACGACGGACGTGACGGGCGACGCCAAGCTGCCGGCCGGGGTCGAGATGGTCATGCCCGGCGACAACGTCGAACCTGGAGATCGACCTGATCTCGGACGTGGCCATGGAGAAGGGGCTGCGGTTCGCCATCCGCGAGGGCGGCCGGACCGTCGGCGCCGGAACGGTCACCGAGATCCTGGAGTAGGATGGACGAAACCCAAGGGGTCCACGAACTCAGTATGTGGCCCCGCTGAAATACACCAAGGAAAGTGGCCATGGAGAAAATCAGAATCCGCCTCAAGTCGTTCGACCATCGGCTGCTGGACCAGTCGGTCAAGGACATCGTGGTCAAGGCCAAGCGGACGGGCGCCCAGATTGCCGGCCCCATCCCGCTGCCGACCCGGATCCACCGCTTCTGCGTCCTGCGTTCGCCGCACGTCGACAAGAAGTCGCGCGAGCACTTCGAAATGCGCGTTCACAAGCGTCTGATCGACATCAGCGAGTACAACAACGAGACGATCGAGGAGCTCCAGAAGCTGGACCTCCCGGCCGGGATCGAAGTCGAGATCCAGGCCTTCGGGACCGGAGAATAAGCGATGGTCGACGGACTCATCGGCAAGAAAGTGGGCATGACCCAAGCCTTCGACGCGGCCGGGAACGCCGTTCCCCTGACCGTCATCAAGGCCGGGCCGTGCACCGTCATCCAGAGGAAGACCAAGGCCAAGGACGGCTACGACGCCCTCCAGATGGGCCTGGTCGAGGAGCGGCCGGTCCGCAAGCCCGGCAAGGCCCAGCAGGGACACTTCCTGAAGTCCGGCTCGCCCGTCCTGCGCGTCCTGCGGGAGTTCCCCGTCAAGGGCGAAGCCAAGGAAGGCGACCAGGTCTTCGTCGACATCTTCGAGGCCGGCCAGAAGGTCGCACGTCACCGGCGTCAGCAAGGGCAAGGGCTTCCAGGGTGTCGTCAAGCGCCACCATTTCAAGGGCGGCGCCGGGGCCCACGGCTCGATGTTCCACCGGGCCCCCGGCTCGATCGGCGCCTCCTCCTACCCCTCCCGGGTCATCCCGGGCCTGCGGATGGGCGGGCGGATGGGCGGCGACACCGTCACCGTCCGCAACCTGCGGGTCTTCGAGGCCGACCGGGAGCAACAACCTCCTGATGGTCGAGGGGGCCGTGCCCGGGGCCAACGGGACGGTCGTCGTGATCGTCAAGGCGTAAGCGAGCACCCCATGGCCGAAAACCAACGTACTGGATCGCAACGGAAAGGCCGTCGCGGAGCTCGAGCTCCCGGCCGGGATCTTCGAGGTCCCGGTCCACGAGCACCTGATCTACGAGGCGGTGGTGGCCCACGAGACCAACCGCCGCCGCGGCACGGTCTCGACCAAGACCCGGGCCGAAGTCAGCGGCTCCAACCGCAAGCCCTGGCGGCAGAAGGGCACGGGCCGGGCCCGGGCCGGCGCCACCCGCAGCCCGCTCTGGCGGAAGGGCGGCACCACCTTCGGCCCCCGGCCCAAGGACTACGACGTCCGCCTGCCCAAGGCGGCCAAGTCGCAGGCCCTGCGCTCGGCCCTGGCCGCCAAGTGGGCCGAGAGCCGCATCCTGGTGGTCGAGGACCTCAAGCTGACCGCGGCCAAGACCAAGGAGGCGGCGGCTCTGCTGCGCGGCCTCAAGGTCGTCTCGGCCCTGGTCGTCGACGTCCGCGAGAACGCGGCCCTCTTCGCCGCGGCGCGCAACATCCCCAAGGTCAAGGTCGTCGACTGGCGGACCGTCAACACCCGCGACATCCTGGCCCACCCCTGGCTGGTGGCCAGCCGGCAGGCCTTCGAGTCCCTCGTGGAGAGATGGAAATGAGCAAGGATCCCACCCGCATCATCCGCCGGCCGGTGATCACCGAGAAGAGCACCGCCCTGCAGGACCAGCACCGCGAAGTCTGCTTCGAGGTGGCCATGGACGCCAACAAGACCGAGATCAAGAAGGCCGTCGAGCGGCTCTTCAAGGTCAAAGTCGACAGCGTCCGGACCCAGATCAAGGTCGGCAAGGAGCGCCGCGTCGGCCGCAGCTCCGGCCGGACCAGCGACTGGAAAAAGGCCATCGTCCGCCTGAAGGCGGGCGAGAAGATGATCGAATACTTCGAGGCAATGTAACATGGGCATCAAAACCTACCGGCCTCTGACCGCGGGCCTCCGCCACCGGACCGGCCTGACCTACGAGGAGCTGACGGGCGACGCGCCCCACAAGCCCCTCCTGGAGCCCCGGCCCAAGTCCGGCGGCCGCAACAACAAGGGCCGCCTGTCGACCCGCCACCGCGGCGGCGGCAACAAGCGGATGTACCGCAAGATCGACTTCAAGCGGGACAAGCTGGACATCCCGGGCATCGTCGAGACCATCGAGTACGACCCCAACCGCTCCGCCTTCATCGCCCTGATCAAGTACGCGGACGGCGAGCGGCGCTACATCCTGGCCCCGCAGGAGATCAAGGCCGGCCAGTCCATCCTGGTCTCCGACGCGGTCGTCGACATCGTCGCGGGCAACGCCACACGGCTCCGCAACATCCCCCTGGGCACGGTCATCCACAACATCGAGCTGCACCGCAACGCCGGCGGCCAGATGTGCCGGACGGCCGGGGCGGGCGCCCAGATCCTGGCCAAGGAAGGCGACATCGCCCAGATCCGGCTGCCCTCCAGCGAGATCCGCAAGATCGAGCTGGACTGCCGGGCGACCATCGGCCAGGTCGGCAACCTCGACCACCAGAACGTCAGCATCGGCAAGGCCGGCCGGAACCGCTGGCGCGGCTGGCGGCCCCACGTCCGGGGCACGGCCATGAACCCGATCGACCACCCGCACGGCGGCGGCGAAGGCAAGGCCAAGGGCGGACGGCACCCGGTGTCGCCCGAGGGCATCCCGACCAAGGGCTTCAAGACCCGCCGCAACAAGCGGACCCGGGTCTTTATCGTCAGACGGAGGAACAAGTAGCCATGGGCCGTTCACTGAGCAAAGGACCTTTCATCGATGCGCACCTCTTGGCCAAGGTTTCGGCCCAGGCCGGCGAGACGCAGAGGCGCACCGTCATCAAGACCTGGTCGCGCCGCTCCATCATCATCCCCGAGATGGTCGGCCTGACCATCGCCGTGCACAACGGCCGCAAGTTCATCCCGGTCTTCCTGACCGAGAACATGGTCGGCCATCGCTTGGGCGAGTTCTCGCCCAGCCGGACCTTCAAGGGCCACACTTCCAAGGCCGCCAAGGCCGTGAAAGTGGGGAAGTGACATGGACGCCCCGGTCTACCTGTCGCACGCCGTGACCCGGCACGTCCGGGTCTCGGCCCAGAAATCCCGCCTGGTCGCCGACCAGATCCGGGACCGGCTCGTCGGCGAGGCCCTGACCATCCTGCGCTTCACGCCCAAGCAGAAGCCGGCCCTGATCATCGAGAAGACGCTGCGCTCGGCCATCGCCAACGCCCAGCAGAAGGCTCCCGGCCTGGACGTGGACGCCCTCGTGGTGGCCGACATCCACATCGACCAGGGCCCCTCCTGGAAGCGGATCCGGCCGGCGCCCATGGGCCGGGCCTACCGGGTCCTCAAGCGCACCAGCCATGTCCACGTCTACCTGAAGGAACGGAAAGCGAGATAACCATGGGACAGAAAACGCACCCGCACGGCTTCCGGCTGGGGTTCAACAAGCCCTGGAGCTCCCGCTGGTTCGCCCACGGCACGGAATACGCCCGCCTGATCCACGAAGACCTCAAGATGAAGAAGGACGTGAAGGCCAAGTACTTTCACGCCGGCATCGCCGAGGTGGCCGTGGAGCGGGTCGGACCGAAGGTCCGCGTCCTCGTCCACACCTCCCGCCCGGGCATCATCATCGGCCGCGGCGGCAAGGAGATCGAGAGCCTGAAGATTTTCCTGGAGAAGATCTGCAAGAAGGAAGTCTACGTCGATATCCGCGAAATCGATAAGGCCGAGCTGAATTCCCTGCTCGTGGCCGAGGGCATCGCCGTCCAGCTGGAGAAGCGGATCGCCTACCGCCGGGCCATGCGCAAGGCGGTCGAGTCGGCCCTGCGCCAGGGCGCCAAGGGCATCAAGATCATGTGCTCCGGCCGCTTGGGCGGTGTCGAAATCGCCCGCACCGAGTGGTACCTGCGCGGCCAGCTGCCGCTGCAGACGCTGAAGGCCGACATCGACTACGGCTTTACCGAGGCCTTCACCACCTACGGCCAGATCGGCATCAAGGTCTGGATCTACAAGGGCGATGTCGAGAAGGCCAAGATGACGTCCCAGGTCGCGGAGGTTGAGGAGATCTGACCATGCTGATGCCGAAGAAAGTCAAGTACCGCAAGACCTCCCGCGGCCGCATGCGGGGCAAGGCCCAGCGCGCCGCGACCCTGTCGTTCGGCGAGTACGGCCTGCAGGCCTTGGAGTGCGGCTGGATTACGGCCCGCCAGCTCGAGGCCGGCCGCATCACCATCACCCGGTTCATGAAAAGGCGCGGCAAGCTGTGGGTGCGGGCCTTCCCCTGGAAGCCCGTGACCAAGAAGCCCGTGGAGGTCCGGATGGGCAAGGGCAAGGGCGATCCGGAGTTCTGGGTCGACGTGGTCAAGCCCGGCCGGGTCCTGTTCGAGCTGGAGGGTGTCGCCGAGGACGTGGCCCGCGAGGCCATGCGGCTCGCGGCCCAGAAGCTGCCCGTCCTGACCCGATTCATCTCCCGCGAGAATCGAGAGCTACGATGAAAGCCAATGAACTGAGAGAACTGAGCGCGGACGAGCTCGAGCGCAAGAAGGCCGAGCTCAAGGACCAGCTGTTCAAGCTCCGCTTCCAGAACGAGCTCGGCCAGCTGGAGAACTTCGCCAAGATGGACGCCCTGCGCAAGGACATCGCCCGCATCGAGACGATCCTGAAGCAGGACCAGGCCAAGGGAAGGACGGCAACCCCATGACGAACGCAGCGCCTACGCGCAAGACGACCAAGGTCGGTCTGGTCGTGGCCAAGAAGATGGCCAAGACCGTCACCGTGCAGGTGGAGCGGCAGGTCCGCCACCCCCTGTACAAGAAGATCATCCGCCGCCGCCGGGCCTTCCTGGCCCACGACGAGCTGGATGCCTGCAAGGTCGGCGACAAGGTCCGCATCATCGAGACCCGGCCCATCAGCAAGCGCAAGCGCTGGCGGGTGGTCGGGATCCTCGGGGCCGACGCCACCCTGACGGCCAGCGAGATCGGCGACCCCGTGATCGGCGAGGCCCCCGCGGCCGCGCCCGCCGCGGTCGAGCCTCAGGCCGAGCCTCGGCCGAGCCCCAGGCCGAGCCCCAGGCCGAGCCTCAGGCCGAGCCTCAGGCCGAGGAGAGCAAGCCATGATCCAGCAGTATACGCTGCTCAAGGTGGCGGACAACTCCGGAGCCCGCAAGATCCGGGCCATCACCCCGCTGGGCGGGGGCGTGGGCCTGATCTGCTCCATCGGCGACGTCATCTCGGCCACCGTCCGGGAAGCGGAGCCAGAGAGCAAGATCGCCAAGGGCAAGGTCGTCCGGGCCGTCGTGGTCCGGGCCCGCAAGGAGATCCGCCGCAAGGACGGCTCCTACATCCGGTTCGACGACAACGCCGCCGTCATCATCGACAAGGCGAACGAGCCGGTCGGAACCCGCGTCTTCGGCCCCGTCGGCCGCGAGCTGCGGGAGAAGAAGTTCATGAAGATCGTGTCCCTTGCGCCGGAGGTGCTGTGATGGCCGCCGGCATCCGCAAGAACGACATCGTCGTGGTCCGTCAGGGCAAGGACAAGGGCAAGACCGGCAAGGTCCTCATCGTCTACCCCGACAAGGGCAAGGCCGTGGTCGAGCGGCTGAACTTCGTCAAGGAGTTCATCCGGCCGGACCGGTCCAAGAACCGCCAGGGCGGGATCATGGACCGCGAGGCGCCCATCCCCCTGTCCCGGCTGATGCTGTGGTGCGCCGAGTGCGCCGCCGGCGTCCGGCCCCGCGCCAAGCGGCTTGAGGACGGCAGCCGGATGCGGATCTGCCCCAAGTGCGAAGGCGCCCTGGACAAGGCCAAGTGAGGAGTCCCCGATGAGCCGCCTGCAGGACCGCTACAAGACAGAGATCCTTCCCGAGCTGGAGAAGGAGTTCAAGATCAGCAACCCGATGGCCGTGCCCCGCCTGGAGAAGATCGTCATCAACGTCGGCGTCGGCGAGGCCATCCAGAACGCCAAGCTGCTGGACGCGGCCAAGGCCGAGCTGACCCAGATCGCGGGCCAGGCCCCGGTCGTGTCCCGGGCCAAGAAGTCGATCTCCTCCTTCAAGCTGCGCAAGGGCGTCCCCATCGCCTGCTTCGTGACCCTCCGCCAGCGGCGGATGTACGAGTTCCTGGACCGCCTGGTCAACGTCGTCCTGCCCCGCGTCCGCGACTTCCGCGGCGTCTCGCCCAAGGCCTTCGACGGCCGGGGCAACTACACCCTGGGGCTGCGCGACCAGCTGGTCTTCCCCGAGATCGACTATACCAAGGTCGACAAGACCCGAGGCATGAATATTACGATCGTCACCACGGCGCGGACGAACGCCGAGGCCTTTGCCCTGCTGAAGAAGCTGGGCATGCCCTTCCGCGAGTCGTGACGAAGGAGAGGTGACCGTGTCCACCACATCGGCATTCGCCAAGTATCTGCGCAAGCCCAAGTACGCCATCCGGACCCACAAGCGCTGCCGCATCTGCGGCCGCTCCCGCGGCTACTACCGGAAGTTCGACATGTGTCGACTGTGCTTCCGCGAGCTGGCCCACAAGGGCGAGATCCCCGGCGTCGTCAAGGCGTCCTGGTAAGGAGCACCCCATGAGCGTCGTCGATCCCATCGCGGATTTTTTGACCCGCCTGAGAAACGCCTCCCGCATCAAGCGGCGGGAGGTCCAGATGCCCTCCTCCCTGATCAAGGTCGAAATCGCCAAGATCCTGAAAGAGGAAGGCTACATCAAGAACTACAAGGTCCTCGAGACCGCGCCCCAGAACGTTCTGACCGTGACCCTCAAATATTCCGAGGCCGGTCCGAGCGTCATCACCGGCATGCGCCGGATCAGCAAGCCCGGCTGCCGGGTCTTCTGCACCCGGGACGCCGTGCCCAAGGTGTTGAACGGACTGGGCCTGGCCGTCATCTCCACGTCGCAGGGCGTCGTCACCGGACGGCGCTGCGAGGAGCTGGGGCTGGGCGGCGAGGTCCTCTGCACCATCTGGTGAGGGCTTAAGGAAAGGACACCGCCATGTCGCGCATAGGAAAAAAACCGATTCCCCTCCCGGACGGGGTCAAGGTGGTCCTCCACCCCGACGGGATCGAGTTTGAAGGCAAGAAGGGCAAGCTCCGCACGCCCCTCCACGACGGCATCACGGCCGCGGTCGAGCCCGGCCTGCTGACGCTCCTGCGGCGGGACGACTCCAAGCCCCAGAAGTCCCTGCACGGGCTGTGCCGGGCCCTGGCCGCCAACGCCATCCTGGGCGTCTCCGCGGGCTTCCAGAAGCAGCTGGAGATCGTCGGCGTCGGCTACAAGGCCAAGCTGGACAAGGACAAGCTGGAGCTGGCCCTGGGCTACTCCAAGCCGATGATCTACACCGTGCCCCCCGACGTCGAGGTGGTGGTCGAAAAGCCGACCCTTCTGACGATCCGGGGCATCGACAAGCAGCGGGTGGGCCAAGTGGCGATCGACATCAAGTCGTTCCGCAAGCCCGATCCGTACAAGCAGAAAGGCGTCCGCTACCTCGGCGAAAAGCTGATCAAGAAGGAGCGGAAAGCGGGGGTGACCGGTGCTTAAAGATAAGTCGATCAGCAAGAGCGAAGCCAAGGCCCGCATCCGGGCCCGCATCCGCAAGACCGTCCGCGGGACGGCCGAGCGGCCCCGGCTGCATGTCTTCAAGAGCAACCGGTACGTCTACACCCAGGCGGTCAACGACGATACCGGGACGATTTTGGTCGCGGCCTCGACCCTGGAGAAGGATTTCCAGGCCGCCGCGAAGAACACCAAGAACCTGGCCGGCTGCGAGAAGCTGGGCGAGCTGATGGCCCGGCGGCTGCGGGAGAAGAACATCGAGAAGATCGTCTTCGACCGGGGGATCTACCCCTACCACGGCCGGATCAAAGCCCTGGCCGAGGCCCTGCGCAAGGGCGGGCTGACGTTCTAGGCCGAAGGAGCAAGCAACGTGCAAGAGACAGACGTCAAGGACAAGGTCGAAGAGACGGCCCCGGCGGCGGATCCGTTCGAGGATATCGGCGAGCTCAAGGATCAGGTCATCCATATCCGCCGCGTCACCAAGGTCGTCAAGGGCGGCAAGAACCTGAGCTTCTCGGCCCTGGTCGCGGTGGGCAACTACCGCGGCATCATCGGCATCGGCAAGGGCAAGGCCCGCGAAGTGCCCTCGGCCATCGCCAAGGCCGTGGAGAACGCCAAGAAGCATCTGGTCCGGGTGACCCTGGCCGATACGACCATCCCGCACCTGGTCCGGGGCGAAGCCGACGCCGGTGTCGTGGTCCTGCGGCCCGCCTCCAAGGGGACCGGGGTCATCGCCGGCGGCGCCGTCCGGGTCATCATGGAGCTGGCCGGGATCAAGGACATTCTGACCAAGTCGATCAGAAGCTCCAACCCGATCAGCGTGGCCCACGCCACCATCGACGCCCTGAAGCGGATCAAGGACCCGGTCGTGGTCGGCCGGAATCGCGGCAAGGCCGCGGGGACGGTCTGGCAATGAGCGCCGTCGGCACCATCAAGATCACCCTGGTGCGCAGCCTGATCGGCTACCCCGAGGAACAGCGCCTGGTCGTGCGCGGCCTCGGCCTGCGCAAGCCCAGCTCCTCCGTCGTCCGGGACGACACCCCGTCCATCCGGGGCATGGTCCGCAAGATCCCCCACCTGGTTAAAGTGGAAGTGGTGACGAAATGAACCTCAGCACGCTGAAACCCGCCAAAGGCTCCCGCAAGGACAGAAAACGGATCGGCCGCGGGCCCGGCTCCGGGCACGGCAAGACCTCGGGCAAGGGCCACAAGGGCCAGAAAGCCACCGCCGGATACTCCCGCAAGCCCGGCTTCGAGGGCGGCCAGATGGCGCTCGCCCGCCGCATCCCCAAGCGGGGCTTCACCAACGTCTTCCGGGTCGAGTTCGCCGAGGTCAACCTGGATCGTCTGATAGTCCTGCAGGGCACCGAGTTCGGGCCGGCCGAGATGGCCGCGGCCCGCCTGATCGGCTCGGCCTCCGAGCGGGTCAAGGTCCTGGCCCGCGGCGAGTGCGGCCGGGCCCTGACCGTGCGGGCCCACAAGTTCTCCGCCTCGGCCAAGGCCAAGATCGAAAAAGCCGGCGGCCAGGCCGTCGTCCTCGAGGCCCGGCCATGATGGTGCTGGACAGCATCCGCAACATTTTCTCCATTCCGGAGCTGCGCAAGCGGGTCATCTTCACGTTGCTGCTGCTGGCCGTTTACCGCATCGGCGGCCAGATTCCCCTGCCGGGCATCTCCTCCGCCGCGTTGGCCGAGTTCTGGTCCTCGCAGAAGGGGACCATCCTCGGGTTCATTGACATGTTCTCGGGCAGCTACATGTCGAAGATGACCATCTTCGCCCTGGGCATCATGCCCTACATCAGCGCCTCGATCATCCTGCAGCTTCTGACGGTCGTCTGGCCCTATCTGGAGCGGCTGTCGAAGGAAGGGGAGCTGGGGCGGAAGAAGATCACCCAGTACACCCGGTACGGCACGATCGCCATCTGCCTCATCCAGGCCTGGGGCATCGCCCTCTTCCTGCAGGGCCTGAAGAGCCCCGGCGGGGCCCGCATCGTGCCCACCCCGGGCCTGCCCTTTCAGCTCCTGGTCGTCCTGACCCTGACCACGGGCACCGTCTTCGTCATGTGGCTGGGCGAACAGATCTCCGAGCGCGGCATCGGCAACGGCATCTCGCTGCTGATCTTCGCCGGCATCGTGGCCCGCTTCCCGGCCGGGCTGAACGAAATGGTCCAGGGCCTGCGGACCGGCTCCTGGAATCCGATCAAGATCCTCATCTTGGGCGCCATGATGATCGCCGTCATAGGCTTTATCGTCTATGTCGAACGGGGCCAGAGGCGCATCCCGGTCTCCTACGCCAAGCGGGTGGTCGGGCGCCGGGTCTACGGCGGCCAAAGCACCCACCTGCCGCTGCGGGTCAACACCGGCGGCGTCATCCCGATCATCTTCGCCGCCTCGATCATCACCATCCCGGCCACCATCGCCCAGATGATCAAGGTGCCCGCCCTGCAGACCATCGCCCGGCAGTTCCAGCTGGGCATGCCCCTCTACAACCTGGCCTACGTTGCGGCCATCATCTTCTTCACCTACTTCTACGTCTCCATCATCTTCAACCCGACCGACGTGGCCGAGAACCTGCGCAAGTACGGCGGGTTCATCCCCGGCATCCGGCCGGGCAAGAACACCTCGGACGCCATCGACGAGATCCTGTCCCGCATCACCCTGGTCGGCGCGGTCTACCTGGCCCTGCTGGCCGTCCTGCCCGAGTTCCTGATGACCGGGTTCAAGGTCCAGTACCTGCCGTTCATCGGCGGCTTCCTGGATCGCATCCTGCCGGCCTGGGTCACCCAGGGCCTGCAGGTCGACTTCTACTTCGGCGGCACCTCGATCCTGATCGTGGTCGGGGTGGCCATGGACACCCTGCAGCAGGTCGAGGCCCAGCTGGTCATGCGCCACTACGACGGATTCATGCGCAAGGGCCGGATCAAAGGGAGGCGCGGATGAGGATCGTCCTCTTCGGCGCGCCGGGCAGCGGCAAAGGGACCCTGGGCGAAATGCTCGAGCGCGCCTACGGGTTCCCCCGCATCTCCACCGGCGACCTTCTCCGGAAGGCCGTCCGGGAGGGGACGCCGCTGGGCCGGCAGGCCGAGGGGATCATGGCCCAAGGCGGCCTCGTCCCGGACGAGGTCGTCACGGGCATGGTCCGCGAGCGGATCGCCGCTCCGGACTGTGCGGCGGGCTACATCCTGGACGGATATCCCCGGACCATCGTCCAGGCCGAAGCCCTGGCCCGGATCGACGGCGGCCGCCGCGAGGTGGTCATCTCCTTCGAGGTCGGTCTGCCTTCCCTGATCGAGCGGCTTAGCGGGCGGCGCATCTGCTCCTCCTGCGGAGCCATCTTCCACCTGACCCGCAAGGCCCCCCGCCGCGAGGGCGTCTGCGACGCCTGCGGGGCCGGCCTGCTCCACCGGGCCGACGATGCGGCCGAGGTCGTGCGCGAGCGGATCCAGGTCTACGATTCGGCCACGGCGCCGCTCAAGGCCTGGTACCGGGAGCGCTCCGACTTCCGTCCGGTCGACGGCGAGGGCACGCCGGCCGAGGTCTTTCTCCGCGTCCGGGCCGTCCTGGACGGCCTGGCGGGACCTGCGGGTGAAGGGGCCGGACGATGATCGTCTACAAGACCGAGGCGGAGATCGCGGCCATGGCCGAGGCCGGCCGCATCGTGGCCCGGATCCTGGACGAGATGCGTCCGCTCGTCTCTCCCGGCGCCCGGACCGGAGACCTCGACGCCTACGCCGAACGACGGACCCGCGAGCTGGGGGCCAAGCCGGCCTTCAAGGGCTATCGCGGCTACCCGGCCTCGGTCTGCATCTCGGTCAACGAGGAGGTCATCCACGGCATTCCCTCGGATCGCGTCCTCAGCGAAGGCGACCTGGTCTCCCTGGACTTCGGCGTCCTTTACGACGGGTTCTACGGCGACGCGGCCCGCAGCTACCCGGTCGGGCGGGTCACCCCCCTGGCCGAGCGCCTGATCGCCGCCGCCGAGGCCTCCTTCCACAGCGGGCTGGAGGCCCTGGTCGAGGGCGGCCGCGTCTCGGACATCTCCCACGCCGTGCAGCGGCGGGTCGAGGCGGACGGCTTTTCGGTCATCCGCTCTTTCGTCGGGCACGGCATCGGCCACGCCCTGCACGAAGAGCCCCAGGTGCCCAACTTCGGCCTGCCGGGCCGCGGACCGCGGCTGCGGCGGGGACTGGTCCTGGCCATCGAGCCGATGATCGCGGCCGGCGACTGGGACGTCGAGATCCTGGACGACGGCTGGACCGCGGTGACCCGGGACCGCAGCCTGGCCGCCCACTACGAAGAGACCGTGGCCCTGACCGCAAACGGACCGCTGATCCTGAGCCGGGAGGAGACGCCGCATGCCTAAAGAGGACGTGTTCGAGGCCGAGGGCACGGTGCTCGAGACCCTGCCCAATGCCATGTTCCGGGTCGAGCTGGCCAACAAGCACCGCATCCTGGCCCATATTTCGGGCAAGATGAGAAAACACTTCATTCGGATCCTCCCCGGGGACAAGGTCCTGGTCGAGATTTCGCCCTACGACCTGACCAAGGGACGGATCACGTACCGTTTCAAATAAGGACGGAGCCCATGAAAGTACGCGCATCGGTCAAGAAGATCTGCCGGAACTGCAAAATCATCCGGCGCAAAGGCATCATCGTGGTCATCTGCACCAACCCCAGGCACAAACAGAGGCAAGGATAAGACGAGGTTCCCATGGCACGAATTGCAGGCATCAACCTACCCCCGGAAAAGCGGATCGAGATCGGCCTGACCTACATCTACGGCATCGGCCGGGCCAAGTCGGTCGCCGTCCTCGAGGAAGCCAAGATCGACAAGAACAAGAAGGTCAAGGCCCTCAGCGAGGACGAGGTCAACAAGATCCGCCAGATCATCGAGAAGCGGGAAAAGATCGAAGGCGACCTCCGCAAGGAGGTCAGCCAGAACATCAAGCGGCTGATCGACATCGGCAGCTACCGCGGCATGCGCCACAAGCGCAAGCTGCCCACCCGCGGCCAGCGGACCAAGACCAACGCCCGGACCCGCAAGGGCCCGCGCGGTCACTCGATCAAGAAGAACAAGGCCCCGGCCAAGTAAGAGCGAAAGGAGCGACCGATGGCAGCCAAGCCCAAAGCGAAAGCCAAGAAGAAGAAAGTCCGGCGCGACATCGGCTACGGTGTCGCCCATATCCAGTCGACCTTCAACAATACCATCATCACCATCACCGACGGCGCGGGCGCCTCGGTCTGCTGGACCAGCTCCGGCACGGTCGGGTTCAAGGGCGCCCGCAAGGGCACCCCGTTCGCGGCCCAGCTGGCGGGCAAGGAAGCGGCCGTCAAGGCCCGCGACTTCGGCGTCCGGACCGTGGACGTCAAGGTCAAGGGGCCGGGCGCCGGCCGGGAGTCGGCCATCCGCTCCCTGCAGGCGGGCGGGCTGGAGATCAAGTCCATCAAGGACGTCACCCCCATCCCCCACAACGGCTGCCGGGTCTGCCGCCGCCGCCGGGTCTAAGGAGAGTCTGCCATGTCGAGATACAGCGAACCCATCTGCCGGCTGTGCCGGGTGGAGAAGACCAAGCTCTTCCTCAAGGGCGACAAGTGCCTGTCCGACAAGTGCCCCGTCGAGCGCCGGGCCTACCCCCCGGGCCAGCACGGCCGGGCCCGCCGCCGCGTGCTGGGGTACGGGCTGCAGCTGCGCGAGAAGCAGAAGATGAAGCGGTTTTACGGGATGTCGGAGAAGCAGTTCCACCTCTTCTTCGTCCGGGCCGAGGCCCAGAAGGGCGTCACCGGCGAGACGCTGCTGCAGATGCTGGAGCGGCGGCTGGACAACGTCCTGTACATCGCCGGCTTTTCCCTGTCCCGGGCCCACGCCCGGCAGCTGGTCTGCCACGGCCACGTCCAGGTCAACGACCGCCGGCTCAGCGTGCCCTCGGCCCTGGTCAAGGCCGGCGACGTGATCGGCTTCAAGATCCGCTCGGTCAAGTCCGAGGACCTGAGGGCGGTGGCCGATTCCCACGCCTCGAAGACCATCCCCAGCTGGATCGAAGTCGACCGGCCCGGGCTGACGGCCCGGGTGGCCGGCCTGCCGACCCGCGCCGACGTGACCCTGCCCGTCGAAGAGCACATGGTCGTCGAGCTCTACTCCAAGTGAGGGAGCCGGCGTACGATACGGGGGCCCGAGCCAAGGAGGAACAATGAGCGAAATCACCTTCCAGAGGCCGAAATTCCTGGAGTGCGACTACGAAACGCTGACCGCGAACTACGGCAAGTTCACCGCCCAGCCCTTCGAGCGGGGCTTCGCCATCACCGTCGGCAACGCCATGCGGCGGATCCTGCTGTCGTCCATCCCGGGCGCGGCCATCACCTCGGTCCGCATCGCCGGCGTGCTGCACGAGTTCTCGACCATCCCCGGGGTGGTCGAGGACGTGACCGACGTCATGCTCAACCTGAAGAGCATCCCGCTCAAGCTGGCCGGGGCCGAGAGCAAGACCATGACCCTCAAGATGGACGGGCCGGCCATCGCCACCGCGGCCGACATCGTCCACGATGCCGACGTCGAGATCCTGGACACGACCGTGGCCATCGCCTCGATCGACAAGGACGGGACGCTGGACGTGGAGATGCTCGTCCGCAACAACCGCGGCTACATCCCGGCCGATCAGAACTTCGACGAGGCGGCCAGCATCGACACCATCCCGCTGGACTCGTCCCACTCGCCGATCCGCAAGGTCAACTACCGGGTCGAGCCGGCCCGCGTGGGCAAGCGGATCGACTACGAAAGCCTGACCCTGGAGGTCTGGACGACCGGCGCCGTGGCGCCCATCGAGGCCGTGGCCCGGGCGGCCAAGATCCTGCGCGACCACTTGGTCATCTTCCTCAACGTCGTGGACGAGCCCCTGGACCGGGAGCCGACCGCGGCCAAGCGGGAGATCCCCTACATGAGCCAGGTCGACACGCTGTCCAAGCCGATCGAGCACCTCGAGCTGTCCGTGCGCTCGAACAACTGCCTGCGCTCGGCCGGCATCGAAAGAATCTACGAGCTCGTCCAGAAGACCGAGGACGAGCTGCTAAAGACCAAGAACTTCGGGCGCAAGTCCCTGTCGGAGATCAAGGAGACGCTGACCAACCTCGGGCTCGGTCTCAACCTCGACCTCCATCCCAAGCTGATCGAGCGGATCAAGGGCGACGCCGGCGAGGTCCGTAAGGAGACGGTCGAATGAGGCATCTGAACCAAGGCCGCAAGCTGGGCCGCACCACGGCGCACCGGGAGGCGCTCCTGCGCAACCTGGTGACGTCGCTGATCGATAAGGAACGGGTGATGACGACCACGGCCAAGGCCAAGGAGGCCCGGCCGCTGGCGGAGAAGATGATCACCCTGGGCAAGAAGGGCACTCTGCACGCCCGCCGCCAGGCCCTCCAGGTCCTGTACAAGGAGTCCAGTGTGGTCCGGCTGTTCGACACCGTCGCGCCGCGCTTCAGCGAGCGCCCGGGCGGATACACCCGGGTCGTCAAGACCGGGCCGCGCAAGGGCGACGGCGCCGAGATGGCCGTCCTGGAGCTCATCGGCTCCGAGTACAAGAAGCGGGACAAGAAGAAGAAGGACGCCAAGGCGGCCAAGGCCAAGGCTGCCAAGTAGGGCCGCTCCCCGCGCCGAACGCAATCCCCGCCCCCATCCCCTCCGGGATGGGGGCTTTTTTTATCTTCGGCCTGCTTGACGGGCCGGAGGGCGGCGGTTATAAGGTGGCTATGAAGCGTGTCGTGCGGACGGCAGCCCTGACGGTTGCGGTACTCGCCGCGGCGGGCTGTCTGCGCATCATGCCCAAGGACCGGGTCGAGCCGCCGGCTGCCGCGATCCACCGGCACGTCCTCTGTACGGCCGTCGAGGTTCGCGGGGACTGGGCCGAACCGGGGCCCGATGCTCCGTCCTTCCAGATCGGCCGCGATGCGGCCGCCCACTCCTTCCTGGAGCTTCGCGACCTGCGGGGGCGCCATGCCCTGCAATGGAAGTGGTACGACCCTGAGCGCCGGCTTCACCGCTTGTCCGACCCCGTCGCGGTCGGCGAAGAGGGGCGGACCTTCGCCCGCTACATCGCCTGGGATCGCCTCCGCCTGGACAGCGACCGCGAGCCGGGGCTATGGACGGTGGCGGTGTTCGTCGACGGCCGGCTGGCCGGATCGCGGACCTTCGAAGTCCGCTGATCGTTGTCCCGGCCTCAACCCCGGCCCGGGATCCGCAGGCGCTGGCCGATCCTGATCGAGGTGCCCCGCAGGCCGTTGAGCTTTTGGATGGCCTGGATCGAGGTCCGGTATTTGACGGCGATCGCCGACAGGGTGTCGCCGGTCCGCACGACGTGGGTGGAGACGGACGTCTCGACCGGCGGCAGGAAGCGGGGGATCGAAGCGGCGGCGGACAGGGCCGCGCCCGAGGTGCCCACGGGCACCCGCAGCGGGTAGGATCGGTTCGGAGTCGATCGGACGCGCAGCTCCGGGTTGAGGAAGACGAGCTCGTCCGTCTCCGCGCCCATGGCCGCAGCCCAGGCTTCCAGCTTGGCGGGCGCTTCCACGGTCACGGTCTCGAAGGCCAGGGCCGGGTAGGGCGCGGGAAGCTCCACCCCGAAGCGGGCCGGGTCCTTGACGATCAGCGTTGCGGCGATGAAGCGGGGGACGTAGCGGGCCGTCTGGTAGGGCAGCCGGGAGAAGAGGTCCCAGAAGTCGTCCAGGTAGCCCGATTTCTGGCGGGCGATGCAGCGCTGGACATAGCCTTCACCGCAGTTGTAGGCGGCCAGGGCGGTGGACCAGTCGCCGAACAGGGCGTGCAGGTCGGTCAGGTAGCGGATGGCGGCCCGTGTCGACTTGACCGGGTCCATGCGCTCGTCGACGAAGCGGTCGCGGTTCAGGCCGTAGTGCAGCCCCGTCGAGGGGATGAACTGCCACATGCCCAGGGCCCGGGCGTAGGACAGGGCCCGGGGCATGAACCAGCTCTCGATCATGGCCAGCCAGATCAGCTCCTCGGGCAGCCCGGCCTGGCGCAGCTCCGACTGGATCCAGTCGCGGTAGAAGCCGGAGCGGCGGTAGGCCTCCATGAAGGACTTCCGCTCCGGGCCGAGGAAGGAGTCGATCTCGCGCTGGACCCACTTGTTGACGGTCAGGGGGATGGATCTGTGATTGTCCGGGATCGGGACGCGGCGGGAGGCGTCGATCTCCCTGATCCGCTGCACGATCAGCAGCCGCAGGTCGGCCTTTTCGCGGGCCAGCGGCGAGTCGGGCGGGACGTCGGCCCGGAGCAGGAATTCGTAAGCCGCGTCCAGGGCCTTCAAAGCGCCCTCGAGGTCGTCTCTCTCGCGCGCCTGGCGCGACTCCTGGTAGGCGGCCAAGGCCTCTTCCAGGGCGGCCGTCGCCTCGTCGCGCGCCGCTTCCGGGTCGGCCTCCGGTTCGGCCACGGCCCGCTTCTCGGCCGCGGGGATGACGGGGACATCCCGCGCGGGGGAGGACGGCGCGGGCGCCGGATCGGGGCTTGTCGCGGGCCGGGGCGGGCGGCCGCATCCGGCCGCGGCCAGGATGAGAGAAACGACGAACAAGGCGAGCGCCGCCACGGTCGGGCAGGCGGGAGATCGGAGGGGGCGCGGCGCTTTCATCATCGGGACTTATGCCTGCATTATTCACGAGTCGAGAGGGCCGTAGATGCGAGGCGCGGAGGGTGAAGCTGCCCTCACCTCGTTTTCAACGAGAATGAGGACTGCGAACCCTTTGCAACGAAGCAGATGCGGTCCTATCGGCTCGCCCGAAGGGTAAAAACTCATATTTTTTGTAACCTAATAAAAGAAACATTCGAATCTTAAATATTTTTATGAATAATGTAGGATAGCACGCCGGCCGAGGGACGGTCAATCGCGGCTCGAATGCCAGGCCCAGGCCGTGCGGAGGATCGTGTCGAGGTCCGAGAAGCGGCGCTGCCAGCCCAGCAGGCGCTCGGCCTTCTCGGCCGAGGCCAGCAGGACGGGCACGTCGCCCAGGCGGCGGGGCCGCTCGACCGTGGGGACGCGGCGGCCGGTGACGGCCTCGGCCCGGAGAAGGACTTCGCGCACGGAATAGCCCCGGTTGGTCCCCAGGTTGACGCCGCCGCCCCGGCCGCCGCCGAGGAGGTGCTCCAGGGCCAGGACGTGGGCCTCGGCCAGGTCGGTGACATGGATGTAATCGCGCACGGCGGTGCCGTCCGGTGTGGCGAAGTCCGTCCCGTAGACCTCCAGAGCCGGCCTGCGGCCGAGGGCCGCCAGAAGGGCGTTGGGGATGAGGTGCGTCTCAGGGTCGTGGCACTCGCCCAGTCCGCCGTCGGGGTCGGCGCCCGAAGCGTTGAAGTAGCGCAGCGACAGCGCGCTCAGGCCGTGAGCCCGGACGTAGTCCTCGAGGATCGTCTCGACCATGGCTTTGGTCCGGCCGTAGGGATTGACCGGACAGAGCGGGTGGTCTTCGCGGATGGGCACGGCCTCGGGCACGCCGTAGACGGCCGCCGTGGAGGAAAAGATGAAGAGGCGCGGGCCCGTCTCCAGCATCGCCCCCAGGAGGTTGAGGCTGGAAGCCAGGTTGTGTTCATAGTATTTGCGAGGATCGGCATACGATTCGCCGACCTGGATGAGAGAGGCGAAATGCAGGACGGCATCATAGGGGCGGGCGGCCAGGGCGGCCCGGACGGACTCCCGGTCGCGCAGGTCGCCGACGACGAGAGAGGCGCCGCCGACGAGCTCGCGGCGGCCGCTGCTGAGGTTGTCGAAGACCGTGACCTCGTACCCCCGCCGGCGCAGGGCCCGAACCGTGTGCGAGCCGATATAGCCCGCGCCTCCCGTGACGAAGACCGGATTCATGTCTTTCCCTCCAGCAGGGCCCGGGCGCATCCGCAGCCCGCCCGCCTTGGTCCGGAACTCGCTGTCCAGCTGGCGGCGGTAGATCTCCTTCAGCACCGCTCCCAGGGCCGGTCCCGGCTCAGCCCCCAGGGCGATCAGGTCGCGGCCCATGACCAGCGGGGCGATGGCGGCCCGGTCCACCCCCAGGGCCTTGAACGTGGCCAGAAGCCAGCGGCTTTCCCGGTCCAGGCCGCGCATCGGGCGGCGCCCGCGGCCGCCGCGGTCGGCCGCGTCCAGGTAGGCGCACAGCTCGATCTCGCCCTTGAGGTCGGCGGCCAGCCGGTTGAAGGCCTTGCGGGTGACCTCGCGGCGGCGAGCCCAGAGCTCGGCCGGGCGGTGATGGGTCCGGATGAGGATCAGGGCCGTGGCGCGGACGTCGAACCCGTTCCAGGCGAAGATCTTGTTCCGGACGAAGGCCTGGCGGGCGATGCGCTCGCTGGCGATGTCGTGCCCGGCCGAGGTCACCACCATGCGGCCCCGCTTGTGCTCCCAGGCGGTCGTCTCGGCCTTGCCGGCGTCGTGGTACAGGGCGGCCAGCAGCAGGGCCAGGGCCCGCGGCGGCTCGAGCCGGAAGGCCGCGGCCAGCCGCGAAGCCTGGTCCACGGTCCGCTGTCGTGTGGCCCCAGACGGTGTGGTGGCCGTAGTCGTCCTTCTCGGGGTGGAAGAGCGCGTCCTGGATGACCAGGGTCAGGGCGTAGAGCTCGGGGAAGAGCCGGCGCAGGGCGCCCAGCCGGAAGAGCTCCTCCAGGCCGACGGAGGGGCGGGGCGAGCGGAGCAGGATGCGGAAGAGCTCCTCGTTGACCCGCTCGACGCTCAGGCCGGCGAGGTCGATGTCCTTGGCCAGGCCGTAGACGGCGGGATCGACACGGAAGCGCAGGACCGAGGCGAAGCGGGCGGCGCGCAGGACGCGCAGGGGATCCTCGGGGAAGGCTGCGGGGTCGGTCATCCGCAGGACGCGGGCCCTGATGTCGGCCCGGCCGCGAAAGGGATCGATGAGCTCGCCGTCCCGGAGCCGCCAGGCGATGCTGTTGCAGCGGAAGTCGCGCCGGCGGAGGTCCTCCTCGACCGGCAGCATGGGGTCGGCCTTGACGCAGATGTCCTTGTGGCCGCCGCGGCCGTCCGGCCGCGGCCCGGTCCGAGCGGGGCAGGGCGATGTCGTAGGTGCGGCCGCGGCGGGTGAACTTGATCACCCCGAAGCTGCGGCCGACCAGGTCGACCTTGCCGCTGGGAGCCAGCGAGGCCGTGATGTCGTCGACCGTCCGCCGGGCCACGAGCAGGTCCACTTCGTCCGGCTCGACCCCCCGCAGGACGTCGCGCACGAAGCCGCCCACGGCGTAGACGTCGGGGCCGAACAGCCGGGCGAACAGGGCCCGGTCGGCGAAGTCGGGCTTGGGGTGCGGCATGGGGGCTTCGGTCCGAGGGTATTATACATGAGACGGGACAATAGAAGTGGGGTCAATCAAGCGGGCCCGCCGTATTGTTTCACCCTTCCGATTCATGTAGACTGGTCCCTCTTTTCCAACGCCCGATTGCCTAGGAATGAAGATGTTCAAGCGCTCCGCGGGGCTCGTCCCCGCCCTCCTGCTGGCCCTCCTGGCGGGCTCCGCCGCCGCGCCGCCTGACCAGAAGTTCGACGTCGAAGTCGCCGTCCGCGAGCGGATCGCGCGCGACGTCGGGCTGGAGAGCGCGACCCTCGTCTTCGTCCTCGACCTCAAGAACGTTTCCGACGCCAACCTCGCGCTGACCCGGTACGACTACCGGGTGGTGATCGGTTCGACCGAATACTTCCAGAGGGAGACGGCGCTCGAGGCGCCGATTTCAGTGCCGGCCGAGGGCGAGACGGCCGTCGCCTTCCCGGTCAAGTTCACCTATGCCGCCGTCTACGCCAACGTGCCCGAGGCGCAGGGTCGGGCCCGGATCGGCTGCAACCTGGTCGGGGGGCTGACCTTCCAGGACGAGCGGCGCCGCGAAAAGCGCATTCCCATCGCCTTCAGCGGGGATTTCCCCGTCTTCCGGGGCTTCGAGGCCAAGTGCCTGCCCTTCGAGGCCAGGAACCTGACCATGGGCGGCGCCGACCTGACCTTCCGGGGGGCCCTGGTCAACCCCAACGGCTTCGCCCTGCGGGCCGAGCGGGTGAGCTATCAAGGTCAGCGTCGCCGACAAGATCATCGCCGAGGGGACGCTGCAGGATCTCGGCTCGATCGAGGCCGGCGGCGAGAGGGAGATCGCCCTGGCCATGCTCCTGGATTTCTGGGAGATCGGCAAGGACGTGGCCACGGCCTTCGACAGCCCGCCCGTGTCCGTGCGCTTCCGGGGCGAGGTCGAGGCCGCTTACGACTGGGGCCGGATCGTCCTGCCCTTCGACGGGACCGGCAAGGTCCCGGTGAAGCGCGCTCAGAACCAGTAGTTGAACCCGATCGAGATCTGGTAGCCGCCCAGGTCGAGCGGCTCGAATCCCTGGAAGGACTTCATGGCGGCCGTGGCCCGTCGGTACTGGAACATGCCGTCCACGGTCATCCGGTTGCCGATCGGGTACATCAGCCCGCCGAAGACCTGCCAGCCGAAGCCGATGCGCCCGAAGTCCGACTCCCGGACGTCGACGTAGTAGATGGGGTAGACCGGAACCTGGGAGCCGTCGATGTCGTCATAGGTGAACTCGTCGCTGAAGTCGATCATGTCGCCGCTCATCCGCAGATTGTAGAGGTAGAGGCCGATGCCGCCCCCGATGTAGGGGATGAGCTTGACCCGGCGGCCGAAGGGGGTCAGCTTGACCGAGACTTGCAGCGGGGTCACCGAATAGCGCAGGGTGTGAGCCGGCTGATAGTCCCCGAAATAGTCGTCCGGGAAGGCGAAGTTCCCCTCCTCGAACTGATAGCCGACGTAGCCGCGGTAGAAGCCGCTCTTGCTCTTGGAGAAGGTGTCCAGCCCGAAGACCAAGCTGACCGCCTTGGTCAGGAACAGCTCGTAATTGAAGCCGAAGGAGGTCTCCTGGAAGCCGGAGCGGGTGATGGTCATCTGGTCGAACTCGGTCGTCCAGAAGTCGCTTTTCATGGACGGGACATTGAAGCTCAGCCGAAACGTGGCCAGGTCGGCGGCGGCCGGGATGGCCGTCAAGGCCAGAACCGCCAGGGTCAGCGGGAGCAGGGCTTTTCTCATCGTGGATCTCCTTCGCCTCTTGATCTGCAAATTCCATGCCAGGAAGAGGCGCCCGCTTTCCCCTGCCGTCGGGGGGGCGGCGCGGGAAATTGTGGCGAAAAGGGGTCAGATGTCCACTTTTCCCGCAGGCCTAGTGTAAAGGGATCGAAGGGGCTTGTAAAGGAGCGCGGACTCCCTTGGAGGGGGAACCTTTAGTTGGTTCCCCCTCCAACGTCGCCCCGTCCAAGGGACGGGGCTCCTGCCACCCCCTCATGGAAGCCTTTGTTGTTTGCCTTCAATTGTATTGGAATAAGACGAATTCCAAATCGAGAGTATGTGGTTTCCCGTTGACAGGGGGGCTCGGCTTCCTTAAAGTGGGGCCGAAGAGCGCGGCATGATCGAAACCAGAATCTTGCGGGCGGACCCCGGGGCGGCCTTCCTGCCCGGGGCCGTCGAGGCGGCCGCGATCCTGACCCGGGACGGCCTGGCCGTCTATCCCACCGACACCTATTACGGGCTGGGCGGAAATGCCCTGTCCGAGGCGGCCGTGGAAAAGGTCTTCCGGCTCAAAGGGCGCCAGAGCGGCAAGCCCCTGTCGATCGTCGTCGCGGGGCTGGACATGGTCGAGCGGCTGACGGACGGCCTGCCCCCGGACATCTTCCCGTTGGCCGCGGCTTTCTGGCCGGGCCCTCTGACCCTGGTTCTCAGGGCCGGACCCGCCCTGCCGAAGGCCATGCTCGGTCCGGGCGGGACGATCGCCCTTCGCGTCCCCGCCGTGGCCTGGCTGCGGGCCTTTCTGGAGGAAGCCGGTTTCCCACTGACCGCCACCAGCGCCAACCTGTCCGGCGAAGCGGAGATCGACGACCCGGCCGAGGCGCGCCGGCTGTTCGAGGGCCGGGTCGACATCCTGATCGACGGCGGCAAGACGCCGGGAGGCGCCGTCTCGACAATCGTCGGCCTATCGCGGGGCGAGCCCGAGCTTCTGCGGCCGGGCGTTGTGGCCTGGGACCGGATCCTGGCCGTCCTGCGGGCCTGAGCCCACTTCCCTCATCCGGGAAGCTCCGGAGGCCATCACCCCTGGGGGTGATCCCGAGGACCGAAAAATCACCCCTTGAATTGCCTCCCCTCGGCGATTCCCTCCGCCCGGCCCGATCCGTAGAATGGGTTCATGTTCAAGCGATTCCGTCCAATCCAGCGGATGCCGGCGTTCCGGGCGGCGCGCATGGCCGCCGAAGAGGAAGCGCCCGGCGTCGCGCCCGCGGAGCCGATCCCGCTGCCGTCCATGGACGTCCCGCTCTTCATGGAGCTGGCCCCGGTGGCCATCTGCCTGGTGTCGCTCTCGGGCACGATCATCGACGGCAACGCGGCGGCGGCCGAGCTGTACGGGGTGGAAAGCCGCTTCGAGCTTCTGGGCCACCGGGTCGACCACTTCATCGACCCCCGCGCGCGAGAGACGGCGGCCCGGACCCTGGCCGCGGTGCTGGAGCAGGGGACGAAGGCCCATCAGGAATTCGTATGCCGCCGCAAGGACGGGCGGACCTTCGATGCCCTTGTCTCGACCCGGCTGGTGCGCGGCGCGGCGGGAGAGCCGGCCGCCTATCTGATCGTGACCCAGGACATCAGCCCGCGCAAGGCGCACGAACGGGCCCTGGCCGAGAGCGAGACGCGGTTCCGGACGCTGTTCGAGACGGCCAACGACGGCGTCTTCCTGATCGACGAGCAGGCCCGGGTCGTCACCGTCAATCGGCGGGGCGGCGAGCTGCTCGGCCTGGCGCCGGACGAGATCATCGGCCGCACGGCGGCCGAGTTCCTGACGGGGGGAGCGGCGACGCGGCTTACGCCCGCTTCCAGGCCCTCGGCCGGGGCGAGGTGGTGCCGCCGACGGAGCGTAAGCTGCGGCGGACGGACGGGACCGAGATCGAGGTCGAGATCCGCGGCGCCCAGGTCAAGGACGGCCTGGGGAAGCCGTTCGGCATCCAGTACGTCGTCCGCGACCTGACCGAACGCAGGAAGGCCGAGGGGGATAAAGCCCGCGTTGCCGACCAGCTGCGGCGGGCCCTGGGCAACATCATCAACGTCGTGGCGGCCACCGTCGAGATGCGCGACCCCGGCACGGCGGGCCACCAGAAGCGGGTGGCCAACCTGGCCCGGGCCATCGGCACCGAGATGGGCCTGGGTACGGAGTCGATCGAGGCCCTCCGCTTCGCCGGCGTCGTCCACGACGTCGGCAAGACCTCCGTCCCGGCCGAGATCCTGAGCAAGCCCGGTCGTCTTTCGGACGACGAGATGCGACTGGTCCGCGAGCACGCCCGCTTCGGCTACGAGATCCTCAAAAACGTCGAGTTCCCCTGGCCCATCGCCGAGATCGTTCACCAACACCACGAAAGGGAAGACGGCTCGGGCTATCCGAGAGGCCTGCGGGGGGATCAAATCCTGATCGAGGCCAAGATCATCGGCGTGGCCGATGTCCTCGAGGCCATGGCCTCGCACCGGCCCTACCGGCCGGCTCTGGGGATCGAAAAAGCCCTGGCCGAGCTGGTCGCCCAGCGCGGCCGGCTCTACGATGCGGCCGTGGTCGACGCCTGCCTCAAGGTCTTTGCCGAGCGGAAGGTCCCGCTTCTCTAGCTCACTGGACTTTGCTGCCGGGGGCGATGTCGCCGTCGAAGAAGGGGATGACGGCCTTGCCGTCCTTGATCCCGGCCAGCAGCATGCCCTGCGATTCGACGCCGCGGATTACGGCCGGCTTGAGGTTGGCGATGACCGTGAAACGCTTGCCCAGGAGCTCCTCGGGAGCGTAGGTCTCGGCCACACCGGCCACGATCTGGCGCTGTTCGGTCCCCAGGTCGATCTGGAGCCGGAGCAGCTTGGTCGTTCCCTCCACCCGCTCGGCCTTGAGGACGACGGCTACGCGCAAATCGAGCTTCTTGAATTCTTCGTAGGTGATGATGTCCATGGTCGTCTCCTTGGCGGCCGCCTTGGCCGAGGCCTGCGCCGCGGTGGGCCGGTTGAGGGCAGCACCCGGGGTTGGGGCGGCCGGCCGGGCCAGGAATTCCTTGAGGTCGATGCGCGGGAAGAGGGGCACGGGGGCCTTCATCTCCCGGGCCGGGTCGAAGTCGTCGAAGCGGAAGTCGGCGTAAAGGACGTCGAGCGGCGAGCGCGTCTCGCCCAGCAGGTCCCAGATCTTGCGGGCCGAGCCGGGCATGACCGGCGCCACCAGGTGGCTCGCGCCGCGGATGGCGGCGGCCGCCTGCCACAGCACCCGGGCCAGGCGCCGTCTCTGCTGCGGGTCCTTGGCCAGCTTCCAGGGCGCGTTGTCGGCCAGGTACTTGTTGGCCAGGCCGATGAAGGCCCACAGCTCCTCCAGCGCCTTGGCCGGGGCATAGGCCTCGTAATGCTCCAGGACGGCGGCCCGCGTCCGCTCGAAGGCCTCCCGGATGGCCTGATCGTCCGCCCGCTCTTCGGACCGGCTCCTCGAGGCGTCCCCCGAAGTATTGCCGGACCATGGTCAGGGTCCGATGGACCAGGTTGCCGAAGTCGTTGGCCAGGTCGGAGTTGACCCGGTGGATGAAGGCTTCGTGCGAGAAGTTGCCGTCCAGTCCGATGGGGATCTCGCGCAGCAGGAAGTAGCGCAGGGGGTCGGGTCCCAAGCCTTCCATCAGGACGTAGGGATCGAGGACGTTGCCCAGGGACTTGGACATCTTGGCCTCGTCCTTGAGCCACCAGCCGTGCCCGAAGACGCAGTCCGGCAGGGGCAGGCCCGAGGCCATCAGGAAGGCCGGCCAGTAGACGGCGTGGAAGCGGAGGATGTCCTTGCCGATGAGGTGCAGCGAGGCCGGCCAGAACTTGTCGAAGCGCTCCTGGTTCCAGCCCCAGCCCAGGCCGGTGATGTAGTTGTGGAGAGCGTCGAACCAGACGTAGATGGTGTGGGCCGGATCGCCGGGCACCGGCAACACCCCACTTGACGGTGGTCCGGGTGATGCTCAAGTCGCGCAGCCCCGAGCGGACGAAGCTCGTCACCTCGTTCATCCGGCTCTGCGGCCGGACGAACTGGGGCTGGGCCTCGTAGTGGTCGAGGAGCTTTTGCTGGTAGGCCGAGAGCCGGAAGAAATAGGTCTCTTCCGAGAGGACCACGGCCGCCTTGCCGCAGTCGGGGCAGACCTTGGCTCCGTCCTTGCCGGCCGGCGCGTCGGCCGGCAGGAAGGCCTCGTCCGAGACGCAGTACCAGCCCTTGTACGTCGCCCTTGTAGATGTCGCCCTTGTCCAGGAGGGCCTGGAACAGCTTCTGGACGCCCTGCTCGTGAATCGGCATGGTCGTCCGGATGAAGAAGTCGTGCGAGATGTCGAGCGCCTTCCAGAGGTCCTGGGCCCGGGTGACGACGGCATCGGCCAGCTCCTGCGGTGTGATGCCGCGCTCGGCGGCCGCCTTCTCGATCTTCTGGCCGTGCTCGTCCGTGCCGGTCAGGAAGAAGACCTCGCGGCCGGCCAGCCGGTTGTGGCGGGCCAGGGCGTCGGCGATGATCGTGGTGTAGGCGTGCCCGATGTGCGGCACGTCGTTGACGTAGTAGATCGGTGTGGTGACGTAGAACGTCGGCTTAGACTTCTTTTCCACCGCTGAGCCCTCCTCGGATGAGCGTGATGGCCTCGGCCCGGGTCACCGGGTGGTTGCGGAAGATGCCCCGCACCGCCGAGGTGACGGTGATCGACTTGGGCTTCTTGGCGCCCCGCATCGACATGCACATGTGCTCGGCCTCGACCACGACCATGACCCCCTGCGGGTCGAGGTGGTCCATGATCATGTCGGCGGCCTGCTTGGTCAGCCGCTCCTGGACCTGGAGGCGGCGGGACAGGCCCTCGATGACGCGGGCGATCTTGGACAGGCCGACGATCCGGCCGTCCTTGGGGATGTAGGCGACGTGGGCCACCCCGGCGAACGGCAGCATGTGGTGCTCGCACATCGAATACAGCGGGATGTTCTTGATCAGGACCATCTCGTCGTGCTTTTCCTTGTGCACCGTCCGCAGGTGGACCTCGGGGTTCTCGTGCAGCCCGCCCAGGATCTCGCGGTACATGCGGGCCACGCGGGCCGGGGTCTCCTTGAGGCCGTCCCGGTTGGGGTTCTCGCCGGCGCCGCGCAGGATCAGGCGCACGCCTCGTTCCATCATGGCCAGGTCCATGCCGCCGGGCTTGGGGGCTCGCTTCATGGCCGATCTCATTCCTTTCCCGCCGCGGCGGCCGCGGCCCGGCGCAGGACGTCCTTGAGGGGGACGCCCTTGCGCCTGGCCAAGGCCAGGCAGTCGTCGTATTCGGGCTGGGCATTGACGACGCGCCCGCCGGAGCGGGCGGTCTTGACCCGGACGTCCGCGCCCAGGACGCGGACCTTGCCGACGGCGCGCTCCAGGGCCCGCCGCTCGACCGGGTGGTATCGGACGCCGATCGTGGTCGTCTCGGCGAAGACGGCCTCGATCAGGCGGTCGAGCGAGGCCCCTTCGGCCAGCAGGGTCAGCTGGGTGGCCAGCCGGCTCTTCTTCATGACCACGGGCGACAGGAAGGCGTCCAGGGCGCCCAGCTCCAGGGCCCGGTCGAGGAAGGCGGCCAGGACCTGCGGCGTGGAGTCGTCGATGGTCGCCTCGATCCGGTAGACCCGCTTGCCCGCCTCGAGCGAGCCCCGGTCGCCCATGAAGGCGCGCAGGATGTTGGGCATCCCGGGCAGATCGCGGTCGCCGGCGCCGTATCCGATCCGTTCGTAGACGAGCTCGGGGAACGGCTGGAAACGGGCGGCCAGGGTCTTGACCAGGGCGGCGCCGGTCGGTGTCACCAGCTCGGCCTGGGCCTCGGCGGTGTAGACAGGAACGTCCTTGAGGAGCTCGGCCACGGCCGGCGGCGGCACGGGCAGGACGCCGTGCGAGGTCTTGACCCAGCCCGAGCCGACGTTGAGGGGCGAGCAGACGAGCTCGGCCACTCCCAGCGCGTCGAGCAGCCAACAGGTGCCCAGGACGTCGACCAGGGCGTCGTCCGCCCCGGCTTCGTGCAGGTGGACGTGGTCGAACGGCTCGCCGTGGACCTTGGCCTCGGCCCGGAAAAGCGTCTCGAAGACGGCCCGGCCGCGCTCCTTGACCGCCGCGGCCAGGGGGGCCCGGCGGATGAAGCGCTCGATGTCCGCCCAGTGGCGGGCCGGCGAGCCGGGGCCCTTGATCTTGACGTCGACCTTGAGCCCGCGCAGGTGGGAGCGCTCGACCTCCCGGAAGGAAACGGCCACGGGCAGGCCGAGGCCGTTCATGGCCCGCTTGAACTCGGCCCGGGCGACACCCAGATCGAGCAGGGCGCCCAGGAACATGTCGCCGCTCAGGCCGGCGGAAGCGTCGAGATAGATATATTTCATGGCGGCGATCCTCTGGATTCCCAGAAGGATAGCGTTTTCCGGCCGAAAAATAAACCCCTTCGACGAATACGTCAAAAGGCGTTGGCACGGTGCGTCCGATCCGGTATATTATCCCCTTTGCCATCCTGGAGGAAACCATGCCCGTGAAGAAGAGACCGACGACCGTGCCGCGCCCCGCCGCCAAGCCCGCCGCGCCCCGTGCCGAGATCGGCATCCTGGGCGGGACCGGGCTGTACGACATCGACGGCATCAAGAACCTCAGGGAGGTCAAGCTCAAGACCCCGCTGGGCGACCCTTCGGACGCCTACATCGTGGGCACCCTGGAGGGCCGCCGGGTGGCCTTCCTCAGCCGCCACGGCCGGGGCCATCGTCACCTGCCCTCCGAGATCAACTACCGGGCCAACGTCTACGGCTTCAAGATGCTCGGCGTCACGAGCGTCATCTCCGTTTCCTCCGTCGGCTCGCTGCGCGAGGAGATCCGGCCCTGCGACTTCGTCTTCGCCGACCAGTTCATCGACAAGACCCACCGCCGCTCGACCTTCTTCGGCGAGGGGATCGTGGCCCACATCGCCCTGGCCGAGCCCGTCTGCGGCGCTCTGGCCCGCCACCTGCATCGGGCGGCCGACGGGCTGGGGCTCCGCTGCCACGGCGGCGGCACCTACGTCTGCATGGAAGGGCCGGCCTTCTCGACCAAAGCCGAGTCCGAGATGCACCGCCAGTGGGGCGGCTCGATCATCGGCATGACCGGGGCGGCCGAGGCCAAGCTCTTCCGCGAGGCCGAGATCTGCTACGCCACCATGAACCTGGCCACCGACTACGACTGCTGGCACGCCGGCGAGGAGAGCGTCACCGTCGACATGGTGCTGCAGAACCTGCGCCGCAACATCGACAACGCCAAGGCCGTCCTCAAGGCGGCCGTGGCCGCGATGCCCCCGCCGGAGGAGGCCTCCTGCGGCTGCCGGCGGGCCCTGGCCGGGGCCATCATGACCGATCCCAAGCTCATCCCGCCCGCGGTCCGGCGGCGCCTGGCCTTGATCATCGGCAAGTACGTCGGGAAGGATTCCCGATGAGCCTGGTCATCGTCGGCTCGGTCGCCTTCGACACCATCGAAACCCCGACCGTCAAGAAGGAGAAGATCATCGGCGGGTCGGCCACCTTCTGCGCCGTGGCGGCCAGCTTTTTCACCCGGCCGGGCATCGTGGCCGTGGTCGGGCGGGACTTCCCGCGGTCCGCGGTGGCCTTCCTCAAAGGCCGGGGCGTCGACCTGGCGGGGCTGAAGACGGTCAAGGACGGCCTGACTTTCCACTGGCACGGCCGCTACGGCGAGGACCCCAACCAGCGGGACACCATCCGGACCGACCTCAACTGTCTTCTGCGACTTCCGGCCCGAGATCCCGGAGGCCTACAAAAAGGCCGACGTCCTGTTCCTGGCCAACATCGACCCCGACCTGCAGGAGGCCATCTTCCACCAGGTCAAAAAGCCGCGGCTCACGGCCCTGGACACCATCCGGCTGTAGATCGAGGCCAAGCCCGAAGCCCTGCGTCGCGTCCTGCAGCGCGTGGACATCTATTTCGCCAACGACGAGGAGGCCCGGCTGCTGACCGGCGAGCGGAACCTGATCGCGGCGGCGCGCAAGATCCGCCTGATGGGCCCCAGGATCGTGGTCATCAAGAAGGGCGAGCACGGCGCGTTGGTCTTCGGCGAGGGCCCGGGCTTCGCCATCCCGGCCCTGCCCTGCGAGACCGTGGTCGACACGACCGGGGCGGGGGACAGCTTCTCCGGCGGCTTCCTCGGCCATCTCGACCGGGTCGGCCGGATCACCGCCAAGGAGATCCGCCTGGCCGCCGTCTACGGCAGCGTCATGGCCTCGTTCGCCATCGAGGGCTTCGGCATCGAGCGGTTCAAGACGCTCCGGCCGGCCGAGGTCGAGTCCCGCCTGCGCACCTTCCGCCGGCTGGTTACGTTCTAAGCCCGACAGAGGAGTCCATCGTGCCCAACATCCTGCCCCCCGTGGAGCCCTTCCGGATCAAGACCGTGGAGCCCGTCCGCCGGCCCTCCCGGGCCGCCCGCGAGCAGGCCCTGCGCAAGGCCGGATTCAACGTCTTCGGCATCCCGGCCGAGAGCATCTTCATCGACCTGCTGACGGACTCGGGCACCTCGGCCATGAGCGACTCGCAGTGGGCCGGGATGATGCGCGGCGACGAGTCGTACGCCGGCGCCCGCAGCTTCTTCCGCTTCGAGAAGGCCGTCCGCGGCCTGTTCGGGTTCGCGCACGTCATTCCCACCCACCAGGGCCGGGCGGCGGAGCGGATCCTGTTCGAGACCCTGCTCAAGAAGGGCGATTACGTCCCGAGCAACATCCACTTCGACACGACCCGGGCCAACATCGAGGTCCGGGGGGCCAAGGCCGTCGACCTGGTGGTGGAAGAGGCCTACGACCCGGTCTCGCCCTGCCCCTTCAAGGGCGACATGGACACGGACAAGCTGGAGCGGTTCATCGCCGCCAAGGGCAAGTCCCGCATCCCCCTGGTCATGCTGACCGTGACCAACAACAGCGGCGGCGGCCAGCCCGTGTCCATGGCCAACATCCGCAAGGTTGCCGCCGTCTGCCGGGCCGCGGGCATCCCCTTCTTCTTCGACGCCTGCCGCTTCGCCGAGAACGCCTGGTTCATCCGCCAGCGCGAGAAGGGCTTCGCCCGCAAGTCGGTCGCCTCGATCGCCCGGGAGATGTTCTCCCACGCCGACGGGGCGACCATGAGCGCCAAGAAGGACGCCCTGGTCAACATCGGCGGCTTCCTGACCCTCAACGACGGCGGGCTGGCGGCGCGCCTGAAGAGCGTCCTGATCATCTCCGAGGGCTTCCCCACCTACGGCGGGCTGGCCGGACGGGACCTGGAGGCCATCGCCCAGGGTCTGGCCGAGGTCGTCGAGGAGGATTACCTGGCCTACCGGGTCGGCCAGGCCGCCTACCTCGGCGCCCTGCTCGACCGGGCCGGGGTGCCGTTCTTCAAGCCCGTCGGCGGGCACGCCGTCTACCTCCTGGCCGACCGGATGCTGCCGGGCATCCCGCGGGAGCAGTTTCCCGCCTGGGCCCTGACCGTGGCCCTCTACCGGGAGGCCGGGGTGCGGGCCGTGGAGATCGGCGGGGTCATGTTCGGCCATAAGGATCCCCGGACGGGAAAGACCGTCTTCCCGCGCCTGGAGATGGTCCGGCTGGCCATTCCCCGCCGCGTCTATACCGGGGCCCACCTGGGCTACGTGGCCGACGCCCTGGCCGGGATCGCCCGTCACAAAGACGCCGTCCGCGGGCTGCGCATCGTCGAGGAGCCGAAGTTCCTGCGCCACTTTACCGCCCGCTTCGAAGAGATCCGCTGACGGGGGCCTGACCCGGGGGAACGCCCGGAGGAGGCGGCGCGCCGCCCCCTCCGGGGAATATCGCCTACTTCTTGGGGTAGGCGGGGACGGGCGTGAACCCCGCCGGATTCTTCTTGATCTTCTCCAGCATGACCTCGATGGCTTTCTCCAGCTGGAGGTCCCGACCGGCCACAGCGGAAGCGGGATCGTTGTCGACCAGGATGTCGGGGTCGGCGCCGTGGTTCTCGACGATCCATTTCCCGTCCCGGCCGTAGAACGAGTTGTTGGACTGCTCCACCGTGCCGTTGTCGATGGTCAGCTGCTGGTTGAGGATCCCGACCAGGCCGCCCCAGGAGGGCACACCCACGACCGTGCCCAGCTTGCGGGCCTTGAAGTGCTCGACGAAGGCCTCGCCGTCCGAGCCGTTGTTCTCGTTGGACAGGACGACGTAGTTGCCGTTGCCGGCCGACCCGGGGTAGCGGAAGGGGACCATGCCGCGCAGGACGTTCTGGGAGGTCATAACCCGCTCCAGCTTGTCGATCAGGAAGTACTCGGTCCAACCGCCGCCGTTGCGGCGGACGTCGATGATGATGCCGTCCTTGCTGCGGAAGGCCCGCCAATACTTGTCGAACTCCCCGATGCCGCCCGCGCCCATGGCGTTGATGTGCATGTAGCCGAGCTTGCCGCCGCTCTTCTGATCGATGGTCCGGATGTTGTCCTGGATCCAGCGGAAGTAGCGCAGCTGGGTGTCGCTGCGGATCGGCTCGACCTCATAGGATCGGGCGCCCTCCGCCGTGGGCCCGGCGTTGACCGTGATCTTGACCTTGCGCCCGGCCGTGGTCTGCAGGAGCTTGAAGTAATCGTCGCCGGCCTTCAAGGCCGTGTCGTTGACGGCCAGCAGGTAGTCGCCTTCCTTGACCGCGACGTCGGGCCGGGCCAGCGGGCCGGTCAGGCTGAGGTTGACGTCGGTCGGGCCGTAGATGCGGGCCAGCCGGTAGAGGCCCGAGGCCTTGTCCGGGACAAGGTCAGTACCCAGCAGTCCGGTGAAGACCGGCGAGCCGGGAGCCGCGGCCGGGCCGAAGTCGCCGCCGCCGATGTAGGTGTGCGAGACGCACAGCTCGCCGACCATCTGGGAGATGACCCAGTTCAGCTCGTCGCGCGAAGAGAGATGGGGGATGTAGGCCCGGTAGAAGTCGCCCATGGCCTTCCAGTCGCGGCCGTGGAAGCTTGCGTCGTAGAAGAAGTCGCGGTACCAGCGCCAGGCGTCGTTGAAGATCTGGAGCCATTCCTGCTGCAGGTCCACGGTATAGACCATGCCGGACACGTTCAGCCGGGACCCCGCAGCCTTGGAGGCGAAGGCCGTCTCGACCGACGTGGCGTACCAGTCGGCCTCCCGGCGGATGAGGAGCTGGGAGCCGTCGGCCGACAGGCTGAAGTCGCGGATCGGATCGGCCAGGATCGTCTCGCGCCGCTCGGCCATGTCGAAGATGTGCAGGCTCCACTTGGTCTCGCCGTTCTTGGGCTTGAAGATCTCTTCGTACTCGGTCTCGGTGAAGGCGGGGACCGAGGCCCACAGAACCTTGCCCTTGCCGGCCTTGAGGTAGAACAGGTTGCCGGCCGCGACGGGCAGCGGATAGGAACGCCGCCTCAGGCCTTCGAGGTCGACCCGGAAGGGGCCGGGATCGGCCTTGGCCGAGGCCGCGGCCTCGGCCGAGAACGGGGGCGCCTCGCCGTCGCGAAGCTGCACCGCCACCACTTGCTGCGGGGCGGACAGGACGTGGTTGTCCTCGTAGAAGTCCATCTGGACCTGGAAATTCCGGCTGGAGACGTAGTAGAGCCAGCGGCCCGAGGCGTCGAAGGCCGGGTAGAGGTTGTCGTAGAAGTCGTCCGTAACCGGGACCTTGCGGCCGGTCTCCAGGCTGTACAGGAAGATCTGGCTGTTGCGGTTGTACTGGACGAAGGAGTAGGCGATCCACTTGGAGTCGGGCGACCAGACATAGTCGGCCACTTCCCAGAAGAACTCGTCGTTCTTCATCTGGTTCGAGGAGTCGACCTTGACCAGCTTCTTACCGGCCAGGTCGACGTAGAAGACGGAAAAGTCCTTGTTGCCGAACAGGATCTTGGTCCCGTCGGGGGACCAGGCCATCTTGTAGACCTTGCGGTCGAGCCCGGTCGTAATTTGGGTCCAGGCACCGCCCTGGGCGGGCTGGGTGTAGAGCTGATAGTCGCCCGTCTTGTCGCTGAAGAAGGCCACCGTCTTGCCGTCGGGCGAGAGGATGGGCAGGGTCTCGCGGGTGCCCGGGGTGGCCGACAGGTTGTCCGTCGTCCCGCGGCCGACGGGCACCCGGAAGACGTCGCCCCGGGCCTCCAGCAGGACGGTCCGGCCGTCGTTGCCGATGGCGCCGCTCTGGATGTAGTCGCGCGGGTTGATGACCCGGGTTCGCAGGGCCCAGCGGTCCGACGGGATGCGGACCTCGAGCCTGCGGTCCTGGCCGGAGCGGACGTCGAGCACGTGCAGGCGGCCGTCCTGGACATAGACGATGGACCGGCCGTCGGTGTGCGGCATCATGACGTCGACGTCGCCGTAGCGGGTGACCGGCCTGGCCTCCTTCGTCCCGATCTTCTGGGCGTAGAGGTTGGCCACCCCGGAGTCCCGGTCGGAGACGAAGACCATGGTCTCGCCGATCCACATCGGGTAGGCGTTCTTGCCGACGTAGTCGGTGACCGGGGCGTAGGTCTTGGCCGCCCCGTCGTACATCCAGATGTCCATGTACTGGCCGCCCTTGTAGCGCTTCCAGTAGTATTCCTCCACACCGCGGCGGTTGTAGAGAAAGCTCCGGCCGTCGGCCGAGAAGCTGGCCAACACGCCCCGCTCGGTGGGGAAGCGCTCGGGGGCGCCGCCCGCAACCGGCACGGTGTAGAGGTTGGGATCGCGGCCGATGAAGTTCTCGAAGCTGGAGCGATAGACGACCTTGCGGCCGTCCGGAGTCCAGCCCACGACCTGGGCCGTGCCGGGATTGTAGGTCAGCCGGACGGGAGCCCCGCCCTCGGACGGCATCAGGTAGACGGCCTGCGCCCCGTCGTACTGGGCGGAGAAGGCGATCCACTTGCCGTCGGGCGAGAGCTTGGCGAAAGCCTCGGTGCCGGGGAAGGTCGTCAGGCGCGAGGCGACGCCGCCCTGGGCGGAGACGGACCAGAGGTCCGCCTCATAGGTGAAGACGATGCGGTCGCCGGCGATCGAGGGATAGCGGAAGAAGCGACCCTCTTCCAAGGCCGGGGCCAGGACGGCCAGGGCCAGGATAAGAACGACCAGGGCGGCGGCTTTTTTCATGGATCATGTCCTCCAAAAAGGTTAATAAGTGGAAAAAACGGTAGCACAAGCCACGGGGGAGGTCAAACGCCCGTCACCCCCCTGGAAGTGTCGCCGTCTCCGGGAGATTCATGGGATGGAATTCAGAGACGGGGCCTAGCGGATGCGGTAGAACCACATCAGCGGCAGCCAGAGCTGGTGGCCGTAGGGCAGCCGCTTATGATTGACCAGGATCTCGGTCGTCTCCCACTCGTGGACCAGGTTGAACAGTCGGAAGAGATCCTCGACCTCACCCGGGGTGTAGACGGCGGAATGGCGGAGAAAGTCGCCCGATCCCTCCTCGCGGTAGGTCGGGTTCCGCTTGGCCAGGGCGACCGCCGCGGCGTAGTCCGGGTGGGTGCGGCGCCGGAAGACGACCGTGACCCGGAACGACTTGGCCGTCGTGTCGGGGTGCAGGATGTCGTCGAGCTGTGCGTCTAGGGAATTCATGGACCGGGTCCCGTCTCCAGGGAGATTATGGGTTTGGAATATACGAGACGGGACACGAGCCGGTCTTTCGCGGCCAGGTGGTCCATCATGGGCTCAATGTAACACAGCGGGCCCGCGGGCTTCAACGCCTTGCGCCTCAGCGCAGGATCTTGACCGCGCGGTTGGCCCCCACGGCCTGGTCGAGCGTGAGGCCGTTCATCATCTCCAGGGCCTTCCACTGCTTCTCCGGCGCGCTCAGCCTCTGCAGGGCTTGCCGGAACGTCTCGCCGCCGCGGGCCGTCTGCAGCCCGATCCGCAGCGGCCGGCGGTTGAGCTTGTCCGGGTCGGTCAGCGGCTGGAAGGACCGGATGGCGGCGTTGATGGCCGAGCTGTATTGGGGGAAGTCGGTCTCGCTGGCGTAGCCGACGAAGGTGAAGATCTGCCCGCCCTTGCGGATGCAGTGGATGTCGACCGCCATGGGCGTGCCCTGCGCCTCCTGGCCCTCCTGGGGCTTGGGCCGCACGTCGTACACGCCGCGCACGGCGTTCATGCCGTTGATGCGCAGCGGCGCGCGGGACATCTCCTTGACCTGAGAGTCCTTGAAGGCCTGGAGCTGCTCCTGCAGGGAGACGCCGAGGTCCTTGGTCGTCGTCTCGGCCGAGAGGAAAACCGCGGCCTTCTCGTCCTCGGGGGCCATGATGAACTGCTTGGGCGAGTTCTGGTACTTCCAGCCGGCCGGGATCTTGAGGGCGATCTGGAGCTCCGGATGGTAGAAGGCGCCGCCCTCGACGTAGCCCTGGCGCGGATTGTCGCCGTAGACCATGCCGTCGATGCGCTTGAGGTACTCGGGCCGGGCCACCCGCAGCGAGGCGTCCCCGGGCTCGAGCATCTTGTTGATTTCCTCGATGCGGCGCTCGGACAGCGGGTGGGTGGACAGGAAGTTGGGCAGGCGCGGGCCGCCGCCGGCCTTCTCCATGCGCAGGAATGTGGCGAAGAGCGGCACCACCCGGCCCGGGGCGTAGCCGATCTTGCGGGAATACTGCACGCCCAGGCTGTCGGCCTGGTACTCGTCGTCCCGGCTGAACTTGAGGAACAGGAGCTGCATGCCGACCATGGCGAAAGGGGCGATCTTCTGCAGGTCCTCGCTCAGGGCGCTGGCCACCACGATGCCGCCGATCATCAGAAGCTGGCGGCTCATGGCCCGGGCCGTGTGGCGGGCGTTGACGTGGCCCAGCTCGTGGCCGACGATGGCGGCCAGGGCGGCCTCGTCCTCCATGATGGCCAGCATGCCCCGGGTGATGTAGATGTAGCCGCCCGGCGCGGCGAAGGCGTTCTCCACCGGCGTGTCCAGGACGGCGAAGTGGTACGGCAGCTGGGGCCGGTGGGTGATGGGGGCCATCCGCTTGCCCAGGGCTTCGACGTAGGCGTTGAGGGCGGGGTCGTTGTAGATCCCGTACTCCTCGCGGATGCTGACGTCGGTCGACTTCCCCATCTCGATCTCCATGGCTTCGGAGATGATGTTGAACTCCTTCTTGCCGGTGACGGGGTTGACCACACAGCCGGTGAGGGAGGCGATGAGGAGGACGGCGACGAGGGGACCGTAAGCCTTGGCCAAGCGCCTGCTCATGGTGAGTCTCCTTTCGATGGGGGGGTACTCCTATGATACACCAACCCGGCCCGGCATCAAGCCGGGAACGGGCGGAAGGTCCGGGCCGTCCGGATCATGGCCCGCAAGTTGGCGGGCGGGGTCTCGGCGGGGATGGCGCAGCCGGCGTTGAGGATGAAGCGGGGCTCGCCGCGGAAGGCCTCGAGGAGCGCCATCGTCAGGCGCTCGACCTCGGCCGGCGTTCCCAGGGCCAGCCGGCCTGGGTCGATGTTGCCGACGAACGTCGTCCGGCCGGCCAGGCTGCGACGGGCCGCCGCGGCGTCGGTCTTCTGGTCGAGCTCCAGGCCGTCCGCCCCGGTCGCGGCCATGTCGGCCAGGATGGGTCCTGTGGCGCCGCAGATATGGAGGATGTAGGGCTTACCCAGGCCGTGGGACGTCTCGGCCATGCGGCGCTCGCGCGATTGGGCGAAGCGCCGATACAAGGCGGGCGCAATCATCTCGGGCCCGGCCGGGCTGTCGCCGTTGGACAGGACGTCCGCTCCGGCCTCGGCCATCAGCCGGAGCATGGCTTCCGTCGCCCCGGCGCAGTAGTCGAGGAGTCGATCAAGAGCCTCGGGTTCGGCCGTCAGGAGGTCCATCATCCAGGCGTCCAGCCCGCGCAGGAGGGCGGCCAGGGAGAAGGGGGCCTGGTCGCAGTTGCCCCGGATCGCCGCCGCGTCGCCGAAGTGGTCCTTCAGGCGCCGGACCGCCTCGAGCAGCGTTTCCACCTCGACCGAGCCGCCGAGGGCCGGCGCGGGAAGGCTTTGGACGTCCTCGAGCCGGAGCAGGAGCGGGGCCTTGACGCGCGAAGGGAGCTCGTCGGGCAGGTCGACTTCGGCTCCCAGGGCGCCGGCCAGGGTTGCGGTGCCGACGTCCACCAGGACCCCGTCGTAGCTCGTAGGCCTCGACGGCCCGGATGAAGCACTCGGCGGCGGCCCGGCCGTCGCGGCGGAAGCGGGCCATGGACACCCCGCTTTCGCGGGCCGCCATCAGGAAGTTGTGCAGCATGACCGGCGTCCGGTCCGCCGGCTCGCCCCGCAGGGCGGCCAGGATCCGTTCCCGGCCGGTCATCGGTACTCGTGAGCCAGGGTCTGCATCTTCTCCTGGACCTTCTTCTGCAGCTCCGAGGACTTGGCCGGAGCCAGGGCCTTGCGGTAGTCCTGGTACTCGGCGGCCGTGACGCCGAGCTTCTCATAGACCTTTTCGATCTCGGGCTCGATCCGGTCGGGGTCCTCGGCGTAAGCCTCGCCGATCAGGATGGTGCGGGCGGCGATCTCGACATAGATCTCGTCGTTCATCCTGGGCTCGGGTTTGGGCTGCGGCTTGTTGGCCTCCGCCTCGGCCTCGGCCGCGGCTTCCTCCAGGGCGGACTCGATCTCCGCCAGGGCCTTGTCGGCTGGGTCGGACAGGCTGGCTTCACCCTTGCAGGCGGGACCGCAGAGAAGGCCGGCCAGGATAAGGAGGGCGGCGAAGGGCCCGGCGAGCCTCCGGGCTGAATTCCGGTTAGGGCGGGTCATGGGGCGTCCTTGCGGGTTTATTTGCGGACGAAGAAGGGCACGAGCGGCGAACGGGCGACGCCGAAGCCGTCGACGAAGAGAACGGCCTGGGCGAACAGCCGGCTCTCGAACGGCTGGTAGACGATCCCCTGCGGCGTCGAGACGTTTTGCCCGACGGGAAGCGACAGGGCGCCGTAGGGAATCCAGGCGGCCCAGTTCGTGCGCAAGCCCTCCGGCGGGACGGGGTAGACCTGGGTGCCGCAGGCGGCGAAGCCGTTGGCGTCGGCGTAGCCGCGGTTGGCGCTGACCACGGCCTGTCCGGGCATGCCGGTGCCGGTATCGTAATAGAAGTAGATCGCGACCTGATCGCTGCGGCCCAGCCCGGCCGGGATGTCGAGCGCGCCGTCGAAGCGCATGAAGTAGCCCAGGTCGGGCCGGTTGGGAACGGTCGTGTTATGGCCGACGTTCAGGAGGGTCAGTCCGGCCGCCGCCCGCGGGGGAGCCGGCTTGTCAGAGACGACGGCGGACGGCCCGTTGCGGGCGTCCTTGGCCACGTAGGCCTCGTTGACGACCCGGCGGAAATGGTCGTAGGCGACCCAACAGTACCCTCCGTCGCCCCAGTCCCGGCCCCAGGAGTTCATCAGCCGGAAGGCGCCCCGGCCGTCGTCGTAGCCGACCACGACCATGGCATGCCCGCCGGAGACAGTACCGATCGAGCTCCAGGTGGTCCCGGCCGGGAGCTTGATGAAGGCCTGGTCCACGTTGGCCCCGATCAGGACGGGGAAGCCGGCGTGGAGGTGGGACTTGACCTCCTTGACGTCCTGGGCGTTGACCTGCCGCCAGAAGTCGATCTTGTAGCGGCCCGCCCGGCGCCGGACCTCGGCGCTCGGCTGGGCCGTGACGTCGCCGTAGGGCATGTCGGCCCAGGTTGCGGCCCCCTGCTCGGAGAGGATGTTGAAAGCGTCGGCGTAGAAGATGGGGACGTTGCGGCCGCCGTTGCATTGGTTGTAGATGAAGCTCGGACTGAAAACGCGCCGGGCGTCGACACCCCCGGGCGCGGCGTAGGGCTGCCTCTCCTCGAGCTTCTCCTGGTAGCTCTTCAGGGCGTAGGCCATGGCCCAGCCGACGCAGGAGTTCTGGGCGCCCTGGTGGCCCGGCGGCGGCATGTCGGGCGAAAGGTCGACGGAGCGCGGCAGCTCGTCGCCGGCATAGGGCGTGAAGGCCAGCGGCACGCCGCGCAGACGGTCCGGTGTCGCCAAGCGCAGGCCGAGTCCCTGCCCCGGTTCGGTTTGAACTCCCGTCCCGGCGGGAATGGCCGCGGTCAGGACGGCCGCGGCGAGAAGCCCGGAAAGCGCCTTGTTCATCTTCGCCCTCCTCCCGGTCCGCGAAAGGCTCTATAAAGCAAGGATATCGGCCCGGCGGCCGCGTGTCAATCGCCCGGACGCACCGCCGAGGCCGCTTTGACAAGGCCCCGCCCGCGGGGTTAGGATGGACGGGCTTTTCAGGGAGGAGCGCCATGGCTAAGCTGCGTACACTGCCCCGCCTGTTCGAGACCAGCGTCGAGCGCTTTCGCGACAACGTTCTGATGTGGGAAAAGAAGGCCGACAAGTACGAGGGCACGACGTACGCCCAGATGCGGGAGCTCGTCCACCGCTTCGCGGCCGGGCTGCTTGACCTGGGCCTGGAGAAGGGTGACCGCGTCGCCCTCATCTCCGAGGGCCGCAACGACTGGGTCATGGCCGAGCTGGGCCTCTTCTTCGTCGGCGCCGTGGACGTCCCGATCTCGGTCAAGGTCGACGAGCTGGCCGACCTGAAGTTCCGGCTGCTCCATTCGGGCTGCAAGATGGTCATGGTCTCGCAGGGCCACATCGGCAAGATCCGGGCCGTCAAGGCCGACCTGCCCGAGCTGAAGCTGACCATCTGCTTCGACGCCCTGAAGTCCTTCGAGACCGACGAGGTCTCGGCCGCCACGGTGCTGAAGAAGGGCGACGGATACCTCGGCCACGGCCGGGCCGCCTTCGAGGCCCGCTGGCAGGCCGTGGCCGAGGGCGATCCCGCCAATATCTGCTACACCTCGGGCACCACGGCCGATCCCAAGGGCATCATCCTGACCCACCGCAACTATACCGCCAACATCGAGCAGGGCACTTCGCTGATCAACCCCCAGCCCGACTGGGTCCTGCTTAATGTCCTGCCTTGGGACCACGCCTTCGGCCACACCTGCGGCCTCTACATGATGATGACCTGCGGGGCCTCGATCGCCTCGGTCCAGCAGGGGAAAACCGCTCTGGAGACCATCAAGAACGTGCCCCTCAACATCAAGGAGCTGCGGCCGCACGTCTTTCTGAGCGTCCCGGCCCTGGCCAAGAACTTCCGCAAGACGATCGAGAAGGGCGTGCGCGACAAGGGCCCCAAAGTCGAGGCTCTCTTCGCCAAGGCCATGAAGACCGCTTACGCCTATAATAAGGAGGGCTGGAACCGCGGCCGCGGGGCGCAGCGGATGAAAAAGCCCGTCCTGGCCTTGTACGACAAGCTCCTGTTCAGCAAGATCCGGGCGAATTTCGGCGGCCGGCTGAAGTTCTTCGTCGGCGGCGGGGCGCTGCTCGACATCGAGCTGCAGCGCTTCTTCTATGCCGTCGGCATCCCCATGCTCCAGGGCTACGGGCTGACCGAGGCGGCGCCGGTGATCTCGGCCAACAGCCTGTCGCACCATAAGCTGGGGTCTTCCGGCCGGGTCATGCCCGACTTGGAGCTGCGCATCTGCGACTCGGACGGCAACCCGCTTCCGGCCGGGGCTTCCGGCGAGATCGTCGTCCGGGGCGAGAACGTCATGGCCGGCTACTGGCGCAACGAGAAGGCTACCGCGGAGTCGCTTCGCGGCGGCTGGCTCTACACCGGCGACCTCGGCTACCTCGACCCGGACGGCTACCTCTATGTCCTGGGCCGGGTCAAGAGCCTGCTCATCGCCAACGACGGCGAGAAATACAGCCCCGAGCTGATCGAAGAGGCCGTCACCGACAGCTCCCCCTACATCGAGCAGCTCATGCTGTTCAACGATCAGTCCCCGTACACCGTGGCCCTGCTCGTCCCGGCCAAGGAGGCCGTTCTGGGCTGGCTACGCAAGCGCGGCCTCTCGGTCAAGACGCCGGAGGGCCGGGACGCCGCCCTGCGCCTGCTGGAGGGCGAAGTAGCCCGATACAAAGAGGGCGGCGATCGGGCCGGCCAGTTCCCCGGCCGCTGGCTGCCGTCCGCCATCGCCGTCCTGGGCGAGGGCTTCACCGAACAGAACCACCTGCTCAACTCGACCCTCAAGATGGTCCGTGGCCGGATCATCGACTTCTACCGGAACCGGATCGACTTCCTCTACACGGCCGAGGCCAAGAGCATCCTCAACGAGCAGAACCGGGCCATCGTGGAGCGGTTCGAGTAGGACGGCGAAGGCAAGGCGTTCTTCGAAAAAGATCCCCTCGATGCGGTCTTCCTACCACAGGCCGTCCTGGCCGGATCGATTGTCAACCGGTAATCTGATCGTGCCCCCCCCCATTATTCGGAGCTAAAAAATGGCGTTTGGGAGGGATGCGTCGGCTGTTTCCCCTCCTTTGCGCGTTGTGAAAGCGGATGTACGAGAGAAGCCTCTTTCGTTCCGGTGAAGCGCCTCCGCCAAGCCGAGGGCGGCAGCTTGGCCGCCCGGGGCGGCTGCGACTCGATTCTTAGGAAAGCCATAGTCCATTTTATGGTCGCGAGATCCGCCATGAGATCCGCGTCTCCCTTCTGATCGTCGAGGCTGAGCGTCTCATCGTCTTGCTATCCCGGCCGGAGTGGATACAATGGGATGGGCGCGGAGTTTTAAGATTGCGATATGATCGTCTTCACGTGAGAGGCCTCCTGTTATGGCTCGGATTAGCCGTCGTTGCCGCCGGCGCCGGTCAGGAGAAACCCCGCCTTTCGGCCCGGGAGCTGGTTCGGAACCTGGAAAAGAAGTCTTTCACCGGAGAGCGGATTTCGATCCAGTTCTCGAACGCGGGTCTGCCGGAATTCCTGGCCCGATTCCACGACATCAGCGGCCTTGAATTCCGCCTAAGTCCCTCGCTGGATGCCGTTAAATTTCCGCCGCGATCCTACAACTTCCTGGGATATGCCTGGGATCGGGCGCTCGCCGCCGTCCTCTCGGATCACGGCCTTTCGCTTCGGCTGAAGGATGACGCTTTATGGGTCGATGTTTTCTCCCCTCCCAAGAATTGGACCTTCCCGGCGTTCCTGGTGGGAACGGCCACCATGGCCGCTCTAGCCGCCCTCTTCTTCTGGATTAAAACCCGGAGGAAGCTCAGGCGTCGAGCCCAGGACCGCGAGCGAAGGATCACTTTGGATTCCGCGGCCGTCGAGGACGCCGTCCAGCGCTTGCGGTTCATGTTCCAGGTCGAGAAAGCCTACCGGAACGAGCGGATGTCGCTGGACTCCCTGGCGGAAAGGCTGGGCTTCCAGCCCTATCAGCTCTCCGGGATCATCAACAGCCGCCTGGGCAAGTCCTTCACCGAGTTCGTGGCCGACTATCGAATGGAAGAGGTCAAGAAGAGGCTGGCGGATCCCGCCGAAACCTCGACCATCCTGAATATCGCCTATGATGCGGGCTTTGGAACCAAGGCCTCCTTCAACCGGATCTTCAAGGAACGCACCGGGCTCACCCCCAGCGAGTATCGCAAAAAGCCGGCGTCCGCCAAGTGAAGCTCCCCGCCCGGACGGCGGGTCCTTTTTAGCAAAATTGGACTTCGCTATCTTGCGTTCTATCAATGTTTTATTTCCGGCTAAGGGACTATTTTCCGGATGAGTCGATTGAGGGCTGCGTTTTCCCCATGATGAGAGGCGAATCGACATTTCTCTCATGGAGGTTTCCCGAATGAACGGTAAAAAGATTGGACTCACGGCGATGCGGATAGCCGTCCCGATGGTCTTGGCTTTAGCGGTGGGCTTGGCCAATCCGCGACAGAGCCCGCCCCCCCTCGCGCAGGCCGATACCGAGCTGCGCCGGGGCGGGTTCGATCAAGCTTTCCAGCTCTATCTGCGGGCGGCGGATGAGGATTCCGCTTCGTACGGGGCCGCTCTGGGTGCGGCTAAGGTGGCGCTTTTGCGCAATTCCCTTGTGGAGGCCGAAAAGTGGCTAGGCCGGGCCATCGCTCTCAAGCCGCAGGAGCCGGAGCCCCAAGCCCTGATGGGGGAAGTCCTCTACCGCAGGGATCAGTATGCTCAGGCGGCTCCCTTTTTTGAAACGGCCGGCCGCAAGCCCAGGGCCGAGATTATGAGGGCCTTCACGGGGAAGGTCCCGTTCTCCCTCAGCCAGACGAGGATCTACGCCGGAGGCAGGCAGGGCTCCACGCAGCAGGCGGTCGCGGACCGGGTTCAATTGGGAGAATTCTCCCTGCGGAACGTTCCCGTCGTCATCGCGGAGCAAATCGGCCCTTTGCCGGTGGACGGCGTCATCGGAACCGTCGTGCTCTATCATTTCCTGTTTACCTTGGATTACCCGGGAAGCCGGCTGGTCCTTCGGCGGAACTCGCCCGAAGCGTCCCGGTCGGTTCGGATCGAAGCCGAGTCCGCCGGCGCGGCCGTCGTTCCATTCTGGCTGGCCGGGGACCATTATATCCATGCTTGGGGCAAGGTGAATGGGAAAGGCCCCTATCTCCTCTTGGTTGATACCGGCATGGCCGGCGGGGGATTCAGCTGTCCGGAGTACGTCGTCAAGGAGGCCGGAATCGAAATCTCCAAAGAAGGCTTTCAGGGCGTCGGGGGAGGAGGACCTATTACGGTCTATCCTTTCACCGCGAATTTAAGCCTGGGGGACGCCCGGCGCGATAATGTTCAGGGCTTCTACGGGGCCATCCCCGCGGGATCGGAGGAACGGCTCGGATTCCGTACGGGAGGGATCATCTCGCACGGGTTTTTCCGGGAGTTCTCCGTGACCTTCGATTTCCGAGCCATGACGCTCTACTTGAATCGGGTGGGATAAAGAAGGCGGGCCTCGCGGATTTCGGGCCTGAAATCATCATGAGAAAGGGACAGGAAGATTCCGTGAAAAAGATCATTATCGCGCTGTGCGCCCTTGGATTCGCCAGGCTGGGTTTCGGCCAGACCCGGGATTTCTTCAGCCTCGTTCAGAGCGGCCGCACGGACCAGGTCGAGCAGATGCTGAAAGCCGACCCCGTTTTGGTCAACGCCCTGGATGGGGCGGGGAGGACGCCGCTCTTCGTCGCGGTCTCGACCGGGAACATGGCCATGGCCCGCCTGCTGCTCGACAAAGGCGCCCTGGTCAGGGTCGGCGACGCCAACCTGCGCGCGCCGATCCACTTTGCCAACTGGGCCGGGGCCAAGGACATGATCGACCTGCTCCTGGAAAAGGGGGCCGCCGTCGACACCCGAGCCATCGGGGCGGCCACCCCGCTGATCCACTCCTCCCTGAACAACAATTTGGCCATGAGCCGCTTCCTGATTGAAAGGGGGGCCGAGATCGACATCCAGTGCAACTCCCTGACCACGCCGCTCTATTTCGCCGTCCTCAACAACAATCCGGAATACTTCCGGTACCTGGTCCAGGCAGGTGCGGACGTCGATATCCCCGATTTCCTCGATCGAACCCCGCTGGCCATTGCCGTGCGAGACGGCAATTTGGCCATGGTCGAGTCCTTGCTCGAGAAAGGGGCGGACGTGTTCCGGAGAGACAGGCACCTCGGCCGGTCGCTCCTCCACCTGGCTGCCATCGAAGGACACGCAGATATTCTGGACCTTCTCGTCCGGAAGGGTCTGAAGGCTGGGGAAAAAGATCAAAGCGGGGCGACGCCTTTCGACTACGCCCGCCGGTACGGCCACGCCTCGGCCGCCCGTTTTCTGGATCCGCAGAAGTCCGGGACGACCGCTCCGCGCGGTGAGGAGAACCCCAAGGCCGGTGAAGCCAGGATCATCAAGCTCCAGAACGGAAGCTGGGCGGTGAGCACTCCCAGCGCCTTAATCGTCTTCGGCTATTCGGAGATCGGCGCCGCTCCTCCCGAGAAGTCCCTGGCCAACGGGCACGTGACGGCCGGCGTCGTGGGCGAGGCCCTGGCGCGGGGACAATCCGTCTTCTCCATCGACCGGGAATTTCGTCCGGCCGGGCGCCCGTTTTCTCTCTCGGGATGCAACCCCTTCTTCTCCTTCCAGAAAGAAAACGAACGGATCACCTATATCGTCAACCCGGCCCAGGACCGGATGTTGACCGGCCTCGGCCTGAAGAACGTTCACCCGGCGCGTTTGAACGAACCGCTGACCGTGGGCGGCCTCAAGTGCACGGTCTTTCCCTCCTATGGCGATCTTCCCTGCACGGTCCTCGAGATCGACGGTCTGACGATCGTCTGGCTGGCCGGCGTCTCGGATAATTATCTGGTCCGGCGCCGGGATGCTGTGGTCATCGACCGGTTGACGGGCGCCGGCATCCGGCCTGATCTGCTGTTCCTGGGGACTCCCTCCGGCATCGGACCCGAGATCGGCAACGGGATCCGAGAGTCCTATCTGGAGTCCCGCCGGCTCAAACCGGGTGCCGTCTTCTCGTTCGGCCACGAGCCCCTGGAAAGGCGGATCCAGGGCCAGCTGCGACGGCGGCTCGGCGATGCGGCCGACTTCCATTGCGCCGACAACCCCGGAGACTCCTTTCTCTGGAGCGACGGCCGCCTCCGGCAAGAGCTTCCGCGCCCCTAACCGGATCGACACGAAGTTCAATCTCGGCTCAATCAACAAGAGCTTCACGCGGGACCTTCCGTCAATACTCCTTTTTGACGAGAGAAGGACTTTCGTCTCCGTTTTGCCTCCTGATTGCGCCGGCGGAATGCATCAGGGAAGAGGAGTTTTTTTCATGAATATCGCGTCTTCAATTCTTGCCGCATCCATTCTGGCTTTAGGGATTGCGCTTGCCGGGAGCCCGGTGAAGCCCTTCGACCGAAATGCCGGGGGAAGCCAATCCCCGGCGGGATTCGCTGCGATCGACGGCCATACGCATGATCTCGTCCCCCGGGGAGGCAAACCGCCGGAACAGTCGGGTATCGAGCGGGCGGCGGCCGCCGGTTTGAGAGGCGCCGTCCTGGCCTTTCCCCGGGAAACGACAACCCCCGCCGGGCTGCTCCGCCAAATTCAAATCGACAGGGAAGCCGTCCGGGCATACGCGGCCCGAAAAGCGGTGGACGTCGCCTTCGTCGACCGGTTCGATTTAACGAACGCCGGGGCGGGAAGCCGCGCCTTCCAGATCCTTGCCTCACTGGAATATTTCGATGGTGTCTTCGGCGGCGGCTTGGCGGCTCTGGACGCTCTTTACGGCGCCGGGATCCGGTCCGTCACGATCGTCGATTATCCCGGCGACAATCTCTCCCAAGGGAAGGGAGACGCCCTTTGCCTTTCGGAATTCGGACGGCGGGTTGTCGGGCGGATGAACGAGCTGAGCATGGCGATTGACATTTCCCATCTCCCGGAACCGCTTCAGCGGGACGTCATCCGGACGTCATCCCGTCCGGTGATCGCCTCCCATTCGAACGCGAGGGAAGTCGCCGCCGTTGGGCGCAATCTCTCGGACGGCGTTCTGCGTGAATTATCCGGCCGCGGCGGTCTGGTCCTGTTCACGTTTGACAGGGAATTTCTCTTCGGGACCGGCGATATACAAGAAACTCCCGGCCTTCCCCAGTTGCTGAAGCATATCTCGCACGTCGTCCGTCTCTGCGGCGGCGATCATGTCGGTCTTGGATCGGATTACCTGGGATCGGGCCGAAACGCGCCGGCCGATTTGAGGGGCGTTGAATGCTTTCAAGCGATTGCCGAGAACCTGGCGAAAGCCGGCTACCCGCCGGAGGCGGTCCGGAAGATCATGGGCGAAAACCTCGCGGATTTCTTTTCCGGCCCCGGCGGCGAGAAAAAGACGGCGTTGCCCAAGCTCACCGGATGGTCCGCTCCCGCTTATGCCGGGCCGGGGATGTATTTGAGCTCGAATCGCTCCGGCCGGTATTATACAATGGAGATTGAAAGGGGAGATAAAACGAAGTTCTTCCTGGCCGAGGTTGCTTTCGGCAACGGGCGTTTGGCCGACTACCAAAGATTGAAAATCAGCCCTCATTATGAAAGACAGACGCATCCCTGCATCGCGCCGGATGGCGGTTTCCTGATCTATGATACCGAGGCTGAAGACAGCCGCCTGTACGCCAGCTTTAAAGACAAAAACGGAGACTGGGGGGAAGGGATCGACCTCAGCCGGCACGGTTTTAAGCCCGGTTCCCGGGGAGCCTACATCTCGCCGGACGGGAAGTATCTGTTTTTCGGATACGGAGGGGATATCTGGTGGGCCGACATCCGAGTGATCGAAAGGCTGCGGCCGAAGAGATTGAACACTCCATCCTGAAGGAAACCGAAATGAAAAAGATCCTGCTATTAGGCTGCGGGCTGCTTCTGGCGACATTGACTGTGGAGGCCCAGGATATCTTCGAGGCGGTTCGAGCCAACGACCCGGCCAAGGTAAGGGCTCTCGTTGAAGCCGATCCTCGTCTTATCCAGGCTGAAGATCCGGACGGGCGTACCCCCTTACACTGGGCCTGCCGGGGCGTTCATATGGATATCCTGAAATATCTGGTCGGGAAGGGGGCGGACGCGAATGCCCGGGACGGTTCTCGCGAAACGCCGCTGCACCTGGCCGCGCGAGCGGGCTCCGCCGAAGCCGTCCGCCGGCTGGTCGAAAGCGGTGCCGACCCCGCCGCCAGGAGCATCATGAGCCTTACGCCCCTCATGTTCGCCATCCAGGCCAAAAAAAGAGAAATGGCGGAATATCTCATTTCCCGCGGCGGGGACCTTCCTCCCGAGCTTTTGGATGTCTATCACAGCTCCACTCCGATCCGCTACGCCATCATGGGCCTTGATTTGGATATGGTCAAGATGCTGCGCCAAAAGGGTTTCGATATCAGGTATCGGACGCCCTACGGAGAAAGTTACCTGCATTATGCCGTTGCGCACGGCAGCCGGGATATCGCCGAGTACTTGATCGAATGCGGCCTGGAGATCGATTCCGCTAAAGACGGCGGCCTGACGCCTCTGCATATAGCCGCGATCATCGGCCGTACCGATATGGCCCGATTTCTCGTCGAAAAGGGAGCTCGCCTCGATGTCCGGAGCAAGGACGGGGGAACGCCGCTCCATTTCGCCGCCGCCGCGCGAAACGATGAAATCGTCGATATCCTGCGGAAGAGCGGGGCCAAGGATCTTCCGCGAGAGTTCCCTGCCTACAAGGGGAAGTATCTGGGCCAGAAAACGCCCGGATCGGAGCCCGAGCTTTTCGTGCCGGAGCTTTTCCGGGATATCTATCGGTCCTACAGTCCTCCCGTGTTTTCGCCCGACGGCAAGGAAGTCTTCTGGCACGGCTACTTCATGCCGGGCGTCGGCTACCATAAGGTCTGGTGGATGAGGGAGGAAAACGGCCTATGGACGGCTCCGGAGCTGGCGCCTTTTTCGGGCTTTCAAATGGAGCACCCGGCTATGTCTCCTGATGGGAAGAGGATCTACTTCGGTTCGAATCGACCGGTCGAGGGAAGATCATCCTCCGACCACAATCTCTGGTACGCCGAAAAACAACCGGACGGTAAATGGGGCCCGGCGAAGTGCCTCGGTTCGCCTCCGAATAAGGACGACGTCAATGAAATGCTTCCCTTCCCCGCCAAGGACGGAACGATCTACTTCAAGGCCAATCGCCCCGATGCCAAAGGCACGCTCTTGTATCGGTCGAAGATCCAGAGTGGAGCGTACGAGGAACCCGTAAGCCTGGACGCCTTGATCGATGCCGAAGGCATCGATGACGGCCCGGATGTGGATCACCTCATCAATTATGAATTCGGCGTGCCTCGGTACGCGGAAATCTCCATCCTCTTTCACCAGCCCGACGGCCGCTGGACCAAGCCGGTCTATATGGGAGACAAGGTTCATCAGAAGCAGGGGACTTCCAGCGGGAAGTTGAGCCCCGACGGCAAGTATCTCTTTTTCGTCCAGAACATCTCTCCCTATTGGGTCGACGCCTCGTTCATCGAGGACCTGCGCCGGGAAGCCCTGAAGAAGGAGTCCGAAGATCATCAATAACCTTTGCATCAACCCAGTAAATATCTTCAAACTCATTTCCCGGTTTTTGGGTCCATGCCATCTTCTCTTTATAGGTCAATGCCTTCTCGGAGTACCGTTTGTAGGCCATCCTTCTTTTCGAGCAAAAGAACAGATATTTGCCGTCGCGGCTGACAAAAGGGTGAATTTCGTGGGCATAAGAGTTGATCTTAGGTCCCATATTCACGGCTTCCCCCCACGTGCCATCACTGTTTCTGAAACTGATATAAAGATCATTATCCCCGTGCCCGCCGGGACGTAGGGAGGAAAAGATTAGATAACTATCATCGGGTGCGATAAAGGGGTCCATATCATAATGCTCAGTATTGACTTTTGTCCCCAAGTTTTGCGGAGCCGCATATCCGCCATTGATAAACCTTGAGGTGTAAATATCACCCTTCCCTAATCCTCCCCGGTAATTTGCTGAATAGAAATAGATATTCCCGTTTGCCGAAACAGATGGACAATCCGCAGAATAATCATCCGAGGCCAAAGGGTATGCGAGCCTTACCGGGTTTCCCCACACTCCGTTCTTTCTTTCTACCTTAAATAAATCCCAGTTACCTTTTGGGTCGCCGGTTGCCGATGCGGGAATACCGGCGCAGAAATACATCGTATTCCCATCGGGGGATAACTGGCACTCGGAACTATATCTTCCCGAAAAAGGGGCGACTTCAGGAAATGTCCATACGCCCCCTTCTTCTTTCATGAACAGGATGACGCTATGAGGTTGCCCTCCCATCGTATAGTACACTTCCCTTCCATCCGGTGTGAACGAAATGCATATATCTGGATTGGATGTCGAAAGAATCCCGGGGGCAAATAGTTCAGCGGACATTCCCGGCGGCTTTTGACCAAGGTAGGGACCGTTAAGTTTCGGTAAATCGCTTTGGTGCGCCATAGCCGCAATCGCGACAATTGCCATTTGGCACCAAGTTAAAAACAGTCTTTTCATTTTTATCTCCTTTGAAACGTGTCCATGGATCACTTGCCACGGCTTCCTTCCGAAGGTCTTCGATATTGGCTCTATCCCTCATCATAGAGTACGCGTCGGCAAATGGCGCAGTGGCATAATCGCCTCCGAGTGGCTCTTCCCGGCTCCATAATAAAGGTTTTCCATTAGAGTTCGGGAGTCAAAAAAGAGTCTGCCGGAGGAAAGAATGAGAATTTTTCCTCTCGGCGGGGTATAAGACGAGAGGAAGCTTGATGGCCCTGGAGGAAGACCCGGAGGAATTCCATCGGACTCAAACCAAAGATACTTGAAAGGAGCAACGATGAACAAGAATCGGATGGCGGCGCTGGGACTGGCTCTGCTTATCCTCGGCGGTCAAGGAATCGGAGGGTGGGCCGGAACGTATGCGCAAGACGGGGATGTTTTTCAGGGACCGGAAAGCCTCATTCGCGGGCTTTATGCAGCGGTCAGCTTCGATCCCGGACCGGGGCCCGATTGGGAGGCGGTCAAGCGCTTCTTTCTTCCCCAAGCCGTGCTTGCCGTCCGCATGTCGGCGACGTCCATGGCCGTGCTCGACGTCCGGCAATTCGTCGACTGGTTCAAGGGCGACCTGGATAAATTCAAGATGAAGGAGCGCGGTTTCGAGGAAAAGGTGGAAAAGGTCAAGCTGACGGTTTTCGGCGAAATCGCACACGTCTTCGTCGTCTACAGGGCTCGTTTGAAGAATCCCCCCGGACCGGGACAAGTCGGGTTGGATAGTTGGGAGCTGGTGAAAAAAGACGGCCGTTGGTGGATCGTAGGCATGACCAACGAGATACTCACGCCGCAGCGCGCCCTGCCCGAAGACCTGAAACTCGAGAATCGCTGAACCGGACCGCCTCCGGTAAAGCGCCATGGCGTTCGATGTCGCCTTTCCCGGTCTTTGTTGCCCTGGCTTTCCGTAATCGGGGATCATCATTTATCGGAGAAAGGATAGGACCTGCCGCTTCCGACGGGAGCCGAGTGTCGCCGTTGGGAGGGAATTTATGCCGGATCTTATCCCGGAGGACGTAGAAAGGGATGACGAATGAAGGACTGGCATTTAAGTCCGACACGCTGCCATGCGCCGCGGGGGGGAGGCGGCGGCAGCCTGCGCTTGAAATCCCTACTCTCAGCCTTTCTTGTCCTCTTTCGTCAGCCGCCGAGACGCCGTACGATAGGAATGGAAAGGATGAAAAAATGAGGAAGCTGATTTCCTTTGCCTCCGTGGGTTGGGCCGCCTTTATCGGGCTTATGATGCTGGCCGGAGACGCCGCGCCGGTCCGGTATGGAGTTGTTTTCTATTCGGGCCGGGCCGATAACCAGGATATATATCTGCTCCGGCCCGGGGTGCCTGAGCCGGTTAACCTGTCCCGCCATCCCGCCAAGGACCTTTGTCCTTCCGTCTCGCCGGACGGTGAGCGGATCGCCTTCCTGAGCGATCGGGCGGGAAACCAGGATGTCTTCCTCATGAACCTCGACGGCAGCGGCCTGCGGCCGTTGACATCGTCCGCCGAGAACGAAGAGCATCCCCAGTTCAGCCCTTGCGGGAAAGCCATCATCTTCGTCCGTGATTTTGACTCGCGCACGGAAATCTGGATCATGAACGCGGACGGCTCGAACCCCAGGAAGCTGACTTCCGGGAGCTGGCGCGATGAGCGACCCAATATATCGCCCGATGGAAGGTCGATATTGTTCATGTCCAATCGCGACGGCAACTATGAAATCTACATGATGGACTTGGACGGTTCAAGGTCCCGGCGCCTCACGCATACGCCTCAGCAAGAAGTCTTTCCGGTCTGGTCCCCCCAAGGGGATCGGATCGCTTATTCCCTTAACGAACGCATCAACGGCCGTCCGGCTGCCGACATTCATGTCATGAAAGCGGATGGAAGCGGCGACCATGTCCTGACCAACGCGCCGGGCCGGGACGAAAACCCGGCTTGGTCGCCGGACGGGTCGAAGATCGTTTTTCAGAGCGAGAGGGACGGTAATTTCGAGATCTACGAGATGAACCACGACGGCTCCGGCCAAGCCCGCTTGACCGATCATCCGGCCTGGGATGGTTGGGCCGGCTTTGTGCCTCTGAAGCCGAAGCAGTGAAGGCGCTATCGAATTTTGCGAGGGAGATTCCTTTGAGAAAAATCTCTTTTATTCTCATGCTGTTTCTCGTTGCTTTCCCGCTGGCCGCGGCCGAAATCCATGACGCGGCCCGGGCCGGCGACCTGGTTCGCCTGAAAGTTCTTGTGGGATCCGATAAGACTCTGATCACCCTTAAAGACGGGGACGGGAAAACGGCCCTCCACCACGCCGCGGAGGCCGGAAAAGCCGCCGCGGTCGAATTCCTGCTGGGGCAGGGCGCGTCCGTTGCCGCCGTTGACGCCCAAGCCCAGACGCCTCTGCATGCGGCGGCCTTTAAAGGCAATGCGGCTTCAGTCAAACTTCTTCTGGCAGCCGGGGCGGCCCTCGAAGCCAGGGAAATCCGCGAACGGACGCCTCTTTCCCTGGCCTGCAATTTTGGAAACGACCTGGAAGCCGTTTGCCTTCTCACCGCGGCCGGGGCCAACGTCAACGACATCAACTCTCGCGGGGAGATGATTTTGCTTTCCACGCTCTACTATGGCAAGCCGGAAATCATCAATCACTTGCTGGATTGCGGCGCGCGCCTGCCCGAGGAGGCCCGACAGGTCCGTACCGTGGTGTTCATCAGCGCGAGCAACGGCTTGGAGCGCGTCTTCGACCTGGCGGTCGAAGCCGCCGAGAAGAAGAATATGCCCTGGTGGACGATCGCCCCGATGCATACTGCCGCCCGGGGAGGCTCGGTCGCCATCGGAAAGCGCCTGGCCGCCAAGGGAGCGCCGATCGACGCCAAAAACGAATACGGCGTGACTCCGCTCTATATCGCCGCTGAAAATGGAAGGCGCGGCTTCGTCGAATTCCTCCTGGACGGCGGGGCGAAGGTCGATGAGCCGAGCCGGACGGGAAAAACGGCCTGGCATATCGCCGCCGAGAACGGATTTGCAGCCCTGGCCGACCTGCTTCGGGATCGGGGCGCCTCCGACGCCCCTTCCCGTTTCCCCGAGTTGCGCGGACCCTACCTCAACGAACCGGAACCCGGGGATACGCCTGAGCGTTTCCTCCTCGGGATCGTTTCCGGACACGGATTCGACAACGAGCACGCACCGGCCGTTTTCTCTCCCGATGGGAGTACGGTCTTCTGGGGGTCCGGATTCGGCAAGGGAATTCTGATGATGATCCGCGAAAACGGTCTCTGGACGGCGCCGCGGCAAGCGCCGTTCAATTCTCAATACGGCGACGGAGAGGCGATCTTCTCTCCCGACGGCCGCCGCGTATATTTCTTGAGCAAGCGGCCGATCGCGCCCGGCGCCGCCCCGGGCAAGGAAAACATCTGGCGGATGGAGAGGACAGCGGAGGGATGGACGGAGCCGCGGCCCATCTCGGCCGCGGTCAACGACTTCGAACAGCACTGGCTGATCTCTCTGACAAAGGATGAAACACTCTATTTTTCCTCCATTCGGGACGGCGGCTTCGGGAACAAGGATCTCTACCGAGCCCGGATGATCGATGGCGTCCATCAGAAACCGGAAAATCTCGGCCCCATGATCAATACGCCGGGCATCGAGCATACGCCCTTCGTCGCCCCCGATGAAAGCTACCTCCTGTTCGTCTCGACAGGGCACCCCCCGGCCGAGGGCCGGTCCCATATGTTCATCAGTTACCGGGATGCGGCCGGCGCCTGGACGAAGCCGGTCAGCACGGGACCGGAAATCAATTCCGTCCAACAGGGGTTGTGTCCGGCGGTCACACCCGACGGAAAGTTCATGTTTTTCATCGGCCAGGGCGATATCTGGTGGGTCTCGGCCGAATTCATCGAGCGGCTGAGACCGAAAAAATAGCCCGGCGGCGCCCGGCCTTGGCGGGAGCTTACCCGGTTGTTTTTATACGTTCGGGCGTAAAATCCCGATTTGAAAATCGGGGTGTTGGCGCCGCGAAAGTATGAACGGGGACGGCACGCTCTACCGGGTCGATCTTAAAAAAGCGAGCCCCGCCGTAGAAGGGAAAAAAGAAAAATGACAAAAAGGACAGCCAACCGGTGCATCCTTTGGGTTTGTATTCTGACCTGCGGAGGATTCTCCGCGGCTCCGCCGGAGCCCGGCGGGCCATCCCGGCCTCCGACGTCTCCGAAACTCCGTCGACTCTATGATGAAGTGAGATATTTTGAACTCCGCGAGGCCCTGGAGTCCGTTCAAACCGACGAGGAACCGGAGCTGGAATTCTACCTGGGAGCGGCGGATGCGGCTTTTAATCGGATGGACGAGGCCATCCGCCGCCTGCGGTCGTATTTAAAAAAGGGGTCGGGCGCCGGAAGCGGCCGGGAGATGGCCCGGCCGGCCTGGGTTCTGCTGGCGGACGCCTATCGTCGGATCGGCCGGTATCGCGAATCGGCCGAAGCCCAGCAAAGGATTCTCGACCTCTTCGGAGGAGGTCACGGGTTCCGACACCAAGATATTCGACGGGACGCTCGGCCGCGACGTTCCGTCCCCGGGGACGAAAGTCACGATGAATTTTGAATCCATGACTTTACTTTTGGAAGAGCATCGATGACCGGAGACAAGCGCCTGCGGGAGGGAAAAGGAGCCGTCGGGAGGCGGAGGGTGTACTTATCAGGGGATGCCCGCGTCATGAGAGGAGATGAAAGGAGAATGGCCATGAAACGATTCGTTCCCTTGTTCGTCTGCCTTCTTACGGGCGGAGCCGTTTTCGGCTCTCCGTCTCCGGCCGTCGCTTTTTCCGGCCGCTGGATCGTCAATCTCGAAAAACAGGCATTCCGGGCCTTCCGGCCTACGTCGTCGAATTCGAACAAAGCGCCGACTCGATCTCCGTTTCCTCCTATCTTCCCGGAGAGGAAAAAACTCCCATGCGGACGATGGTTCTACCGCTCGACGGGCGGGAAGTCACGTACTCAGACCGGAACGGCAAGGCCCTGCCCTGTTCCGCATCCTTTGCCGGAACCGAACTCCGAATCCGTTATCAAAGCGAGCAATTGAGGAAGGGAAAGAAAGTCGTTTTGCAGATCGAGGAGGACTACACCCTGGCCGATAACGGGGGATCGATGAACGTCGTCCACCGGGAAGGTCTCCCCGGCGCACTTGGGGCGTATCCCCGACCGATCGTCTTCGACCGCTATGAGGGCGTTTTGAAGGCGCCGGCGGCGCCCGCAGCCGTCCGATCGGACAAACCCCTGCGGGCGGATGCATTTGGCTCGATCGACGCTGAAACCGAAGCCCTCTTCCATCGGCTGGTCGCCGAGGGAGGAGTTCCCTCGGCTTCGGTGGCCGTCATCAGCGAGGGAAAGCTCGTCTGGGCGGCGAATGTCAACGGGCCGGCCGGGCTTTTGACACGGTACGCGATCGGTTCGATCACCAAGCCGTTCACCGCCGTCGCCGTCCTCCAGCTCTTTGAACGGGGCCTGTTGGACTTGGACGCCGATATCGGCGTTTACCTTCCCTTCAAGGTCCGCCATCCTGAATATCCGGACACTCCGATCACGACCCGGATGCTCCTGACCCACCAGTCCGGCTTGAACCGCGAAACGCCGGCCTTCATCAAGTATTCGACCTTCAAGGACTCTGAGCTGGTTTCCTTCAGCTCCCGGCTCGGCGTCGACGTTCCGCACTTCGAGAGACCGCCGTCCGCGTCGGAGTTTTACGGCGGACTCCTCGCTCCGGGCGGGGCATACTTCACGCCCGAAGTGTGGGCCGAAAAGCCGGGTACATTGATGTATTCCAATACGGCCTACGGGCTCCTGTCCTATCTCATCGAACGGCTCACCAACGGGACGTTTGAAGCCTATGTCGAAAAGAACATCTTCTCTCCCCTGGACATGAACGAATCGAGCTTCAGCAAGGCCGCCTTTTCAGAGCGGAACGCCCCGCCGTGCGAGCGAGCCGTCGGCCCGGCCCTCTCCGTCCTTGGGCGGCCCGTTCCTTTCGCCGAATCAATGAAAGCGGCCGTTCGGGAAGAACTCCTGACGTTCCCCCTGTACGACGTCGCTCCAGGGCCGGTCGGAGTGAGGACGACGGCCGCCGACCTGGCCAAGTTTCTGACGTTCCATATGAAGGGCGGACAGGCGGCTGACGGCCGGCGTCTTCTCAAGAAGTCGACGATCGACCAGATGCACGCGGTCGCGGTCCAAGCCCCGGGCGCGGCCATCGACGTCTTCCCCCTGATCGGACAGGGCATGGGCTGGACGGTCTGCGCCGACGGCGCGGCCGGTCATATCGGCGGCCAGCTCGGATATACCTCGGCCATGATCCTGAAAAGGACCGGCCGGGGATATGCCGGCTTCATTCTTCTGACAAACTATGCCCGGCGGTTGGATCCCGATTCTCAGGCCAATATGGCTTGGTTTAAAACATATTACGGCCCTCTCGAACGGCGTCTTCTGGACGCGGCCGAAGCTTTCCCGGCCGCGCCGGAGGCAAAAAAATAGGAGATCAAACATGTTCAAAAAAGCGCTTCTCCCGGCGGTCCTTGTCCTGGGCGTCCTTCTTCCGGCCCTCTTGGCGCAGACTCTCGATCCGAAGCTTTCGGCCCTCGCTCCGCTCCTGGACAAGGAGTGGAAGGGGATGATGAAGTCCGTCGACGGTTCGCCGGACCGGGAGGTTGTCTGCCGGTTCGAAGCCGTCGGGAGCGGCTTATGCGTGAAATACACCCGGCGATCGACGGGCCGAAACGATTTCGGGGAGGGCTATTTCTATTGGGATGATATCGCCAAGAGAATTGCCCTCTTCGCCATTCACAGCGGCGGCTCCTTCCGGACCGGATACGTTACGGCGGAAAACGGCGTCCTGACGATGGAAGGCCGGATGGCTTGGCCGTCGGCCCCTCCGAATCCGCAGGTCAAACAGGCATACGAATTTCGGAATACGTTCAGCTTCTCGTCCGCAAACGAGATGACCGACCGTTGGTTCCAAAATGCCTTTGGCCCCTGGCGGCCCGGGCACGAAATCGTTTTCAAGGCGTCGGCCAAATCGACGGGACGGCCGAGCTGACGTTGTTTTCTTTCGAGACGGAGTTTGGCGTATGATGGCCCGAGAGGCATGATGCGCTTCCCGTCTTTCGCGGCTTCGGTCGGGCGAATGGCCGCCTTTCTCTCCTTCTGGATGTTTCTCCCGGCAGGAGGCCGGCTTTTCGCGGGCTCGCTTCCCGGGCTTCCGGCCGATGACGCCCCGTCAATCCAAGCTCCGACCGACGGCGACGTTCGGGTCAGCGAAGCCCCAGCGCTCGTCGGCCTTCTCAACTGGCGGGTGAAAGCCGGCGACGATCCCGCCTGGGCCCGGCCCGACTATGACGGCGCCGGATGGGAAAGCCGGGAGATCGCCGGACGATTTGCGGGCCGCGGAACCTTCTGGCTGCGTAAAACCGTCGAGGTGACCGGACGTTTTTCCGAATCCTCTCCGCCGACGCTTGCCGTCTATAATCTTCCGTCCGCCTTCGAGGTGTATTGGGACGGCGTACTCGTCGGCCGCAACGGTCGTTGGGGCCGGGATCGCGGCCGGGAATTACCCGGTGCGACAAGATTCCTTCAAGTGTTCAGCTCCGGCCGGGCCGAGCCGGGAGCCCATCTCCTGGCCCTCCGGATTTCGAATTTTCACGTCAAGGGGAAAACCATCATCACCGGAATCGGTTTTGGGCCCCTTGCCGACTTGGCCGGGAATATTCAGAGAACCGTCGACCGTCGGCTGGTCTCGATGGGGCTCTACTTCGTCGCCGCCCTGTTCGGCTTTTTCCTTTTCATCCGAGGAAGGAGAAATCCGGGATTCGTCCTTTTCGGAACCTTTGCCTTCCTGTTTTTCCTTCACAGCGTCTGGATCTATGCCGTCGAGAAGATGGCCATCGCCGTTCACCTGTTCGCCCGGGTCGAGGTTTTCGTGATGTTCGGGATTCCGGCCGCCTTCGTTCTCCTGGCCGCGTTTCTCCTCTGGCATTTCGAGGTGCGCCGCCGGGGGATGCATCTGGCCATCCTGGCCGTCCTGCTGGCTGCCGCCGCATTTCTCGGCGCGGGATGGGGAGAGGATGCCGTTCTGCTCAGCGGCGCCGCCGTTGCCTATGTCTTCGCTTTGGCGATCGGCCTGACCGTTCGGCGGAAAAGGGGGAGCGGTTTGGCTTTGGCCGGAACGGCGATCTTGGCCGTCTACCACGTGGGGATCTTCTTTGTCCCGGGGCTGACCGCGTTTCTCGAATCCCTGCCGGGTTTTGCGGATATGGGCTTGACCGCCCTGGTCCTGGCCTTGTTCATGGGGATCATCGCCCTCCATGTCCGGGATGAAAACCGAACCCTCGATGTCTTCCGCCTCCGGTCTCAGCGGCTGGCCGCGGAGCTGCTGAAAAAAAGCATCCAGCCGCATTTCCTCATGAACACTCTGCTGTCCATCCAATCCTGGTTCGGACGGGATCCGGATAAGGCGGGACGCCTGATCGAGGCCCTGGCCGAGGAGTTCCGGATCATCAACCGCATCGTTTCCGAGCCGGAGATTGACCTGGCCGAGGAATTGGCCCTCTGCCGCAGTCATCTGGAGCTGATGGGGTACCGGCGGGATGCGGCTTATCGCTTGGCGGTTAACGGCGATATGGCGGGGTTGAAAATCCCTCCAATGCTCTTTCATACCCTGATTGAAAACGGATTGACGCACGCCTATGAAGCCCGGGAGGGCGGGACGTTCACCTTGACCTGCGCGCGCGATCGGGAATCCGTCGCGTATTGTCTCGAGAACGGCGGTTCCCAACTGGCTCGGGTCTCGGCGATGCAGGCGGATCGTCTCGAGGAAGGCTTGGGCTTTAAATACATTCGGACGCGCCTGGAAGAGAGCTATCCCGGCCGTTGGGATCTGGAGTACGGCCTTCGCGGGCCCGTCTGGCGCGTCCGGATCGTCATTCGCGGGGGGATTGAAAAATGCGCGTCCTGATCGTCGAAGATGAGCCGCCGATCGCGGATTATATCGAAAAAAACCTGAGGGCCCTCCTGGGGAGCGCCCTCAAAAACGTCCAGATCGCTTATTCGCTGGATGAGGCCGGAGAAAGCCTGGCCCGGAAGAACGTCGATTTGTGCTTCCTGGACCTCAACCTGAACGGCCGGGACGGCTATGAGATCCTGGAGCGGGCGGTCGCCCGACCGTTCCACACCATCATCATTTCGGCCCATACCGAGCAGGCCGCCCGGGCCTTCGAATACGGCGTCCTGGATTTCGTTCCCAAGCCCTTCAGCCGGGAGCGCCTTCGGCAAGCCCTGGACCGCTATGCCGGCCTGCAGAAAAGCCCGGCCCCGGCCCGCTTCCTGACTTTCCGTAAGAACAACCGGAACGGACTCCTGCCGGTCGGGGAAATCGTCCTGTTGAAAGCGACCCGCTACCTGGTGGAAGTGTGGATGAGCGACGGCCGGCGGGAGTTGATCGAAAAGCCGTTGAACCGGCTGGAAAAGATCCTCCCCGATTCCTTCGCCCGGATCCACCGCTCTTTCCTCGTCAATCTTGACCAGGCGGAATCCTATAAGCACCTCGGCGGAAGCCGGTACGCCGTGCGGATGAAAAGCGGGATCGAGCTTCCCCTGAGCCGCCACCGGCTCGGCGGGCTCAAGCGCCTTTTCGGCATGGAATAACGTCCGGGTCTCCTGATGGATCGCGACGGCTTCGGGCGGTATGTCACCTGACCGGAAAGAATCGCCTGCTTCATGGAGATCATTATGAGATTCGGCGCTATAATCCTGGCCGCGGGAACGGCCTTTGCCGCTCTCCGGCCGATCGAATTCCGGCAATTTCCCCGGCTTTCCGGTTCCTTCCTCGGCCAGAAACCGCCTGTCGGCGTGGCCGAGCTTTTCGCGCCCGGGATTTTATCCGCCGGATACCTCGAGAAGCGCATCGTGTTTTCGCCGAACGGCAGGGAGCTTCTATACGAGCTTTCCGCTCCCTCGGCCAAGCATCTCGTTGCTTCCCGGGGTTTATTCGGACAGGGCTATCTTTTGAATTCCCGCCTCGAGGACGGTGTCTGGACGGAGCCCGAAGAATTCCCGGCTCCTTCCGGCTTCAGGGTGGAGTATCCCTTTTTCCGCCCCGACGGCGAAACGATCGTCTTCAACTCCCGAGGGCCCGATCCTCTTGCCAAGAGCGGAACTTCCTCGCACCTCTGGAGGATGGAAAGGACGGAAACCGGATGGGGCGCGCCTCGGGCGATCGATTTCGGTCCCGAATACCGGGGGACGGGAGCCGTGTATCCTTCGGTCGCGGCGAACGGCAATCTCTATTTCGCCCAATTTCCGGACGGGATACACGGCCGCCTCTTCGTCTGCCGGTCCGAAAAGGGAGCCTATTCGCGACCGAAGCCGTTGACCGGACCGCTCAATGAGCTTTCGGGAAATCACCCCTTCATTGCCCCGGATGAACGGTACATCATTTTCGATGCGGATCGTCCCGGGGAATCTTCCGGCGCCAGCGACCTCTACATCAGCTTTAAAGATGAATCGGGAGCCTGGGGAAGACCCCGAAATCTGGGACCTTCCGTCAACACTCCCTTCGACGAGAGAAGGGCCTTCGTCTCCACCGACGGGAGGTATTTATTCTTCGCCAGCGACAGGATGAATCAGGCGGAGCCGGTCCGTCCCTTGACCCTGTCCCGGATGCGACAGCTGGGGGATCAGCCCGCCGACGGGGAATCTCATCTCTATTGGATTGACATGCGAAAGCTCAAATTCCCGGCCGCGGTATCTTCCCCGGCCGGCAAAAAATAAACCCGCTAGATACCCCGGGCTGAAGCCCGGGGTATTAATAGGGTTAATACTGAGCGGCGCAAAACCCCGATTTGAAAATCGGGGTTTTGCGCCGCGAACGTATAAAGGGGATGCCGATGTTGAGAAACGCGCCTTTTGCCGTCGTTCATGATCTGATCCCATAAATGGGCCCGGGGAGGATGAGAGAAACCCGGCCTCGGCGGTGATTTTAAGCGGGAGGAAATATGAAAAAATACTTTTCGCCATTGGCTTGACGGCCATGGGCTCGCTAGCGGCCGGCTTGCAAAAAGACGATTTTCCAAAACTCACGGGGCCCTACCTTGGCCAGAAAATGCCGGGAAATACGCCCGAAATATTTGCGCCGGGAGCTATTTCGACTGCCTTGAGCGAAGGTCCGCCCTCTTTTATGCCCGGCGGCAAGGAATTTGTTTATTCCGTCCTTTACTAAAAGCCCCAGAAATTGAAGCGTTAAAGGGCGATCAATATAAAATACGTTGGAGGCAATTATGAATAATCGTATCCTTGCTCTTTGCCTGATCGCCGTTGTTTCTATAACGGTTACCGCGCAGCAAAGGGAGTTTCCCATACTATCCGGCCCGTATCTGGGGCAGAAACCCCCGGATATCAAGCCGGAATTGTTCGCACCCGGTGTCATCAATACCGACATCAGCGAGGGCTGTTCCGGCTGGGGAAACCATATGGAATATTTTATCTTCCAGAGATGGATCAACCGCAAATCGTATCTTTATATCACCGATAACAGCCATGGGATTTGGGTTGCGCCGAAGCCGATTCCCTTTGTCGAAAAATACCAGATCGGCGATTTCACCATCGCTCCCGACGGCCGAACGTTGATGTTTGCCTCTAATCTTCTTATTGCGGAGATCGGCTCGGAAGGTGAAGGCGGCAACATCTGGATGATGGAGAAAACCGAAACGGGCTGGACGGAACCCAAGCCAATCGGCGCTCCCGTCAATACAAAATACCATGACAGCTACCCGTCTTTGGCGGCGAACAAAAACCTCTACTTCTTCAGCCGAAAACCGGGAGGGTACGGCGCCTCGGATTTATACCTTTCCGAGTTTAAAAACGGGCGCTATCAGGATCCCAAGAACCTTGGGGAGACGATCAACACGTCATCTCATGAATGGGACCCCTACATCGCCCCGGACGAGAGCTACATGATTTACTGCTCCATGATGCCCGGAGGGCTGGGACAGGACGATCTCTATATTTCGTTCCGGCAAAGCGACGGGTCTTGGGGAATCCCCAAGCACTTGGGCGACGAAATCAATTCCCCTAAATCCGAAAACCGCCCCTATGTCACTCCCGACGGGAAATACCTGTTTTATGTAAGCGCAAAAAGCGGGAACATGGACATATACTGGGCCCGTACCGTCCTGTTCGGTCGCCTCAAAAATACCGAAAGGACCTAAAACAACCAGGGAGCCATGAGAGAAAAAAAAATTCTCTTAACCTGTTTTAGTTTGCTTGTGGCGGCGACGGCGATACGCGCCCGAGCAATCGGCGATGAGATCCGCTTTGCCGACTTCCGCAGGTTGAAAGGCCCGTACCTGGGCCAGACGCCGCCCGGCCGCGTTCCCCAAGTCTTTGCCCCCGGGTACGTTTCCTCGGACAAGCGAGAGCTGAATTCCGTCTTCACGCCCGACGGCAGGGAGTTCTACTTCTCGCTGCAAATCCCCGGGCGCGGATATCGGATGTACGTCACCCGGCAGGAGGATTCGGGATGGTCCACACCCCGGCCCGTTCCGTTCGGGAGCGAGGCGTCGGATGTGGATATGTGCCTGACGCAGGATGGGCGCCGGATGTACTTCGGCTCGACCCGGCCGGTCGGCGGGAAAGCCGGCGGTGATTTCAAGATCTGGTACGTGGACAGGACCGGGGACGGGTGGAGCGAAGCCCGGTATCTCGAGGGTCCGGTGAATGCCGGGAAGCGGTCGCTCTATCCGACGGTTTCCAAGGCCGGAACGATGTATTTCCAGGCGATCCGGGAAAACCGCCCGGGCGACCGGGATATCTACAGGGCCCGCCTTGCCGGGGGAGGATACCAGGAGCCGGAACGCCTGGACGAAGCGATCAATTCGGTCCGCGGCGAGGGCGACGTCCTGATCGCTCCGGATGAAAGCTGGATAATCGTGTCCTGCGTCGACCGCGCCGACGGTCTCGGAGGCGGCGATTTGTACCTGAGCTTTCGGGAGACAAACGGATCCTGGACGAAGCTTCGGAACATGGGCCCTCCGGTCAATTCGTCGGCCAACGAGTATTGCCCCATGCTTTCTCCCGACGGCCGGTATCTCTTCTTCAGCAGCACGAAGACCGGAGGGGGGGACATCTACTGGGTGGATGCGGCGATCATCGATGATTTCCGGGAACGTTCTTATCTCGGCCAGACGCCGCACGGCCGCGTTCCCCAAGTCTTCGCTCCGGAAACGGGCGATGAAAACCTCGAACTCGCGGAGGTGAAAAAATGAGAACCTGGCGGACCCTCGCGGGCTGCGCGATCCTCATAGGGGGTGTTTGCGGATGTCGCCGGGCCCCCGACTTGAGGTCTTATGAGATGGAAATCCGCGGCTTACACGAGAAATTGATCGAAGCGCACTTGAACAAAGACGCGAAATTCCTGGCCGGGGATGTCTCTCCGGATTTTTTCTCCGTGGGAAACGGGGAGATCCGCCAACCCTCCCAAGAAGAGCTGTTGCGGCAATTCGAGGACTATCTTGCGAGCACGGAGTTTTCCGAGTATCGAAATCTCCGAGAACCGATGGTCGGGATCTCGGCCGATGGAACGCTCGCCTGGGCTCTCGTCAACGTCCGGGTCGCCGGCGTTCGCAAAGGGGAGCAGGGAGATTCCAGAAAGATCGACTTCGACTGCGCCTGGATCACCATTTACGAGCGGCATGGGGGCAAGTGGATTCGCCGGGGAGAGGTTTCGAGCTTCCGCTGAAGGGACAAAATAAATACCCCCCCCCGGCTGCCGGGGATGTCAGGCGAGCTGCAAGGGGAGGCTGGGAGTCTGTGGGTCCGCGAACAGGCCGGCAAGTCGTCAGGACCGCCGGGAACGAATAGGATCGAGAGAATGCCGATCGGAAATTTCAAGCGAAATAAAAGGGAGGCCACCATGCCGAATATTTTGCTCCGTTTCATCGTCGTGGGGATGCTCATTTCCGGGTCTTTGACGGAAGGATTTGCCGACGGCCAAACCTTCGGGCTGTCGGTGCTATCGCCGGGTCCCTATCAAGTCGGCTACGCGGTCCAGCATCACTACGACTACAGCCGAACGTACTTGGAGAAAACCGATTCCGTAGGGCGACCCGCCCGACGTGAAACGGCTCGGCCGATCCAGATTTCGATCTGGTACCCCGCCGAGGCGCCCCCTTCTCCCCGGTTCATCCCTTACGGCGAATATGTCGATTCCCTGATCACGGAGCTCGTCTTCGACAAGTCCAGCGATCTCCGCAAACAACAGTTCCTGAACGGGATCAGGATACAGGCTTTCGGGCCGGAGGGCGGCAACGCCGGGGACCAAGCCCGCTTGGAACAAACGCTGCGAATCCCCTGTGCAGCGATTAGGGATGCCCGGCCGCTGGGGAAGGGCTTTCCGCTGATCCTTTACGCGCCGAGCATCGGCCGGGAGGCTTTCGAAAACAGCGTCTTGTGCGAATTCCTGGCCAGCCATGGCTACGTCGTGGCCGCTTTTCCCTGCAACGGGTTCGTCAACCGACTGGGCCCCAACAAGGCTTACGACGTGGAGATGCTGGTCCGAGACGCCGAATTCGTGATGGAACGAATGAAAGGCTTTCCGAATGTCGATCCGGCTAAAACCGGGGTCATCGGCTACAGTTGGGGCGGAACGGTCAGCCAGTTTCTAGCCGCCCGAAACACGCGGATCGACGCGCGCGTCGGAATGGACGGCGCGGAAATCGCGCCCCAACTCGACGAGGCGGTCAGAAAATCGTTTCCCTTCTATCCTCTGCTCGCAACGACTCAAACGCCCTCGCTGGTCATGGTTGATGCCGGCAGCGGCCGCCAAGCCGACCTCAGCGTCTATGACGGGATCAAATACGCGGATACGGTGATCCTGCGATTCCACTCTATCGGCCACGTAAGCTTTCAAAGCCTCTCCAGGCTCTCGCTGGTCTGCCGTGAAGCCCCTGCCGACAAGGAAATCGAAAAATTCGACATTGCTTACGGGACGATATGCCGCTACATTCTGAATTTTCTCAATGCGCGGCTCAAATCCGACGCCGCCGGAGCGGCCTTCCTCACCGCTTCCCCGGAGTCTAACGGAATCCCCGAAGGCCTTCTGACCGTCGAATCGAGGAAAGGCGCCGTCCGGCCGCCCCTGGGAGAGGAGTTCCTCGAGTTGCGGCGAACCGAAGGCGCGCCTAAAGCCCGCGAGGCCTTAGCCGCGGCACGCGCCGTCGAAAAAGCCCATTCCTATCTGAAGAAGGCGCTGGAAGCGAATCCGGACAATGCTTTTGCCAAGGAAGAGCTGAGTAAGCCGGCGACGAAGAAATAGGCGCGGGAATGAAACCGGAGGCGCTCGGCCCTTCCGTATAAACCCGATAAATTCCCCGGGCTCGGCTTCCGCCCCGGCAGCTCGATGACGGAGTTGCCGTCCTCACTCGCTTCGCGAATGAGGACGGCAAGGCTTGGGGTATCGAACGGGTATATTTTGCTTCCCGCGGTCCCGCCGCGGGCGACCTCCTTCGACGTCTCGGGCAGAAGCAGGGCGAACTCGTCGCCGCCGAAGCGGGTTACGATGTCCTGCTTGCGGGTCCATTATGGGAAGAGTAGACCCCTCCCTTCCATTGAAAACCAACGGTCCGCGCGCATCTTGGTATCATTTTCCGGATGAGTCGAAAACAGACCGTTTTTCCTCCATATTAACCGGCGATTCACTATTCATCTCATGGAGGTATTCAAATGAGAATCGTTCAAAGACTGAAAGGGGGGGGCCTGATAGCTTTGGCCCTGGGTATGGTCCTTTCGCTGGCGGATTCCGGCCTCGCTTCGATCCGATGGCGGGGGCCCGCATCGGCGGGAGCGGTCGAGCTTCCCGACACCGCCGCGGGCCGCCGGGCCAAGATCCTGTTCGATCTCTTCAACGACAAGATCAAGATCTCGTCCACGGAATTCGTCCGGCAGAACTGTTCCGAAGCGTTCAAGAGCCAAATGGCCGAGGCCGCCTGGGGGGGGCCGATCGATCAGCTCAAGGCCCAGGCCGGCCCATTTGAGCTTGTCTCCATCGACAAATCGGAGCCCGGCTCCCTCTCCTTCCTTATGCGGTCGGCGTCGCGGGGGATGTCGTTCCGGATTCAGGTGGATGTCCAGCCGGCCGCCCCGAATCTGATCGCAAGCCTGCTTTTCCAGCCGGCCGGCCAGGGCGGCGGGGCGCCGGGTCCGGAACCCGCCTCTGCCAAGCCGGCGCCCTCTCCCGCCCCCGACCTGGATTCCATCAAGGTTTTCCTGGCGGAGCAAGCCAGGCAGGGTAAATTCTCGGGTGCGGCGCTGATCGCCAAGGACGGCAAGCCCCTGCTGCGAGAGACCGCCGGCCTAGCCAGCAAGCGCTTCCGCGCCCCGAACCGGATCGACACGAAGTTCAATCTCGGTTCTCTCAACAAGAGCTTCACGGCGGTTGCCGTCCTGCAACTGGTCGAGGCCGGAAAGATCGGGATCGACGATCCCATCGGCAAGTATCTCGATTTCTTCCCCAAGGAGGTCGGCGAAAAGGTCAAGGTCCGGCACCTGCTGACCATGGGGAACGGCTGGGGGGATTATTGGCAGCACCCCTATTTCCTCCAGCACAAAGACGATCTGCGGTCGGTCGCGCAGTACATGGAGTTCATCAAGACGATGCCCCTCGATTTCGAGCCGGGGACGAAAACCCAACACTCCAACACCGGCTATGACGTTGCCGGAGCGCTGATCGAAAAAGTCAGCGGATCGGACTACTTCTCCTATATCCGGGAGCACATCTACAAGCCCGCGGGCATGGCCGACACGGACTCTTACGACCGGGACTCGTTCGTCGAGAACCTGGCTGTGGGCTACACGAACATGCATCCGCGGAACGCAAATGCGACCGACTTCCGCTGGGAGAACACGTATATCCTCTCGCCCAAAGGGACGCCGGCCGGCGGCGGATACTCGACCGTCGAGGATATGCTGAAATTCGACGCGGCGATTCGATCCGGGAAGCTGCTCGGAAAGACGTTCGTCGATTTCCTGCAGAACAGATACGCGGGGAAGATCGGCGATCCCTTCGTTCCCCAACGCGTCTCGCGGTCTGCCGGAGGGGCCAACGGCGTTTCGACCTTTTTCGGTCGCGACCTGCGGAACGGATATACGATCATCATCCTGACCAATGTCGACAATCCCGCGGCCATCGAAATCGGTGATGAGATCATCAAGAGGATGGGCCTGGAATAAACCTTAGTCCAAGTTCATCGGAAGCAGGGGACTTCCAGCGGGATGTGGAGTGGTTCGAGTAGGACGGCGAGGCGGCCGTCAAGCCGTTTCGACACGGTCGCGCCCCGCGCCCTTGGCCTTGTAGAGGGCCCCATCCGCCTTGGTGATCAGTGTCTCGGAGTCCGCCGCGTCGTCCGGGTAGGTCGCTACCCCCAGGCTCAAGGTCGGCCCGGCGGCGGCGGCCCGGGCCCGGATCCGCTCGGCCAGCCCGCGGGCGGCCTCCTTCGACGTTTCGGGCAGAAGCAGGGCGAACTCGTCGCCGCCGAAACGGGTTGCGATGTCCTGCTTGCGGGTCATGGCCCGCAGTAGCTCGGCCGTCCGCTTCAGATGCAAGTCGCCCTCTTGGTGGCCGCGGGTGTCGTTGTATTCCTTGAAATAGTCCACGTCCAGGATGACCAGCGAGAGGGCGCGGCCGTAGCGCTTGGCCCGCTCGAACTCCTCGGCCAGCTTGTCGTTGAAGTGGCGCCGGTTGTAGGCCGTGGTCAGCGGGTCGGTGATGGACAGCTCGCGGTCGCGCCGACGGAACTCCTCCATGGTCTCCAGCAGCCGGTCGAACGAGGCGCCCATCTCGGCCAGCTCGTCGCGGCCGTCAAGCCGCAGCCGGGCCGAGGTGTCGCCCGAGGTCCGGACCCTTTCGAAGAGGCGGCCGATGCGGCCGACGCGCCGCAAGATGAGGATGTCGAGGAAGATCAGGTTCATACCCAGGAACACGACCCCGAGGACAAGCAGGGCGATGAGCAGGTAGCGCCTGGCGGTGCGGCTTTGGATGTAGACGGGCCGCGGCGCGTCGGCCCGGAAGATCAGGGCCGGACGGCCGGTGCAGTCCTTCATCAGCCAGGAGATGGAAATGACGTCGGGGCCGGCGGCCCGGATGACCGAGGGCCGTTCCGCGAGGAGGGCCTCCCGGACTTCGCGGATGTCGGCCGGGGCGTCGGTGCCGCCGACGGGATGAACGCTCAGGCGGAGGCCGGTCATGGTCTCGATGCGCCGGATCAGGCCGGTATCGAGGGAGCGGGCGAAGATCACCGTTCCGCGGGCCGGTCCGGTCTCGTCCGAGCGGAGGATGGGGGCGGCGGCGAAGAGAAGCGGCCGGTCGGCAAGGCAGATAAGTCCGGTCCGGGGTTCCGTTTCGTCGGCCGATCGAAGGAACAGGCCGCCGCCGCCGACCTGGGAGAGGAATTCCTCAGGCAGGGCGCCGGCGCCGCCCGAGTCCGCGGAAGCGTCCTGGCCGTACAGTAGACGCCCGTCCAGGCTGAAGATCCCGATCAGGTCGATCTTGAGGTCGTCGAAGGTCGATGGGGTGATGTTCTTCTTGATGAACTCGGGGTCGGGCTTCGCCGCGTAGCCGTAGGCGTCGTCCCAGAAGGCCCAGTCCCGGGCTTGTCCGGATACGGATTCGAGCACATCGGCGAACGCATTCTTGGCCGCGGCGCAGTTGCCCTCGACGCCCGCATTCTCCATGGCCTGGTAGCTGACCTGGATCCGATAGGAAAGGACGGCGTACATCAGGATGATCATCACAAAGACGACGGCACCGGTATGGAGAAGCGTTCTTTGCCTGAGGTTCATGCCCGCCCGCGCTTACTAAACTAGGGGGATTATCTGAAATTCGCCGTCCGGATGCAAGAAATAACTGGCCTCGCGGCCGGGATTTCCTATAATAATGGGCGCGAGGAGGCGGCCATGGATGAGCTTGCGAGGCACCTGGGTTGAGCACGGCCGGGGCGGTCTGCCGCAGCCTGGACCTGGACGGTCGGACGATCCGGCTGTGGGTGTTCCGCGGCCGAGGACGCAGGATCCGGATCGTCGTCCAGCCCGACGGCCGCATCACCGTCCATGCTCCGGCCGGCATGTCCGAGGACAGGATCCTCGGCTTTGTACGCCGCAAGGCGGGCTGGATCGGGCGCACCCTCCGCAAGGTCGAGGACTATATCCGGCTGCCCCACCCCGAGCGCTTCGAGCCGGGGGAATCCGTGGCCTATCTGGGGGTGGCGCACCCCCTGGTCGTCGAATCCGGCGGCCGGTCCGCGGCCCGGATGTCCGGCGGCTCACTGATCGTCCGTATCCCGGAGGCATCCGACACGGCCGCCGCCCGGCGGGCGGTCGACCGCTGGCTGAAGGCCCGGGCCGAGGAAGTCTTTGGCCGGGTCCTGGCACGGCAGGTGACCGTCGCCTCGCGCTTCGGGATCCCTCGCCCGGAGGTCGTCCTGCGCCGGATGCGGAGTCGCTGGGGAAGCTGCGGCCGGGACGGCCGGGTCGTCCTCAACATCCGCCTCGTCCAAACGCCCCTGGAATGCGTCGAGTACGTCATCATGCACGAGCTCTGCCACCTGAAACACCATCACCACGGCGGAGACTTCTATGCCCTGCTGACCCAGGTCATGCCCGATTGGCCTAAGCGCAAGGAGCTTCTAGCCAAGATCGTCGTGGGCTGACCGGGCGGCGGCTGGGACCGCCTCGAGGCCGGCGGCGCGGGCCGGCCGGATGATCCTCCCGATTCCAACTTTTGTCATCCCCCCACCGGCCTTGTTTAGGATCTTTTTCCTATGGCGTTCGTCCGCCTCCCGCCGTATGTATGTATGTATGAAAAGTGAGAGCGGCGTCCCGGGATCGCGGAGCAGCCATCCGGAGGGCGGAACAGGAGGTCGAGGATGGGACATCGAAGACAGATGAGACTTGCGGTCGGGCTGGCCTTGGCGGCTTGCCTGGGCCTTTCGGCCGCGGGAGGGATGAAGGAATCGGGACGGTTCCCCGTGTTCAAGGGGCCTTACCTGGGCCAAAGCCTGCCCGGGGACGCACCCGTGCCGTTCGCTCCGGGTGTGGTTTCCTGCGGGCTGTTCACTCGGGACATCGCCTGGATGCCGGACGGGTCGAAGCTTTATTTCTCGGTCTCGGCCTTCCGATTCAACCTGGTCTTTGAGACCCGACTGAGCGGGGGCGTCTGGACCGAGCCGAAGCCGGCCTCGTTCTCGCGCGACGCGAGGTACCTGACCTACGAACCGCACGTTACGGCGGACGGGAAACGCCTGCTCTTCCTCTCCGACCGGCCGACGGCCGAAGGCGGCGAGCGCAACCAGAACATCTGGGCCGTCGACCGGATGGGGGACGGCTGGGGCGAGCCCTACGTCCTCGGGGGGACGATCAGCACCGAGCATGCCGAGTACTTCCCTTCGACGACGCGTGACGGGACGCTCTATTTCACCCGCATGCTCAAGGGGGAGCGGACGAACGGGCTTTACCGGGCCCGCCGGCAGGGAGACGGCTACGGCCCCGCCGAGAAGCTCCCGCCCGCGGTCCACTGCGGGACGGACCGCTTCAACGCCCTCGTCGACCCGGACGAGCGCTTCCTCATCGTTCCGGCGGCCGGAATGCCCGACTCGGCCGGCGGTACGGATTACTACATCGTATTCCGCAACGCCCGCGACGAATGGAGCCGGCCCGTCAACCTCGGGCCGCTCGTGAACACGGCCGGGGACCGGGAGTTTTCGCCCGCCCTTTCCCCCGACGGAAAATACTTCTTCTTCATGACCACGCGACCCGATCCGGGGACCTCCGACCGGCTAGCCAGGGGCGCCTACATGGAGCTGCAGGAGGCGCTGTCGCGGCCCGGCAACGGCAACGCCACGGTGTACTGGATGTCGGCCGCCTTCCTGGAGCGGCTGCGGCCCGCGGGCTTCTAGGGAAGGCTAAAAATCTCTCGCAGGTGCTAGCGGATTTGCCCCCGAATTTCGTAATAATGGGGTAGGGGTGTGGGTCCCGATCCCGATCCCCGCAAGAGGAGCTTGAGATGGTCAACGGAAAAGCGGCCGGCCTCCTGTTGTCGGGGTTGATCGCCCTGGCCGGGGCGGGCTCGATCGGCCGCGCTCTCGAAGCCCGCCTCGTCTTCGCCTTTGCGGTCCCCGCCGGCCGCGAGGAGCTGACGGCGGTTCTCCTGGCCGGGAGCCTTCGGCGCTTCGGCGGCGCTCTTGCCGAGGCCGAGGTCTGGGCCTTGGCACCCGAGCCCGTCGCCGAGAGCGTCTCCCCGCCCACACGGGCCCGGCTCGAGGGGATGAACGTTCGGCTCCTGCCCTTCCGGCTTCCAGACGAAGCCCGGGCGCTCCCCCTGGGAATGATGCCCTACGCGGCGGCCGCGGCGGAGGAGCGGGCCGCGGGCGCGGCCGAGACTCTGGTCTGGCTCGATTCCGACACCCTGGTCTTGCGCGAACCGGCCGCCTTCCGGTTGCCCCCGGGTAAAAGCCTGGCTTTCCGGCCGGTCATGCACTTGCTGATCGGCTCGCGCTTCGAGGCTCCTCTCGATCCGTTTTGGAGCCTCATTTACGGTGCTTGCAAGGTCCCAGGGGATCGCATGTTTCCGATGACGACTCCCGTGGATCGGGTCCGGATCCGTCCCTACTTCAACGCCGGGGTAGATCCCCGTCCGGCCCGAGCGGGGGGTTTTGCGCCGATGGCGGGACGATTTCGACCGCATCCTGCGGGGCGGGGAAGTCAGAGCGTTCTTCGAAAAAGACCCCCTCTACGCGGTTTTCCTGCCGCAGGCGGTCCTGGCCGGAGCGATCCTCAACCTGCTGGCGCCGTCCGAGCTGGCGGAGCTTCCCGTCGATTACAATTACTCGCTTCAGCTCCACGCCCGCTACTCCGAGGAGGTCCGGGCCCGTTCCTCGGAAGCGATCACGACGGCGCGCTACGACCATACCCGAATTCTGGTCGAAACGCCCGTTTGGCGATCGTCGCTTGAGCTGGCCGAACCGTTTCGGTCCTGGCTCGACGGCGAGCTGGAGATTCTCGGAGTCAGACTGCTCGTTCACGCTTCCCCGATCTACGGAGCGGGCTACTTCCTGAACAGGGACCTCTTCGAGGAGAACGGCTGGACTTCGACCCTGGCCGGGTTGGAGGGGGAGATCCCGCCCTGTCCGTTCGTGGCCCGCTACGGCGCCGGCCCCCTGCGGCCCGTCGTCCGGACAGACCGGCCCGGCGCGGCGGATTCATTTTGGGCCGTGGCTCTTGTCCCGGCTTCATCCCAGGACCGGGCCGATCCCTATGCCGACCTGATGGCCTCACCCCCCGCCTTGGAGAACATCCGGAGGGTTGTCGGATCGGGGATGCCCATCCTGTCGATCTGTTCCGGCCTCCGGGTTCTGGCCGCGGCCGACCTCATCCGGGGACGCCGGGTCGTCGGAGAGCCGAAGTTCCAGGCCGAGGTCGAGGCCGCCGGCGGCGTTCTTCTGGGCAAAGATCACCCGCCCGTCGTGGATGGTCCCATCGTCACGGGCGTTCGCGATCAATATTATGGCTTTGCCAACGTCCTGGCCCTGTCCGAGGCGATCGAGCGGCGCTCGCTCCGGGGCCGGCACGTTCGGGCCGGTCTTTCTCCCGCCATCTTCGAGCGGCCCGCGACTCTTCGACCGGAAGGCGCGGAGTGGGCCGTGAACATAGGCGGCGGCGGCGCCGACGGCTTCCGGGCCGTCGTCCCGGGGCCGGACGAAGGGGTCGTGGCCGCGGGGTACACTTTTTCGCCCGGGCGCGGCGACGCCGACATGCTCGTCGTCAAGATCGACCGAACCGGCCGGACCGTCTGGGCCCGCACGTTCGGTGCCGCGGGCTTCGAGTACGCCAACGGCCTGGCCCGCGTCGCGGGCGGATACCTGGCCGTCGGGTCGACCACGTCTTTCGGCGCCGGCTCCAAGGATGTCTATATCGTTCTCCTCGACGAAAGCGGGAAGGAGATCTGGAGCCGTATCTCCGGCGGTGCGAGCTGGGATGTGGGGACCGCGGCGGCGGAGTGTCCGGGTGGGTTCCTTGTCGCGGGCTTCACGGCTTCGACCGGGGCCGGCGAGGAAGACTTCTCCCTCTTGCGACTGAACCGGGAGGGGAGCGTGACCTGGTCGAAGACTTACGGCGGAGCGCGGTCGGAGATCGCCGCCGGCTTGGCCGTCTTTTCCGGCGGCGATTGCGTCATTGCCGGATCCTCGGGGACGTTCGGGGGGGACAACAACGACTTCTGGGCCGTCCGGGTCGATGCGGCCGGGCAGGAGCTCTGGCGGCGAGGATACGGCACCGCTTTCGACGGAGCGGCCTCCGCGAGGACTCCCTTCGACTGGTGCCGATCCCTGGCGGTTACCCCCGACGGAGGCTTGGTCCTGGCCGGGACGACGAATCGGCGGGACATCGGCGACGCTCTCGTCGTTAAGCTGGACGCCAAGGGCGATACGGTTTGGACCCGAACCCTGGCCTGGGGGACTTTCTACGACTTCGGCTGCGCGGTTACGGCCCGGCCGGACGGCTCGCTGGCCTTGGCCGGAGTCGTCAAATCCGCCTCCGGCGACAACGACATCGTTCTGGCCGAGCTGGCCGCAAACGGCGAACCGATGGGATCGCGGTGGATCGAGGGGCGGGGCCGGGATTGGGCCGGCGCCTTGACCATTGCGGCGGACGGGGCGATCCTGACGGCGGGACAAACTTCGACGGGGGGGATGATGGGCTCCACGGACGCCTGGCTGGCCAGGATCGGTCGGACCAAGACCGGTGCCGCGGGAGGCGGGCGATAACTCCGATAGCGAGGAAACCATGAACCGTACGGTCACGACTCTCGCCGCCATGGCGCTGGCCTTGTTTATCCCGGCCGGGGCTGCCGCCCAGGAAAAGCCAGCCCCGCTCCAGCCCCTACGGGTGGAGACGCCCCCGGTCATCGACGGGGTCCTCGACGAGCCTGTCTGGAAGGAAGCGCCCTCGGCCACCGGATTCCTGACCTACCACCCCGACTACGGCAAGCCCCTGGGCGAAGACACCACCGTGTGGTTCGCCTATGACGCGGAGAACCTGTTCTTCGCCTTCCGCTGCCGCGACAGCCGGGTCGACCGGATCAAGGCCTCGGTCAATGCCCGTGACAAGATCCGGCCGGACGACTGGGTCTGCATCAACCTCGACACGTTCAACGACCAGCAGTCGCTTTACGCCTTCTACGTCAACCCCAAGGGCATCCAGGGCGACTCGAGGTTCGAGGGCGGGTCCGAGGACTTCACCATCGACGTCGTCTGGTACAGCGCGGCCAAGGTCGACCCGGACGGCTACTCGGTCGAGATCCGGATCCCGTTCAAGAGCATCCGCCTGGCGGACGGCGACCCGGTGACCATGGGCGTCATCTTCGAGCGCATGGTCAACCGCTTGTCCCAATCCGGGACCTACCCCGCCCTCGACCCGGCCCACGGCGAGAACTTCCTGACCCAGATGCGGCCCCTCGTCCTGCCCGGCGTCAAGCCCTATCGCCTGGTCGAATTCCTGCCCGCCCTGACCATGGGCCGGACCTCGACCCTGCAGGCCGGCCGGCTGACGGGCCCCGGCCTGAAGCCCGAGCTGGGGCTGACGGCCAAGGTCGGGATCACCTCCCGCCTGGTGCTCGACGGCACGGTCAACCCCGACTTCAGCCAGGTGGAGGCGGACGCGGGCCAGGTCGACTTCAACCAGCGCTACGCTCTGTTCTACCCCGAGACGAGGCCGTTCTTCCTGGAGGGCCTGGAGAAGCTCAACTTCGGGGCGGGGGACGCGGATGGGCTGCTGGGCGAGGTTGTGCACACCCGGACCATCGTCGACCCGGCCTTCGGCCTCAAGCTCAACGGCAACCTGGGCCGAAAGGACATGATCGCTTCGATCTTCGCCCTGGACGCGCTGCCCGAGGGCTCGGCCCGCGATCATGACGGCGTCGGCATCCTGCGCTACAAGCGGGCCCTGGCCCACGACGGCTTCCTCGGCGGCTTCTTCACCGACCGGGAGCGGGCGGACGGCTTCAACCGCGTGCTGGGGCTGGACGGCCAGCTCCGGCTCTCCCCGCCGAGCCTGCTGAGCTTCTACGCCTTCGGCTCGCAGACCCGGACCGGGGCCGCGAACGCCGCCGTGCGCGACGGCCACGCCGCGGCCCTCAATTACTCCTTCGTGAACCGGGACTGGATGGTCGGGATCCTGGCCCAGGACATCGGTCGCGACTTCGAGACCGAGACCGGGTACCTGGCCCGCAACGGCCTGACCCGGTTCAAGGCCGGCCTGGGGCGGATCCTCTACCCCAAGTCGCGCTTCTTCCTGCGCCTGACACCGCTCGTTCATACCGTCTACATCCACGACGCCTTCAGTGGCCTGGACGAGACCGCCAACACCCTGGATGTCCGGCTCCTCCTGGGCGGCATGTCGACGGTCGTCCTGGGCGGCCGGCTCTCGAGCGAGGTCTTCGGGGACCAGCGCTTTAAGACGAGCGGCTTTCGGGGCTCGGCCAGCCTCCAGCTCTCCAACCGGCTGACCCTGAGCCTGAGCGGCCAGACCGGTAACAAGATCCGCTACGTCGAGCCGGCCTACCAGGGATTCGGCAGCGACGCCGCGGCGGCTCTCGAGTTCAAGCCGCTGGACAAGCTCCACTTCAACCTCAGCCTGACCTATTCCGACTTCTTCCGCCGGCAGGACCGGAGCAAGGAGTTCGACTATGCCATCCTGCGCGGCCGGACGATCTACCAGATCAACCGCTACCTCTTCCTGCGGGCCGTGGTCGAGTACAACTCCTTCCGCGAGCGCCTGATGACCGACTTCCTGGCCTCCTTCACCTACATTCCGGGAACCGTCATCCACGTCGGCTACGGGTCCTTCTACGAGCGGCTGGCGTGGATCGACGGCGAATATCGGGGGGCCGACCGCTTCCTGGAGTCGCGTCGGGGATTTTTCTTCAAGGCCTCCTATCTCTGGCGGCTGTAGGATCGGCGCGATTCCCGCTCTTTCGGAAAAACAGGAGTTTTGCCTATAGCCAGAGGAACGGCGGCCGCTTAGGATAACTTCTTCGAATCCGAAATCAAGCGGTAGAGGTAGGCATGAAACAGAAGCGCGTTCCCGCGTGGGGAGCGGCGGTGATGTGGTCCGGCCTGGCGGCCTGTCTGGCCGGGGGGCTTCTCACGGGACGCCCTGTCGTCGGGCGGATGATCGTCTTCTGCTCGGACCGCGACGGGAACGATGAAATCTACCGAATGGACCCGGGCGGCGGCGAGCTCAAGCGCTTGACGAACCACCCGGCGGAGGACGTCACGCCGTCTCTCTCGCCCAACCGCGCCCGCATCGCCTTCAGCTCCAACCGGGATGGGGACCACGAGCTCTACGTCATGGACGCCGACGGCGAGTCCCTGCTTCGCCTGACCAAGTCGCGGGCGTCGGATCTCTGTCCCAGCTGGTCTCCCGACGGCCGGCGCCTCGCTTTCGACTCCTGGCGGGACGGGAAAGGCGAGATCTACCTCATCGATGCGGACGGCTCGAACGAGCGGCGGCTGACCCGTAACGACTATGACGACCAAATGACCTCCTGGTCCCCCGACGGTTCGCGGATCGCTTACAGCGGTAAGCCGGACGGCAACTTCGACCTTTTCACCATGGCTTCCGACGGGTCCGACGTGCGCCGCCTGACTTCGACACCCGAGGATGAATACATGCCGGCTTGGTCGCCCGACGGCCGGAAGATCCTGTATTCCCGGATGATCCGGTCGCCCCGTTCGGCCGGGTTGTACCTGATGAATCCCGACGGCAGCGGAATCCAGCCGCTCTCCGGCAGCGGCTCCATGGACGAGATCGGGGACTGGTCGCCCGACGGCTCGCGCATCGTCTTCCATTCCAATCGCAGCAACGACTACCAGATCTACGTCGTTAGCGTGATGGGCGGGCACCCCTCCCGGCTCACGAACGGGCCCGGGGGGAGCGTATGGCCGCGCTGGCGATAGAGCCGGCGCGGGACGAATGCAATCTTGGGGTATTCCTGGACGAGGCTTTTTGCGTTAGAATCTGGCGAACATGACCATGGCGCGATCCCTCTCGGCTCGGATCTCCGCTTGGGCGGCGGCCTTGCTCCTGCCCGTACTCCTTTTCCCGGCCGAAGCGAGCCTTTGGCCGTACTTCCGTTTCAACGACGTCATGATCCTGTTCAACGGACGTCCGGTGACCGCCATCGCCAGCGTCAGGAAAGACGACTCCGGTTTTCTCTGGGTAGGCACGAGTCTCGGGCTGTTCCGCTACGACGGCTACGGCTTCACCCGGCTCGCGGCCCCCGTGGAGGGTACGGGACGCGCCTTTGCGGAGGACGTCTTTCCCGTCCTGCCGGTCCGGGACGGAGGGGTATGGGTCGGGACGAACGGCGGCGGACTGTACCGCTGGGCTCCGGGCGCCCGCCAGTGGCGCAAATATCCGCTCACGACGGATAGCCGTCAAGCGCCGGCCGCCGCCATCGTCCTGGCTCTGGCCGAGGACGGCCAGGGCCGCATCTGGGCCGGGACGCGGGGAGCGGGGCTATTCCGAATCGATGCCGCATCGGGCCGGGCCGAAGCGGTCGTGCTGGCGGGGGGAGACTCGACGGCCGATGTTTTCGCGCTCTTGGCCGACCGGAAGGGTCGGATCTGGGCCGGCTCGCACGGGAGCGGGGTCTTTCTGATCGATCCCGCTTCAACCGTGCAACGGCTGGGGCGCGGCCCGGCCGAAGGCGACGGCTCGATTGATGACCGCGTCTGGGCCCTTCTCGAAACCTCTTCCGGCGCCATTTATGCCGGAACCAGGGCCGGGGAGCTGGCCCGTTATGACGAGGCCGGAAAGAGGTTCGTCCGGCTCACCCTGCGGGGCAGGCCGAGCGAGTCCCTGGCCGGGCACCCCATCACGGCCATGGTCGAGGATAAGCAGGGCCGCATCTGGATCGGGACGGCCGACGACGGGATCCGCGTCTTCGATCCCGGCTCGGGATTGACGGACGCGTTCCACCACAGCCGTCTGGATCCGGAAAGCCTGGGCGACGACGGAATCACGTCCCTGTGCGTGGATGCCGCCGGGCTGCTCTGGGTGGGGACCAGCGACGCCGGTCTCTTTATGACGCCGCATGCCACCGCGGCCTTCTCTCATTTCCGGGCGACTTCCATCTCGTCGTCCTCTCTCCCCGGCGACGACGTTAAGGCCGTCTTGAACAGCCCCAGGAGCGGACTGTGGATCGCCACCGAGAGAGGGCTCTTCCAACAGCCGGCCGGAAGCGAAGGGCCGGTCCTCTCTTTTACCCTGCGGCTGGCTTTGCCGATCAGAGCTCTGACGGAGGATGCGGACGGCTTCCTCTGGGCGGCAGTTGTCGATGCCGGCGTTGTCCGCTTGGATCCCCGCTCGGGCCGGGTCCGGCGCTGGCGACAATCGGAGCCGGGCGGAATCGCGGACGATCGCGTCACCTCCCTCTGGACGGGGCCGGGTGATCCCGGCGGCGTCTGGGTGGGATCTCATCTCGGGCTCGACCGAATCGATCGGGCCACCGGTCGGGTCGAAAGCCTGCCGGTCGCGGCCGAGGGTGGGCGCGGTAATGCCCATATCCAGGCCTTGGCTGGAGGCCGCGACGGCCGACTTTGGCTGGGAACCCGATGGCGCGGCCTTCTGGACCTGCGCCTGGCCGACCGTTCGATGACGGAGCATACCCCCTCGGGCGACAAGGGAGCCGCCTTCCTCCAGGTCCAGGCTGTATTTGAAGATAAGGACGGCTTTCTCTGGGCGGGCCAAGCCGGCGGCTTGAGCCGCTTCGACCCGGGTACCGCCCGGTGGGCCCACTTCGGGCCGAACGAAGGCTTCCCGAGCCTTGATATCCGGGCTATCCTCCAGGACGCTGAAGGCGGGATCTGGGTCAGTACCGACCGGGGCATCGTCCGTCTTGATCCCGCCACGGGAGTATGGCGCGAGTTCATCCTGGCCGACGGCATCCAGGCCGGGGAACTCAATCAGGGCGCCGCCGCCATGGGATCCGACGGTCGCCTGCTGTGGGGGGGGACCCAGGGCCTGAATGTCGTCGTGCCGAGCCGGGTCTCCGGCTCCGGGGCCACGATCCGTGTCATCCTGGCGGGGTGCTCGATCCTCGGTCGCCAGGACCTGCCCGTCTTTCCCCCCCGACCGGCGTATCCCTCAAGCTGAGAGCCCGCGAAACGGCGGTCCTCGACTTCACTTTCCCGGATTTCGCCGATCCCGGGCGCAACCAGTTCCGCTACCTGCTGCAGGGCCGCGACACCAACTGGACGGCGCCGGGGACGCGCCGCCAGATCGAGCTGACCGGCTTGAATCCGGGCCGCTTCTCCCTGCGGGTGCAGGCGGCCGGACACGACGGCGTTTGGGACCGGGAGGGGCTGATCGTGGATATCCGGGTGACGCGGCCGCTCTTCCGGTCGCCGCTGCTCTGGGTCTTTCTGGCTCTGATCCTGATCACGGCGGCCTTAACGCTGGCCTCCCGGCTTCGCCGGCCGGCGGATGAGCCCAAGGAAGCCTCCGTGCTGGCGAGCGACGACATCGCCGCGCTGGCCCGGGTGGCGGAAGCCTATAAGATATCGAACCGGGAATCGGAGATCCTGCAGTCCATCCTGGCCGGACGCTCGAACGATCAAATCGCGGAAGCGCTGTTCATCTCGCCCTCCACGGTCCGCAACCACATCAGCAACATCTATCAGAAGCTCGGCATCCGCAACCGGATCCAGCTCCTCAACCTGCTCAAGCGGCACGCGGCGCCGGCGGCCCGGCCCGACAAGCCTACCTCGCCTTCCGCGAACCGCTGACGGTCCGCACGTTCTAACCGGGCCATTCTTCGAGGCCTGGGATTGCGCTCCGGCTTCTCGAGCGGAGATCCCCGCCGCCGAAGGGGCGTCTCCATCCCGCCGAATTAACCCGTTAGACTCCCCGGGCTAAAGCCCGGGGTCTATTCAGGGTAATACTGAGCGGCGCCTTTACCCCGATTTGAAAATCGGGGTTTCGCGCCGCGAATGTACGAAGATTCAAAAATCCGAAAGGCGATTCAATTTTTCCAAACCCCGCCGCGATTCCCGAAAGCGGTAGGGGCGAAACGGCCGCCAAGCGGACGCGTCTTCGTCGGGTTACGCCTTTATGGACATCGCGCCTCTTTCGCGTCGGAAACGCGGTCCGGCGATCCTGAATATTGGATTTTTGCGTTTTTCTCTGTATTCCCCTTAATTTAATGGTATCAACCATTTAAAGCTCAATGGGCGGTTGGCACGCCGCGTGCATTAGGGTATGGCGTCGCGAATCTCGACAAGGAGGTGCCCCCGCATAAGGAGAGACACGCAGGCCCCAAGTGAGGCGAAGGCCGGTTGCCTTCGCTCCGGATCAGAGGCGAAAGAAACGGCGGCTCCTCCCGGCGGGAGGGGCGGTCGAAAAAGGAGATGCATTTTGATCAAACGAATCGCCTTCCTATTGGTGGCGGCCGTCCTGCTCGCGGGACTTGCCGCCGCCCAGACGCCGACCGGCAAGATCGTCGGCAAAGTGAAAGACGATCAGGGCGTTGCTCTGCCCGGTGTTTCCATCGTGGCCGAGGGCCCCAGGCTGGTTGGTACCTCGGCCGCGGTCAGCGACGAAGCGGGCACGTATCGCCTCTTCTCGCTGCCTTCGGGCACGTACACCATCACCTTCTCGCTGCAGGGCTTCAAGACCGTCAAGCGCGAAGGCATCCCGCTGCAGCTCGAGCAGACCATCACCCTCGACGTCGTCCTGGTCCAGACGACGTTAGCCGAGGAGATCACGGTCGTCGGGCAGAGCCCCCTGATCGACGTCAAGAGCACCACCAAGGGCTCGACGATGACCAAGGAGACCTTCATGCAGCTGCCCCGGAACCGCGACTTCACCGGCCTGCTGGCCACGGTTCCCGGCGTTCAGTATGAAGGCAACCAGGGCGGCCTGTCGGTCGACGGCGCCTCGGGCACCGAGAACATGTGGTACGTCGACGGCACCAACGTCAACAACATGCGCATCGGCACCCAGGCCCAGAGCATCGTCATGGAGCAGCTGGAAGAGGTCAAGGTTACGGCCTCCGGCTACAGCGCCGAGTTCGGCGGCTCGATGGGCGGTGTGGTCAACGTCATCAGCCGTTCGGGCGGCAACGAGTTCCACGGCGACGTGTTCGGCTATTATGAGAACAATTCGCTGTTGTTCAACGGCAAAACCCGCGATCAGCTGCGGCAGAGCCCCTACGCCTCGTCGCCCTATGACGCCAGCGATTACGAGTACTTCAACGCGGATGACCTGTATTACAACGGCGGCAAGGACCGCGATCCGACCAACCGGTACGAAGGCGTCTTCAACCTGTCCGGGTACATCTTCAAGGACAAGCTGTGGTTCTTCGCGTCTTTCAACCCGGTCTATCGCGGCATCTCCGCCGACCGGTTCTTCACCGTCGATCCGGTCAACCTGGCCGCGGCCAAGGTCCCCGGCGATACGATCCAGGATCCCCGCCAGGGCCGAGATATGTACAACTTCTACCAGAAGCAATGGTGGTGGAATTGGCAGGCCAAATTGACCGCCGCCCCGCTCAAGGGCATGCGGATGTCGGTCAGCGCCGTCAGCAACTTCTATAAGTACCGCGGCGCCATCCCGGGTATCACCGGCACGTCGAACAAGTACTACTCCTACCGGGCGGATTGGAATCCCCTCGACGCCAATGGTCTGGGCCTTCTGACCGCCGGCAAGGAGCAGGGGTTTGACTACCCGAACTATTCGGGCAACGCCAATGTGGACTATACCGTCAGCAACAACTTCCTGGTCAGCGCCCGGTTCGGGTACTTCCACACCAACACCACGAACCAGCAGTTGTTCGTCCCCGGCACCCGTTACGCCTTTACCAACTCGAACACGTCCTATCCGGAGATCCCGACCAACCTCCAGCACTTTTCCGGCTGGAACAACGGCGCCGGCACGACGGTCACCAAGAAGTTCATCAACGAGCGCATGAGCATGAACCTGGATCTGACCTACTACCTCAACCTGGCCGGCGAGCACGCTTGGAAGGCGGGCTTCCAGTACATCCGGCTGCACGAAGACGTGGACTCCGGTCCGCTCGCTCCCCTGGTCCAGCTGGTCTGGGGAGTTCCGTATACCATGCCCAACGGCGACATCGTCCAGGGCACCTACGGCAACTACCAGATTCGGAACGACTTCATGTCCCCCTACGGCTCGAACTTCAATGTCGCCAGCAATAACTGGGCCATCTACCTCCAGGATTCCTGGACCATCGGCCAACGGCTGACCCTGAACTTCGGCCTCCGGACGGAGAGCGAGTATGTTCCCTCCCTGGCCACCAACGACCCGCAGTACGCCGACTACAAGCCGATCCAGTTCGGCTTCGACCAGAAGCTGGCCCCCCGCCTCGGCTTGGTTTATGACGTGTTCGGCGACTCCAGCCTGAAGGTCTTCGGCAGCTTCGGCATCTACTACGACGTCATGAAGCTGTACATGGCCGAAGGTTCCTACGGCGGGTTCAAGTGGTGGACTTCCTACTACACCTTCGACGACTATAACTACGAGAAGATCGCCGCCTCCGGCGACATCACCAACCAGGCCGACCAGGCCGCCTGCGGCACCTACATGGGCTCGCGCAACTGGCGGACGGTTTCTTGGGACACCACCGATCCCGACCTGAAACCCGTCTCCCAGAGCGAGATGTCCTTCGGCGCCGACAAGAAGATCACGGAAGAGGTCTCCTTCAGCGCCCGCTTCGTCTACAAGCACCTCATCCGGACGATCGAGGACGTGGGCGTGCTGCTGCAGGACGCCTCCGGCAACTACAGCGAACAGTACTACGTCGCCAACCCCGGCGAAGGCTGGACTCTGCCCGTGTCCGAGGGCGGCAGGTTCGCCGACGAGTTCTGGCCCGCCCCCAAGGCCAAGCGCGAGTACTTCGGCCTGAACCTGGCCCTCGAGAAGCGCTTCAGCAACAACTGGCAGGGCGGCATCAACTACACCTGGTCGCAGATGAAGGGCAATTGCGGCGGTCTGTCCTCCTCGGACGAGAACGGCCGCAACTCCCCGAACGTCGAGCGCTATTGGGACCTCTGGTTCGAGCGCTATGACATCCACGGCAACCCCCTGGACGGCACCATGCCCTCCGACCGTACCCACTACATCAAGGCCTACGCGTCCTACGCGTTCCCGTTCGGCCTGACGGTCGGCGTGGTCGGCTACGGCCGTTCCGGCCTGCCCAGGACTACCTCGCTGTCGTTCAACGACATGCAGATCTTCCCCGACGGCTACTTCGACACCGGCGAGCGGACCCCGTTCACCGCATGGGCCGATCTGTATCTCGAGTACAGCATCCGCATCGCCAAGAAATACACGGTCAACCTGAACACCACGATCAGCAACTTCACCAACACCTCGACCATCCAGGGCTACAACATGCAGGCCAACTACCAGATGCTGCGCCTGACGGATGACGAGCTGCTCGGGCAGAAGAACAGCTACAAGGATTGGCGTGTATGGATGGATGAGAAGATCACGGTCAACCGCGACAACCCCATCTACGGCTGGTGGAACGCACGGTTCAACTCGTGGTCCTGGCGCGCCGGCGCCCGCATTTCCTTCTAAGGAATAGCGGCTAAGCACAAGCGCAGTAACGTCCGTCCTACCCTCACCGCCTCCGAGACGGTGAGGGTAGGACTTTTTATACGTTCGCGGCGCAAAACCCCGATTTTTAAATCGGGGTAAAGGCGCCGCTCAGTATTACCCTGAATAGACCCCGGGCTTTAGCCCGGGGTGTCTAACGGGTTAATTTCCGATTATGTCCGCGCCTGAGCCTGGGGGGTCCGATGGATGCTATCGGGAGGGCGCTAGAGCCATACATAACTCCCATTTCGGCGTTTCATGGCGAATTCGGTAACAGAACGCCTCTTGCCACCGTTACCCCAATGTCCCCACTCTCCGAAGCGGAGGGAACGGGACGATCAAGATATAAGGAGTCGATCATGGAACAGCCGAATCAAGACACCGGGCTTGAGATCGGCCGTCCGGCGGCCTCGCCCCGGGAGGTTTCGGACATCTCGGCCATAGCGGACTATCTGAGCCGTCGGCCGCTTCTGTCGCTGAGCCCGCTTCTGGACGAGCTGGAGCGCCGCATCATCATCGAGGTGCTGAACAAGACGATGGGCAACCAGAGGGCGGCGGCGGCCCGGCTGGGACTCAAATACACGACTTTCGTGGAGAAGGTCAAGCGGCACGGCATCGAGATCGAGCGTCAAATCCGGTACGCCGCCCAATGAACGGCTTGGCTGACGATTGCGGGCCTGTGGCCGGGCCTGGCGCGGTCCCGCCTCCCGAAGCGCCGCAAGCCCCCCGGGGGGATCGGGCGGTCAGGAAGAAAGAGCTGACCGTGCGCCTCTTCGCCAGCTTCCTCGCGGCCGTCGAGCGGGCCGAGACGTTCGAGTGGCGGGCCTTCCGGGATGAGCTGGAGGCCGTCCTCTGGGACGAAGCCATGCGCCTGGCCGGCGGCAACGGCCGCGAAGCGGCCGCCCTGGTCGGCATCCCCTATTCCACGTTCATGAACCGGCTCCGGCCGGCACGCCGGGACGAGGCCGCCTCCGAGCCAGGGCTCACAACCAAGACCTAATCCCGTTTCCGTCGAGAGTATCCGCCTACGGATCCCGCTCTGCTCGACCCGAAGGTCCCCGAGGCGTTGCCGCGGGAACCGGCGACTCCTTTCCACGCCTTCGCGCTTCGCGCTTATCGGCTTTTCAACGCTCCTCCCGGGCTGATAAAATGTCGGGAAGAACGGCCATCTTGTTCTCAGCCGGGCCTCGAGGGAGTCGCCAAATGAAAAAGATTCAACTCGTCGGCGGGATGCTGCTCCTGGCGGTGCTGCCGATGACCGCCCAAGACATCTTCGAGGCGGTTAAGGCGAATAACCTGGCGAAGGTGACAGCCCTGACGGAAGCCGATGGACGCTTGGTGCAAGCCAAGGATGCCGGCGGGCGCACGCCTTCGCACTGGGCCTGCCGGGGCGTTTACTTGGACATCCTGAAATACCTGGTTGGAAAGGGGGCGGACGTAAATGCCCGGGATGGTTCAGGAGAAACGGCGCTGCATCTGGCCGCGCAGGCTGGCTCCACCGAGGCCGTTCGCCGCCTGGTCGAAAGCGGCGCCGATCCTGCCGCCAGGAACGTCATGAGTCTTACGCCCCTCATGTTCGCCATCCAGGCGAAAAAAAAGGATATGGCGGAATTCCTCATCTCCCAGGGCGGGGATGTCCCTCCCGAGCTTCTGGACGTCTATCACAGCTCCACCCCGATCCGGTACGCCATCATGAGCCGTGATTTGGACATGGTCAAGATGCTGCACCAAAGGGGTTTCGATATACGGTATCGGACGCCCTATGGAGAAAGCTACCTGCACTTTGCCGTCGCGCACGACAGCCGGGACATCGCCGAGTACTTGATCGAATGCGGCCTGGAGATCGATTCCGTCAAGGACGGCGGCCTGACGCCTCTGCATATGGCCGCGCTTCTCGGCTGCGCCGACGCGGCCCGCTTTCTGGTCAAAAAGGGGGCCCGGCTCGATATCCGGAGCCAAGACGGGGGAACGCCGCTTCATTATGCCGTGGCCGCGCGGAATCCAGAGATCGCCGATTTCCTGCGGCAGAGCGGGGCCAAGGATCTTCCGAGAGAGTTCCCGCGCTATCAGGGAAAGCTCCTGGGGCAGAAGGCGCCGGGAACGGACCCCGAGCCGTTCGCTCCCGAGATCTTCCGGGATATCTACCGATCCTACAGTCCCCCGATTTTCACGCCCGACGGCAAGGAGGTCTTCTGGCACGGCTACTTCATGCCGGGCGTCGGATACCATCGGGTGTGGTGGATGAGAGAGGAGAACGGCCGTTGGACGGCTCCCGAACGAGCGCCTTTTTCGGATGATCAAGTGGCGCACCCCGCCCTGTCCCCGGACGGGAAGAGGCTCTACTTCGGCTCGAATCGACCGGTCGAGGGAGCGACCGCCGCCGACTTCAATCTTTGGTACTCCGAAAAACGGGCGGACGGAGAATGGAGCCCGGCGAAGTACCTCGGCTCGCCGCCGAACACGGCCGGTGTCAACGAAATGCTTCCCTTCCCCGCCAAGGACGGGACGGTCTATTTCAAGGCCAATCGTCCCGAGGCCAAGGGCACGCTTCTCTATCGATCGAAGATCCGGAAGGGGGCGTACGAGGAGCCCGTCAGCCTGGACGCCTTGATCGATGCGAACGGTGTGGACGACTGTCCGGACCTGGACCACATCATCAATTATGAGTTCGGCGGGCCGAGGTATGCGGAAATATCCATCTTGTTCCACAAACCCGACGGCCGCTGGACCAAGCCGGTCTATATGGGGGACAAGGTTCATCAGCGGCAGGGGACCTCCGGCGGGAGGTTGAGCCCCGACGGCAAATTCTTCTTTTTCGTCCAGAATATCTCGCCATATTGGGTGGACGCCTCGTTCATCGAAGACCTGCGCCAAAAGGCGCTGAAAAACGACGCTCCCCGGCTTGATGTTTCGAGCTTTCGCTGAAGAGACGTGACCGCCGGGAAACCTCTTTCACGCCAAGTGGCCGTAGCGGGGTCGATGGATGGGAGGGCGGTCTCCCTTGTCCATTTTTAAAAAAAATGCCGCCGCCGGGCAACCATTTCTACAAGAATACAGTATATATGGGTGAGGAGCCCAAGACCATGCCCGACAAAGACCTCCTGTCCCTCTGGGAAGGCGTGTATCTCCTCTCCATCTGGGAGCTCAAAGACGGAGCGTATGGAGTGGCCATCAAGAAACGGGCCTCCCAGAAGTCCGGACGCGTCCTATCGTATGGGGGCCTGTATTTCGTGCTGGCCCAGCTCGCCGCCAAAGGCCTGGTCGTAAAGACCGAGGGCGAGCCCTCCCCCCGGCGCGGCGGGCGGCGAAAATACTTTTATGTTTTGACCGCGAGGGGGAAGAAGGCCCTCCAGACGTCCTTCGAATTCCAGAAAGCCCTATGGCGGGACGTCAAGGAGCCCGTCTTCGACTGACGGGGACATCATGCCCGCCAAGCCCGAACGCCTTCCGCCGAGTGTTCTCCGGATCCTCCGCCTCCTGGCGAATCCCGACGTGGTGTCGGGTCTCGCCGGCGACCTCGAAGAGGAATACGCCGATATCCGCGGCCGGCGAGGGGCGGTCCCGGCCGCGTTCTGGCTGTGGTTCCAGATTCTCATCTCCTTTCCTTCCTTCGTCAAATCCACCCTGATTGGGAGGCCGGCCATGTTCGTCAGCTATCTTCGGAGCGCTTGGAGAAGCCTCACTAAGCACAAGGTCTTCTCGTTCATCAACATCGCCGGCCTGTCCGTCGGGCTGGCCTGCTGCATCCTGATCTCGGCCTGGATCGCCGTCGAGCGGGGATACGACGGTTTCCACGAGAACGGGTCCCGCCTCTATCAGGTCCTGGTGAACGGATCCCAGCCCGACAATCCTTCGACCCCGTTCCCGCTGGGACCGGCGCTGGAAGCCGAAATCCCCGAAGTCGAGCGGGCCGTCCGGTTCGATTCGCTGGGGCCGGTCTACATGCGCTACCAGGAGCGCACCCGGTTCGAAACGGACGTTGTGGCCGCGGATCCGGCCTTTTTCCGAGTCTTCTCGTTTCCCTTCGCCGACGGGGACCCGGATCGGGCCTTGGCCGATCCCGCATCGGCCGTCATCAGCTCCGAAGTCGCCGCCGGCCTCTTCGCGGGCGAGAATCCCCTGGGGAAGACGATCCAGCTCGACGGGCGGGACTTCAAGGTCACGGGCGTCCTGGCGGCTTCTCCCGGACCGTCGACCCTCGGCTTCCAGGTCGCCGTCCCCTTCCAGCAGCGGATCGAGGCCGCGGAAGCGGCGGGCCTGAGGCTGAGCTGGGGCAACTGGATTCCCAACACCTTCCTGCTGGCCAAACCGGGCATCGACGCCGCGTCGCTCGGCGCGAAGATAGAGACGTTCATGCTGCAAAAAGCCCCCCAGGAAGAGGCCAGCCTCTCGTTGATCCCCTTCCCGAAGAGGCGGCTCTTCTTCTCCAACATCGGGCAGTATATGACGCTGTTCGGGCTGATCGCGGCCTTCGTCCTGGCCATCGCGGTCATCAATTACATCAACTTGACGACGGCCCGGGCGGTCGTCCGATCCCGGGAAATCGGCCTCCGCAAAGTCGTGGGCGCCCGGCGCCGGAACATCATCGGGCAGGTTCTCGGGGAATCGCTTTTCCTGGCCGTGTTTTCCGTCGGCTGCGGCTTCGGCCTCGCCTTCCTGGCCCTGCCTTGGTTCAACACGATCGCCCCCTCTCAGGTCGTCCTGGATCCGATCCGCCTCCTTCCCGCCCTGGCCGGCTTGGCCGTGCTGACCGGTTTGGCCGCTGGATTCTATCCCTCGCTTGTCCTGTCCGAGACCAAGCCCCTCCAGGCGCTTCGCGCCAGGGGGCGGTTCGGCGGGGCGCGCGGCCGGCTTCGCCAGGGGCTGGTCGTCTTTCAATTCCTGTTGTCGATCCTCATCATCATTGGGAGCATGGTCGTCTTCAGGCAAGTGAGGTTCATGCGGAACAAGGACCTGGGATACGATCGCCAGCATCTTCTGGCCCTTTCCCTGCCGGCCGGCGCCGGGGACCCGTACGAGATCCTGAAGGAGAAGCTGCGCGGGCAGCCCGGAATCCGGGATGTCTCCGGGACGGCGGCCAACATGACCAACCTGAGAATGAGCACCAGCTCGGTTGATTGGGAGGGCAAGGATCCCGGCCGGGAGATCCTGGTTTCCATCAACGAGACCGACTACGATCTGGATACGACCTTCGGATTCGCGATGGCCTCGGGCCGGTTCTTCTCCCGGGAGCATCCCTCCGACGAACAGGGCGTCGTCATCAATGAGTCCTTCGAGCGGCTCATGGGCGGCGCTTCCGCGGTCGGCCGGGCCGTGACCCTCCGCAAGGAGCGCCGGGTCGTTCTCGGAGTCGTGAAGGACTTTCATTTCCAATCCCTGCGGACCAGGATCGAGCCGCTGGCGTTGACGGTCCGGCCCGACCATGTCAACCTCGGCTATGTCCGGCTCAGCGGAGACGGCGGCTCCGGTTCGCTGGAGCGGATTCGCACGGTCTGGGAGTCCGTCTTTCCGGACTATCCCTTCCGCTATCGCTTCGTCAACGAAACCCTGGATTCCTTCTATGCGATGGTCCGCCGGACCGGCCAGATGGCGGCGGGCTTCCTGGTCATGGCCCTGTTCATCGGATGCCTGGGCATGCTGGGACTTTCCTCGTTTCTGACGGAACAGCGGTCGCGTGAGATCGGGATTCGCAAGATCCTGGGGGCCTCCCGGCCGTCGCTCCTGCTCCGCTTGAACCGGGAATCCCTGGCCTGCGTCCTCCTGGCCAACGTTTTCGCCTGGCCGGCGGCCTATTGGGTCATGAGAGACTGGGTGGGGCAATTTGCGTACCGGATCCGCTTCGGGCTGGACGTCTGCCTGATCGCGGCGGTCATCGCCCTGGGCGCCGCCCTCCTCGCGGTCGGTGTCCAGACGTACAAGGCTGCGTCGAGAAACCCGATCGCTTCCATCCGGTACGAATGAGCGAAGGCTCGAGGCCCGTTCCGGAGCCGGGACGAGGCCTCGAATCGGATCCTCCTTTTCCCGTTCCCCCCGGCCGGAAGGACCCCCGATTCCCGCGATTCCCTCGATCATTGCAACGCTGACCCGTTTTGAGTATCTTGGAGGCCCAATCCCCGCATCGGAGGTCCTCATGTCCGACGATCTCGAAAACCCCAGCCGCCGCGAATTCCTGAAAACCGGAGCCCTCGTCTCCGCCGGCACCGCCCTGACCGGTCTGTCGCTGGCCGAACGGGCTGAAGCCCATTCGGGCCAGGCCAAGCCCCAGTTCAAGACGGCCCCCATCGAGACCGTCCGGGTCGGCTTCGTCGGCGTCGGAGGCATGGGCTCGGCCCACGTCCAGAACTACATGAATATCGACGGCGTCGAGATCAAGGCCGTCTGCGACGTCGTCCCGGCCAAGGTCGAGCGGGTTCAGAAGTGGTGCACGGACGCCGGCCGGCCGAAGCCGACGGGCTACGCCAACGGACCGCGCGACTTCGAGCGGATGTGCGAGAAGGAGGAGCTCGATTTGGTCATGACGGCCACCCCCTGGGAGTGGCACGTCCCGGTCTGTCTGTCGGCCATAAAGAACGGCAAGCATGCCGCGACCGAGGTTCCGGCGGCCATGTTCCTGGACGACTGCTGGGCCCTGGTGGAAGCGGCCGAGAAGCACGGCAAGCACTGCCAGATGATGGAGAACTGCTGCTACGACCGGATCGAGCTGATGACCCTGAATTTGGTCCGGCAGGGGCTGCTGGGCGAGATCCTGCACGCCGAGGCGGGCTACCTGCATGACCTGCGCGAGGTCAAGTTCTCCAAGGACGGCGAGGGGCTGTGGCGGCGGGCCTGGGCCCAGAAGCTCAACGGCAACCTCTATCCGACCCACGGCCTCGGCCCGGTGGCCCAGTGCATGAACGTCAACCGAGGCGACGCCTTCGACGTCCTGGTCTCGATGAGCTCGCCCGGCCGCGGTCTGCACGAGTACGCGGTGGACAAGTTCGGCCCGGATTCCCCGCAGGCCAAGGAAAAGTACGTCTTGGGCGACGTCAATACCTCCCTGATCCGGACCAAGCTGGGCAAGACCATCATCCTCATCCACGACACCAACCTGCCCCGGCCCTACACCCGGATCAACCTGGTCCAGGGAACCAAGGGATTGGCCCACAAGTGGCCCGACCGGCTCTACGTCGAGGGAAAGGCCGCCAAACCCCATCAATGGGACGATTTCGCGAAGTTCGCGGCCGAGTTCGAGCATCCCCTGTGGAAGGCCATCGCGGCCAAGGGCGAGGGCCGCGGCCACGGCGGCATGGACTACATCGAGGACTACCGGCTGATCCAGTCGCTGCAGAAGGGTGAGCCGCTGGACCAGGATGTCTACGATGCCGCGGCCTGGAGCGCCGTGGTCGAGGCCAGCTGTCGCAGCGTGGCCGCCAAGGGCAAGCCGATCGAAATCCCCGACTTCACCCGCGGCCGGTGGAAGACCACCCCCCCGCTGGGCATCATCTCGGGCTGAGCTTCAACCCGACTGGAGCGGCCTTCGCCTCCGGCGAGCCGGGGGGCTCGTGCGCCCGGCTCCCATACGGAAGACTAGATCCTGGCCGTGATGGCGTCGACGGCCTTCTGGGGGTTGGCCGCGCCGAACTGGAATTCGATCTCCGCCCCGCTCTTCATCTTGAGCGCCAGGGCCTTGACGAAGAGCGATTTCTTGACCGATCGGACTTCCTCGATCTCGATGAAGGGGATGACCAGATGGTCGTCGGTTCGGGCTAGGGCTTTGTGGCGCTCCCACCAGTTCCCGATCATGGCGGCGGCATTGGCGGCCAGGGCCAGCTCGGACCTGAAGTGAACGCCCTGATTGGTGACGTGGAGCTTGCCGGTGAGCTTGGCCGCATTGACGCGGGCATCACCCAGATAGACGGGCCAGGAACCGAGAAGCTCTTCGCTAGGGGTCAGCCAGGATTCGGCCATGCTTTTCTCCTTGGGGAACAGCCGGCTTCCCCGAACACTTTTCCCGGACTATAGCTCCCCGCCGCCCGGGGTGTCAAGGCGAGGCGGGGCGGCCGGTCAGACAATCAGCATGCAGTCGCCGTAGGAGAAAAAGCGGTATTTCTCGCGCACCGCTTCGCCATAGGCCTCCAGGACAAGCTCGCGCCCGGCCAGGGCCGCAACGAGAAGCAGCAGGGTCGACTTCGGGAGATGGAAGTTCGTCAGCAGCCGGTCCACGATCCTGATCGGATAGCCGGGCGTGATGAACAGGGATGTCGCCCCGGAACCCGGCTCGACGAGGCCCGAACGGCCGGCGCTCTCGAGAGTCCTGACGACGGTCGTCCCCACCGCCAGGATAGGCCGGCCCGCGGACTTGGCGGCGTTGATGGTATCCGCGGCGGCCGCGGGCACGTCGTAGGATTCCTCGAGCATGCGGTGGTCTTCGATGGTCTCGGTCCGCATCGGCTGGAAGGTGGCCAGCCCGACCTGCAGGGTGATCCGGGTCGAAGCGACGCCCCGGACCGCGACTCGCTCCAGGATCTCGGGCGTGAAGTGGAGCCCCGCCGTCGGTGCGGCGATGGCCCCCTCGCGGACGGCGAAGACCGTCTGATACCTCTCCAGGTCGCGGTCCCGATCGGCGGGGTCGGCCTTGGCCCGCTTGATATAGGGCGGCAGGGGGGCGAATCCGATGCGCTTCAGCCGGCCCAGGACGTCGGGGACGGCGAAGCGCAGAAGCCGGCGGCCTTCTTCCGCGGCGACACCCGGCGGCACCTCGGCCTTCCCGCAGAGGTCGTCGGAGAAGACGATGGCGTCGCCCGGGCGGACGCGCCGGGCGGGCTTGCAGAGAACATCCCACAGCCCCGGCTCGATCTCCTTCAGGAAAAGAAACTCGACCGTCGCCTCCCCCCGCTTGCCCCAGGCCTTGGCCGGGATGACCTTGGCGTCATTGAGGACAAGGATCTCGTTACCGCCCAGAAGGTCCGGAAGATCGCGGAAGGCGCAGTGACGGATGCGGCCCGCGGCCCGCTCCACGAGCATCAGCCGCGCGTCGTCGCGGCGATCGGGCGGCCGCTGGGCGATGAGCTCCGGCGGCAGGGGAAAGTCGAAGTCCCGGATATTCATTTCGGGTTCCGTCGGGTTCGCCGGGACATGGCGCCAGCATAGCGGCAAACGAGGGCCCGCCGCAACCCCCCGGGCCGGTTGGGCGTCAGCGGAGGCAACAACGGCCTCCTCGAATACGAAGTAGGGAGACCCATCGCCTCGTGACGGCCGGTTGGAGTTGGGCTAAAATGGAACTCCGGTTCTTGAAGGGAGAAACCGATGAAGCGACAGCCTTGGCCATGCCTCGCGGCCGCGGCCTTGCTGGCTGCGGCTTCGATCATCTTCCCGGCCTGCGGGGGGAAAAGCGATAGCGCGCCCCCGGCCCCGTCCGCGGCCCTGGAGACGACCGTGCGCAACGTCACCGCCGGTCCGGTCCGTTACACCATTCGGATGCTCTTCTCGACCGTCGGCCCCATGGAAAGGACGCTTGCGCCCGGTACTGTCGACCGCTTCCCGGAAGCGACGGCCATGGACCTGGAGTTCCACAACGGCGACCACCTCAAGCTCTACCGCTTGGAGCCCGGCACGGCCCACTCTTTCCGGCTGGACGAGGAGGGGCGGCTGGAGATGTTCAAGGGGGCGCACGGCCTGGCCGACATCCAGGATCTGGCCCCCTTCGTCCCGACACCCATGCCGGTCGTCGAGCGGATGCTCGAAGCAGCCGGGGTGGGCTCCCAGGACGTCGTCTACGATATCGGCTGCGGCGACGGCCGCATCCTGATCACGGCCGCCCGCCGATACGGCGCCCGCGGGGTCGGCATCGACATCGTCCCCGAGCGCATCCGCGAGAGCCTGGCCGGGGCCAAAGAGGCGGGTGTCGAGCATCTGGTCGAGTTCCTCCGCCGGGACGCCATGACCGTGGACCTCTCGCCGGCCACGGTCGTCACCATCTACCTCCTGCCGGAGAGCAACCTCCTCCTGCGTCCCAAGCTGGAGCGGGAGCTCCGGCCCGGGACGCGGGTCGTCTCCCATAACTACACCATCGAGGGCTGGGAGGCGAAGGGGGTCAAGTCGGAGATCCTGAACGACGATGTCGGCACGGAGCATGCCGTCTATCTTTACATCCGGTAGAGTCGGGCTCAGCCCCTTCTAGAACAGCTTCTTCTGGCCGCCGGCCTTGCCCACGGGCGGCGCTTCGCCGGGCGGTTCGAAGCCCAGATGCCGCCAGGCCTTGTCGGTCAGCTTGCGGCCGCGCGGCGTGCGGTCCAGGAACCCGATCCGCATCAGGAACGGCTCGTAGATACTCTCGATGGTGTCCTTGTCCTCGTCGATGGCGGCGGCGATGGTCGAGATGCCGACCGGCCCGCCGCCGAAGTTCTCGATGATCGTGGCCAGGATCTTGCGGTCCACGTCGTCCAGCCCCAGCGCATCGACCTCCATCATGTCCAGGGCGTAGCGGGCCTCGGCGCCGGTGATGACGCTGCCGCCGCGGACGTCGACGTAGTCGCGGACCCGCCGCAGCAGCCGGTTGGCCACCCGGGGCGTGCCGCGCGAACGGAGGGCCATCTCGGCGGCGCCGTCCTCATCCAGCCGGACTTTCATCAGCTCGGCCGAGCGCAGAAGGACGCGTTTGAGATCCTCGTCCCGGTAGTAGTCCAGGCGGTGAATGATCCCGAAGCGGGAGCGCAGCGGCGCCGTGATGCGGCCGGCCCGGGTGGTGGCCCCGACCAGGGTGAACTTCTTCAGGCTCAGCTTGTGGCTCCGGGCGGCCGGCCCCTGGCCGATGACGATGTCCAGGTGGAAATCCTCCATGGCCGAGTACATGATCTCCTCCACCGCCGGTTGGAGACGGTGGATTTCGTCGATGAAGAGGACTTCCTTGGCTTGCATATTGGAAAGGATGGCCGAAAGGTCGCCGGTTCTTTCGATGACCGGGCCGGAGGTGGGCTTGATGCCCACGCCCATCTCCTTGGCCAGCAGGTAGGCGAGGCTTGTCTTGCCCAGGCCGGGCGGGCCGTAGAGCAGGACGTGGTCGAGGTGCTCGCCCCGCTTGCGGGCGGCGGCGATGAAGATCTTGAGGTTGGCCTTGATGGTCTCCTGGCCGATGAACTCGTCGAAGCTGCGCGGCCGGAGGCTGTCCTCGAAGAGGAGGTCCTCCTTGGTCCGGACGGGATTGAGGACGGCGGGGGCGGTCATCGGCTCACAGCCTGGCCATCCTCTTCAGGCATTCGCGCAACTGCCTTTCGAAGCCCACCTCCTGGCCGCGATGGGCCCGCACGGTCTCCTCGACCACCGGCTCGATCTCCTTGCGCCGGAAACCGAGGTTGAGCAGGGCGGAGATGAGGTCCTCCGTCTCCTGCCCGGCCCGGCCGCGCAGCAGGCTCTCCTTCTTCTCCAGCTTATCGGCCAGCTCCATGGCGATACGCAGGGCCGTCTTCTTGCCGATGCCGGGGACGCGCGAGATGCGGGCCAGGTCCGAGGTCCGGACGGCCTCGGCCAGCTCCTCGGGCTGCAGGCCCGAGAGGACGGCGATGGCCAGCTTGGGGCCGATGCCGGAGACGCCGATGAGCTTGAGAAAGAGCTCTTTCTCCTCGGGTGTGGCGAAGCCGTAGAGCGAGAGGGAGGCGTCGGTCAGGTGAGTGTGGATGAAGAGCTCGACCGGGTGCCCCTCCTCGCCCAGCTTGAAGTAGGTGGAAAGGGGGATGCCGGCCGCGTAGCCGACGCCCTGGCAGTCGACCACGGCCTGGTGCGGTTCCTTGCGGAGGAGGGTTCCCTTGAGGTGCGCGATCATGCCGGGAGCATTGTAGACCAAAGCCCGAAGGGAAAGCAAAGCGGGACCGGCGGGGCCGCCGGTTGACGCGGGCCGGAAATTCGCATAGAAAGACTTTGCCCCTGACGGTCTTGGAGGCCGATGCTCATGACGTCTCGTTCGCTTTTTCCCGCGCTTCTCGCCCTGGCCCTCATCGTGGCCGCTTCGCCCGTCAGCCTGGCCACAACCGGTGCCCGGCCCGGGCTCGAGCCGCAGCCCGGCAGCGGCGGATTTGCCCTGGTCGAGCGCGGCCGGCCCGTTTGTGCCATCGCCCTGCCGCCCGGGGCGGGCCCGATCGAGCGCCGCGCGGCCGAGATCCTGCGCGACGCGGTCCGGCGCATGACCGGGGCGGAGCTTCCCGTCGTGGAGAAGGCCCAGCCCGCCCGCGATCGGGAAGTCTGGATCGGGTACGGGCGCGCCGCCTACCCCGATTCCTTCCGCCCGGCGGCCGCCCGGCTGAAGCCGGGCGGATTCCTGGACGTGGTCTCGAACCGGGCCGTCTATATCGTCTCGGGCGGAGGCAAGGGCTCGATCTACGGCGTCGTCCATCTCCTGGAGCGCTACCTGGGCTGCCGCAAATACAGCCCGACGGCGGATCTCTTCCCGGCCTCCGCCTCGCTCCGGCTGCCCCGGGCTTTCGACCTGGACAACCCGGCCAACGAGTTCCGCTCCGTCAACGGCGACTTTCTCCAGGATCGGGACTACCGGGACTGGCTGCGGCTGGACGGGACGGACGAGATGTTCGGCTCGGGATTCTACGTCCACACCTTCAACCGGCTCGGTGCCCTGGTCCGAGTTCTTCGCCGACCATCCCGAGTACTTCGCCCTGATGAACGGCAAGCGGATCATCGACCAGATCTGCCCCTCCCGGCCCGGAGGTTTTTGAGATCATGGCCGCCCGGCTGGAGAGGGAGATGGCCGCCCAGCCCGACAAGAAGGTCTGGTCGGTCAGCCAGAACGACAACTTCTCTTATTGTCGCTGCCCGGACTGCGAAAGGATCATGGCCGAGGAAGGCTCGCCGGCCGGCCCGATCCTCCGGCTGGTCAACCGGCTGGCGGCCCGCTTTCCGGACAAGGTCATCTCCACCCTGGCCTACCAGTTCTCCCGGCCCGCGCCCAAGCTCAGCAGACCGGCGGCCAACGTCCAGGTCATGCTCTGCACGATCGAGCTCAACCGCAGCCGGCCGATCGCGGAGGATCCCGGGAGCGCCTCCTTCGTCCGGGACATCGAGGACTGGAGCCGGTTGACGCACAACCTCTACCTTTGGGACTATACCGTCGACTTCGCCCACCAGGTTTCGCCCTTTCCCAACCTCCACGTCCTGCAGCCCAACATCCGCTTCTTCGTCCGCCACGGCGTCCGTCAGCACTTCCAGCAGACCAACACCTCGCCGGGGCACGAGTTCTCCGAGCTCAAAGGCTGGCTGCTGGCCAAGCTCCTCTGGAACCCGGAGCTGGACGTCGAGGCGGCGGTCAACGAGTTCCTGGCCGGGTATTACGGCGCGGCGGCGCCCTTCCTCCGCCACGTCATCGACGCCTATCGGGAGGGCTTGCGGGAATCGGGCCTCGGGCTCGACATCTACGAGCCGCCCAACGCCCATGCCGAGGGATTCCTGTCGGCCGGACGCATGCCTCTCTACGAGGCGGCCTTCGACGCGGCCGAGGCGGCCGTGGCCGCCGATCCGGAGCGGCTGCGCCGCGTCCGGACCGCCCGCCTGCCGCTCCAGTACGCCCAGCTCGAGATCGGCAAGGCGGACATGTTCGGCCCGCGCGGCTTCTACCTGGAACGTGATGGCCGCTTCGAGCTGCGGCCCGAGCGGGCGCTGCTCCTGGACCGGTTCTTTACCGCCTGCCTGGACGCGGGCGTGCGGTCGCTCAACGAGTCGAACCTCTCGCCCAAGGCCTATTACGACGCCGTGCGCCGCTTCATCGACGTCCAGGTCGAGGGCAACCTGGCCTTCCGGCGGACCGTGACGGCCGATCCTCCGCCCGCGGTCAAGTACGGCCGCGGCGACCTGGCGTTGCTGACCAATGGCGTGCGCGGCGCGGCGGACTTCAAGGTCCATTGGCTGGGCTGGGAAGGCGCGGACTTCCGGCTCGTCCTTGACCTGGGGCAGGCGCGCGACGTCCGGACCATCGCCCTCAGCACGCTCTACGACCCCAAGAGCTGGATCTTCCACCCCCGCCGCGTCCTGTGCGAGGTCTCGGCGGACGGATCGTCCTGGCGTCCCGTCGGCGCCGTCGAGATCGACGGCGACCAGCGGCGGGAGGATACGACCCGGACCTTCGCCTGGGAGGTCCCGCTTAGGGGCGTGCGCTTCGTCCGTTTCGCGGTGGAGGGGACCAAAGCCAATCCGGCCTGGCACGCCTCGGCCGGCGGCGCCGCCTGGGTTTTCGTCGACGAAATCGTCGTTCGTTGAGCCCGGAGGCTCCGCCCCCGCCCGCGCCGCCCTCGCCGTTTGACTCGGCCCGGAGGATTGGATTATATAAAGCCCAGGGAAGGTACTCCGATTTCGGGCTCTCGTCCCGAGGCGGGCGTACCGACGGCAGAGGCGCACAGCGCGCCCTTGAGGTAAGGGACCAGACCATGCCGAAGGGACAGGCCGGGGGAAAGAGAACGCCGCGCGGGCTTCCGGGGGGATTTCTGCTTGCCTTTCTGCCCCTGGCCGCGGCCATCCTGGCGGCGGGCTTGCTCTTTTATAGAGGACAAGAACGCCGGCTCATGTCTGATCAAGAGCGTGCCCTTTCCGCCATTGTCGACCTCAAGAGCCACGAGATCGAAACCTGGCGGCGGGAGCGTTGGGGTGATGCCCGGCTGATCGCCGGCAACCCCTTGCTGACCACCGATCTGATCCGTTCTCTCCGGCCGCCGGAATCTCCCGCGCTGGTCCGGGACGTCGAGCTGTTTCTGAAGAACCTGAACGAGGTCTATGGCTATCGGATGTCGGCCCTGCTCGACCCGAGGGGACGAACCATCCGGTCCCGCAGCCGGCTGGCCGGGGAGGCGCCGGATGAGGAAAACGCCCGGCGAGCCGCGAGTGCGGCGGCCCGTGGCGAGATCGTCTTCGGCGACTTGGAACGGGCCGGCGCCGGTGGGCCCATCCGCTTGGACATCTTCGTGCCGATCAAGGCCAGGGATGCGATCGGGCCCGCGGCCGGGGTGCTTCTCCTGCGCGTCGATCCGGCCGATTTTCTCTTTCCCCTGATCCAGACTTGGCCGATGTCGAGCGCTTCGGCCGAAACCCTGCTCATCCGCCGCGAGGGCGATGAGGTCGTCTTCCTCAACGACCTGCGCCACCGTCAAGGAACGGCTCTGCGGCTCCGCTTTCCCGTCTCCGATCCCGACCTGCCCGCTTCCCGCGCGACGCAGGGGGAGTCGGGCCAATGGATCGGCGTCGATTACCGCGGCGTTCCGGTTCTGGCGGCCGTGCGGTCCATCCCCCAGTCGCCCTGGTTCATGGTGGCCAAAGTCGATCTGGCCGAAATCCGGGCCCCCTTGCGACGCCAGGCCCTGTTGCTGGGCGCCGTCGTCCTCCTGGCCATCCTGGCCGCGGGCTTCGGCCTGGGCTTGGCTCGAACGCCGGGCCCGTGTCGAGCTCTACCAGCGGTCGGAAGCCGAAATCCGCAAGCATCACGAGATCCTGGCCGGCGTCCTGGAGAGCACCGACGCCCTGATCTTCTCGTTGGACCGCGACTTCCGCTACACCAGCTTCAACGCCGGCCATGCCGCGGCGATGAAAGCGATCTACGGGACGGACGTTAAGCCGGGGATGTGGCTCTTCGACGCCATGACCGTGGCCGAAGATCGTCGGGTGGCCAGGGCTAATCTGGAGCGCGTCCTGCGGGGCGAGACGATCGCGGTCGAGTCGTACTCGGGCGACGAAGGCCTCTCCCGGCGCTCTTACCTGATCACCCACAACCCCATTCGCAGCCGGACGGGCGAGGTCGTCGGCGCCGTCGTCCTGTCCTCCGACATCACGGCCCGCAAGAGCGCGGAGGAGGAGGTCCGCCGTCTGAACCTCGACTTGGAGATGCGGGTGGCCGAGCGGACGGCCCAGCTTCGGGCGTCCAACGCGGAGCTGGAGGCCTTCAGCTATTCCGTCTCGCACGACCTGCGGGCGCCCCTGCGGATCATCGACGGCTTCAGCCAGGCCGTGATCGAAGAGTACGCGGCGAGCCTGGACGAGCAGGGCCGGACCTTCCTCCGCCGGATCCGGGCCAACGCCCAGGGCATGGGCCATCTGATCGACGACATGCTCAAGCTGGCCCGGGTGACCAAGGCCGACCTGCATATCCAGGAGATCGATCTGAGCCGGCTGGCCGCGGAAGCCGTCGCGACTCTGGCCGCCGCCTGGCCCGAGCGGAACGTCGGCGTCGTCATCGCGCCCGGGTTGAAAGCCCGCGGCGACGAGCGCCTGCTGCGGATCGTCCTGGACAACCTCTTCGACAACGCCTGGAAGTTCACGGCCAGACGCCCGGAGGCCCGGATCGAATTCGGCGCGGCGGACGGTCGGCGGCGAACCGGCCTTCTTTGTCCGCGACAACGGCGTCGGGTTCGACATGGCCTATGCGGGCAAGCTCTTCGGCGCCTTCCAACGCCTGCACCGCCAGGACGAGTTTCCGGGCACGGGCATCGGCCTGGCCACGATCCGCAGGATCGTCCACCGCCACGGCGGCCGGGTCTGGGCGGAGAGGCGTCGTGGATCAAGGGGCGACTTTCTTTTTCACTCTCGATGTCGGCAAGGAGACTCCCTCATGAGCGAAAAGCACATCCTGCTGGTCGAAGACAACCCGGACGACGTCGTGCTGACGCTGCGGGCCCTGAAGAAGAACAACATCCTGAACGAGGTCGTGGTCAAGCCAGGACGGGGTCGAAGCGCTCGACTATCTCTTGGGCCCGGAGCCGCGGGATCTGCCCGGTCGTCGTCCTCCTGGACATCAAGATGCCCCGCTTGGACGGGCTGGAGGTCCTGCAGCGGCTGCGGGCCGAGGAGCGGACCCGGCTTCTGCCCGTGGTCATCCTGACCTCTTCCAAGGAGGAGTGCGACATCCTCAACGGCTATAAGCTGGGCGCCAACAGCTATGTCCGCAAGCCCGTGGATTTCGAGCAGTTCAACGAGGCCGTCAAGCATCTGGGCTTGTACTGGCTGCTGTGGAACGAGGCGCCGCCCGTGGCCGGGAAATAGCCCATGGCCGAGCCCCTGCGCGTGCTGCTGGTCGAGGACAACGAGGATGATGCCGTCCTTCTTCTACGGCGCCTGAAGAGCGGAAGGCTTCGACCCGGATTGGCTCCGGGTGGAGAATGCCGCGGGACTGCGCAGCGCCCTGACGTCCCGGGCCTGGGACATCGTCCTGGCGGATTACGCCCTGCCCCAATTCAGCGGCAGCGAAGCCCTGGACGTGGTCAAGAAGACGGGTCTGGATATCCCGGTCATCCTCGTCTCCGGCACCATCGGCGAGGAGATCGCCATCGCGGCCATGCGCGGCGGGCGCCGTCGACTACATCATGAAGGACAAGCTGGGTCGACTCGGGCCCTCCATCCGGCGGGAGGTGGCCGAGGCCCGCATCCGGGCGGATAAGAGAAAGGCCGACCAGGAGCTCCGCGAGTCGGCCCGTCGCTGGCAGACGACGTTCGACTCCATCACCGACGCCATCTGCCTGCTGGACAAGGACGGGCGAGATGCTTCAGTGCAACAAGGCGCACCACCGCTTCCTGGACAAGCCTGAGGCGGAGATCATCGGCGAAAAATGCTACAAGCTGGTCCACGGCGGCGAAGGCTTCTTGGAGCACTGCCCTTTCCAGAAGATGCTGCAGGTCGAAAAGCCACGAAGAGTCCGAAGTCTTTGAGCGGGGCCGCTGGCTCTATGTGGCCGTCGATCCCATCCTGGACGAGAAGGAGGCCTGACCGGCGCCGTCCACATCATGGCCGACATCACCGCGCGCAAGACGGCGGAGGCGCTCGTCCAGGACTCCCTGCGGGAGAAAGAGGTCCTGCTGCGCGGAGGTCCACCATCGGGTCAAGAACAACATGCAGATCATGGCCAGCCTGCTCAACCTGCAGGCCCGCGGCCTCAAGGACCCGGCCCAGGCCGAGCTGCTCAAGGAAAGCCAGAGCCGGATCAAGAGCATGTCCATCGTCCACGAGAAGCTCTACCGGTCGGGCGACCTGTCGCGGATCGATTTCTCGGACTATATCGAGAGCCTGGCCGTCCACCTGTTCCAGTTTCTGGCCGTCGACCCGCGGCGCATCCGACTGAGGCGGAAGACCGAGTCGATCCCCCTGGACATCAACAACGCCATCCCCTGCGGACTGATCATCAACGAGCTCGTCTCCAACGCCGTCCGGCACGGCTTCGCCGACGGACGGGAAGGCGAGGTAACGGTCGAATTCCGGCGCCTGGAAGACGGCCGGCTCTTCCTGGCGGTGCGGGACGACGGCGCCGGCTTTCCCGGCCGGCCTCGATTTCCGGACCGCGGAATCGATGGGGCTGCAGCTGGTGAACCTCCTGGTCGGCCAGCTGGACGGGACGATCGAGCTCGTTCGGGACGGGGGACCGAGTTCCGCATCGTCTTCCGCGAGCTGGTCTACAAGCCTCGGGTTTGAATCGGCTTGCCGCCGGCGGAGGGGCCCCGGGCAATCGAATTCCTATCCCCGCCGGTCTGGGGATCGCAGCCGTCGCCTCAACCCGGGATCTTGGCGGCCACGGCCTGAGCCAGGGCCATGATCGTCAGAATGGGCGGGCGTCCCAGTGCGGCCGGCAGGAGCGAGGCGTCGGCGATGTAGACGTTGCCCGGCAGGCGGTCGTGATGAAGGGTCTTTCTCTCCGCGGGTGAGAGGGGGAACATCCCGCCGGGATGCCCCGCGTTGAGGGTGCCGAGAAAGAGGGACGTCGCGGGAATTCCCAGCCGTCCGAAAAGCTCCGCACAGACCGCCGTCGCCTCCGCGAGCCGCGCCTTGTCGGCCGGAGTCAGGATCTTCCTCAGGCGCCCGCCTTCGATCGAGCCTTGGCTTTCGTCGGCCAGCTTGATCATCAGGCTCAGGATATCCCCGGCCGGCGACTTCCAGCGCCTGTTGAAGTAGAAGCTGAGATGGTCGAAGTAAGGCGCGATCATGAAGCCTTTCCCCTGGCTGAAGAAGGGCATGGGCAGCTCTTCGTTTTGGCGCGCGCCGGGGAAGCGGGCCGCGACACAGAGGACGGGGTCGACGAAAAGACGCGGCAGCCCCGGGAATCCGGATGCGGCCATGATAGCCGGGGTGCCCAAACCGCCCGCTGCCAAGACCACGACGTCGGCGGGCACGAAGCGGCCCCGACGGCCCCGGCGGACCCGAACGCCGATGGCCTCGCCGCCGCGCAGCTCCGATTCGTTCGACACGCGCACCCGTCTCGATCCGCGCGCCCTTGGCCAGCGCATCTTTCAGGAAGGCGCGGCTGTCCCATTTGACGCCGTGCGGACAGCCCAGCACGCAACGGCCGCAACCGCGGCATTGTTCGTAGCGGCCCATCTTGGGCGTAGGCCTCGGCGCGAGGCCCATGGCTTCGGCCGCGGCGAAGAGGTCCTGCGTCGGGCGCCGCCAGATGCGACGGTGGCCGGTGGTGATGGGGACATCGCGCAAAAGCGCCGCGAACGGCTCGTCAAGGTCGATGCCCGCGGCCTTGAGGTCGTCGTCGAGCCTGAGTCCGTTGCCCGTGGCGATGGTCGTCGTCCCGCCCGTGCCGATGCCGCGGACGTGGATCATCCCGTCTCCGGCCCGGTCGATCTTCATGGCCGGGAAAAGAAGCGAAATCTCCCGGGCGTCCCAAAGCAGGCCGGCCCGCTTGGCCGCCGCGGGAATTCCCAGGTTCAGGCCGAAGGGCCGAAACGGCGCTCCGGCCTCGAGGATGGTGACGTCGAAGCGGTCTTGCAGCGCGCGGGCCACGGCGGCGCCACCCGCGCCGCTTCCGACCACAAGGGCGGTCTTCACGGCAGGTTCTCCGGAAAATCGAAGCGGGCCCGGCAGTCGGCGGCCCCCTCGGTCAGCCGGGAGGAAAAGACCAGGGTTCCGCCGCCGGCCAGGCCGATGAGGAGGCCTTCGTCCAGGGCGGCGATCATCCGGCAGGTTGCGGCAGAATAGACATCGGCGAAGGAACAGGCCGACATGCAGACGTCTCCCGCGACGGTCGCATCGAAATCGATCCGGATCGAGCGGTAGAGGAGCCGCGCCGCTCGGATGACTTCGCGCCTGGTCCGGACGCCGAGAACGGCTCCCAGACGCCGGCCCAGGGCGATCGCCTCCGTCCGTAGCCGCTGCGCGGCTCGGGCCCGAGCGGCTTCGTCGGCTTGCAGCCCGGCCGCCGTGGTCTGGCTGAAGCGGGCGAAGCGGGATCGGGCCTCCTCGGCGCCAGCCCGGCCAGGTCGGGCGGCGGGACTTCGAAGGCCCGGGCGGTCCGTGCCATGAGCTCCTGAAAATATTTACGGCGGACCGGGCTCGGAAGCCACATCTCCGCGAGTCGCAGGCGCAGGCTCATGAGCCCGTCACGGAGGTGCGACGGCGGACCGAACGGTAGATCAGGAAGGCGAAAAGCCCGAGCCCGCCGTCCACGATGCCGTTGGCCAGATACACGAAGACGCTCTGGTGGAGCAGGAACAGCCCGAAGGAGAGCAGGCTGGAAGCGCCCTTGGCTTGGAGAAGAAGCAGGGGATAGGCCGGATTGTCCGGGTGCCTAATCATCATGATGGACAGGATCGTTACAACGGCCATGTACGCCACAGCCAGGGCGAGGTAGAAGCCCGCCCCGGTCAGGGGCGCCTCAGGCAGCCCGAAGGGGCGTCCGAGCGCATTCATGAGCCGCAGCACGGCGTCCGGGGTGAGGAGAAAAATCAGCCCGACCGCGGCAAAGGTCAGGCCGCAGGCGGCTCCGGCGATCTGGATCATCTTCCGACTCATCGAGAGCTCCTTTCCCTTCGTTCGAGAAGCCCGACGAACCGCGCCGGGGCGCCGAAGCGGACGTCGTTCATCAGCTCGTGCGATGTTTCCGGAGGCAAGGGCAGCCGGCCGTCGACCCGCTTCCGAAGAAGACGATGGCTATCAATCACGAAACAGCTCGAGCCCGGGGCGAAACGCTCCCGCATGGCGGACCAGATCTCGGCCAACGGCTTCTCCCGCACGTTTCCGAACGACATCGGGGCGAAGACGCAGGGGCTGACTTCGCCGAAGGCGTCGATGTAGATCATTTTGGTCCCGGCGTTGCAGCCGAAATGGTCGGGACCCTCGAAATGGCCCAGATAGTTGACCGTCATTCCCCCCGACTTGTTCCAGCGGTCCTGCATCTGCTCCAGGCTCCGTCGCTCGTCCGGGGTGATCAGGCCGGCCGGGTCATCGGGAGCCTGGGCCGACGGCTTCATCTCGCTCAGCCAGGCTTCCTGGATGTCCAGCCCTTGGAGGAACTCGAGATACGGCTCGACCTGGCCCTGCCGGATCATGTCCGCCGAGAGGACGGCAGAGACGCCGGTGTGGATTCCGGCGGCCCGGAAGATCTCGACGGCCCGCAGTGCGGTACGGAAGGCGCCCGGTGTCGCCCGTCCGGCATCGTGCTTTTCGGCCGTCCAATGGTCCAGGCTGACCGAGGCCGAGAATAGACCCGCCTGCCGTAGCTCGGAGGCCAAGGCCGGGGTCAGCCCGCTGCCCGTGGTAAACAGCTTCACGGCGCAGTCCGTGGAGGCCTCGGCCGTGAGGCCGACGATCTCGCGCTGCAGTAGGGGCTCGCCGCCGGTCAACCCGAGCCAGAAAACGCCCATGGCCTTCAGGTCGGCGATGGCGCGCCGGATGGTCGGCACGTCCATGGCCACGCCGCGGCGGCCCTTGTTGTAACAGAAGCCGCAGCGCTGCGGACAGGCGTCGGTCAGGCCGATCTGGGCGTGCGAAGGCCCCCGGCTTCCGCCCAGGAGGTGCTCCCGGACGAAACGGCCGTAGGCGCGGCTATTGAGCGGAGGGAGGTGGGAGTGGAGGACGGTATGGCCGCCGACGCGGCGGACTCGGAACTTCTCCATATATCGGAGAAGTGCGATGTTCAGGGAGGGCTTGGCTCGGAGCATGGCCGGATTGCGGACCAGGCACCCCGCAAGAGCAGAAACGTTTCTCATCGATGGATTCCTCTGTTGCGATCTTCCCGATACAATACGGGCAAAGCCCTGTGAAGTTCAACCGGCTTGCCAAAAAACGGCCATTTTCATATAATATTTGCCTATACTCTCGATTGTCCCCCGAAGGAAACCATATCGTGAAGATCTGTCTGATCGGACTGCCCCAATCGGGGAAGTCGTCCCTGTTCGGCGCCCTGACGGGACTTGCCCCCGAGGAAGCCGCCGCCAAGGGGCCCGACCCGGTGGCCGTGGTCAAGGTCCCCGATGCCAGGGTCGATGCCCTGACCGCAATTTATAACCCCAAAAAGAAGACTTTCGCCTCGATCGAGCTCAGCGAGCTGGCCGGGCTGACCTCGGGCGAGCCCGGCAAGGCGGCTTTCACCGAGCAGGCCCTGGGCAAGCTCCGGGCCGCGGATGCGCTCCTGACCGTGGTGCGGGCCTTCCGCGACCCCGCCGTGGCCCACCCCCTCGAATCGGTGGACGCGCCCCGCGACCTCCGTCATATCGAGTCCGAGCTCCTGCTGGCCGACCTGGCCGTCATCGAATCCCGGCTGGAAAGGCTGGTCAAGCAGATCGCCGCCAAGAAGGCGGACCGGGACGTCCGCGAAAAGGCGGCCCTGGAGCGTTGCCGGTCCTTCCTGGAAGCGGAGACGCCGCTGCGCCGGGCGGGCTTGACCGCCGACGAGGAGCTGCTGCTCCGCGGCTACCGGTTCCTGACCCAGAAGCCCCTCATCATCGCCTTGAACCTGGACGAAGAGGATATTCCGCGCGAAGTCGATCTCCTGCGGCCGTTCCAGCCCTGGTCGGAGGCCGTCGGCTCGGCCGTCATCGCCCTTTCCGCCCGCCTGGAATGCGAAATCCGCCAGCTTCCCGAGGAGGATGCCCGCCGCTTCCTGCAGGACTTCGGGATCGAGCGTCCGGCCCGGGCCAAGCTGATCGCCACGGCCTACGGGCTGATGGGACTGATCTCGTTCTTCACCGTGGGCCCCGACGAGGTCAAGGCCTGGACGATCCGGGCCGGCACTCCGGCCGTGCGCGCGGCCGGGGCCATCCACTCCGACATCGAGCGCGGCTTCATCCGGGCCGAGGTCGTGGCCTACGAGGACTTTGCGGGCAAGGGGAACATCCAGGATTGCCGGTCCGACGGATCGCTGCGCCTGGAGGGGAAGGAATACCCCGTCCGCGACGGCGACATCATCAACTTCCGCTTCGCCGTCTGACGTCCCGGCCGGGGAGTGCCTCCCGGTTCAGGGACATGCGGCCCGCAACACCGGCCCGGATGAGCAGGGCTCACCCGATTGAGGATTCCAGGTTCTTCTGAAACAAGCGCGTGTTCAGGTGGCAGAGGGCGCAGGCCAGCGCGTCCGCGGCGTCCTCCTCCATGCTCTCGTCCTCGATCCGCAGCAGGGCCCGGATCATCACCCCGACCTGATTCTTTTCCGCCTGGCCGTAGCCCGTCACCGCTTTCTTGATCTCCAGCGCCGCGTACTCGAAGAGCGGCAGCCCCGCCTCGGCCACGGAGACCAGGACGGCCCCCCGGACCTGGCCCAGGATCAGGGCGGTCCGGGCGTTGCGGGCGAAGAAGGGGTTTTCGACCGCGATCTCCTCGGGAGCGTGGCCGGCGATGAGGGCGGCCACACCGGTCCGGATCTCCAGCAGCTTGCCGGGCAAGCTCCTGCTTGCGGGAGGGCTTGATGACGCCGTAGGCCAGGACCGAGGCTTCGCCGTCCCTGGATTCGATCAGGCCGAAGCCCGTGGCTTGGCTGCTGGGGTCGAGGCCGAGGACCCGCATGGGACGGGCGCTCCGGTCAGGAGGCCTCGTACTCGGCGATGTCCTTGGCGTCGATGTCGAAGTTGGCGGAGACGTTCTGGACGTCGTCGTGATCTTCGAGCTCTTCGACCAGCTTGAGAGCCTGGTGGGCCTGCTTGCCCTCGACCTTGGTCGTGTCCAGCGGGATGTAGCCGACGCTGGAGTCGGCCACTTCGATGCCGGCCGCCTTGATGGCCTCGAGGATGCCTTCGTACTTCTCGGGGGTGCTGATGACCTCCCAGGTGTCGCCGTCGTCCTTGATGTCGTCCGCCCCGGCCGTCAGGGCGATGTCCATCAGCTGCTCCTCGTTGGCCTTGTCCTTGTCGATGTCGATATAGCCGCCCCTCTTGAACCGGAAGCCGACGCAGCCCTGCGTCCCGATCTGGCCGCCGTTCTTGACGAAGATGTGGCGGATCTCGGAGACGGTCCGGTTCTTGTTGTCGGAGAGGGCGGTGATGTAGATGGCCACACCGCCGGGGCCGTAGCCTTCGTAGATGACTTCCTCGTACTGCACGCCCTCGATCTGGCCGGTGCCCTTCTGGATGGCCCGCTTGACGTTGTCGGCCGGCATGTTGGCGTTCTTGGCCGTCTGGATGGCCGTGCGCAGGCGGGGATTCTTGTCGGGGTCGCCGCCGCCGGCGCGGGCGGCCACCGCGATTTCACGGATGATCTTGGTGAAGACTTTGCCCCGCTTGGCGTCCGCGGCGCCTTTTTTATGCTTAATCGAGGCCCATTTGGAATGACCGGACATGTGAGCTCCTTGGAGACGGAATACAGCCCATCCAAACCCCGGGCTTAAGCCCGGGGTGTTTACGGGCTAATACTGAGCGGCGCCATTACCCCGATTCGCAAATCGGGGTTTCGCGCCGCGAACGTATGAAGCCGAAAAATAGTACCATAAATGCGGTCCGGCCGCAATTGCGGGGGCGAGGCGCGGGCCGCTCCTTCAGGATGTCTCTTCACCCCGCGCCAAACGGTCCAGGAAGGCCGGGCGGGCGGCCGGGTCCGACGGCCAGTCCTCCCGCAGAACGGCCGTACCCTCGCGAAGCGCCAGAACCCGGTCCGCCGCCCCCGCAAAGGGTTCGATCTCGTGCGAGACGACCGCGACGACGGCGCCCTCGGCCCTCCGCCGCACCACCCAGGCCGTGATCAGGTCCCGGGTCGCCCGGTCCATGGCTTCGAGAGGCTCGTCGAGAAGGATGTGGGCGGGGGAGCCCACGAGGGCGGCGGCGAAGGTGGCCTTGCGCTTTTGGCCCAGCGAAAGCTCGCGGATGGAACGGCCGGCGAATCGTCCCAGGCCGAACCGGGCCAGGGCCTCCTCGGCTTCGGCCGGAGGGCGGTGCCGCAGCCGGGCCACGAGCCGAAGGACGTCGCGAACGGTGGCGTAGGGGGTCAGGTCCGGCTGTTCCGGCAGGTAGGCCAGCGAGGCCCGCGCCGCCGCCTCCTCCCGCCACAGGTCGCGCCCATCGATGCGGACCCGTCCGGCGTCCGGGGGCTCCACTCCCGCGGCCAGCTTCAGCCAGGTGCTCTTGCCCGCCCCGTTCGGGCCCACGATCAGGGTCAGGCCGGGCGGAATGCGGACGCTGACTTGGCGCAGGAACGGCCGGGACGGTTCGTAGCCGAAGGATACCGATTCGAACTCGATCATCGCGGACTCCAGGTCAGGGAATCGCCCGCCGCGGAATATCTCCAGGCCAGCCAGCGTCCGGTCTTGACGGCCCGTTCCCGGCGGGCGGCGTCGAGCCAGGCCGGGACGGCCAGGGCCGGGGCAAGGATCAGGCTGAAGGGCAGGACGGCGGCCAGCGCCGCCGCCAGGACAAGCTCCAGGATCAGGCCCGGCACAGGACTTCGCGGCGTTTCCATCGAGGGACGCATCGCGGCGGCCCCCCGGAATGCGGCGTAAGGAAGCAGGGCCGCAACGGGCCAGGCGGCCGGCGAGTAGATGACGAAAGCGGCCAGTGCCGGCAGGCCCAGGCAGGCCAGGAAAATGGCGTCCTGCAGAATGCGGCGGCGCGAGCCTACGGGAAGCGATCGCGCCCATGGCCAGGGCGGCCTGCGCTTGCCGAGGATGGCGGCCGCGATGCCCACGCAACCCGCCAGCGCCCCGCAGGCGGCCAAGCGGACGCCCGCCCGGACAGCTTCCGGAGCCAGGGGATTGTTGGCCAGAAAGAGCACCAGGAAGCCGAGACACAGGAGCGCGGGGACGTAGGCCCAGAGCAGGCTCGGGCCGGCGGCGCGGCCGTTCAGGCGGAAGGCGAAGGCATCCGAACCGGAAGCCGGCGGAAGGAGGCGGCGGACCGACCGGCCCCGGCCCAGAAACGGGCCTGTCGCCCGGTCGGCCGCAGAAGCGGCGGCCACGGCTGCCAGCACCAGGACGGGGCGCCCCGAGCCCGCCAGGACGGCGGCACCTAAGCTCAGGGCGGAAGCCCAAAGCGGTTGGCGGACGGGAAGGACGAAGAGGGCCATGAAGAACATCGAAGCGGCGACTCCAGCGGCCGCTCCCCAAGCCGCGCCGGCGCCGTTCTTGTCCGGAAGAACCAGGCAGAGCCCGACAAGCACGACGAGTATCGGTGTTGCGGCCGTCCAGATCGCGGCGGCCGCCAGCGCCCGGTGCCTTCGGGAGGACGCGGGCAGGTGGCGGATCCAACCCCCGAGCCCGAGCGTCACCCGGGGAGCGATGGCCGAGACGAAGATCCCCGTCAAGACGGACAGCGTCAGGCCGCGCCTCAGCCCAGCGGCGCCTTTGAGCAGCCGCTCGGCCAGGAGAAGGACGAGCTCGGGCCGAAGGAGAAAGTAGACGGCGAATAATCCGGCCAGGACGGGAGCCAGGAGGCGGAGGCCGATCCGGGCCCCGACCCTGAGATGAAAGCGGAGGAAAGCTCCGCCGGCGCCGTCCATGCTTTGGGACAAGGAGTTCCCGACGGCCTCAGAGGCTGATCCGGAAGCCGGCGGCGAAGCGCAGGAAGGACGGGTTGACGAGCAGCCGGCCGGCCGGAATGACGTCGGCCGCGGGGTCGAAAGCCATGATCGCCGCTTCGGGATCGACGGGCTCGAAGCTCAGCTCGGCTTCCGTCTTGCCGGCCAGGAAGTACCGGGCCTCGACCCAGAGGGAGGCGTTCGTCCCGATATGCCAGTTCAGAGTCGCCCCGGCATTGCCGCCGAGGCGGTTGATGGGTGCGATCCGCATCAGCATCGGGTACTCCTCGGAAAAGAGAACGGAATGACCGCCCAGCCAGAACTTCCAGTAGTCGAGCGTGCCTATCACGCCCTTGAGGTTGAACCAGGTCGCCCCCGCGGACAGGTCCACCGTGAACCAGTGCCCCAGGTAGAGGCGGGCGAAGCCGTCCAGGCTGAAGGCCTTCTCCTTCATTTCTCCGCTTGGGGCGGGCATGGCCGTCGTGTACGTCAGCGAGGTCTGATGGGGTAGGTAGTCGGGCGGGGGGTTGGAGGTGTACGTGACGGAAGCTTCGTGCTTGGTGCTGGTGCCCGAAACAGCCGGGCTGAAGGCGTGGTACATAATCTGGATGCCGAAACCGCCGGAGACCAGCCCAAGGCCGAAGAACCCGCCGCCGAGGGAATCCGAGCCCAAGGTCAGCGTTTGCCGGCCCGAGGTTGTGGCCGGCGCGCCGTAGAGGAAGCGCGGCGCGTAGACGTGCTCGTAGCTCGCGTTCTTCCAGGACGGGATGAAGGATCCGTAGCCGACCGCAAGCTCGAAGCGAGGCTGTGCGGCGGCCAAGCCGCACAGGATCAGAACGGCGGCGAGAGCCGCGACGAGGGGGCGCAGGGTGTTCATCAGTCTTCTCCCGGACGTGATAAAATGGCCGAGACACGATGATAGCACAACCCGATCGGAGGATCGAAGGCCCGGTCGCCGTGGCCATGAGCGGGGGTGTCGACTCGTCCGTGGCGGCGGCCCTGCTCCTCGACGACGGATATCCGGTCATCGGCCTGACCATGAACCTGTTCGGCCTGCCGGGCGGGATCTGCGCCTCGGAGACGCTCAGAAGCTGCTGCGGGGCGGCCGCCCGGAGGGATGCGGGGGCTGTGGCCGCGGTCCTGGGCATCCCGTTCTACATGGCCGATTTCCGGCGGACGTTCGCCAAGGCGGTCATCGAGGATTTCGTGGCCGAATACCGCCGCGGCCGCACGCCCAATCCCTGCCTGCGCTGCAATCAGTTCGTCAAGTTCGGGCCGCTGCTGCGGCGGGCGGAGCGACTGGGGGCGTCGCTTGTCGCCACCGGGCACTACGCCCGGGTCGAGCGGGACACCGGTTCGGGCCGCTGGCTGCTGCGCAAGGGGATCGATCCGGACAAGGACCAGTCCTATTTCCTTTACCCCTTGACCCAGGACGTGCTGGCCCGAACCCTGTTCCCCGTCGGCTCTCTGCGCAAGGCCGAGGTCCGGGCGCTGGCCGAAAAGCGCGGCCTGCCGGTGGCCCGCAAGCCCGAAAGCCAGGAGATCTGTTTCGTCCCCGACGACGACTACGCCGGCTTTCTGAAGACGCGCGTGCCCGAAGCCTTCCGGCCGGGGGAGATCGTCGATCCCGAGGGACGGGCGATCGGACGGCACGCCGGGATCGCCCATTACACCATCGGACAGCGCAAAGGGCTGGGGATCGCGGCCGCGCATCCGCTCTACGTCGTCAGCATCGACGCGACCGCCAACCGGGTCACGGCCGGACCGGGCGAAGCCCTCTTCCGGCGGCGCCTCACGGCGCGCGACCTCAGCTGGGGGGCGGTCCCCGGGCTGACGTCGTCCCGGCCGGCCCGGGTCAAGATCCGCTCCCGGCATGCCGAGGCCGCGGCCGTCCTCCATCCCGAAGGCGAGGATGCGGTGACGGTCGAGTTCGAGCGGGCCCAGCGCGCGATCACCCCCGGACAGGCGGCCGTCTTCTACGATGGGGACGTCGTGCTCGGCGGCGGGACAATCGTTTAGAGACCAGAGCCTCGGCTCAGAGAACGAGCGCGATCATGGCCGCGCTGACGCCGGCCACAACGACGGCGCCGAGCAACCCCACCAGCAGCGGCTTGATCCCGACCGACCGGAAGCCTTTGACCAGGGTGTTCAGGCCGATGCCGGCCATGGAGACCGTGATCAGGAACTTGCCCAGCCAGGTCAAGCCGTCGAGGCCGGCCTTGGTGAAGTAACCGGCCGTGTTGAGCCCGGCCATGAGGTAGAAGCCGAACAGGAACCAGGGGAAGGCCTTGGCCGCGTTGACGGGCCTCTTCTCCTCGCGGGCCGTCCGGATCCGGGTTCGGGTCCACCAGGCCGCGATCAGGAAGGCCAGCGGGGCCATGAAGCAGTTGCGGACCAGCTTGACGGCTGTGGCGGTTTTGCCGGCCAGGTCGGAGTAGATGAACCCGGCTCCGACGACCTGGGGTGTCGCGTGAATGGCCGTGCCGGCGAAGACGCCGAAGGCGACGTCGCCGACGCCCAGGAGCCGTGCGATCTGGGGATAGACCAGGATGGCCAGCAGGCCCCACATGGTGATCGTGCCGATGGCGTAGCTCGTCTCCTCTTCCTTGGCCTGGACGAGCGGAGCGGTGATGGCGATGGCCGAGCCGCCGCAGATCGTGGTCCCGACCGCCAACAGCGTCGAAAGGGCGGCCGGGAGCTTGAAGACCCTGGCCAGGGCGTAGATGACCACGAAGCCGACGGTCATGGTGACCAGGATGACGGCCAGCATCCGGACGCCCTGGGTCCGGAAATCCTTGAAGTTGAGGGTGGCCCCGATGAGGATGACGCCCCAGATGAGAAACTTCTCGAAAGCCTTGATGCCGGCGTGAAAGACCTTGGGCACGAGCCCAAGGTTGCGCAGCAGCAGGCCCAGCACCACGGCCACGGCCGAAGCCTCCAGGGGGTGTTTGCCGCCGGCGGTGACGAGGCCCTGAATGAGCAGGGACAGGCCGGCCAGCCCGGCCATCATCAGCCAGCCGGGGATAAGCTCTTTCTTCATGGCGCAAACCTTCCCGGGACGCAAAACCAAGAGGCGACCCGGGCGCGTATTCTACCAGATGCGGGGCCGGGGGAGGAAACGCCGTCGGCGCCGGGGGCGATCGGCTTGCCTTCGGCCCTTGTGTATACTATAGGGCGGAGATCGTGGACCTCCTGGGCCGTCTCCGCACTCGGAGCTGAGGAGCCTCATTATGAACGGCGACGACAAGCAGAAGCTGGAGATCCCGGTCACGGGGATGAGCTGCGCCAATTGCGCCCGCTCCGTCGAACGGGCCCTGGCCGACACGGAAGGGGTGGACGAGGCCGGGGTGAACTTCGCCTCGGCCCGGGCCAGCGTGCTGTTCTCGCCCCGCCTGGTCAAGCCGGCCGACCTGGTCAAGAAAGTCCGCGACGCGGGGTACGATGTGGCTTCGGCCAAGATCGAGATTCCCGTCCAGGGCCTCCACTGCGCCTCCTGCGTGGGGCGGGTCGAGGCGGCCCTGCTGGGCTTGCCGGGCGTCCTGAGCGCCTCGGTCAACCTGGCCACGAACCGGGCCTCGGTCGAATACCTGCCCAACGAAGTCCGGACGAGCCGGAGATCGAGGCGGCCATCGAAGCGGCCGGGTACGGGGTCGTCCGCGCCTCCGCCGAGGAGGACGAAGAGGACGTCGAGGCGACGATGCGGGAGCGCGAGCTCCGGCGGAGCTTCGTTCCCGGTTCTTCGTCGGACTGGCCTTCAGCCTCGCGATCATGGCCGGGAGCATGGGGCATCTCATCCCCGGGCTTCCCGGCTTTCCTGCACAGCCCTCTTCCTGCTCGGGCCTTGGCGACCCCGGTCCAATTCTGGGTCGGGGCCCGTTTCTACAAGGGGGCCTGGGCCGCCTTCCGCCACCGAGCGGCGGACATGAACACCCTGGTCGCGGTCGGCACGTCGGCGGCCTATGGCTACAGCGTCGCGGCCACTCTGGCGCCCGGGCTTTTCCGGCCGGGGCGGCCTGGCCCCGGCACGTCTATTTCGACACCTCGGCCGTGATCATCACCCTGATCCTGTTCGGCACGCCTGCTCGAAGCCCGGGCCAAGGGCCGGGCCTCCGAGGCCATCCAGCAAGCTGATCGGGCTGCAGCCCGCAGACGGCCCGCGATCGTGCGCGGTCAGGGCGAGATGGAGATCCCCATCGAGGATGTTGCGGTCGGCGACATCCTGGTCGTCCGGCCGGGCGAGCGGATTCCCGTCGACGGCGTCGTCCTGCAGCGGCAAGCTCGGCCGTGGACGAGTCCATGATCACCGGCGAGAGCGTGCCGGTGGCCAAAGAGCGCGGGCGACACGGTCATCGGCGGCGACGATGAACAAGACGGGCAGCTTCGAGTTCCAGGCCTCCCGGGTCGGCAAGGAGACCGTGCTGGCCCAGATCGTGCGCCTGGTGCGCGAAGCCCAGGGGTCCAAGGCGCCCATCCAGCGGCTGGCCGACACGATCGCCGGCGTCTTCGTCCCGGTCGTGATCGACGATCGCCCTGCTGACCTTCGTCGTCTGGTTCGATTTCGGGCCCGCGCCGGCGCTGACCATGGCCCTGCTCAACTTCGTGGCCGTCCTGATCATCGCCTGTCCCTGCGCCCTGGGCCTGGCCACGCCGACCGCGATCATGGTCGGGACCGGCAAGGGGGCCGAGATACGGCATCCTGATCAAGAACGGCGAGAGCCTGGAGACGGCCCACAAGGTGACGACGGTCGTCTTCGACAAGACCGGCACGCTGACCAAGGGGGCGCCCGAGGTGACCGACATCCTGCCGGGCGAGGGCTTCGCCGAGGACCGGCTCCTGGCGCTGGTCGCTGCGGCCGAGACGGCCGTCCGAGCACCCCTTGGCCGAGGCGTTCGTCGAAGCGGCCAGGACCCGCGGGCTGGCGATCGCCGCCGCCGTGAGCTTCGCCGCCCTCGAGGGTCGGGGCTTGGAAGCCGTCGGTGGACGGCAGGCGCCGTCCTGGTCGGCAACCGCGGCCTTGCTCGAGTCGAGCGCGGCGATCGACGCCTCGGGCTGGCCGGCGCGGGCGGACGCCCTGGCCGGGGAAGGGAAGACGCCCGTCTTCGCGGCCGTCGACGGACGGGCGGCCGGGCTTCTGGCCGTGGCGGACCCGATCAAGGAAGGCGCCGCGGCGGCCGTACGGACGCTCAAGGGCCTGGGCCTCGAGGTGGTCATGCTGACCGGCGATCATCGGCCGGACCGCCGAAGCCGTGGCCCGGCCGACCGGGGTCGATCGCGTCCTGGCCGGAGCTCCTGCCCGGCGGGCAAGACGGCCGAGATCCGACGGCTGCAGGCCGAAGGCCAGCGGGTGGCCATGGTCGGGGACGGCATCAACGACGCGCCGGCCCTGGCCCAGGCCGACGTGGGCATCGCCATCGGCACGGGCACCGACGTGGCCATGGAGGCGTCCGACATCACCCTGATTGGGGGCGACCTGTCCGGCGTGGCCAGGGCCATCGCCTTGAGCCGGCGGACGATCCGGACGATCAAGCAGAACCTCTTCTGGGCCTTCGTCTACAACGTCATCGGCATCCCGGTGGCGGCGGGCCTTCTCTATCCGTTCTTCGGCATCCTGCTCAACCCGATGCTGGCCTCGGCCGCCATGGCCTTCAGCTCGGTCTCGGTGGTCTCGAACTCGCTTCGCCTGCGGCGCTATCCGCCCGGGCCGGTGAAGGAGGCGTCATGACGGCGAAAATACGGGTGACTTTGGCCGGGCTGGCCCTGGCCGTGCTGGTCAACCTCTATTTCTTTCCGCGGCGTCGCAAGCGGGCCGGCCGGCCCTGAGCGCGTTTCGAAATAGAATTGATAATTCCTATCTATTAATCTGTATAATAGGAATCCACGGCGCCCCGGGGGGCGGCCGAATCCAACGGAGGTTGCCATGAAGAAATCAAGCTGGCTCGTTCTCGCCCTGCTGACCCTCGTCGCGGCGGGCGGATTGGCTGGTCGCGGCCCAGACCGCCGACAAGGCCGTCGACCCGGTCTGCGGCATGTCGGTGACCAAGGCGACGGCCAAGTGCACCTACGACTACAAGGGCACGACGTACTACTTCTGCAGCGAGGGCTGCAAGACGTCCTTCGCCAAGGAGCCCGAGAAGTACCTGGCCGCTGGCCGAGAAGAAGCCCATGATGGGCGGGATGATGCAGGGCCAGGGCATGATGCACGGTCAGATGGGGCAGGGTCAGGCCATGCCGGGCCACGAAGGGATGATGGCCGGCTGCCCGATGATGCTCCCCGACGTCGAGCGCAAGGTCGAGGTCGTCAAGGACGGTGTGGTCGTCACCCTGACCTCGAAGAACGCCGAGACGGTCAAGAAGATCCGGGAGCACGCGGCCAAGATGGCGGAGGCCAAGAAGGACGAGGCGGCCTGCCCCATGGCCAAGGCCGAGGGTGCTTGCGCCGCCTGCGCGGCCAAGAAGTAGCCCCAGCGGCGGCTTGACAGGGTCGGGCTTCGGCCCTATCCTGAAGCCGGTCCGCCCGCGAGGGCAGGCCGATAAGCCGTTCAGGGGTGCCCCGCCCGTGCAGGGGCTGAGATCAAACCCTTCGAACCTGATCCGGGTCATGCCGGCGCAGGGAGAGAGCGCGACGGTCCCCCGAGGCCGTTTTCTCCGGCTGAGTCGAGCCGGGGGAAACGGCCTTTTTTTATTTTTCCGCGGCCGCCGCCGCGCCGCGGGAGAGGGAGCAAGCCCATGATCGATGCCTCGACCGTCTGGGACGACGTCGAGCGGATCCGCGCCGAGCGGCCGCTCGTCCACAACATCACCAACTACGTGGTCATGAACCTGACGGCCAACGCCTTGCTGGCCCTGGGGGCTTCGCCGGTCATGGCCCACGCGGCCGAGGAGGTCGCGGAGATGGCCGGGATAGCCCGGGCCCTGGTCCTCAACATCGGGACTTTGAGCCCTGCCTGGGTCGAATCGATGCGCTTGGCGGCGGCTGCGGCCAAGGCCAAGAGGATCCCGATCGTTCTCGACCCCGTCGGAGCGGGAGCGACACGCTACCGGACCGAAACCGCACGGGAGCTTCTCGAGTACTTCCGGCCGGCCGTCCTGCGCGGCAACGCTTCCGAGATCCGGGCCTTGGCCCTGGCCGAAGCGGAAACCAAGGGGGTCGACAGCCGCCACGACTCCTCCGACGCGGTGGCCGCGGCAGAATCCCTGGTCGGACGATTCGGTTGCGTGGTCAGCGTCAGCGGTCCGGTCGACATCATCGTCGGCGGCCCGGGCTTGGTCAGGATCGCCAACGGCCATCCCCTGATGCCGAGAGTAACCGGTTTGGGCTGCACGGCCACGGCCGCTGACCGGGGCTTTCGCGGCCGTCAATCCCTCCCCGGTCCAGGCGGCCGGCCACGCCATGGCCGTCATGGGAGTTGCCGGCGAGATGGCGGCCGAAGGGGCGACGGGTCCGGCCTCCTTCCAGGTCCGTTTTCTCGACACCCTCCATTCTTTGACGCGGCAGGACCTGCGGGATCGACTCCGGATCGAGCCGGCATGAAGCGGCTCTTCGATCCCCGCCTCTACCTGGTCGCCGACGGTATCGCCGCGGCCGGCCGGCGCATCGAGGAGGTGGTCGCGGCCGCGGTCCGGGGTGGTGTTACGGCGGTCCAGCTTCGCGACAAGGCGGCCGATGACGCGGCGCTGGTCAAGGCGGCCCGGCGCTTAAAGGAACGGCTGGCCCCGTCCGGCGTGTCCTTGATCGTCAACGACAGCATCGAGGCGGCCCTCGGCGCAGGCGCCGACGGCGTCCATCTCGGGCAGGCCGACATCCGGCCCGAGGAGGCCCGCCGCATTCTCGGACCACGGGCCGTGATCGGGCTTTCGGTGGAGACAGCCGCCCAGGCCGAGGCCGCGGCGGGCCTGGACATCGACTATCTCGGCGTCAGCCCCGTCTTCGCTACGCCGACCAAGCCCGATGCCGGTCCGGCCTGGGGACTGCCCGGCCTGCGGGCCCTGCGAGCGGTCGTGGCGCGGCCTCTGGTCGCCATCGGAGGCATCCATGCCGGCAACGCGGCCGCGGTCATGGCGGCAGGCGCGGACGGGTTGGCCGTGGTCTCGGCGATCATGGGAGCCGCGGATCCGGAAGAGGCGGCGCGCGTCTTACGCCGCATCGTCGATGCCGCCCTCCGGCCGGCCTTCAAACGTAGCTGTGAAGGCCGGCCAGCAGGTAGTTGACGCCGAAGAACGTGAACATGGCCGCCAGGAAGCCGAGGATGGCGATGAAGGCCGAGCGTCGGCCCTTCCAGCCCATGACGATCCGCGTGTGCAGGTAGAGGGCGAAGACAAACCAGGTGATCAGGCTCCAGACTTCCTTGGGATCCCAGCTCCAATAGGAGCCCCAGGCTTTCTGGGCCCAGACCATGCCGAAGACGAGCCCGCCCAGGGTGAAGAGGGGGAAGCCCACGGATACCGCGCGGTAACTGACCGAGTCCATCCGCTCCTTCTTCTCGGGTTCCTTGGCCGCGAGGTACATCAGGCTGGTGATGAAGGCCACGGCGAAGAAGGCCTCGCCCAGCAGGGTCACCGAGACGTGAAGCCAAAGCCAATAGCTCTGCAGCGCGGGCACCAGAGGCGCGGCCTCCTTGGGCATGAGCGGCGAGGAAGCCAGGGCCATCAAGCCGATCGTGATCAGCAGGATGTAGGCTCCGACCTTGGGGATGGCGTGGCGAAGGCTGATCAGCACGAAGGCCAGGATTGAGGCCCAGGCCAGGAACGAGAGCGACTCGTACATGTTGGTGAAGGGGGCATGGCCGCTTTCGACGGTCCGGATGACCAGGGCTCCGGTGTGGATGACCAGCCCGGCCACGGCGGCGGCGAAGCCGGCTTTGGCCCGGGCTTCTTTTTTTCCGAAGAGGAAGGACAGGTAGATCAGGGCGGCCAGGCCGTAGACGACCAGGGCGGCGGCGAAGAGAGTCGATTCGGTCATTTCGGCCTCCTCAGGAGGTTGACGATGGCGGCGAAGTCGATGGCAAAGCGGTCCCGGCTCTTGGCCGCGATCCCGCCCAGGTGGACCTCGGTCTGGCCCTTGCCCTCCTCCAGGAGGGCCCGGATCTCCCAGGTCGGCCAGTAGAAGGCCAGGACCAGGCCGGCCATGCCCAGCAGGCAGCCGAGCCAGATGAAAGGCACGCCGGGATCCTTGGCCGCTTCGAGCACGGAGTACTGGGCGGCGTCGAAGCTCTTGAGCTCGACCGTCAGGTCCTGCGCCTGGCTGCCGTGCATCTGGGCGAAGTCGGGGTAGTTTGAGAAGACCCAGCCTTCGAAGGCCTTGGCGCCCCCGCGCCAGACTTCGACCTGGGCGGCCGGGTTGTTGGGCTGGGAGGAGCGGTTCTCGGGTTGATTGCCCTGGCCCAGGACGAAGTCGGGCAGGAAGCTCCTGAGCGCGATCTCGGTCCCGGCCGGGTCGCCGAGGGGCAGCCGTTGACCGGGCTTGAGGACCACGATCTTGGCCGGCGCGGCGTCGCCCTTCCAGCGGACCGCGAGCGTCAGGCTGGGCGCGTCCCAGTCGAACCCGTAGCTCATCTGATAAAAGGAATAGCGGCGGTGGGTCAGAGGCCGGTTGACGGCGATGACCGCGTCGCGCACGGCCCGGCCGTCCTCGATAACGGCCACCGTGCTCTTCCAGGCCTTGACGCTGCCGTCCCCGTAGAACTCGGTGGCAAACTTGTCCAGCCGCAGTCCGAAGCCGGCCCCGGGGACGTCCGCCGTCTGGCCCTCGCGCATCGGCAGCTCGGTCCGGAAGCCGCCCGCCGCCGTCACGATCCCTCCCGCCAGAAGGATGAGCAGCCCGGCATGGACGATGTCGGATCCGAACAGCCCGGCCGCACGCTTGCGGGCCAGAAGGTGGAGGCGGCCCGGCCCGGCTGCCGTCCGGACCCTGAAGCCGGCTTGGCGGAAGCCCGCCGAGAGCTCCTTCCCGGCCTCGGCCAGGGGAACGCGGCGCTGGAAGCGGTCCCTGACCTTGAGGGCGGCCAGGGCTTTAGCCTCGGTCTCGAGCTTGGGGTGAAAGACCCGGCGCACCTTGCCGCCCAGGCGGGTCAGGGTGCAGACCGTGATGTTGAGCCCGAGCATAAGCAGGAGAGCCAGGTACCAGAACGAATGGTAGAGCCCGGTCAGCTGCAGCGTATTCAGGAGCCCCGCCGCCGCGCCGTAGCGCACGGCATACTCCTCCAAGCTGCGTCCCTGTGGGATCAGGGTCCCCAGGACCGAGAGAAGGGCCAGGAGGATGAGCAGCACGATGGCCAGCTTGAGCGAGCTGAAGAAACGGATGATGGATTTCATGAGCCTGTCCTGGCGGGCGGTCGGACTCCCAGCTCCCGGGCGGTCTGGCGCTAAGCCTTAGCCTTGGCTTTCTTGCGGGCGGCCGCCGTCTTCTTGTCGGTGACGTCCATGACGTCCTGCAGCGAGATGTTGTCGAAGTAGTCCTTCAGCAGGAAGGTGGCCGCCTTCCAGATCTCGTGCGTGCCGCAGGTCGAGATCCTGTCGCAGACGGTCTCGTCCTCGACGCACTCGACCAGGCTGCAGGTGCCCTCCAGGGCGTGCAGGATGTCGCAGAGCCGGATGTCCTTGGGGGCGCGGGACAGGGTATAGCCGCCGCCTGCGCCGCGGATGCTCTTGACCAGCTTGTTGATCTTGAGCGGGATGATGATCTGTTCCAGGTAGCGGATGGAGATGCCCTCCTCCTCGGCCACGCTCTTGAGGATGACGGTGTCCTGGGACTCCTGGTAATGCCGGGCCAGACTGACCATGAGCCGGGTCCCGTAGCGGCCTTTCGTGGAGAGCTTGATCATGCCGAACTCCTGTCCGCGCGAAGTCGACGCCGGGCGTCAGGGCCTATGATAATGCAAGCCGCGGCCCTAATCAACCTAATTTTATAGATTTGATAGATTTAAGGCCTTTTCGCCGCCCCCGGCCCGGAGGCGCTCGCCTTGACACCCCGGCGGCCCGGAAGGTATCCTACGGACTCCCGAATGCCTGACTTGGGGTGCCGTCTCCGCCGCGATCCGTTCCTCGCCCCGGACTCCGGATGCCCCGGCCAAAGGATGGAACGATGAGCAAGGAAATCCTTCTGGGCGACGAAGCCGTCGGCTTGGGCGCGGTCCACGCCGGGCTGAGCGGGGCCTACTCCTACCCCGGCACCCCCGCTTCCGAGATCATGGAATACCTGCTTCGGATCGGGCGCGGCGCCGACTTCCGGGCGGCCTGGTCGGTCAACGAGAAGACCGCCTTCGAGGAGGCCCTGGGCTGCTCCTACGCCGGCCGCCGGGCCTTCGTCTCCTTCAAGCATGTCGGGCTCAACGTGGCCGCCGACCCGTTCATGAGCGCCTCGTTGACCGGGGCCAACGGCGGCTTCGTCGTCTGCTCGGCCGACGATCCCAGCATGCACAGCTCGCAGAACGAGCAGGACAGCCGCTTCTACGCCCAGTTCGCCCTCATCCCGTGCTTCGAGCCGGCCGACCACCAGGAGGCCTACGACATGACCCGCGAGGCCTACGACCTCTCGGAGACGCTCGGCCTGCCCGTCATGCTCCGTCTGACGACCCGCCTGTCGCACAGCCGGGCCGGGGTCGACAACACGCCCGGCGCGGCCCCAGAACGAGGTCAAGACGGGGGCCCGCTCCTGCTGGACGCTCCTGCCCGGGCAACGCCCGGGTCCGGTTCAAGCGCGTCCTGGAGCTTCAGGACGAGATGCAAGCCTATGCCGCGGCCTCGCCCTTCACCCGGCTCGAGCTCAACCCCGACGACAAGCGGCTGGGTGTGATCGCCGCGGGGATCGGCTACAACTATGTCATGGAGAACCTGGAGGGGGCCGCGATCCTCCCCTCCGTCCTGAAGCTTCGGCGTCTACCCCATCCCCGAGGACCTCGTCCGCCGCCTGGTCGAGCACTGCGACACCATCCTGGTGGCCGAGGAGGGCTACCCGCTGATCGAGCGCCAGGTGCGGGGCCTGTTCGGCGTCCCGGGCAAGACGATGATCGGCCGCATGACCGGCCACTTGCCGGCGCAGGGCGAGCTGTCGCCCGAGACCGTCCGGGCCGCTCTCGGCCTGGCGCCGCTCGAGCGCCAGCGACCGCCGACGTCCCCTTGGCCAACCGGCCGCCCCAGCTGTGCGTCGGCTGCCCCCACGCCGACACCTTCAAGGCCCTCAAGAAGGCCCTGGAGGACCAGCCCGGCGCGGTCGTCTTCTCGCGACATCGGCTGCTACACCCTGGGCTACTTCCCGCCCCACAAGCGCCATCGACTCCTGCGTCTGCATGGGCGCCAGCGTCGGCATGGCCCACGGCGCGTCCCGAGGCCGGCATCCATCCCGGCCATCGGCGTCATCGGCGACTCGACCTTCGGCCACTCCGGGATGACCGCCCTGCTCAGCGCGGCCACCGCCGACGCCGACATGGTCCTGGTCATCCTGGACAACGGCACGGTGGCCATGACGGGCACCCAGCCGTCCTTCTCCACGGGCGAGCGGCTGCTCGACATCGTCCGCGGCGTCGGGGTCGCGCCCGAGCGGCATCCGGGTCATCACCCCGCTGCCCAAGTTCCACGAGGACAACGTCAAGGCCTTCCGGGAGGAGATCGCCCACCCCGGCCTGTCCGTGGTCGTGGCCGTGCGGGAGTGCCTGGAAGAGGCCAAGAAGAAGAACAAGTTCGGAGGCGCCCAGTGAGCGACACGCGCAAGCAGGACATCATCCTGGCCGGCGTCGGCGGGCAGGGCATCCTGTCGATCGCCTTCGTCATCGACAGCGCCGCCCTCAAGGAAGGCCTGCACGTCAAGCAGGCCGAAGTCCACGGCATGGCCCAGCGGGGCGGCGCGGTAACCTCGCACCTGCGGCTGTCGAGCCGGCAGGATCTGGAGCGACCTCATCCCCCGGGGCGGGGCCGACCTGATCCTGAGCGTCGAGCCGCTGGAGGCCCTGCGGTACCTGGACTTCCTCAAGCCCGAGGGCCGGATCGTGACCAGCTCGCGCCCCGTTCGTCAACATCCCCGACTACCCGGACAAGGACGCCCTGCTGAGCCGAGATCAAGGCCATCCCGGGCAGCCTGGTCGTGGACAGCGATGCCCTGGCCAAGGAGGCCGGCTCGAGCCGGGCCCAGAACACGGTCATTCTGGGCGCCGCCTCCGGCGCTCCTGCTGCCGCGCCCGGAGACCCTGCTCGCATTCGTCCGGATCCTCTTCGAAAAGCGCGGCGACAAGATTCTGGAGGCCAACCTGAAGGCCTTCGAGCTGGGACGGCGGGCGGCTGAGTGACATGGCGGCCGACACCAAGGCCATTGACGCCGTCTTCGCCGCCGCCGAGAGCGACGGCCGGACCGCCCTCTTCGAGCACGAGTTCTACGGCGTCCTGGCCGCGGCCGGGATGCGGACGCCGGCATACCTGTTCCTGCCGCCGGGCCGGCGGGCCGAAGCCTCCGACATGGCCCGCTTCCACTCGCCCGAGGTCGTGCTGAAGGTCGTCTCGACCCTCATCCAGCATAAGACCGACGTCGGCGGGGTGGCCTTCGTCGCGGCGGACGCGGCCGCCCTGAACGCCCGCCTCGAAGTCATGGCGGCCGAAGTGCCCGGCCGATACCTTTCTTGGCTGAAGGAGCGGAGCCCGGCCGAGGCGGAAGGGCTGACCGTCGATGCCGTGGCCGCGAACCTGCGCGGCTTTCTGGTCTGCGAGAAGGTCGATTTCGAGAAGATCGGCTTCGGGACCGAGCTCCTGCTGGGCCTGCGCAACACGCGCGAGTTCGGACCCGATCGTCTCTCTCGGCGCGGGCGGCATCGAGGTCGAGTACCTCAACGAGCGCTTGAAGGACGGCCAGGCTGTTTCGATGGCTTCGGCCCACCTCCTGTCCCGCGAGGCGATCCTGTCCCATTTGCCCCGCTGGCCGTCTTCGACAAGCTGGTCAAGCCCTTCCGGGGCCGGCCCGCCCCCTTGACTCCCGCGGTCCTGGCCGAGACGATGCCGCGTTCCTCGATGCTGGCCGCCCATTACTCGCCCTTCGCCGACGGCGACGGGTACGTCATCGAGGAGGCCGAGGTCAACCCGTTCGTGATGATGGGCGGGGCTCTCGTGCCGCTGGACGGCCTGTGCCGGTTCAGCCGCGTTCACGTCGACGTCCACGACCGACCCGTCGACGGGCATCGGCAAGCTGCTGCGTCCGGAGTCGGCTGCCGTCATCGGGGTTTCCGAGAAGATCAACCTGGGCCGGGTCATCCTGCGCAACATCCTCAAGATGGGCTTCGACAGAGTCCCGCGTCTATGTGGTCAAGCCCGGCCTGGCCGAGATCGACGGCTGCCGCTGCGTCCCGACCGTGGCCGACCTGCCCGAGACGGTCGACCTCTTCGTCCTGACCCTGGGGGCGGAGCAATGCGAGGGCGTCGTGCGCGACCTGGTCGGCGCACGGCAAGGCCCGCGCGGCCATCATCATCGCCGGCGGCATGGGCGAGAAGCAGGGCACCCAGTCGATCGAGGGCCGCATCCAGGCCATCCTGGCCGAGGGCCGGGCCGCGGGCCGCATCACACCGGTCGTCAACGGCGGCAACTGCCTGGGCATCTACTCCCGACCCGGGCGCTATGATACGACCTTCATCCCGGAGTACAAGCTCCGCTTCCCCAAGTCGGAGCGGCCCGAGCTGGTCCATATCAGCCAGAGCGGCGCCTTCATGATCTGCCGCATCAGCCGCATGGACCGGCTGGAGCCCCTCTACGCCGTCTCGCTGGGCAACCAGATCGACCTGCGCGTCTCCGACTACCTCAATTACCTCAAGGACGATCCCGCGGCCCGCATCTTCGCCGTCTACGTCGAGGGCTTCAAGCCCGGCGACGGGTACCTGACGGCCAAGGCGGCCCGCGAGATCCTCAAGACGCCGGGGCGCTATGTCGTCGCCTACAAGAGCGGCCGCTCGCCCGAAGGCCGGCTGGCCACGGCCGGTCACACGGCTTCGGTGGCGGGCGAGTACGGCGTCTGCCGGGCCGTGCTGGAGGACGCCGGCGTCATCGTGGCCGAGAGCCTGGCCGAGTTCGACGCCTTCGTCTCGATCCTGCCCGCGCTCGGCGGCCGGTTTGCCGCGGGCAACCGGGTCGGGCTGATCAGCAACGCCGGGTTCGAGTGCGTCGTCCTTTCCGACAACCTCAAGAACGGCGAGCGCCTGGAGCTGGCCTCCTTCTCCCCGGCGACCCGCAAGCGCCTGGGCGAGATCCTGGCCCCGGCCGGGATCGACAAGCTGCAGGACGTCAAGAACCCCATGGATACGACCCCCACGGCCGACGACGCGGCCTTCGCCGAATGCGCCCGGGCCATCATGGACGATCCCGGGGTGGACTGCGGGGTGGTCTCTCCGGTGCCCATGACCAGGGCCATGCAGACCCTGCCCGCGGGCGAGGGGCACGCCGAGTCGATCGCCGCCCCCGGCAGCACGCCGTCCCGGCTGATCGAGATCCACCGGGCCACGGCCAAGCCGATGGCCGTCTGCATCGACGCCGGCCGGGACTACGATCCGATGGCCGGAGATGCTGGAAGCGGCGGGCCTTCCGGTCTTCCGCCGCTCGGACGAAGCGGTGCGGTTCATGCGCCGCCTGGCCGCCGCCCAGCATCCGTCTGCAAAGCGCTCTACGGACGGACGCGCTGATGGACAGGATCGCGGCCGACATCGCCGTCCTGGGGGGCGGGGAGGCGGGCATCGCCGCGGTCGTCCAGGCTTCCGAGATGGGGGCCTCCGTGGCCGTCGTCGAGCGGGCCGCTCAGCTCGGCGGGGCCTGCGTCTTCACCGGCACCCTGCCCAGCAAGGTCTTCTCCATCTCGACCTCCGTCTTCGAGCTGATGCAGAAGGCCGAGAAGTTCGGGATCAAGACCGGCGGCGGACTCAAGCTCGACTACAAGGAAGTCCTGGCCAGCCGGACGCGCATCACCCGCTGCGACCAGGGGGTGATCGGCGCCCATCTGCGCCGGCCCAACGTCAAGGTCGTGCGCGGCGAGGCCGTGCTGCGGGATGCGCGCCGTCTTGCCGTCCGGACGCCCGAGGGGGCCGAGATCGAAGTCGAGGCGCCCCGCCTGGTCCTGGCCGCCGGGTCGAGGCCGTTCCAGGTGCCCGGGCTCCCGACCGACGGCCGGGTCCTGCTTTCGACCGACGACCTGGTGGACATGCCGGACCTGCCGGCCCGGATGATCATCGTCGGGGCCGGGGTGATCGGCTGCGAGTACGCCTTCATCTTCCGGACCTTCGGTGTCGACGTCGTCCTGATCGAGAAGATGGAGCGGGCCCTGCCCGGCCAGGACAAGGACATCGTCGCCGTCATCGAAAAGGAGATGAAGCGGCGGGGCATTCGCTTCCTGCCCGGGACCGTGCTGCGGGACTACGAGCTCGACCCGCAGGGCCGGCCCGTCGTGACCACCGACAAGGGCGAGCGGATCGAGGCGGACAAGGTCCTGGTCTGCGTCGGCCGCAGGCCGGCCACCTCGGGCCTCGGGCTGGACGCGGCCGGCGATCGCACTGGGAACGAGGGGCGAAGTCGCCGTCGACGACCGTCTCCGTACGTCCGTTCCCGGGATCTACGCCGCGGGCGACATCCTGGGCCGCTGGATGCTTTCGGCCACGGGCATCCTGGAGGGATGTGTCGCGGCCGAGAACGCCCTCGGCGGAGACAGGGTCCTCGACGAGCGCTTCGTCCCCAGCGGCATCTACACCCAGCCGGAGATCGGCGCCGTCGGCCTGACCGAGGAGGCGGCCCTCGCGGCCGGGCACGACATCGTCATCGGGACCTGCAGCTACTCGGGCCTGGTCAAGGCCTGCGCGACCTACTCCTACCATGCCCGGGCTGATCAAGATGATCTTCGAACGGGGCTCGCGCACGCCTTCTGGGCGCCCATGTCGCGGGCTCCGAGGCGGCCGAGCTCGTCCACCTGCTGTCTCTGGCCCTTCGGCTCGGCGTCACGGCCGAGGATTTTGCCTGGTCGATCTATCACCACCCCAGCCTGTCGGAGGGCTTCCGCGAGGCGGCCCGCGACGCCCTGGCCAAGATCGCGACGACGCGGGCTTGACGCCGTTCGGGACCCGGACATAATAGGGACTCATACATTCGCGGCGCGAAACCCCGATTTTCAAATCGGGGTAATGGCGCCGCTCAGTATTAGCCCATAATGGGCTTAACGTCGCAACCGGAGGCCCTCATGAAGCGATCCGCCCTTTCGGCCCTCGTCATCCTTCTCGCCGCCGGCGCGGCTTGTCGCTGCCGACCTGCCCCGCCCGGAATACCCCCGGCCCGAGCTCGTCCGGGCCGACTGGCTGAGCCTCAACGGCGAATGGGCCTTCGCCGTCGACCTCGCCGACTCGGGCGAGGAGCGGGGCATGGCCGGCGGGCTCGGGCTTCGACCGCACGATCCGCGTGCCCTTCGCTCCCGAGAGCCCGCTCTCCGGCATCGGCTTCACCGACTTCATGCCCGCGGTCTGGTACAAGCGCAAGCTTCGTCGTACCCGAGGCCTGGCGAGGCCGCCGCATCCGGCTGAACTTCGAGGCGGTCGACTACCAGACGACGGTCTGGGTCAACGGCAAGCCGGCGGGCCGCACGAGGGCGGCTACACGCCCTTTGCTCTGGACATCACCGGCCTTCTCGCGCCCGGCGACAACGTCGTCGTCGTCCGGGCCCGGGACGACGTGCGCTCGGGGCGTCAGCCGACCGGCAAGCAGAGCAAGCGCTTCGCCTCGTACGACTGCGTCTATCGCCGCACCACGGGCATCTGGCAGACGGTCTGGCTCGAGCCGGTCCCGGACGTCGGCATCGAGCGGACCAAGGCCACGGCCGACGTCGACAACGGCGAGGCCAACCTCCACGTCTACTTCAACGCCGTCCCGGGCGCCGGGTCGGTCACGGCCAAGGTCTCGTTCCAGGGCAGGCCCGTGGCGGTGCAGACGAAGCGGGCCGAAAAAGTCGTCCGCTTCACCGTGCCCATCAAGGAGCGCCGCGCTCTGGGACGTCCGCGCCCCCAACCTCTACGACGTCGAATTCGCCTATGAGAGGGACGGCCGGATGGTCGACCGCGTCAGCGGCTACTTCGGGATGCGCAAGATCGAGGTCCGCGGAGCGAAGCTCTTCCTCAACAACCGGCCGCTCTTCCTGCGGACCGTCTTGGACCAGGGCTTCTACCCGGACGGCATCTATACCGCGCCCGACGACGCGGCTCTCAAGAGGGATATCGAGCTGGCCATGAGCCTGGGCTTCGACGGGGCCCGCCTCCACCAGAAGGTCTTCGAGCGCCGCTTCCTCTACTGGGCGGACAAGCTCGGCTACCTGGTCTGGGGCGAGTTCCCGGACTGGGGCCTGGACCTCGGCCGGCCCGAGGCCTTCCTGACCTTTTCCCGCGAGTGGACCGAGGCCGTGGAGCGGGACCTCAACCATCCCGCCCTCATCGGCTGGTGTCCGCTCAACGAGCGCTGGGGAGGCCAGGCGCCCGGCGTCATCCCGGCCGTCTTCAAGCTGACCAAGCTGCTCGACCCGTCGCGCCCGGTCATCGACGCCTCGGGCGGCTTTCACGAAACGGCGCCCGACATCTATGATGCCCATGACTACGACCAGGACCCGGTCGCGTTCAAGGCCCGCCACGACGGGCTGCTGTCGGTCCCCCCCAAGGTCCACATGAACGGCGGACCGGAAAAGAACGTCGCCTACGCCGGGCAGCCCTACTTCCTCAGCGAGTACGGCGGCATCTGGTGGAACCCGGGGCAGTCCGACGACAAGGCCTGGGGCTACGGGGACCGGCCCAAGTCCCTGGCCGAGTTCCTCGACCGCTTCCAAAAGCTCACCGACGCCCTGCTCGACAACCCGGCCGTGGCCGGCTTCTGCTACACCCAGCTGACCGACGTCGAGCAGGAGGTGAACGGCCTGCTGACCTTCGACCGCAAGCCCAAGCACGATCCGGCCTTCTTCTTCAAGGTCAACCAGCGCCGCGCGGCCATCGAAAAATAAACCCATTCGTATTTATGGGTTAATACGGAGCGGCGCCATTGCCCCGATTTAATAATCGGAATTTCGCGCCGCGAATGTATGATCGCGCCGTCGAGACAGCCGGCGGGCATTTCTGGTAGAATTCGCGGCGAAGGGAGGCCGCCGTGACGCCGCACACAACCCGCCTTGCCGCAGCCCTTATGGCCGCGCTGGCCCTGCTGGCCCCAGCCGCCGCGCAGGCTTCGCCGCCCAAGGATTATGCCTTTCCCGAAGTCCGGATCGCCATCTCCATCGAGAGCGACGGCTCGTTTTTCGTCGAGGAGCGGCGGACCTATGAATTCAGCGGCTCCTTCAGCTGGGCCGACCTGACCATCCCCCGCTTTTTCGACCGCGCCGGCCGGGCTTATGCGATTCGGGTCGAGGACTTCACGGTTGCGGAGGAGGACGGCCGGCCGCTGCGGGTCGAGTCCGGGACGGACGGAGGCGGCTTCAAGGCCAAGTGGTTTTACTCCGCCCGTGACGAGCGCCGGACCTTCCTCATCCGGTATCGGGTCCGGGAGGCGATCTCGAGCTACCCCGATGTCAGCGAGCTGTATTGGAAGGCCATCGGAGACGCCTGGGTCAAGCCGACGGCCCGGGCCGAGGTGGTTGTGACCCTGCCCGCGCCGCTCCTCGCGACTTCCGACATGCTCGTCTACGGCCATGGCCCGCTTTCGGGGATGTCCGAAATCGTCGATGCCCGGACCGCCCGCTTTGCGGCCACGGATATCCCGGCCGGGCAATTCCTGGAGATCCGCGTCGTCTGGCCGGCGGGGATCGTCGACGGAGTTCCGGCGGCCGGGATGGACAAGGCCTCCATCATGGCCGAGGAGGCGGCCTTCGTCCGGGAGACCATCGAAGGGGGCAAAAAGGCCCGCGCCGCGGCGGCCCGCGGCGGCCGCGGCATTTCGCCCTGGCTCGTTGTTTGGCTGGTCTGGCTCGTCGTCGGGCCGCTCGCCTTCCTGGCCGTCTACATTCCGCTGTGGCGCCGCAAGGGCCGCGAATACGACGTTCCGAACGCGCCCGAGTACTTCCACGAGCCGCCTTCCAACCTGCCCCCGGCCCTGGTCGAGCATCTGCGCAGCCAGGCCGGCCCGACTTCGCCGCGGGCTTTCACCGCCACGATCTTCGACCTGGCCCGGCGGGGGTACATCCATGTCGAGGACCGCCGTGTGGAGAAGGCGGGTCTGTTCGGCCCCAGGGAGAAGACGGAGACCCGGCTGACGCTGGTCGAGCCCAAGGAACATGCGGGAAGCCGCCGGGCGGGCGATCCGGCCCGACCGTTCGAGCTGGAGGTTCTCGCGGTGGTCTTCGGTCAAGCGGCGGGCGGAAGCGTGCGGCCCGGCGATTCGCTGACCATCGACGAGCTGAAGGCCTGGCTGATCAAGCACGCCAGCGATTTCCGATCCTGGTTCAAAGCCTGGAGCAAGGACATCAAGGAAGAGGGCAAGGCGCTTGGATTCCTGGAATCGGAATCCCTGAAGCTGCGCAAGGTCGTCGGATTGCCTTTTTTCCTAAGCGCCCTGCTGACGTTCAACGTCCCCCTCATCATCCTGGCCGGGATCCTCGCCCCGAAGCTGGCCCGCAACACCCGGGCCTGGGTTGAAGAGGCCGCGCGCTGGAAGGGACTGGAAAAATTCCTGAAGGATTTCGGGGAGTTCAAGGACCTGCCGCCCCAGGCTTACGTCCTGTGGGAGAGCTACCTTGTCTTCGGCATCCTCTTCGGCCAGGCCCGCAAGATCCTCAAGGCGCTGCCCGTCATTCTGCAGGATCAGCGGGCCGTGGCTCCGTATTGGTACGCCGGGCTGAGCCATGCCGGGATTGCGGACTTCGCGGCCATGACCGGCGGCCTGGAGTCGGCCGCTTCGGCCATCGAGCAGGCCAGCGCGACGGCGTCTCATTATTCCTCGGGCGGGGGCGGAGGCTTCAGCTCCGGCGGCGGGGGAGGCGGCGGGGGAGGCGGCGGCGGGGCCGGCTAAAAGAGGTTTATCGCCCAATTCCGGGGTGGGTGGTTCGGAGTGCACCGCTGGGGGCATCGGTGCCATGCGCCGTGACCGGAAACCTTGACAAGCCATTGGCTCCTATCGCTATCGACGTCGCAAGGTCGGCCCGGCCAGGCTTTGCGGGTCCTCATTCGGAAAGTCGTTCCGACTTTCCGAATGAGGGCGGCGAGTTCATGTATAATTTCCCACAGCTCTCTTCGGCGCCTCGGAACTCGCGCCTTCGTCTGAACTGACTTGCATGACCTCCCACTCCGTCTCGTATTCGATTGTTCTTTCCTAGCTCAAACAGCCCTCGGCGGCCGTTGGCTTCCCTCAGAGAGCTATGGAAAAAGGCGCCGGCCTCGCGATTTCGCCGTTGGCCGGCACCCCGAACCACCCTTTGACCCCGGAATTAGGAGAAGGACCTCAAAAAAAAGACTGGCCGTTCCCGCCGCGGCCGCCGTTCTGGTACAATGTCGATCATGAGGAGAGTTGCGCTGGCCGTCGGGCTGGCCTGCCTGGCCGGCGCCGGTCCGGTCGGGTTTGCGGAGGCCCGGATGACGCCCCAGCCGGACATGGCCAAACTCCTCCCCGCCGCGGCCCTGGGCTGGACCGCCGACCCGAAAGACGAGCGGTACGACGCCGAGACGATCTTCGACTACATCGACGGCGCGGGCGAAGTCTACCGGGCCTACAACATGAAAGCCCTGCTCTCGCGCCGTTACCGCAAGCCGGGCGGGCCGGACATCATCGCCGATCTCTTCGACATGGGCTCGTCGGCCGACGCCTTCGGCGTCTTCAGCCACGACCTGGACGGCGAGGATTGGGGCCTGGGCCAGGCCAGCCTGTACAAGGGCGGCCTGCTCAACCTCTGGCGGGGACGCTTCTTTCTGGCCGTCTTCGCCGAGGGCGAAAGCGGCGAATCCGAGGCCGCGCTGCGGGAGATCGGGCGGCGCGCGGCGGCTGCCATCGCCGAGGACGGCGCCAAGCCCGACCTTCTGGCCCGTGTCCCGGCCGGCTACGATGATCCCCGCCGGGTCCGTTTCCTCCACAGCCCGGTCATCCTGAACTACCATATCGCCCTATCCCGAGACAACGTGCTCGGGCTCGACCAGGGGACTGATGTCGTCCTGTCCAAGGCCGACGACAAGTCCGCTTTGATCCTGGCCCGCTATCCGGACGAAACGCGGGCCGAGGCCGCGCTGCAACGCTACCGGGCCGCCCTGATGCCGGGCGTCGTAACGGGACGGCCTCATCGGACCGAGGACGGCAGCTTCAGCGCGGCCGGCCGGGACTCCCGGCTGGTTATCGTGGTCATGAAGGCGCCGACGGCCGCGGCTGCGGACTCCGCCTTGGCCGCGGCGTCGGCGAAACGATAGGCGAATCCCGCGGACAAGGAGAGACCCATGAAAAGAAAGCTCGTCACCCGGCGCGATTTCCTGCGCACGGCGGCCGTCACTCCGTTTGCCGGAGCGGTCGGCTGTTGCTGTCTGGGAAAGGGGGCCTTCGTCAAGACCGAGGACACGCCGGCCGGGCAGGCCACGATCACCGGGATGGTCCGCAAGTCGCGCGTCGTCCTGATCCGCGACTCCCAGGCCGTCGGCGAAGGCCGCAAGTTCGACGCCGGTCGTGGTCCAGTCGATGCTGGACGAGGCCGTCATGGCGCTGTTCGGCGAAAAGGATCCCGTCGCGGCCTGGAAGCGGATCGTCGGACCGGCCGACATCGTGGGCATCAAGACCAACGTCTGGAACTATCTGCCCACCGGCCCGGAGATCGAGCAGGCCATCAAGCGCCGGGTCATGGACGCCGGCGTGCCCGCCGGACAAGATTGCCATCAAGGACCGGGGCGTGCTGGCCGATCCGATCTTCCAGGCGGCCACCGTCCTGATCAATGTCCGCCCGGCTCGCGTCCACTACTGGGCGGGCATGGGCAGCCTGCATCAAGAACTACATCATGTTCGTGCCCAAGCCGTCCGAGTACCACGGCGACGCCTGCGCCGACCTGGCCTCGATCTGGTCCCTGCCTCCGGTCAAGGGCAGGACGCGGCTCAACATCCTGTCGATGCTGACGCCGCAGTACCACAACATCGGGCCGCGCGGCTTCTCCGAGAAGTACCTCTGGACCTACGGCGGCCTGATCGTCGGCCAGGATCCCGTGGCCGTGGACGCCACCGGCTACCGCATCATCCAGGCCCGGCGCCTCCAGGAGTTCGGCGAGGACAAGCCGCTGGAGACCTCGGCCCACCACATCGAGCTGGCCGACACCCGCCACCGCTGGGTAACGTCGACCCGGCCAAGATCGAGCTCATCAAGCGGGCTGGGAGGACGGGATGCTCATCTGATGCCGATCTACGAGTACCGCTGCGCGCCTGCGGCAGGAAGTCCCCTTCGTCACTCGCGGGCGCCGCCCTGATCCGGTCTGCCAGACGGCGAGGATCTGCGCAAGCTCGTTTCCCGGGTGGCCATCCTGCGCTCGGAGGAAAGCCGGATGGACAGCCTGAGGATCCTCGACCCTGGCCGGATTCGAGAGCGACCCCGCTTCCATGGCCCGCTGGATGAAGAAGATGGGCAAGGAGATGGGGGAAGACGCCGGGCCCGAGCTCGAGCAGGAGATCGACCAGGCCGTCCACGAGGCCGAGCACGGCGGGGGCGGAATGGACGGCCCCGGCGGGGATGAAGACATGGGAGGCGCGGGCGACCGGGGACGGCGGAGGGGCGCGGACGATCCGGGAGAACCGGGACTGAGCGTCGCGCCTTGACAGCTCCCGGGACGGCCGCTATAGTGACGGCCTGCGATCGGGCCGCCCCCGGCGGCCGCCTCCCCAAGGTGAACCCATGATCAACGCATCCGACTTGAAGAAGGGCGACGTCGCCAAGATCGACGGCGCCCCCCATATCGTCGAGAACGTCTCGGTCCAGAAGCCGAGCGCGCGGGGCTCGTCCTCGCTCTACAAGCTCCGCTTCCGCAACCTCCTGACCAAGCGCAAGGTCGACCTCGTCTTTCGCGGCGACGACGCCCTGGACGAGGCCGACTTCGAGCGCCGGCCCGTCCAATACCTCTTCGGCGACGAATCCGGCTGCACCTTCATGGACCTGCAGGACTACTCCCAGTTCGCCCTGACCAAGGAGGACCTGGAGGAGGAGTGGCCCTACATCATCGAAGGCCTGGAGGGCATGATCGCCCTGGTCTCGGACGGCCGGGCCGTCGGCGTCCAGCTTCCCATCTCGGTGGCCATGACCATCGCCGAGACTTCCCCCGCGGTCAAGGGCGGTTCGGCGACCTCGCGGACCAAGCCGGCCACGCTGCAGACCGGGCTGGTCATCCAGGTGCCCGAATACCTGACCGCGGGCGAGGTGGTCCGGGTCGACACCCGGACGGGGGAGTACGTCGGAAAAGCCTGAGCCCGGCGTCCATCGAAGCCGGAAAAGCGCCCGGAAAACGGGGGCGTTCTTAAGAAGGGCTGGCTTTCCTCGGCCATTCGCGGTATTCTATTAACTCCGGCGCCTCCGCCGACGCCATCCCGCCCCCCCATAAGGACATCATGGCATCGACCGATAGCTCTCTTTCCGGCCTGACCGACAGCCAACGCGAAGCGGTCGTCCATCGCGACGGCCCGATGCTGGTGCTGGCCGGCCCCGGCTCGGGCAAGACCCGGGTCATTACCCGCCGCATCGCGCACCTCGTCCGCGCGGGCGTGGTGCCGGGCCGCATCCTGGCCCTGACCTTCACCAATAAGGCGGCCGCGGAGATGCGCAGCCGCCTGCTGACCATGGACGTGCCCGCGGGCGCCACGGTCTGCACCTTCCACAGCCTGTGCGTCCGGCTCTTGCGCGAATTCTCCGCCCGGGCCGGCGTCCCGCCGGGCTTCAGCATCTACGACCAGTCCGACCAGAAGGCCGTGCTGGCCGAGGTGATGAAGGAGGAGAAGCTCGACCCCAAGGACTACCCACCGGCCCGCGTCCTGCGCCAAATCGGCGTTCTCAAGAACCACATGATCCTGGCCGAGGAGGCCTCGGTCCGGAGCCTGGCCGAAATGCCCGCCGCGCTGTTGGCCACGGTTGCGGCCGCCTTCCAGAAGAAGCTCGCCGCCGCCGGCGCCCTGGACTTCGACGACCTTCTCGTCCGCACGGCCCTGCTCTTGGAAAAGGACGATGAGCTGCGGCTGAAGCTCGCGCGCCGCTACAAGTACCTCCTGGTGGACGAATACCAGGACACCAACACCTGCCAGTACCGGATCGCCCGGGCGCTTTCTTCCGGCCACGACAACCTGTTCGTAACCGGCGATCCCGACCAGTCCATCTACGGCTGGCGGGGGGCCGATATCGGGAACATCCTGGCCTTCGAACGGGACTTCCCGTCCGCCCCGGTCGTCCGCCTGGAGGAGAACTTCCGCTCCTCGCCCCAGGTGCTCCGCCTGGCCGACGAGCTGATCAAGGCCAACTTGCGGCGCAAGGACAAGGCCCTCATCGCCCGCAAGCCCGGGGGGAGCCCGCCGCGGCTCTTCCGCTTTCTGGACGAGCGGGATGAAGCCCGCGGAATCGCGGCCTGGGTTCGAAGCCTGCACGAGGTCGAGGGCGTCGACTACCGCGGCATCGCGGTCTTCTACCGCACCAACGCCATGAGCCGGGTGGTCGAGGAAGCCCTCATCCAGGCCGCCGTGCCCTACCAGATCATCAAGGGCGTGGAGTTCTTCCACCGCCGCGAGGTCAAGGACGTGCTGGCCTACCTGCGGCTTTTGATCAACCCCGCGGACGAGGTTTCGCTGCTGCGGGTGATCAATCGCCCGGCTCGCGGCATCGGCGACACGACCGTGGATCGGCTGCAGGCCGCGGCCAAGGCCGGCGGGCTCAGTCTGGGAAACGTCCTGAAAGATCCGTCCGGCGTCCCCGGGCTGAGTACGGCGGCCGCCGGCAAGATCACCGCCTTCATGTCCCTGTTCGGCGCTCTCAGCGAGCGCCTCGAGCGTCCGGCGGCGGACATCGTCCGCGACGTCTATCTCCGCAGCGGGCTCAAGCAGGCCTTTGCCGCCGAGAAGGATACCGACGCGGCCGAGAACGTCGAGGAGCTTATCCGCTCCGCCGTCCAGTTCGACGCCGACAGCGCCGAGACCGACACCGAAGGCGGGTTGGCCGCCTATCTCCAACAGGTCGCCCTGATCAGCGACATCGACTCCTACGACGAGAACGCCGGGGCCGTGTCGCTGATGACCCTGCACAGCGCCAAGGGCCTGGAGTTCGACGCGGTGGTGATCGTCGGGGTCGAGGAGGGGATCATCCCCCACGCCCGGAGTACTGAGGACGGCCGTGACCTGGAGGAGGAGCGCCGGCTGCTTTTCGTCGGCATCACCCGGGCCGAGAGGTTCCTGGCCTTGAGCCATGCCCTGTCCCGGTCCCTGCACGGCGGCCCGCGGCCGGCCGTGCTCTCCTCCTTCGTCCGCGGCCTGAAGGGCCTCGAGGGCCCGGGTGTTGCGGCCGGGGTCACCGAGGGATACGGGCCGGCCTTCCGCCCGACCACCGGCATCTGGTCGGCCAGGCCCGACAAAGCGGCTTCGCGGTCGTCGGGCCCCTCGGCCGCGCCCGAAGAGATGGGCGGGTTCCGGGTCGGGCAACGGGTGCGTCACCCGGCGCTGGGCGAGGGCCGGATCGAGAGCTTCGTGGCCGGAGGGACGGCCGGCCGGGCCGTCATCCAGTTCGACAAGGGCGCCAAGCTGATCATGGGCCTGCTGGCCGCCAAGCTCAAGCCGCTGGGCAAATAGGCGCACGGACGCCGGGGTCGTTCAGACCGGCACTCGGCCCCGGGAGTTCTGCTTACTCCCCGTGGGTATGTTTTATCCTGTGTACTTTGCGGTCCCCCCAGTCCCGATAGAGAGCGTAAAAAGCGAAAATATGGCTAATATGAAGTTCGTCTAATAAAAGTCTTGACTTTTATGAAATAAACATCATAATAGACACATGAAAAGGTATTTAGAGGGGGCCATAAAAAGAGATCTTTCGAAAAAAATCGTCCTCCTGTCCGGGCCCCGACAGGTCGGCAAGACGACTCTTTCCAAGCAGCTTTTCGACTCGTTTGCATATTTGAGCTTTGATGCCGCCTCCGACCGTTCGACAATCGAGAAGGAGGAATGGCCGAAAAACGTGGATCTGGTCATCTTCGACGAGCTGCACAAACGTAAACTCTGGAAATCCTGGATCAAGGGCATCTTCGACACTCGAGGCATTCCTCCCGCCCTCCTGGTGACCGGATCGGCGCGCTTGGACCTGCTCCGCAAGGGCGGCGACTCGCTGGCGGGACGCTTTTTCTCTCATCGTCTCCATCCCCTCACGGTCCGCGAAATCGTGGCCGAGCTGGGCGAGACTCCGCGGGCCGCTCTGGACGGGCTTCTGGCCTGGGGAGGCTTTCCCGAACCGTATCTCGGCCGCAGCGAGGAGGACGCCCGCCGTTGGCGCAGGACCCACGTCGACACGATCATCCGGGGCGATCTTCTCGATCTGGAAGCCGTGCGCGACATTAAATCCATCGAGATCCTGGTCGACCTGCTCCGGGCTCGGGTGGGCTCCCCGACTTCCGCTGCGTCGCTTTCCCGCGACCTCCATGTCTCCATACATACTGTGCAACGCTGGCTGGCGATCCTGGAAAGCCTCAGCCTCATTTTCGCCGTCCGGCCCTATCACCGCAACGTCGCCCGCAGTCTCCTCAAAGAGCCGAAGTACTACTTCTATGACATCGGCGACGTCGAAGCGGGCCCGGGGGCTCGGCTGGAAAACGCGGTCGCCGCCGCGCTACTGCGGGAAGTCCAGCGGCTGGAGGATGTTTCCGGCCGCCGGGCGGTCTTGAGCTACCTCCGGGACAAGGACGGCCATGAAGTCGATTTTCTGGCCGTCGTCGACGACCGCCCGGTCCTGATGGTCGAAGTCAAGACGGGTCGGGAAAGCTTTGCCCGCCCGCTCTTCAAGTTCCGGTCCGCTCTGGGCGGTGTTCGTGCCGTGCAAGCCGTGCAAGACCTGGATCGGAACCGGGAATCGGGAGGGGTCGAGATGCTGGCGGTTCACGATTTTTTGGCAAGCTTGGATTTGGACCAACCTTCGGGGGAGAACTGACATGATCGATACCGCCTTCTTCATGGCCGGGACCGTGCTCGGGTTTTTGGCCGCCTTGCTCATTCAACGCCTGCGCCGGAAGGACGCCGCGAGCTTGGCCCGGGAGCTGGTCAGCCGAGCGGATAATCAGAAGATCCAGGATCTGGAATCCCTACTGGGGCGGGTGCGCGAATCGTTCCAATCATTGTCCCTGGAGGCTCTCTCTAAGAGCAATACAGAGCTCGTCCGGATGGCTGATGAAAAGCTGAGCAGCCGGTCCGCCCAGGGCGAGAAGGAGCTGGACAAGAAGAAGGAGCTCATCGACCAGAACGTCGAGACGATGCGCGGCGACGTGAAGCGGATGCAGGACCTGGTGGCCGCGCTGGAGCGCGACCGGCAGCTGAAATACGGCGAGCTCTCCGCGCAACTGCGGGCGGCCGCCGAACAGACAGGCAAGCTCCAAGACACGGCGGAGCACTTAAGACAGGCCCTGGCTTCGACCAAGTCCCGCGGCCAGTGGGGCGAGCGGATGGCCGAGGACGTCCTGACCCTGGCCGGATTCAAGGAGGGCTTCAACTACCTCAAACAGAAGGCCATGGATGCGGCGGGGAGCCGGCCGGACTTCACCTTCCTCCTGCCCCAGGAGCGTCGGCTCAACATGGACGTCAAGTTTCCCCTGGACAATTACCTCCGGTTTCTGGAGGCCGGAAGCGACATCGAGCGGGAGAAGCATCGCAAGCAGTTCCTGAGCGATGTCCGGACCCGGGTTAAGGAAGTCACCTCGCGCGACTACATCAACCCCGAGGCCAACACTCTCGATTACGTCCTCGTCTTCATACCCAACGAGCAGGTCTATGCCTTTATCCACGAGAACGACCGCGAGCTCTTGGACGCCGCGCTGCGGAGCAAGGTTATCCTGTGCTCTCCGATCACGCTCTACGCCGTCCTGGCCGTCATCCGCCAAGGCATGGCCAACTTCAACATGGAGCGGACGGCCGGCACCCTGCTGGGGCTGGTCGACGGGTTCGAGAAGCAGTTCGCGGCCTTCGTCGACTCTTTCGACCGGATGGGCAAGAAGATCGAAGACGCCCAGGCCGAGTTCAAGAAGCTCGAGTCGACCCGCCGCAACAAGCTCGACCGCGCCATCGAAAAGATCCAGGCCCTGCGCGAAGAGAAGGGCCTGCTGACGGATGCGCCGGAGCTTGGGGCCGGGACGGCTGCCGGCGCCCTCGGAGCAGGCGATGATGCCAAGGACTGACGGAGATCCTAAAAATCCTTGGCAAGGCCTAACGCTGGAGATGATCCTGCTCCGGCTGGTTGACCGGTATGGCTGGGAAGAGATGGGGCGCAGAATAACCATCCGGTGTTTCACCGACAATCCCAGTCTGGGCTCGAGCTTGAAGTTCCTCCGTAAGACGCCCTGGGCCAGGGCCAAGGTAGAGAGGCTTTATCGCGAGACCTTCATGACCTCCCCCGGTTCTTAAAGTGCAAGGTGTCGGTCAACGGCCGGCATACGAATTCAATGTGGAACTCCGGAGCACTGTTGCCCGAGGAGAGGGCCAAGCCCGCCGTCAGAGACAAGCCTTCCCAGTGTCGAGTCAGATCCGCGGGCCGAAGATAGCCGTGCCGATGCGGACCCGGGTGGCGCCCTCCTGCAGGGCGACGCGGTAGGAGTGGCTCATGCCCATGGACAGCACGTTCATGGCGATGCCCGGAACCGCCAGGGCGCGGAATTCCTCGAACAAGGACTTGGTCCTGCGAAAGTAGGGCCGGGAGTCCTCCGGATCGCCCTCGAACGGGCCCATGGTCATAAGGCCCTGGACGCGAAGGTGCGGCAAGGCGGCGGCCACCCGCAGCAGAGCTTCCGCCTCGGCCGGGCGGACACCGGCTTTCTGGTCCTCCTCGCCGCTGTTGATCTCCAGCAGGACGGGCAGGGTCTTTCCGATGGCGGCACAGCGCTTGTCGAGCTCGCGGGCCAGGTCGATCGAGTCGACCGTCTCGACCATATCGAAGACCTCGACCGCTTTCTTGGCCTTGTTGGACTGAAGATGGCCGATCAGGCTCCAAAGGGCCCGCGAACCCACCGCCTCCCGGGCCGTTTGGGCTTCCTGGACGTAGTTCTCGCCGATGATGCGAATGCCCGCCTCGACCGCCTCGATGATCTCCGCGGGGGTCCGGGTTTTGGCCGCCGCCGCCAGCTCTACACCGGGCGGTAGCTCGGCCAGGATGCGGCGAACGTTCTCTTGTATGGCGGACATGAAGCCTTTCTCCCACCGTCATTCTACCAGAAATCCGGCCGCCCGCGTCGAAGCGCCCGCCGGACTATGGCCGCTTCCTTGCGCTGTCCGATCTGTTATAATGCCCCCGTGACCATCCGGGAGCAGTTGGAGGATATCGAGGCCCAAACGCTCTCGCCGAAGGCCTGCCTGTGCCGGAACAGCCAAGGCCGCGTCCGGCCCGAGGCGCCGCATCCCTTCCGAACCGCCTTCCAGCGCGACCGCGACCGCATCCTTCACTCCAAGACCTTCCGCCGCCTGAAGCACAAGACCCAGGTCTTCCTCTCACCCTACGGCGACCACTACCGCACCCGGCTGACGCACACGCTCGAGGTTTCGGCCATCGCCCGCACCATCGCCCGGGCTCTGCGCCTGAACGAGGACCTGACCGAGGCCATCGCCCTGGGGCACGACCTGGGCCACACCCCTTTCGGCCACGCCGGCGAGGAGACGCTCGGCAAGCTCGTCCCGGGCGGCTTCACCCACTACGCCCAGAGCCTGCGGGTCGTGGAGAAGCTCGAGTACGAGGGCAAGGGCCTGAACCTGAGCTTCGAGGTCCGCGACGGCATCGCCCGCCACTCCAAGGGCCGGGGCAAGATCCTCGACCGGCGCAAGGAGGACCTGCCCGCTACCCTGGAGGGCCAGATCGTGCGCGTCTCGGACGTCATCGGCTATGTCAACCACGATATCGACGACGCCCTGCGAGCGGGCATCATCCGCGAGTCCGACATCCCCAAGCCGCTGGTCGCCATCTTCGGCCGCTGGCATGCTTCGCGCATCGACAAGATGGTCGGCGACGTCATCCAGGCCAGCCTGGCCGCCAAGCTGGAGCGCATCGCCATGAGCGAGCCGATCATGAGAGCCATGGTCGAGCTGCGGGATTTCCTGTACGAGCGCGTCTACTTCAACGATTTCGCCCGCGTGGAGCTGCATAAGACCAAGAAGATCGTCCGTGAGCTGTTCGGATATTTCCTGGAGCATCCCGAGGGCACCATCAAGAGCTACCCGGCCGGGGACTCGCTCGAGCTCCGGGTCGGCGATGCGATCGCCGGTATGACCGACCGCTATGCCTTGGACCTGTACGGCCGGATTTTCCTGCCCCAAGCCTGGCCCATTTCGGCCCCGGGACCGCGGGATCAAGGAGGGGACGCATGAGCCTTCGGCGCCGTACGGCGGCCCGGCTTCTCGCAGCCTGGCTGTTCGGGCTCGCGGCTTCGGCGGCCGCCGCCGAAGGCCCGGCGGAGAAGCGCTTGGTCATCCTCTTCACCCACGACCTGCACTCCAACGTCCTGCCCCGGACGATCGTCGAGCCGGACGGGAGGCGTCTGGAGCGAGGCGGCTTTGCCCGCCTGGCCGAGCTCATCCGGCGTGAGCGCGAGGCTGCGGGGGGGGCGGCCGTGGTCCTGGACGCGGGCGACTTCAGCATGGGCACGCTCTTCCACACCCTATTCATGACCGAAGCGGCCGAGCTGCGGCTTCTGGGCCTGATGGGCGTGGAGGCCTCCACCATCGGCAACCACGAGCTTGACTTCGGCCTGGGCGGATTGGCCCGCAGCCTGCAGGCCGCCAAAGTCAAAGGGTCGAGCTTGCCGGCCCTGGTGTCTTCCTGCCTGGCCGTCGAGGGCGCGAGCCCGGAGGCTGAGGCGGGACGGGCCGCCTTCCGCGACTACCCGGTCCGCGACTACATCGTCATCGAGCGCGGCGGCCTGCGGGTGGGCGTCTTCGGCCTGTTCGGCAAGGACGCGGCCGACGACTCGCCGTTCGCGGGACCGGTCGCCTTTCTCGACCCGGTGATCGAGGCCAGGCGCGTCGTCGAGATCCTGCGGACCAAAGAGAAGGCGGATGTGGTCGTCGGCCTGTCCCACGTGGGCACCAAGTCCGATCCGGCCGACAGTGAAGACGAGGCCCTGGCCCGGGCGGTTCCCGGGATCGACGTGCTGATCAGCGCCCATTCCCATACTTTTCTCCAGGCGCCGCGCTTCGCCGGCCGGACGGCCGTCGTCTCGTCGGGCTGGGGGGGCGAATATCTCGGCCGGCTCGAGCTCGCCGCCGGCGGTACGGAGGGGACCAAGGTCGTCTCGTATGCGCTCCTCCCGGTCGAGTCCGACATCCCCGCCGATCCGGCCGTCGCGACGGCGGTTGGCGAGTTCAAGATCCTGATCGAGACGTTCGTCCTGGCGGAGTACCCGGGCGGCTTCGGCCATGTCCTGGCCGAGAGCGCTTTCGACCTGGAGACGCCCGAGGCCATGGAGGCGAGCGGCCTGGAGGCCGGGATGGGGAATCTCCTGGCCGACGCCCTGCGCGACTTCGTGCGTCGGGCCGAGGGACCCGCCTACCGGCATGTCCACGCCGTCATCGTGCCGGTCGGCATCGTGCGCGGCTCCTTTCTGGCCGGGCCGATCACCGTGGACGACGTCTTTCGCGTCTTCTCCCTGGGCCAAGGGCCGGACGGCCGGCCCGGGTACCCGCTCCTTTCCCTCTGGCTCACCGGCAAGGAGATCAGGCATCTGATCGAAGTCCAAGCTTCCGTCGTGCCGATGAAATCCGATGCCGCCCTCCAGTTCTCGGGCTTGCGGTTCCGCTACAATCCGCACCGTCTGGCCTTCGACCGCGTGACCGAGGCTTCCATCCTGCAGGAGGATGGGACGTACGCCCCCCTCGACTCCGGCCGGCTCTACCGCATCGTCGTCGATTCCTACACCGGAGGCATGGTCGATTACGTCTCCCGCGCTTCCCATGGGCTGCTCAAGATGCAAGCCAAGGATGCCGACGGCAAGCCGCTCGCGGACCAGCTGACCGGCACTGTCGACGCCGATCCTTCCGTTCCCGGCTTGCAGGAGATCAAGGGCTGGAAAGCCCTGGCCGCCGTGCTGCGATCGTATCCGGACGGCGACGGGGACGGCGTGCCCGAGATTCCCGACCGATACCGGGGTCCGGAGGGCCGCTTCGCTCCGGCCCCGTCCCGGAACCCGCTGCGGATCCTCATCGGCGGCTCGGGCCTGACCTATTACGTTCTGGCCGCCGTCGTCCTGATCCTGGCCGTGATCGTCCTGCTGGTGCGGCTCATCCGGCGCCGCCGCCGGGCCCGCCGCGCCGCAAGGGCGGCCCGTCAGAATCCCTGATTCCGAACTCGCGAGGTGGATGATGCGTTCTCGTCCCCGTGATCCGTTCGCCCGGCTCGGCTGCCTTATGCTTTTCGGCGCCGTGCTTCTTCTGGCCTCAGGCACCGCTACGTCTCAGACGGCCTCCGGGGCCCGGGCCTGGGAGGAATCCCTGGTCCTGCCGACCTATGGCCTGGAAGCCGCGGAGAAGAACCCCATGTTCTATGACGGGCGCGCCTACCAGGGCGCCCAGGGGCCGGTCTACCCCTATGCCTTACTCGACCGCCTGACCGGGATCAAGGCGGACAAGACCTACCGGGCCGTGTACCTCGAAAACGCCTATCTCAAGCTCTGCGTCCTGCCCGAGCTGGGCGGGCGCCTTTTCTACGCCATCGACAAGACCAACGACTACGACTTCATCTACCGCCAGCATGTCATCAAGCCGGCCCTGATCGGCATGCTCGGGGCCTGGATTTCGGGCGGCGTTGAATGGAACGTCCCCCACCACCACCGGGCCACGACCTTCATGCCCGTCGATTACCTCATCGTCAACGGTGCCGACGGCAGCGCCACGGTCTGGGTGGGGGAGATCGAGCTCCGCCACCGGACCAAGTGGCGGGTCGGCCTGACCTTGCGGCCGGACTCTTCGGCCGTGGAAGTGACTCTGCGGACGGTCAACCGTACGCCCCTGCCCCAGTCCATGCTCTTCTTCGCCAACGCGGCCGTTCATGCCACCCCGGATTACAAGGTCATTTTCCCGCCCGAGACCAGCCTGGCCACCTTCCACGGCAAGAACCAGTTCAGCTTCTGGCCGGTCTCGACGGAGATCTTCAACGGCCAGGACTACCGCTCCGGTGTTGATGTCAGCCTGCTGAAGAGCCACGCCCGGCCGACCTCGTTCTTCGCCTTCGACGGGACGGGCGATTTCCTGGCCGGCTACGACCAGGCCAAGGAGGCCGGCGTCTGCTTCGTCGGCGACCACAACTTCAACCCGGGCAAAAAGCTTTGGACGTGGGGCACGGGATCGGAAGGCGCCCTCTGGGAGAAGCTCCTCACCGATACGGACGGCCCCTATGCCGAGCTCATGTTCGGCGCCTGGTCGGACAACCAGCCGGACTACAGCTGGACCCGGCCTTACGAAACCCGGACGGTCAAGCAGTTCTGGTATCCATTGCGCGGTGTGGGCGGCGTCAAGGCGGCGACCCGCGAAGCGGCTTGCGACCTGACCATCGGCGGCGGCAAGGCCCGCTTCGCCTTCTACGCGACGCGCGAGATCCGCGACGCCCGGGCCGTCATTTCCTCGGGCATCGTCTCGCTGCATGAGGAGCGGATCAGCCTCGGGCCGGGCAAGCCGTTCGTCAAGGAGATTCCCTGGTTCACGGACGCGCCCAACGCTAAAAGTCCGACCCTGTCGCTGTGGACGCCGGACGGCCGGATCCTCGTCCGTTACACGGTCGCGGCCCCGGCTAAGACGGCTCTTCCGCCCAGAGTCGAGCCGCCGCCCGCCCCCAAGGACGTGCCCTCGGTCGAGGAGCTCTTTCTCGCCGGCCTGCGCCTGGAGCAGTTCCACAACCCCGCCCTTGATCCCGGCCCTTACTACGCCGAGGCCCTGCGGCGCGATCCGGGCGACCTCCGGACGAACACAGTACTCGGCGTCAGCGACCTGAAGCGAGGCCTTTATGAGTCCGCCGAGGTCAGGCTGGCCGCGGCGGCGGCACGGGCTTCCCGAAGCTATACCCGGCCCAAGGACGGCGAGCCGCTGTATTATCTCGGCCTGGCCCGTAAAGCCCTGGGCAAGACGGCGGAGGCCGAAGACGCTTTCCACCGGGCCGCCTGGGACGACGGCTGGACGGCGGCCGCCTTCACCGAGCTGGCGGTCATGGCCTGCCGGGCCGGCGACTATGGGGAAGCCCTGGAGCGGATCGACAGGGCCGTGGCCAAGAACGCCAAGAGCCCGGACGCCGCGGCCCTGATGACCGTCCTCCTGCGCAAGGTCGGAGCCCTGGACAAGGCCCGATCCGCGGCCCAGGAGGTCCTGGCCCTCGACCCGCTCGACTTCTGGGGCTGGAACGAGACGGCCCTCATCCGCGCCTTCCAGAGCGAGGAGGAGGGAAGGACCATCCTGCGCAAGCTGGCCTCGCTGATGCGCGACAACCCGGCCAATTACCTCGAGCTGGCTTCCGACTACGCCCGCTGCGGCCTGTGGGACGAAGCGGCCGAGGTCCTGCGGCGGCTCATCTCTCTCAACAAGAAGGGCGCCGGCGATTTTCCGCTGGTCCATTACATGCTGGCCTGGATCCTGGAGCAGAAGGGGGACAAGGACGGCGCCGCGGAGAGGCTGCGGGCCGCCGCCGCCTGTCCACCCGACTACGGATTCCCCTTCCAGCTTGAGTTCATCGATATCCTGCGCTGGGCCCAGAGTGTCGATCCCAAGGACGCCCGGGCGCCTTATTACCTGGGCAACCTGCTCTTCGACCTCCAGCCCGAGGCGGCCTTGGCGGCCTGGGAGAAAGCCGCGGCCCTGGACCCGAAGCTGGCCACGGCCCGGCGCAACCTGGGCTGGGCCGCGGCCCGGGTGAAGAACGATTTGCCCCGGGCCGTCCGCGAGTACGAAGCGGCCCTGTCCCTCGCGCCCAACGATGCCAAGCTCTACGAGGAGATCGATCGCTTGTACGAAGCCGCCGGAACGCCGGCCGCCAAGCGGCTGGCGCTTTTGGAAAAGAACCATAAGACCGTCGCTCAGCGCGACGACGCCCTGGCCCGCGAGATCAGGCTCCTCGTCCAGACGGGAAAGTATGATAAGGCCCTGGGCTTTCTGGAAGGCCGGCGCTTCCACGTCTGGGAGGGAGGCGGCGACATCCACGGCGTCTTCGTCGAGGCCCATCTGCTGCGGGGCGAAAAGGCGCTGGACGGCCGCAAGCCCGCCGAGGCGCTCAAGGACTTCGAAGCGGCGCTGACGTATCCGGAGAACCTCGAGGTGGCGGCCCCCGTCGGCGGCGGCGGCTCGGCCCGGGCTTTCTTTCTGATCGGTTCGGCCCGGGAGGGGCTGGGCGATGCGGCCGGATCGAAGCAGGCCTTCGAGAAGGCGGCTTCGATGCGCGGCGGCTTTTCCGAGTCCGCGTATTATGCCGGGCTGGCCTCGGCCAAGCTGGGGCGGGAGCCCGAAGCGCGCGCCGCTTACGAAGCCCTGCGGCAGGCGGCCGAAGGGCGCCTCAAGGCGGCACCGGCCATGGACTTCTTCGAGAAGTTCGGCGAACGGCAATCGGCGGCGGCCCAGGCGGCCCAAGCCCATTTCCTTTTGGGTCTGGCCAAGCTGGGGCTGGGCGACAAGTCCGGCGCCGAAGCGGAGCTCAAGGCGGCCCTGGCCGCGAACCCGAACCATGCCGCCGCGGCCAGATGGCTGGAGAGGCTGGGGAAAAGCGGACGCGGGTAATCCCCCCCCCCCGGCGGCCGCCCCGCGCGTCCAAGGAGGCGAATATGACCGCTCGGCTTCGCATCGAGACCAAGGCCGTCCATGCCGGTGAGACGCCGCGCATCCAGGGCGCCGTCAGCCTGCCCATCTTCCAGACCGCCATGTACGAGACGGAGGGGGGAGAGGCCTACCACGACATCAAGTACATCCGGCTGAACAACACCCCCAACCACGCCGCCCTGCACGCCAAGCTGGCCGCCCTGGAAAGCGCCGAAGCCGCGCTTGTCGCCGCCAGCGGCATGGCCGCGATCACGACGGCCCTGTTGACCGTCGCTGCGCCCGGGCGGTCATCTCCTGGCCCAGGAGAGCCTCTACGGAGGCACGCACGACTTTCTGGCCAAGGACTTGGCCGCCTTCGGCATGTCCTTCGATTTTATCGATGCCGCCCGGCCGGAGACGTGGCGGGCCAAGCTCAAGCCCGCGACCCGGGCCATCTATGTCGAGACGATCAGCAACCCCCTGATGCAGGTTCCCGACCTGGAGGCGGTCACGGCCTTCGCCCGCGAGCAGGGCCTGGTCTCTCTGATCGACAACACCTTCGCCAGCCCGATCAACTTCCGCCCCATCGAGCACGGCTTCGACCTGTCGCTTCACTCCTGCACCAAATACCTCAACGGCCATTCGGACATCGTCGGAGGCGCCGTCATCGGCCGCTCGGCCTGGGTCCACAAGATCCTGCTGGCTCTGGACCACCTGGGCGGATCGATGGATCCGCACACCTGCTTCCTGCTGCAGAGGGGGATGAAGACACTGGCCCTGCGGGTCCGCTTCCAGAACGAAGGCGCCCTGCGCCTGGCCCGCTTCCTGGAGGCGCATCCCGCCGTCGCCCGGGTGAGCTATCCGGGTCTGGCCGGGCACCCGGCCCATGAGCGCGCGGCGAGGCTCTTCGACGGGTTCGGCGGCATGATGAGCTTCGAGCTGCGGGGCGGGGAGGCCGCGGCCAAAGCGTTTCTTGGAAAAGTGACCATACCGCTCGTGGCCCCGAGCCTGGGCGGGGTGGAGTCGCTCCTGACCCGCCCCGCCGCCACGTCGCACTCCGGCATGTCTCCCGAAGACCGGCGCCGCATCGGCATCGGCGACGGGCTGATCCGCTTCTCCGTCGGCATCGAGTCGCCGGATGACCTCGAGGCGGACCTGGCCCGAGCTCTGGCCGGCTAACTGATCCGGGGGCCAAACAACGCCCGGCGCTTGCCCGCAGCCCCCGGCTTCGCTATCATGGTGGCGGGAAGGAGAGACGCATGAAAAAGGCTGTCGTTTTCGGGATACTGGTTCTGGTCCTGGCCGCCGGCGCGGTCCAGGCCCAACGGCTGCGGGCCGGCGAGCAGGCCATCTTTCTCAAGAGCGGCGACGAGATCGTCGGGAACATCAGGGACATCAGCAGCACCCGGCTGGTCCTGGAGCTGGCCGACGGCACCGAGATACCGTTGCGCGACCTGTGGATGATCAACTTCGTCAACGAAGAGTGGAACTTTCCGCAAGAGCGCAACCTCATCGAAACCAACGAGCACTATGTCTTCCTCAAGAGCGGCGACGTGGCCTCGGGCCGCATCGTGGATCATGAGCAGCGAACAGCGGGTCTTCGAGTTCGAAACCGGCGAGAAGTTCGGCATCGGCCAGATCCGGCGCATCTACTTCTCGCGCAACGTCCCGCGCGGACTGCGCTGAGCCCGGGCTTGCGGCGCGGCAGGGGCGGCGGCCGTTGTCCGCCGTCCCGGAAACCACTATAATGAGCCCTCCCGAACGATCCCCCAGGAGGCTTGCTTCATGACCTCGAACATCTCCGCCGACGCCCTGGCCGGCATCGCCAAGCGGCTGCGGGCCCATTCCCTGCGCATGACCACGGCTTCCGGATCGGGCCACCCGACCACCTGCCTGTCCATGGCCGAGATCGCCGTCCGTGCTGTTCTTCCAGGCCATGCGCTGGAACCCGCGCGACCCGGAGGACTGGGGGAACGACGAGCTGGTCCTGTCCAAGGGCCACGCCGCCCCGATCCTGTGGGCGGCCTATGCCGAGGCCGGCGTCATTCCGACCGCCTCCCTTCTCGACCTGCGCAAGATCGGCAGCAACCTGGAGGGCCATCCCACTCCCCGCATGAAATGGATCAAGGCCGCCACCGGGCTCGCTGGGCCAGGGCCTGTCCGTGGGCGTCGGCATGGCCGCCGCCCAGCGGCTGGGCGGCTCGCCCGGCCGCGTCTTCGTGGTCATGGGCGACGGCGAATGCGCCGAGGGATCGGTCTGGGAGGCGGCCAATGCCGCCGCCAATCTGCGCCTGGCCAACCTCTGCGCCGTCGTCGACGTCAATCGGCTCGGCCAGTCCGATCCGACCATGCACGAGCACGGGGTGGCCGCCTACGCCCGCAAGTTCGAGGCCTTCGGCTGGACGGCCGTGGTCATCGACGGCCACGACATCGACTCGGTCTCGCAGGCCCTTCTCCGGCCGGCCGCACCGGGGCGCCCGCTGGCCGTCATCGCCAAGACCCTCAAGGGCAAGGGCGTCTCCTTCCTGGAGGACCGCAACGGCTGGCACGGCAGAGCCGCTCAAGCCCGAGGAGCTGGACAAGAGCGCTGGCCGAGCTCGGGCCCCTGCCCGAAGGCGACGCGGCCGCGCTCATCACCCCGCCGCCCGCGGCCACCCGGCCCGAGCCGGGCGTGCGCTTCGACTTCCCGCGCACCGCCTACGCCGAGAAGACCGCCACCCGGATGGCCTACGGCAAGGCCCTGGCGGCCCTGGGCACGGTCAACGGCTCCGTCGTGGCCATCGACGGCGACGTCAAGAACTCCACCTATGCCGACAAGTTCTTCGAGGCCTTCCCGGCCCGCGCCTTCCAGTCGTACATCGCCGAGCAGAACATGATCGGGATGGGCATGGGCTTCGCGGCCAAGGGCTACATCCCCTTCATGGCCACCTTTGCCGCCTTCTCGGACCCGGGCCCACGACCAGATCCGGATGGCCGCCTACTCCGAGTCCAACATCAAGGTCTGCGGCTCGCACGTCGGCGTCAGCATCGGCGAGGACGGCGCCTCGCAGATGGGACTGGAAGACATCGCGCTGTTCCGGTCGGTGCCGGACTGTGTCGTCCTCTATCCCGGCGACGCGGTTGCGACCGAAGCCTGTGTCGAGGCGGCCGCCCGCCGCAAGGGCATGGTCTACATCCGGACGACGCGGCCGGCGACAGCCGTGCTCTACGGCCCCGCCGAGACGTTTCCGATCGGCGGCTCCAAGACTCTTCGACGTTCGGAGAAGGACGCGGCCACGGTCGTCGCCGCCGGCATCACCCTGCACGAGGCTCTGAAAGCGGCGGATGGAGCTGGCGAAGGCCAGGGCATCGCGATCCGGGTTCTGGACGCCTACTCCGTCCAGCCCCTCGACGTCGAAGGTCTGCGGCCTGGCGGCGGCGGAGACGGGCGGGCGGGTCGTGGTGGTCGAAGACCACTACCCGGCCGGAGGCCTGGGTGAAGCCGTCGCGGCCGCCTTGGCCGGGCGGGCGACGCTGCGGCACCTCTGTGTGCGCGAGCAACCCCATTCCGGAAAGCCCGAAGAGCTCATCGACCGCTACGGCATCGGCGCCCGCTCGATCGCGGCGGCGGTTAAAGAGCTTCTGGCCTGACGGCCGACTATTTAACGACCAGTCGAGCCCGGCCCCAGTCCCAGCTCTCGATCATCACTTCCGTTACCGCCTTAACGGCCACATCGATGATGTCCCCGGGCTTCAGCGCCGGTAGCTTGACCTGAAGGGAAGCCGTCGGTCCCGCTGTCAGCCGCAAGATGTTCGGCGAGGCGACGAATTCCACCGCATAGGACCGCACGCTCTTCTCCGGGCTGGGCGTCCAGGAGATGTCGATCGTCCCGTCCTTGGCCGCGGCGATCTTGATGTCCTTGGGCGGCTGGGGGCTTGAGGCCGTCAGCATGACGGCGGCCGTGTTGTATTTGGCGGCTTCGACCAGGAGCTGGTGGTTGACCGTCTCCAGCAGGTCCGTCGGCTGATGGTAGTAGGGATTGCCCAGGACGGGATAAGAGCCCAGCCCGCTGACCACGTCGCCGTAGGCGTCGTAGAACGACTGCCCGTCCGTGGACATGACGTAGCGGGTGTCGTACGTGATCAGGCGGGAGAAAAGGAAGGCGGCGGCATGCTGGATGTCGCGCAGCCCGGCGTTGGCGAAGCGGATGGTGTCGTCCAGGCGGTGGTCGTCGGCCCAGCCGATCATGTCGTTGTTGATGTCGGCGGCGATTCGCCAGCTCTTCTCCTTGGCCACCCGGACGAACTCGCGGCTTCCGAGCAGCCCCGCCTCTTCCCCGGTGAAGAAGGCGAAGCAGACCGTCGCGGGCAAGGGCTTCGCGGCCAGGAGACGGGCGGTCTCGAGGTTGACCGCCGTGACCGAGGTGTTGTCGTCCGCCCCCATGCTCCGCTGGTTGGAGTCGAAGTGCCCGCTCAGGACATAGATGAGCTCGGGGTTCTCCGTCCCCTTGAGCCAGGCCAGGACGTTGGCGGTCTTGACGCCGCGGGCCTCGAACTCCTGGTACTCCGGCGCGTAGCCGTAGGCCCGAAGCTCGGCGAAGAGGTACTCGGCCGCCTTGCGGTTTCCGGGCTGGGTGATGTACTTGGAGTCGAAGTCGAAAAGCCGGGTCTCGTGGTCCCAGATCCGGGTGATCGAGACGCCGTCCACCGCCTTCTGTACGGCGGCGCGAATGGGCGCAAAGGCCTTCTCGCCCCAATCCCGAAGCGACCGCTCGGCTTCGAGCTGGCGGTCGATGCGCCGCACCACGGCATCCCGGCCGACTTTGCGGCCCAGGTCGACCAGAAAGACGCCGCGCTCGGGCGCGATGGTGTCGCCGTCGCGGTCGGCCACGATCAGGATTTTCGAGCCGGAAGGATCGGCGGCCCACTCATACTCGGGCGAGATCGTCCGCAGGGTGTTGTTGTGGAAGACCTGGACGGCTCCGGGCGCGCGGCGATCATAGAGATGGGCCCGGCTGTGGCGGGATTCGCCTTTGACGGCCAGCACGGCGTCCGCGGTCAGAAAGCGGGGCGCGCGATCGGGCTGAATTTCGCGGCTCAGGCGGACCTCGTTCCGGCCGTCCGTACCGATCAGGAAGATCTCGCCGTTCCGGGTATATGTCATGTCGAAGACGACGGCGGACCCGTCCGGCGAGGGTGAAGCAGAGCCGATCCGCTCGGCCGACTTCTTGATCGTGATCGGCTTCTGATCGCCCGCCGGCTTGAGGACGTTGATCGTCGTCTCGCTTCCCTCCTGGCCGAGAAAGACTAGCGTCGAACCGTCGGCCGACGGCGTGGGGGCGCTTCCGGTGAAGGCCCGGACCGTCTTGTCGGCCAGCCCGAACAGAACGAACGAACGGGCGCCGCCCTGTCCGGGCAGGCTGCCGCCTCGGGAGCCCTGCGGCGCGACCGGCGGGGTCGGCGACGCCGTCCCGGCGGGCTTCCCGGTCGGAGTCGGGGGGGGAGGCGCCATGAAAGGGGAGACTCCGGCGATCGTGTAGATCAAGTATTTGCCGCCGGCGATGGGTAGCGGCGCCGTCTTGAAGCCGGGCCCCGTCGTCAGAATGCGGACCTTTCCGTCCAGGGAAATGGCCGCGATGTCGCTTCTGCCGGGCTCGGATTCCTTGCCCGCGACGAAAAGGATGTCTTGCCCGTCGGCCGAGAAGACCGGGCTCGTTTTCAGCACCCCGGGAGCGTCGAGGGTTCGCTCCTTTTTCGAGGCCAGGTCGACGACGACGAAGCGGGCGGTCTTGGCCTCGAAGAAGGCCTGCTCGCGCTGCAGAGCCGTCTGGGCCTGCCGATCGGGTGCCGGCTGGGCGGCCAGCGCCTCGCCTGCCCGGCGAAGCCTGACGGCCTCGGGCGACTCCGGGACGCGGAGGATAGCGGCGGATTTCACGTCGGGCGAGAAGCTCAGCCTCGATCCTCGAGCCTCGAACACGGTTATGGCGGGATCGGCGACCGCGAAAACCCGGGTGACGGGCGCCATGCGCGAGCCTGCTTCGTAGGCGCCGTAAGCCCCATCGGGGCTGAAGCGGACGGACCGGCCGTCTTTGGCGACCTCGATGGTCGTGAACAGCTCGCCCGTGCGGAGGGCGATCCGTTCCAGGTACCGCTCCCTTTCCGGTCCCGTCAGAAGAGCCCGGAATTCGGTCAGCGCCTTGATGTAATCGCCTGTATCCCAGGCCAAGCGGGCCGCATCGAAGCGGGCTTGGGCCGGATCCTGCTGGGCGGCGATTCCGGGACCGATGCGGACGAGCAGGACGGCGAGGCAGAGGAATCCGGCGAGGCGGAAGCGAGGCGTCATGACGGGGGCCTTTCGAGGTAAGTGGGCCGCGCGGGGGAGGGCCATGGACGGGGTTATATCCGAAGGCCCGCGGGAGTGTCAATGGAAGGGCGGTGAGGCTGGCGGCGGGAGCCGCTTTCCCGTTATAATCGACCCGCTCCATCCGAAAGAGAGAGGCCATGAACGACGCCATCATCGCATCCCTATCCCGCATCGTGGGCCCCGACCACGTCATCTCCGACCCCGACCGCCTGGACGCCTACGGCCATGACGAGTTCTCGCTCAAGGACATCCGGTGTTGTCCGGCGCTCGTGGTCAGGCCGCGGACGACCGCCGAGGTCGCCGCCGTGCTGCGGCTGGCCAATGAGCATGGCCTGCCTGTGACGCCGCGCGGAGGCGCCACGGGGCTGTGCGGCGGCTGTATTCCCGGCCCCGGCGGCCTGGTCCTGTCGCTGGAGCGGATGAAGTCCGTGGCCATCGACGCCGCGAACCAGATGGCCGAGGCCGAGGCGGGCGTCACCCTGCTCGAGTTCGAGCGGGCCGTGGACGAGGCCGGCTTCAACTTCCCGCCCCACCCGGGGGAGGAGAGCGCCATGATCGGCGGCATGATCGCCACCAACGCGGGCGGCAGCCGGGCCGTAAAATACGGCGTCATCCGCAACTACGTCCGCGGCTTGGAGGTGGTGACGGCGGCCGGCGACGTCTTGACCTTGGGCGGCAAGCTGATCAAGAGCAGCACCGGTTACAACCTGATGCACCTCTTCATCGGCTCGGAAGGCACTTTGGGCGTCATCACCAAGGCCATCATCCAGTTCCGGGCCAAGCCGGCCCTGACCCGATCTCTGGTCATCCCCTTCGAAACCCTGGCCGCGGCCGTGGAGACCGTGCCGGCATTATTCCAGAAGGACCTCATTCCGTTGGCCCTGGAGTTCGTCCCCCTGGACGTGATCCGGATCACCGAGGAGCACCTGCAACGGGCCTGGCCCAGCCACGCCGGAGACACCCACCTGTTCATCATCCTGGACGCGTCCTCAGAGGCGGAGATGGACCGGCTGTCCGAAGCCGTGGCCGAGACCGCCCTGGAGCGGGGGGCCCTGGACGTCTTCATCGCCGACACCCCGGCCAAGCAGGAGAACGTGCTGGCCATCCGGTCGCGGATGTACGAGGCCCTGAAGGCCGAGACCGTCGAGATCCTGGACATCTGCGTGCCCCGGGCCGAGATCCCCGGCCACGTCAAGCGGGTCAGCGAGATCGCCGCCCGCTACGGCGTCTGGCTGCCGACCTTCGGCCACGCCGGCGACGGCAACGTCCACACCCACATCATGAATGCCCGTTATTTGGGCGGCAAGGTCGTGCCCATGCCCGAGGCCGAGTGGCGGGCCTCGTTGGAGGACATCCGGGCCGAGATCTACGCCGACGGCCAGGCTCGCGGCGGGGTCATCTCCGGCGAGCACGGCATCGGTCTGGTCAAGAAGCCCTACCTGGAGGCCAACCTGTCCGCGGTCCAGGTGGAGCTGATGCGCGGCATCAAGCGCGTCTTCGACCCCCGCGGCATCCTCAACCCCGGTAAGATCTTCGACTAGCCTGCTCCGGGTTGCTTTTCCGCCCGGCCGGGCTTATATTGGCTTCACCGAAATGGGAGCATCGCCGGCCCCCTCGAGGGGCCTTTAAATCCAACCCGAAGGGGCATCCATGGAACGCATCACCGAGATCTTCGTCATCCTGGAGAACAAGCCTTCCACCCTGGGCGATCTCTGCGGCTACCTGGCCGAGAACGAGATCAACATCGAGAGCATCGGGGTCTTCCACGATACGGCCAAAATCTACGTCAAGACGCTCAATAAAGCCGTCAAGCTTCTGGAGAAGCTCGCTTACACCATCGAGCTTCGCGAGGTCTTGCTCGTCGAGCTGGAGAACCGGCCGGGCGCCCTGGCCGAGCTGACGGGCAAGCTGGGCGACGAGGGCGTCAACATCGAGTACTGCTACGCCACCCTCGGCCACAAAAACAACTCCACCTCGCTGATCCTGGACGTCTCCAACATCGACAAGGCGGAGAAGGCCCTCAAGGGCTGATCTCCGTCCCGGCGGATCGCGGGCCCGCCCCCGGAGGTGATTATGTCGTATTTTGCCCCAAGACGCTTTGCGGCGGCGGCGGCCCTCCTGGCCGCGGCCTCCCTGGCCTTTGCCGGCGACATCAAGGTTCTGGTCAAGGACTTCTACCCGATCGCTTCGGTGATCGGCAACGAGGCCGCCTTGGCCGCCAAGATCGCCTCGATGCTGCCCAAATCCCTGACCGTCGAGAAGGATGCCCTGGGAAGCCTCTATGCCCGCCTGGGTACGGGCGGCCCGATCATCGCCGCCGGCCTGGACGAGTTCGGCTATGTCGTCAGCGGCATCACGCCTGAGGGCTACCTGACCGTGGACCGGGCCGTGGCGCCTCCCGTGCCCATCTACGACTCGTTCCTGTTCGGCCACCCGGTCACGATCGGAACCAAAGCCGGCCCGATCAACGGTGTGGTCTCCCAGCCGGCCATACATGTCCTGACGCGCGAACGGCGGGAGCAGCTGGCCCAGGGGCCCTGGATCGACCTGGTTTTCGTGGATGTCGCCGCCCGCAGCGAGGATGAGGTTCGGGGCCGGGGCATCGAGATCCTCGATCCCGTGTCCTTCAAGCCCAACCTGGCCGAGCTGGCCAACAACCGCTGTGCCGGACCCGGCCTGGGGATCAAGACCCTGGCCGCGGTACTCGCGACGCGGGCGGCGCAGACGGTTGAGCAGGCCGAGCTGAACAAGACGCCCGTTGCCGCCCAGTTCGCCTGGATGGCCCAGTCGCACTTTCCAGCCCGCGGCTCCCGCTCCTCGCTCGGGGCGGCCAGGGCCCGGGCCCAGCTGGCGGGAAAGACGGTCGTGGTCCTCGATACCATCCCCGCCGACAGGGGCGAGAAGAGTCCCGTCTTCGGCAAGGGCATCGTATTGATCCAGGCTAAAGAAGGCCCCTCCAAGCTTCGTGACGCGATCGAGGCCGCGGCGGTGGACAGGAAGATCCCGCTTCAGCTCCGGACGGGGAGCGACTCGCCGCTTCTTGCCCCGTTCCTGGCCGACGGAAGCGACGCCCTAATCCTGGCCCTGCCCGCCCGCTACGCCGGGACGCCGGCCGAGACGATCGACATGGTCGAGGCCGATCAGCTCGTCATACTCTTGGGCGCTCTGCTCGAGGCCGGGAGGATCCGATGAAAAGCCTGCTCGCCGTTGTCTCCGCTCTCTGTGTGGTCATCCCGGCCGCCGCCCAGGGTCCGGCCTCCGATTGGGACCTCCTGCGGCAGATCGTCCTGGTGCCCGGCATCTCGGGCCAGGAGGACGCGGTCATGGACTGGATCCAGGCCCGGCTGCCCAAGGGCGTCAAGCCCGAGCGCGATGAGCGGGGCAACCTCTGGTTCACGGTCGGATCGGGCCGCCCGCACATCCTCTTCGTCGCCCACGCCGACGAGCTGGGCATGACCGTGGACAAGATATCGCCTCAGGGACTGCTCCGGCTGAAGGGCCGGGGCGGCTTCCTACCCCAGCCCTGCGAAGGCCGGCCGTTCGTCGTCCAGACGGCCAAAGGGCCGGTCGATGGGATCATCCCGCCGCGCCCGGACTACGATTCGGCCAAGGCCCAGCCGTTCGCCCCCGAAGCCTACGACCTGGATATCGGAGCGACGAGCGAGGCCGAGGCCCGGACCCTGGGCCTCGCCGAAGGCCAGATGGTCATCTTCAAGAAGTCGCTGGTCGACCTCGCGTCCGGCGTGATGGCTACCCGGGCGGTCGACGACCGGGCCGGCTGCGCCTCGCTTCTGGCCGCAGCGCTCCAGACCGACTGGAGCCGGCTCAAGGGCCGCACGGTGACCTGCGCCTGGAGTGTCGAGGAGGAGACCGGCCTATTCGGAGCATCGGCCCTGGCCAAGGCCTTCAAGCCGGATTACGTCTTCGCCGTCGACACCTTCGTCTCCACGGACTCGCCCCTGGAGAACAAGCGCTTCGCCAACGCCAGGCTGGGCCGGGGCGCCGTGCTGCGGGCCCTGGACAGCTCCAGCCTGGTGCCCAAGCATCAGCTGGAGAAGATCATGGCCCTGGCGGCGGCCCGCAAGATTCCGATCCAGGTGGCCAATTCCCGCGGCGGCAACGACGGCTCGGTCTTCATCGTCGGCGGGGCCGCCGACATCCCGCTGTCCTGGCCCGGGGCCTACGCCCATTCCTTCATCGAGAAGATCGACCGCCGCGACCTGGAAGCCCTGACTTCTCTGATCAAGGCGGTCATCACCTCGTTCGAAGCCCGGTGAATGCGGGAGGACGCATGCATCCCGATGACGTCATCGACCAGGTCGACGGTCTCTACCGGGCCACGGGGTTGCGCACTTTCCGAAAAACGGCCGGGGTGTTGTTCGACGCGGTGCCGATGGGGGGCTTCGAATCCATCCAGGCCATCGACCGCGTCCTGCACGACCGGGGTGCCTATTCCCCCGGATCGGTGGCGGGGGTGGAGCGGCCCTGGTACATGCACGCCGGCCAGGAAGACAACCTGGTCGTGCTGGCCGGCTTCCGCGACGTCGAGCTCTTCCGGGACGGCCGTCTGGTCCGATTCCGGGTGACGCCGGAGGGGATCGAGAAGGATGGGGCCGTACTGTCCGACCGGGCGGCGATGCTGTCCTGGCCGACCTATGTCTTCCACCGCATCATCAGCTCGCCCGAGAAGGGCTCGGCCTCGATCAACCTGGCGGTCCGCCACCCCTGGTTTGCCCTGCGGACGGAGTTCAACATCTACGACCTGGACCTCGAGACCGGTCGCTCCCGCATCGCCCGCGAGGGGTACCTGGATCAGTCGGGCGAGTAAGCCGAAGCCGCGCCACGATTCTTTCCATTGCCAAGGGTCCGCCGCCAACGAAGACCGGTATGCATCAAACAACGGATTTGAGACATATCAACAAATGAAAAAGAGCTATCCGATCATGGCCGTCCTTGCTTTTCTATTGACCTGCCTCATTTCTGCGTATCAACAATCGCCTAAAGCCGAAAACATGGATTCTTTGATTGCGAGATTATCCCATTGGACGGACTTGAAGACTGTCAAACCGACCCTGGACTCCAGTCCGACGATGGAGAGGCTGAAGAATGCGGGTCAGGATGAGATTCGGCGGTTTTGGGACGCCATCTCGAATCAGGGTGCGCCGATGGTCGAACCCTGCGGCGAAGACGACCGTTTGATCATGACTTTCTTGTATCGAAGCAGCCATAAAAACCTCAAGGTCCATATCGATATCAAGAACGTTCGTCTGGGGAACGGCGGAAGCGACATGATGCTGCTCTCCTTGGAGAATACGGATATTTGGTACAGAACCTTTAGGATTCCCGCGGATTGGTCGACCGCCTACCGCTACAGCATCACGGACGATTCGGGCACCGTCCATCAAACGGACAAGTTTAACCGCAATCTCATTCCCATTGGGGTGAATGCGGATTACAGCTATAATGCCTTCGATCCCTCCCTAGATGAGGCCAATGCCCGGTTCTATGAAAAGCCCGGGGTTCCCAAAGGCGTTTTGAAAGAGTACGCGGTCGAAAGCAAAATATTGGGGAATTCCCGGAGCGTGGTCGTTTATAGGCCGTTCGGATACGACGAGGGGAAGGAATACCCATCCATCTTCGTTTTCGATCAGTCCTTGTACCTGGAAAGAGTGCCGTTGCCGACCATTTTGGATAACTTGATCGCTGAGCGCAGGATTCCGCCGTGCGTCGCCATTCTGGTCGACAATCAGCCGACCGAGAGACGAGAGAAAGAACTGCCCCTCTACAAGCCGTTCGCAGACTTCGTCGCCCTGGAATTGATGCCCTGGGCGTTTCAAACGATCCGGATCGCAAAAGATCCCGATCGGACCATCATCGCCGGAGTCAGCTATGGGGGGCTGGCTTCCAGCTTCATCGCCCTGAGCTACCCGGATCTGTTCGGGAACGTCCTGTCTCAATCCGGCAGCTATTGGCGCGGAATCCAGGTGAACGATCCCGTGCCTTGGCTGACGGAGCAATACAAGAAAACGAAGAGGCTGCCGATCCGCTTTTACCTGGATTGCGGATTACAGGAGACAGCGATGAGATCCTTCAGCAACTTCAATTTTATCGAGAAGCATCGCCAAATGAGAGACGTCCTAAAGTCGAAAGGCTACGAACTCTACTATCAGGAATTCCAGAGCGGGCATGACTGGACCGGCTGGCGAAAGACCCTGCCGGACGGGTTGATCGTCTTGTTCGACAGAATGAAGAAAGAGAATGGGCGCCGAGCTGTCCGATAAGGAAGCTGTCCTTGACAACACTCGCAGGCCGAAATATTCTGGTTCAAGATGTCTGGATGGGGACTTAAGCAGATTCCAAACTCTCCCCGGATTTCGGCCGGAAAACGCTGATTTCTGCCATACAGGTGATGCTGGGCCCGTGCGAACGCGCGGAGGGGCGGGAGGCTGGGGTGAAGAAAGCGTCGGAGCCTGTCAAGCTGGTTAGGTCGGTCGCCGGTACGAAAAAAACTCGGAAGTATATATTGGCAGAGGATCCCGATTTGGCGTAGTCGGAAGGACGTTGATGAAAGAATATTTAGTTGGTGACGGTTTGTCACCAACTGCCGGATATGAAGGAAAGAGGAATCGATATGGATCAACAAGATGCGTTGGCCGTCTTTGAGGATTTCAAGATTCGCCGCCTCTATGATCCGAAATCGGAGAAGTGGCATTTTTCGGTAGTGGACATTGTGGCGGCGCTGATTCAGCAAAAAGAATTCCAAGCGGCGCGAAACTATTGGAAAGTTCTGAAGAACCGACTTAATAATGAAGGAAGTCAAACGGTTACAAATTGTAACCGTTTGAAAATGGTGGCCGCGGACGGCAAGATGCGGTATACCGATGTGGCTGATCCTGAAACACTTCTGCGGATTGTTCAGTCCATTCCAAGTCCGAAAGCGGAGCCGATCAAGCTATGGCTGGCCAAGGTGGGCTATGAACACATCAAGGACATGAGCGACCCTGCCCGCTCCCTTGACCGCGCCCGAGAGTACTGGAAACGGCATGGAAGAAGCGGAAAATGGATCCAACAGCGGATGATGGGGCAGGAAACCCGCAATAAACTGACCGACTATTGGAAGGATCACGCGATCAAGGGCGAGGACGAGTATGCCATCCTGACTAACATCATTCATCAAGAATGGAGCGGCGTTTCGATCAAAAAGCATAAATCCATGAAGGGGCTGAAAAGCCAGAACCTGCGCGATCACATGAGCGAGGCGGAACTGATTCTCACGGCCCTGGCTGAACTCTCCAGCCGGCAAATTGCCGAAAGCGTCGAAGCCACAGGCATGTCGGAAAACGCCGTGGCGGGCAGGAAAGGCGGCGGGATCGCCAAGAGAGCGCGTCGGGAACTGGAGGCGAGGACTGGGCGGAAGGTGGTCACCGGTGAGAACTTCCTGCCGCCGGGGAAGACAAACAAAGCTTTGGGTGAAGGCGATGATGAATAAGGGAAGCCTATACCATCAAAAAGGGCGCCCCGAAGGGCGCCCTGGGATGAAGGGTCGGCTGAGGCCTAGTCTTTCTCCGGGTAGAGCAGGGCGTTCAGCAGAAGCTTGTAGGTGCCGTGGCTCTGGGCCCGGTTCTGGGACCGGACGCCGATCAGGATGAAGCGGCCGTCCTTATACTTGGCGTCCACGACGCAAGCCTTGCGGGCGATGTTCTCCCCGCCCAGCAGCCAGCCGGAGAGCAGGATGTCGTCCTCCGGGTAGGTCGCCACGACCTTGCGGTCCCAGTCGAAGGGCGGGTTGGAGGTGTCCAGCGCCAGGCTGTTGACGAACATAGCCGCGGCTTCCTTGGGCATGCCGTAGCCGATGGGGGTTTCGTTGTCCACCAGGATGCGCAGGATCGAGGTGGGGCAGAAAAACCTGGTCCGGTCGATACCGGTCAGCCCATTGCGGGCCGGGGCGCCGAACTCGCTGATGGCCAGGTCGCAGGCTCCGTTCAGGGTGACCACGAGGCCGCCCTTCTCGACGAAGGCCCGCAGAGCGTCCACACCTTCCTGGCCGATGCCGCCTTCGTACTCGGGCGGGGTGGTCGAGGTCGAGGGCCGGGCCTGGCCGCCCGGGGCGCCGGCGCCGCCGGGTGCTCCTCCCGGCATCCCGCCGCGCTGGCCGGACTTGATGACCGTCGTGCTCTCGTCGGCGAAGACGATGACGTCGTAGTCCGCCCGCAAGTCGGCCTTCTTCTCTTTGGTCCCCTTGATGTCCGCGTTGTGCAGGGTCTTGTAGGGGACGCCCAGGTCGTCGAACATGTAGCGGGTCCAGCCCTCGTCGGCGTTGCCGCGCCAGGACTGGTAGAGGCCGACGCGGTGGAACTTGAGCCCGGCCTTGGACAGACCATCCAGGTCGGGCAGGTCGAGCACGGCGAGGTGGTGTTTGGCGAGCAGGGCCGGCAGGGCGGCTTTGACCTCGGGTGTCGTCTTGACGAGGAAGCTCCCGGTCGGAATCTCGACACCCTTCTTCACCGCCTTGGCCTTGGTTCGCCAGGCCTCGGCCTTGGCCTCCTTGAGCAGAGCGAAGACGACCGAGGAGGAGGCATTGGCCCGCGCATCGAGGGCGATGTAAGCGGCTTGGCCCTGGCCCGCCGGTGTCTTGGGATAGGGGACAGCCCCGAGCTTCTCCAGCTTGGCCTCGAAGGGCTCCTTGACCTCGTCGCAGGCTACACCCATCTGCAGGGGCAGGGTCCAGCCGGCGTTGTCGTAAGGCGGCTGCGGCGGCCCGCCCGGGTATTGCCGGATGTCGGGGTATTTCTGCTTCTCGAGCAGAGCCCAGGCGTAGGGCTTGTAGGGCTGGGCCATCAGGACGACGAAGGAGCCGGCCCCGTAGAGCCGGTTGCCGACCATGAAATCGGCCTTGGCCTGGTGGATCTCCACACCGCCGCGCCTCAGGACTTCCAGCATACGGAGCGTGGTGGGGTAGTCGTGCTGGCGGGCCGGGATGACGTAGGCGTAAGGCTGGCCCTTGTCCGTCTTCTCGATGGCGTCCTTGGACATCCGCCAGTAGTTGAGCAGGAGCTCGTCCTTGTGCCGGGCGGCCGAGCGGAGCAGGCTTTCGGTCATGACCAGCTCGTAGTCGACGAGGTCGCGCAGCCGCCACCAGCCGCCGGGCCAGGGGTCGACGAAGTCCATCATCTTCTCGACGTAGGACTTGGGGATCTCGTTGGGCTCGATGAAGATGGGGGTGGCCAAGCGGACGGAGGCGGCCTCGCTCAGGATGCCGATGACGTTGTGCAGCCAGGGCGTGTCGTCGCCGGCGCCGATGTACCAGGCCGTGTAGCTGCGGCCGTTGACGATGCCGCTCTTGCCGGCCTGCTGCAGGTCGTAGGCCATGGACGGTGCCGAGCAGGTTCTGCGTCCGCCAGACCAGAGGGTGGATGTTGGGCAGCGGCGGGTCCATCATCGGCGGAATGAACAGCCGGGCGCCGTTGGAGCCCTGCTGGTGCTGGTCCAGGTGGATCTGGGGCAGCCAGTCGTGGTACAGGACCTGGGTCACGGCCCGTGTCTCGGCAGGTTCTGCATGTACCAGTCGCGGTTGTTGTCGTGGCCGGCGTAGTAGTGGTAGAGCCAGGGCATCGAGCCGGCCTCGAACTTGGTCCCGACGTACTTCTTGTACCAGTCGACGACCATCTGGGTGCCGTCGGGGTTGGCCGAAGGGACGAGAAGCAGGATGACGTCGGCCAGGATCTTTTTGGCCTCGATGGCGGTCTTCCCGGCGACCAGGTTGTAGGCCAGCTCCATGGACATCTGCGAGGCGGCGATCTCGGTCGAGTGCTGGCTGCACGTGACCAGGACGACGGCCTTGCCCTCCTTGGCCAGGGCCTTGGCCTCGTCGATGGGCGTCAGGCGCGGATCGCGCAGCTTGCGGGCGATCTCCTTCCAGCGGTCGAGCCGGGCCAGATTGGCCTCGGTCGAGACGGCGGCCATGATCATGGGCTTCTTCAGGGTCGTCTCGCCGATGGTGAAGACCTTGAGCATCGGCGACTCGGCGTCGAGCTTGTCGAAGTAGGCCTTGATCTGGGCGTAATCGGCCAGCTTCTTGTCGGCGCCGACCTGGAACCCGAGGAACTGGTCGGGCGGGGTCTGGGCGGCCAGGAAGGGGGCCGCGATGAGCACGGCGAGAAGGATGAGGGCGGCCGAGCCGGCGCGATGATGGGACATGCGTGTCTCCTGCAACTGGCGTTGGCATGCTACATATCACGCCGGAGGAAACCAAGTCAACGCACTGGGCCGGGGGGCCGGGGGCGGGGTCCTCCCTCGGCGCGTTGACGCTTTCTCTTATCTTGGGTAACATGAAGGCATCATGTTCCGCATCCGTCGCATCTATGACGACGTCCTGCCGATCGACCGGGACCAAATCGCATCGTCCCTATCCATCCTGCGCGCGCAATTCCCCCTGGTCAAAGAGGAGGAAATCCAGAAGATTCCCGCCCGTCTCAAGAAGCCGGACGGACTGGGATTCTCCCCCATCCTGCTCGTAGCCGACGACATCCGTACGAAGCGGGTCCAGGGATGTGCCTATATCCTCCGTGATCCCGAGCTGAACTTCTTCTTCCTCGACTATATTTCGGCCACGAAAGGGATGACGGGCCGGGGGACCGGCGGAGCCCTCTACCAGAGAGTCCGCGAGGAAGCCCTGCTCAGCGGGGCGGTGGGCATTTTTTTCGAGTGTCTGCCCGATGATCCCGCCCTTTGCAGCGACCCCGAGATCCTCAAGCAGAACATCGCCCGCCTCAAGTTCTACGAGGCGTTCGGGGCGCGACCGATTGCCGGCACGGCCTATGAAACGCCGGTCAAGCCCGGAGACGACAATCCGCCCTATCTCGTCTACGACGGTCTCGGTCGATCCGCTGCCTTGGCCGGGGGAATGGCCCGCAGCATCGTTCGCTCCATCCTCGAAAAGAAGTACCCCAAATACTGTCCGGCCGATTATGTCGACGCCGTCGTCGCGTCTTTCCGCGACGACCCCGTGCGTCTCCGAAGTCCCCGCTATGTCAAGGCGGAAGCCGCTGCGCGCCTTTCGGCCGGGATATCCCGGGATCGCATGATCCGTCTCGTCGTCAGCCGGGAACACGTCATCCATCACATCAAAGAGCGCGGCTATGTCGAGGCGCCGGTCAGGATTCCCGTCATCCTGCGGGAAATCGAGCCGATGGGGCTCTTTGTCCAGGTCGTGAAGAAGCGCTTCTCCGAAAAGCACATCGAGCGGGTCCATGACCCGAAGCTCGTGGATTTCATCAAACGCACGAGCGCCGAGCTGGCCCCCGACGCGTCCGTCTATCCCTATGTCTTCCCGATCCGCAACGCCGCCCGGCTGCCCGAAGACCTGTTGCTCCGGGCCGGGTACTACGAGATTGACACCTTCACGCCCCTCAACGGGTCCGTCTTCGCCGCGGCCAAGGCGGCGGTCGACTGCGGCCTGACAGCGGCCGAGTGCCTGACGATGGGCGACCGGTTGGCCTATGCCCTGGTCCGGCCTCCGGGGCATCACGCCGAACGGCGGGTCTTCGGCGGCTTCTGCTATTTCAACACGACGGCTGTGGCGGCCGACCATCTCTCGCGCTGGGGCAAGGTTGCGGTCCTGGACGTTGATTACCATCACGGAAACGGGACCCAGGAGATCTTCTTCGACCGTCGCGACGTCCTCACGGTCTCCCTGCATGGTCATCCCCACATTGCCTATCCGTATTTCAGCGGCTTCGCGGACGAAAAGGGCTTGGGCGAAGGCCTGGGCTTCAACCTCAACTATCCCCTTCCGGAGAACATCATTCCGCTGAACTACAAGCTCGCCTTGGGGCGGGCTCTCCGGAAGATCATGTCCTACAAACCGGTCTTCCTGGTCGTTTCGCTGGGTCTGGACACGGCCAAGGGGGATCCGACGGGATCTTGGACGTTTAAAGCCAAGGATTTCGGAGACATCGGCCGCATGATCGGATCCCTGAGACTGCCGACCCTGGTCATCCAAGAAGGCGGCTACAACACCAGGAACCTCGGCTTGAATGCGCGGCATTTTTTCGCGGGGCTTCATCGAGCCTATTACGAGCTTCGTCTTCAAGGGATGGCGCATTGGACGCGCCCGGCCAAGGGAAAAAGGCCGGATGTAGAGCCTCGCCCGCCTGAAGATCATGCGGAAAAAGCTCCGCCGCGCGCTTCAAAATGAATCCTGATCCCGTAGTCGTCTACGAAGAGCGGAGGGCTCGCTTCCGGACCGGGCTGGACCGGGTGCGTCGGAGGGATCTGGCCTTGGGCGCGGCCAAGCTCCTCATCGCCCTGGCCGGAGTCGTCAGTCTCTACCGGGTGGCCGTCTCCGGCCGGGGGATTCCCTTTTTTATCGCCGCCTCGGCTCTCTTCGCCGCGGCCTCCGTCTGGCAGGGTTCCGTCCTGCGGGCGAAAAAACGCCTCTCGGCCCTGATCGAGATCCAGTCCGGGGAGCTGGAGGCGCTGGCCGGCCGGTTCCCGGATGCGGATGATGGGGCCGGCTTCGAGGACCCCGATCATCCCTTCTCCTCCGACCTCGAGCTGTTCGGTCCGCACAGCCTTTTTCACGTCCTGAACCGGACTACGACAAAGCTGGGGCGGGACCGTCTGGCGGCTCTGCTTCGCGATCCCGGCCGCGGGCCGCGGCCGGATGAGATCCTGGCCCGGCAGGCCGCGGTCAAAGAGCTGGCCGGCCGGCTCGATTGGCGCCACGGCCTGCACCTTCACGGACGCGAGCCGGCCTTGGATACCCGCCGCGACCCCGATCTCGGGGCTTTCCTCGCTGAGCCGGTTCACTTTCTCGGCCGGCCCGTCCTCCGGGCCCTGTCCATCCTGATGCCCGGTTTGGCCCTGGGTGCGGTCGTCGGGCTCTTCTTCGGCCTGCCTCCGTTCGTTCTCTATGCCTGCCTTCTGGCCAATGCGATCATCCTCCTCGGCGCCGAAAAGAGCCGGGCCCGGACCTACGCCCTGGTCTGTAAGACGCATTCCGTGCTGCGGGCCTACGCGGGCATCCTCGAGGACATCGAACGAGAGGATTTTGGGAGCGAACATTTGCGGGCCCTACGGACCGGGCTTATCAAGGACGGGGAAGCGGCTTCGGAGGCCATTCGCGACCTGGCCGGCCGGCTCGGTCTGCTCGAGTTCCGGTCGGCCCAGGTCGTCTACGTCGTGGTCAACTGGCTCATCCTTTGGGACATCCACGCCCTTTTCCGTCTGGAGAAGTGGCGCCGGGCCCATGCTGGGTCGGTCCCGGATTGGTTCAGGATAATCGCCGAGCTCGAGGCCTTGTCCAGCCTGGCCAACGCCGCCTTCAACCATCCCGACTGGGCCCGGCCCCGCCTCGAGAGCGGGCCCTTCCGGCTGGAATTCGTCGCGGCGGGGAACCCGCTGCTTTCCGCCCGCGGCCGGGTGGACAATGATTTTTCCCTGGACGACCGCCTCCGGCTGGCCCTCGTCACCGGTCCCAACATGGCCGGCAAGAGCACCTTTTTAAAGACCGTCGGCATGAACTTGGTTCTCGCCTATGCCGGCGGATCGGTCTGTGCTCGCGCCATGACCGTCACGCCCCGCCGCCTGGCGGCCAGCCTGAAGGTCAACGATTCGCTCGACCGCGGGCTGTCGCTCTTCCATGCCGAGCTCCGCCGCCTGAAGGAGATCCTCGACCCGGCCCAGGCGGGGGAGCCGGTCTTCTTCCTGATCGACGAGATGCTGAAGGGGACGAACACGGCCGACCGTCAGGCCGGATCGCTGGCCCTGCTCCGGCAGATGGCCAAGCTCGATACGGCCGGGATCGTGGCGACACACGACCTGCAGCTGGCCGGGCTGGCCGACGAGTTCCCGGGCCGGGCGGCCAACTTCCACTTCGACGGGCGGGTCGAGGGGAACGACCTGCTCTTCGATTTCCTGCTCCGGCCGGGACCCTGCCGGAGCTTCAACGCCCTGGCCCTGATGCGGAGAATGGGGATCGAGGTTTGATCGGCGCCCTTAGTCGAGCGTCTTCACACCCCTCACGATCGATGGGCCGGCCCTGTGCAGATCGAAGACGACGATCTCGTTGCGGCCTTTCTTTAGAAAGGTCGCCGGGCAAAACAGACGCTTTTGGGGCCCGATCTCCCAGTAGCGTCCCAGGTTGTGGCCGTTGACCCAGACAACCCCCTTGGCCCAGCCGCTCATATCGAGGTAGGTATCTCCGAGGGCTTCCAGGTCGAACCCGCTGCGGAAGAACAGGCCGGGTCGGTCGTTCGTCGACTTTGGTCCGGGGGCCAGGGGCTTGAACTTCAAGCCCGCCAGGAACGCGGCGTCCATCGGCAGGGGATACGCCTGCCAGTCCATCAGGGTCATGCCGTTCAGCGTCACCCGGTCGGTGATGCCCTTGCGGTCGATCATGTACTGGCTGAAGTTGATCCGGCCCATGGCCTCGACCAAAATGTCGAGCGTTTTCGGTTTGACTTGGGAGAGGGGGATGTCCAGCGTGTCTTCTTTCTCCGCCCGGTTGAGGGTGCCGAGGATTCTGCCGTCGGCGTAGATGTTGGCGTAGTCATGCAGCTCCCAGATTCTGAGCTTGCCGCTGTAATGGCCGCGGAAGGCGGTGCGGTAGAGGATGAAGCCGTGGCTCTGGCCTAAAAATTCCATGGGCTTGGGCTGGGCCAAGGCAACGGGCGCGGGCAGATGGTCGAACAGCGAAGCCGCCTCGGTAAAGGCCACGGTGGCGACCTCGATAATGGGCAGGGGGGCGGGCAGGTCGGGCAGGGTGACTCCCGCGGGCTGATGCTTGGCCAGCCGATCGCGGATGGCGAAGTACTTCGGCGTCGGACGGCCCATTTCATCGAGCGGGGCGTCGTAGTCGTAGCTGGTTATGTCGGGCTGGTAGGCGTCGCCCATGTTGGCCCCGGCCCAGAAGCCCCAGTTCGTGCCGCCGTGGAGGACGTAGAGGTTGAACGATTTCTTGTTGGCCAGAAGCCAGTCCAGATCCTTTAAAACATCCTCGGTCTTGACCCGGGCCCAGGGCTCGCCCCAGTGGGTCAGCCAGCCGGGGTAGAGCTCGCTGCAAAAGATGGGCACGTTGCGGCCGAGCTTCTCAGCCTCGGCGAACTCCTTGGCGCTCGCGGCCGGGTCGAGCCCGATGGCGCAGCCGGGGATGGAGCCGGCTTCCAGCATATAGGGAGTGGCGCCGTCCGCCGTATAGAAGGGGATTTCGATGCGGCCCTTCTCCCACATCGCCTTCAGGGCCAGCATATAGCCGCGGTCGTTGCCGTAGCTGCCGTACTCGTTCTCGATCTGGACCATCAGGACCGGACCTCCCTTGTGGACCTGGAGCGGCCGCAGCAAGGCGGCCAGCTTGGCGATGTAGCGCTCGCAGGCCGCCATGGTGCGGGGGTCGAGGCAGCGGACCTTGATGTCGGGGGTGCGCAGGAGCCAGATCGGCAGGCCGCCGAAATCCCACTCGGCGCAGGCGTAGGGGCCGGGCCGGACGACGACCCATAGGCCCGCCTCGGCCGCCGTCTTGATGAACGTTGCCAGGTCGTTGCGGCCCGCAAAGTCCCACTTCCCGGGCTCGGGCTCCAGCAGGTTCCAGAAGACGTAGGTGCAGACGGTGTTCAAGCCCAGGGCTCGAGCCTTGAGCAGGCGGTCCTTCCAATACTCGCGCGGGATGCGCTGGAAGTGCATCTCGCCGGCCCACATCTGGAAGGGCTTGTCGTCGAGGACGAATTCCGGCCCCCGGAAGCCGAAGGTGTGGATGGCCTGCGGCCAAGTCTCGCGCGGGATCGGCGTGCCGCTCAGGGAAACCGGCAGCGCCTGGCCCGCCTCGGCGCCGACCGCGGCCAGCATGGTGAGGGCCAGAACAAGCAGCAGCAATCTTCTCGCGTTCATTGGAACATCTCCAGGACCCACTTCGGGGGGTCGGGCTCTTCTTCCAAACGCCACCGGCCCGTAAGGGACAGCGACCAGCGGTGCAGCCAGGAGGGGCCTTTCGCTCCGATATAGCCGTCGGCCGTTTCGTAGGCCCGGTCTTGGAGGGCCTCTTCGAGGGATACGAACCGATAGCCGCGGGACTCCAGCCGGCTCAGGATCGCGTCCATGAGGTCGGCGTTCAAGGCGTTGGCGTGGATGAGGAGGATTTGGGGGATGGGGCGGTGGAAGAGCTCTTCGGCGCAGCCCTCGCTAAAGGCCAGGGCCTTGTCCATGTGCTCCAGGTAGGCCTGTTTCAGACGGAGAGCCAAGGCCTTGTCTCCGCCGCCTTGCGCCTTGGCGTAGAGGCTGGCGAAGATGTAATCCGCGTTCTCGATGGTGAAGGGGATGGCTTGATAGCCTTGTCGGCCCAAAAATCGGTCGAAGGCGATCTTGGTCTCTTTGTCCGCGCCGGTGTGGGTCAAGGGATGCCGGAAATATCTCGGCCCGGGGCCATCCGTTCCGAGAATGCGCCGCAATAGCGCGTCGCATGTCATGAAATCGGCCTGGTACGATTCGAGAGAAGCTTTGTTCAGGTCCAGATGGGCGTAGCCGTGGTTGCCCAGTTCGGCGCCCGCTTTCCGCCATTCGCCAAGCAGGGCTTCGCGCTCCCGGATTTCGCCATTCACCTCCACGGCTTGGCCGGTCACCAGGCCCAGCGCGGGCACGTCATGAGCCCGTAGGGCGGAGAGAAGGGCTTGGGTCTTCTCCCGGATTCCCGACAAATCCATCCCGTAGGCCACGAAAGGGAGGTCGTCGAGGGTGATGATGATCGTCCGCGACGGCGCTTGGGCGCGCCCTCCGGCCGCGAGTCCGAGGACGAAGAAAAGAACGAACGGACAGATCCCCCGGCGCGCCGCCCGCCGCTTCCTCAGCCGCGAATCGGAGCTTTTCATCGCCCGTCGATGATAGCGCCGCATGCCTCTCCGGTCAAGAATTCAATGCGGATGTCCGGGCGTCCGTCGATCAGCGCGCCTTCGTATCGGTGATGCGGCTATTCGCATTTCAACGCGGTCGCGGGATTGGTCCTTGAGGCTCGGAAGGCTTGGAAGCTGACCGTCAGAAGGGCGATGGCCAGGGTCCCGGCTCCGGCCGCGGCGAAGAGCCACCAGGCGATTCCCGGATTGTAGGCGTAGCTCCGGAGCCAGCTCTTCATCAGGAGGTAGGCGACGGGCCAGGCCACGAGATTGGCCGCCAGGACGCACTTGGCGAATTCCTTGGACAGGAGCAGCACGATTCTCCGGGACGATGCGCCCACGACTTTGCGGATCCCGATCTCCCTGGTCCGGCGTTCGGCCGTGTAGGATGCCAGGCCGAACAGGCCCAAACAGGCGATCAGGACGGCCAGGCCGGAGAAGACCTTGAGGATCGTCCCCATCCGCTCATCCTCGCGATACATCCGGTCGAAGTCCTCGTCGAAGAAACGGGCCTCGAAGGGGTATTGGGGATAGACCTGCCGCCAGGTCTTCCGGACATCGGCCAAGGAGGCTGGAATCGCGCCCGCCGTGAGGCGGACGACGGCGTAGCGGAATTCCTTCGGATCGACGACTACGGCCAGGGGCTCGAGCGCGTTGTGGACCGATTGATAATGGAAGTCCTTCATGACGCCGACGATCGTGCCTTCGTAGCCTCGAAAGACGAACCGCCGCCCCACGGCCGCGGCGGCGCTCAATCCCATCAGCTTGGGAACCTCCTGGTTGACCAGGAAGGCCCGCCGGACGTCCGAGGGAACGGCCCGGGAGAATGGCCGTCCCGCGACGATCTGCGATGGCCATGGTTTCGGGGAAATCGAAATCAACGGAGGCGAAGCTGATCTTGAAGCGCAAGCCGGGATCTTGGCCGTCCCATTCGGCGTAGGTATCGCTGGCCTGGATGGCCGTGGGCGGGTGGCGGGTTGCGGTGACGCCGAGAATGCGGGGATTCTGCCGAAGCTGTTCCTTGAAAGCAGCATAGGAGACGGGCGCCTGGTCGCGCATCGGCAGGTAGATCAATTGCTCCTTGTCATAGCCGAGCTTCTTGGCCCGCATGAAGTCGACCTGGCGCGAGACGACCCCCATGCCGATGAGAAGCAGGACGGACAAGCTGAATTGGAGGAAGACCAGCGTCTTGCGGAAGAGTGCGCCCCCGGCGCCGCGGCCGGCCCGGCCTTGAATCGCCTTGATGGGCGGGAAGGAAGAGAGGAAGAGAGCCGGATAGCTTCCGGCGATGAGCCCGGTGAACAGGACGACGATCAGCGTGCCGATCAGGAATTTTCCGCTGCCCAGAGTGCTCCAGGCGATCGCCTTGCCCGACAGCGCGCGGAAGGCCGGAAACAGAAGCACGACCAGGAGGAGAGCCACCACCCCGGCCAGGCTCGCGGTCAGTACGGATTCGCCGTAGAACTGGCCGATAAGGCTTTTGCGCCGGGCGCCGACGACCTTCCGGAGTCCGATCTCCTTGGCCCGGCCGGCCGAACGGGCCGTGGCCAGGTTCATGAAATTGATGCCCGCGATCAGGAGGACGAAAAACGCGAGGGCGCTGTATAAATAGACGTTTTTAATGGCCATGCGGCCGCCCAACAGGTGGATGTCGACAAGGGGCATCAACAGGAAAACCCTTGATTTTTGGTAGGCTTCAAAGCGGCGGCCGAGTTCGGGACTTCCGGCGAGCATTTTGGACAGTCCGGGATCGGTCCGGCTTTCGGCCAAGATCTTGTCCTTGATCAGGCGAGTGATCTTCGCGCCGACCGCGGTCCTGTCGCTCATCGCTCCCAGCCGGACATACGTTTCGATGTCGTTGCTCGTCAGGGAGTCGGAATAGCGGCCCAGAGTGCGGGTGAAATCGAAGGGCACGAGCATGTCGAAGGTCAGGCTGGAGTTCTGCGGGATATTCTTGAGGACCCCGGTGACCGTGAAGGGGTGCTTGTCGTTGAAGATCACGGTTTGGCCGAGCGGATCGGCCCCGTCGAAGTATTTCTCGGCCATGTCCTCGGTCATCACGACGGAGCCGGGGCGGTCGAGCGCGGTGGCCGGATCGCCTTTGATCAGGGGAAACGCGAACATCCGCAAGAATTGAGGATCGACCGCGGGGATGTTGCTCTCGAAGAAGGCTTTCTCTCCGCTGCGAACGAGAAAGCTCCCGGAGCCGGCGATGCGCACCGCTTCCCGAACCTCCGGAATCTCGGCCTTGAGGATCGGCCCCAGAGGATAGGGCATGGAAGAGTGCCGGAATCCTCCCAGGCCCTTGTCCGCATTCTGTTCGAGCCGAAAGAGCGTCCCGGCGTCGGCGTGGAACCGGTCGTAGCTCAGCTCGTTCTGGACCCAAAGGAGGATGAAGAGGGCGCAGGCCATCCCCGCCGCCAAACCGGCGATGTTGATGAAGGAGTAGCCCTTGTGTTTCCAGAGGTTTCGGACGGCGATTTTCAAGTAGCTCTTCAGCATGGCGTCGCTCCAGACAAAGACATTTTTGACATATCCCGGAAAGGCGGCCAGGACTTGCCGCCAGCAAGCCCGGCGGGCGCGGCGGATGCCGTGCGCCTCGACCTGGGCGCGATAGAATTCTTCGAAATCGCCGGCCGCCCCGTAGTCGTCCTCCCAGCCGCTGAAGCGCTCCAGCCAGCGCAGGGCGAGACGGGGAGGGGAGCCCGCGTTCTTCATGTCGACTTCTTGAAGGCCAGGGCGGAGACGCCGTCCCAAGTCCGCTGGCCGACCCGGCGGGCTTCGGCCAACGCTTCCCGGCCCGCATCCGTCAGCCGGTAGAGGATTTTATGCCGTCCCCCGCGCTCGGGTGTCGCGCGGCTGGCGACCGTCTGCACGTAGCCGCCCTGATGAAGGCGGCTCAGATAGGGGTAAACCGCCCCCAGCGGCAATTCCTCCCCCGTCACCTTGCCGACCTCCTTGCGGATGGTGATGCCGTAGGCGTTCTCCTCGAGGCGCCAGATCGAGACGAGGATGATCTCCTCCATGCGGGTCAGCAGCTTCATATCGTATCCTCCGAATTACTATACGCTGCGTATACATAAAAGGTTGCCATTGAAAACACACTTTTGGGAACCTCGGCCGCTTCGGGTTCGTCCCTGGCCGATGGCGGAAGAAACGTCTTCAGCGTCGCCCCCGCAATTATCTAGACGGGATGGAGAGGGGTTGACGCGTCGCGCCTTGGTAGTTATAATATAGTTATAACCAAGAGGTTGAGATGATCAAACAACTCCGTAAAGTCGGTAACAGCAACGCGTTGATTCTTGATAAGCCGATTCTAGAACTCCTCGGCTTGGAGGAGGAAGGCCAGGTGCAGCTCACCATTCAGGACGGAAGCCTGATCGTCACGCCTGCTCGACCTCAGCTCGTCCGAGCCGAAGAGATGGGCGAGAAGCTCGACTATGTCATGAAGAAGCGTGCCGATGTACTGCGGCGGCTAGCCGAGTGAAGCAGCCGGTCGTCTTCCTGTCGGTAGACGTTGTCCTGAAGATCCATCGCCGGGTCATTGAGGAATTCGGAGGAGATCCCGGCTTACGTGACCGTGGACTGCTGGAGTCTGCCGTGGCTATGCCACAATCCACATTTGGCGGGGTTGACCTTCACGTTGGGTTGTCGGAGAAAGCGGCGGCATACCACTTCCATCTTTGCGCAAATCACCCATTCATCGACGGCAACAAACGTGTCGCTGTTGCGGCGGCTGAAGTCTTCCTGCTCATCAACGGGCAGGAGCTGTCGGCAAGCGACAATGAAGTCGGGGAGCTCACGCTGGGCGTAGCCACGGGGCGGTTGTCCAAAGATCAGGTGATCGAGTTCTTCGCGAAGTTTGTCAAGGAAGCGTGAGCAGGACGAGCTTGAAGAAATTGGCCCCCGCTGGGAACAAAACGGGCGCTCTGATCGTATTTAACATAGAATGACTTACCGGTCTGCCCGATCCCGTCGGAATCAGCCCCATCCGTCTCTGGAGGAGAGGACCCCATGAAGAAGAAAGCCTGTCTCGTCCTGCTCGCGATCGCCGTCCTGGCCGGCGGCCTGCGGGCCCAGATCTCGGCCAAGCTGATGCGCTACCTCGACGTCTCCGACAAGCAGATCTGCTTCGTCTACGGCGGCGACATCTGGCTCGTCGACAAGAACGGCGGAACGGCGGTTCAGCTGACCCATTCGCCCGGCGAGGAATCCTGGCCGCGTTTCTCTCCCGACGGCAGCCGGATCGCCTATACCGCCAGCTATAACGGCAACCCGGACGTCTACGTGATGCCGGTCCAGGGCGGCGTGCCGACGCGAGTGACGTATCCGTCGTTCGCCGACCGCCTGGTCGACTGGCATCCCGACGGCAAGCGCCTGTTGTTCGCCTCCAACCGGGCCATGGGTGTGCGCGGTCTCAACCATTTCTACCTGGTCCCGGCGACCGGAGGGTTCCCCGAGCGCCTGAAGGTCCCCTACGGCGAGCTGGGCAGCTTCTCCGGAGACGGAAAGCAGCTCGCCTATGTCACCAAGATCACCGAGAACTATCCGTTCAAGCGCTACCGCGGCGGGAACAGCTCCGACATCATCGTCTATGACCTTGGCGGACCGACAAGGCCGTGAACATCACCGGGAACAAGGCCATCGACGGCAAGCCGGCCTGGGTCGGCTCGTCCATCTATTTCCTGTCCGACCGCGACGAGAACATGCGCCTGAACATCTGGCGCCATGACACCGGCACCGGCAAAGTCGAACAGATCACCAAGATGACCGACTTCGACATCGTCTACATGTCGGCCGGACCGAACGACATCGTCTTTGAATGCGGCGGCCGGCTTTACCTGATGGACTTGAAGACCCGTCAATACAAGCCCGTCGACGTCAGGGTGGTCTCGGACCTGTCGGTCGAGATCCCCCGCCGGGTCGACGTCTCCCGCTCCGTCGGCGACATGTCCCTTTCCATCCAGGCCAAGCGGGTGGCCGTGGAAGCCAGGGGCGAGATCTTCGACCTTCCCGTCAAGGAAGGCGCCGGCCTCAACCTGACGAATTCCAGCGGCAGCTTCGACCGGAATCCCGCCTGGTCGCCCGACGGCAGGTACCTGGCCTACTGGAGCGACCGGAGCGGCGAATACCAGATCTATCTGCGGAGCCTGGACGGAAAGGGCGGGGAAAGAGCCCTGACCAAGCGGACCAAGGGTTACGGCTACCGTCTGAATTGGTCGCCCGACGCCAAGGCCATCGCTTTCATCGACGAAACATCCACCATCTGGATCGTCAAGGTCGAGAGCGGCGAAACGATCAAGGTCGGACATAACCAGACCGCCATCGGACATGGCGGCCTCGAGCGGCTATCAGACGGCCTGGTCGCCCGATTCGCGCTGGCTGGCCTTCACCGAAAACCTGGCCAATACCCACGACGCCGTCTTCGTCTTCGACCTGAAGAGCAACGCCAAGCGCCAAGTGACCAGCGGCTTCTACCAGGATTTCGGCCCGGTCTTCAGCCGCTGCGGCAAGTATCTCTTCTATATGACCAACCGGAGCATGCAGCCGGTCTATTCCGACATGGGCGACGGAACCTGGGTCTATCCCAATTCGAGCCAGATCGCCTGCCTCAGCCTGACCGCCAGCGCCCCCTCCCTCCTGCTGGCCAAGAACGACGCCTTCACCCCCAAGCCGGCCGAGGACAAGCCGAAGCCGGCCGAGGCGAGAGAAGCCCGAGGCCCCGGCGGCCAAGGGGCAGGACGTCGAGATCCAATTTGACGGGCTGGAATCGCGCCTGGTCCTTCTTCCGGTCAGGGCCGGGAATTTCGGCGGGCTCTTCGCCTTCAAGGATAAGATCATCTTTTTGAGAACGCCGAATGCCGGCTCGGGCGGCGGCAGCGGCCAGCTCGTCCAGCTGGACCTGCCGACCCTGAAGGAAGACCCGGTCATGGAGGATGTGAACAACGCCGCGGTTTCGGCCGACGGCGAATCCCTGCTGGTCCAGAGCGGGCCGAGGTTCGGCGTCATCAGCCCGATGCCCGGCCAGAAGATCAAGGACGCCGTCCCTCTGAACAACCTGTTCATGAACCTGGTGCCCAAGGAGGAATGGCGGCAGATCTTCACCGATACCTGGCGGCGGTACCGCGATTTCTTCTACGATCCGGCCCTGCACGGCGTCGATTGGCCGAAGATGCGGGAACGTTACGGGGCCCTGGTCGAGGACGCTCGGACTCGCTGGGACGTGACCTACCTCTGCTCGAACATGCAGGCCGAGCTCAGCGCCGGCCACACGTACACCGGGGGCGGCGACGTCGAACAGGTCGCCCCCGTCCTGACCGGATTCCTGGGCATCGACTGGAAGCTCCAGAACGGCCTCTACCGGATCGAGCGGATCGTCAAGCCGGCCGCCTGGGACACGGCTGTCCGCTCTCCCTTCGACGCGCCGGGCGTCGGGGTCAAGGAGGGCGACGTCATCCATGCGGTCAACGACCTCGAGCTGAGGACCGATCGCGACCCTTACGCGGCGTTCGAAGGCCTTTCGGGCCGGACCGTCTCCATCCTGGTCAGCTCCGACGGCAACAAGGCCGGGGCCAAGGCCGTCATCGTCAAGTGCCTCACCGGCGGCGAAGAGACGGCCCTGCGCAATCTCGAGTGGATCGAGACCAACCGCCGCCGGGTCGAGACGCTTTCCGGCGGGAAGCTGGGCTATGTCTACATGTCGAACACGAGCGGTCAGGGCCAAAGCGAGCTGGTCCGGATGTTCTACGGCCAGCTCGACAAGGAAGGCTTCATCATCGACGAGCGGTTCAACGGCGGCGGCGCCCTGGCCGATCGTTTCCTCGAGCTGATGCGGCGGCCGATCGTCTACAACATCCACTGGCGCCAGGGACGGGACACGCCCCAGCCGGTCACCGTCAACAACGGTCCGATGGCCATGCTGATCAACGGCTGGGCCGGCTCCGGCGGCGACGGCCTGCCCTGGGCTTTCAAGGTGTTGAAAGCCGGACCGATCGTCGGCGAGCACACCCTGGGGATCCTGGTGGGCCCGGCGACGGGGCACACCTTGATCGACGGGGGAAACATCACCGTGCCCGACGGCCGGCTTTACGACAACGCCGGCCACTGGTTCTGGGAAGGGGAGGGCGTGGCCCCGGACTTCCCGGTCTGGGACGATCCCAACGCCCTTGTCCGGGGGAGCGATCCGCAGCTGGAGAAGGCGGTCGAGGAGGTCATGAAGCTGACCAAGACCCAGCCGAAGCACGTGACCCCGGCTCCCAAGCCGGACGATCGCACGGCCGCGGGGCTGAAGAAGAAGTAGGTGGAGCGGGGCCGGGTCAATCCCGCGAGTCGCGGATGAGGAGCAGCCGGACGAGCTGCATCACGGCCATGGCCGTGGCCGCGACGTAGGTCAGGGCGGCCGCCGAGAGGACTTTGCGGGCGCCCCCGATCTCGTCCGGCGAGAGGAAGCCGCGTCCCCCGAGCAGGGCCACCGCCCGGCGCGAGGCGTTGAACTCGACCGGGAGGGTGACCAGGCTGAAGACGACGGCGCCGGCGAAGAGCAGGATGCCGATGTCCATCAGGATGCTCGGGCCCCGGCGGCTGGTCAGCAGGCCGATGAAGAACAGCGGGATGGCCAGGGTCGAGCCGATGTTGGCCACGGGGAAGAAGCCGTTGCGGAGCATCAGCGGAGCGTAATGGTCGTGGTGCTGGAGGGCGTGGCCCGCCTCGTGGGCGGCGATGCCCAGGGCGGCCAGCGAACGGCTGTCGTGCACGCCCTCGGACAGGCGAAGCACGCGCTTTCCGCGGATCGTAGTGGTCGGTCAGCTGCCCGGCGACCTTCTCCACGGCCACGTCGCCCGCCCCACCCTGTTGGAGCAGGGAGCGGGCCACGTCGGCGGCGGTCAAGCCGGAGGCGGCGGCCACCTTGGCGTAACGGGCATACGTGCTCTTGATCCGGGCCTGCGCGATGAGGGCGAAGATAAGGGCCGGCACAAGGATTAAAAAGGTCGTGTCTCCGAAGTACATGGCGATCTCCTCTGATCGACTCCATAAGATAAAGCGCCGGGCGGCGGCTGTCAAATGACCGTTAGCACCGGGCATGAGCGCCCGGGGCGACGGATTCGATTGACAATCCGCGAGCCTGCCGCTACCATGACCGCGCAAGGAAAAAGGAAGCGTATGCGGAATATCCTGCTCCCCGATCCGGTTCCGCAAGCTGCTTGCCGTCCTTCTTTTCTTGTCCATCGGTGCCGCTTCGCTGGCGGGCCAGACCCAGGAGGAGGACGCCGCGGTCCTTTTGCGCCAGGCCGACGACTATTACAAAAAAGGCGACTACAAGCTGGCGATCGGCACCTACCTGGAAGCCGCGGCCATGGCCCGCACCCGCCTGAACCTTTCGGCGGCCTACTTCGGCCTGTCGATATGCTATTTCTACGAGCGCGACATGGCCAGCTCCGTCAAATGGATGCGCCAGACCGCCCAGGTCGATCCCGAAAAGCCGATTTCCGACTCCTTCTACCCCAAGAGCCTTCGTCGATCTCTTCAACTCGGTCCGCGCGGAAGTCAAGGCCAAGGGCCTGCCGGCAGGGGAGATGGAGCGGGCCGTGCCCGTGGACCGCAAGCCGGCCGAGGCCGAGCGGGCCAAGAACGCTCCCGTCCGGACCGACCCCGGCCCCCGCCCGTCTCGGCGCCCGAACGCGCCCGGGAGAAGCCGGCCGCCGAGCCGTCCTCCGAGCCGGCCGAGGAAGCGGGCTTCAGCCTGGCCGCGCTGTTTGCGTCGGGCCACTGGGAGATCAACGTCCACGCCTCGTCCTGGACGGTGGACCCGGTCATGAGCCTGCTCGAGGGCCGGCTCCTGGACGAGCTGAGCGAGGAGCTCCAGAACCAGCTGGTCAAGAACCTGGGCAGCTCCTACGCCGGCCTGGTCAAGGCCGCCTTTACGCCCAGCCTGGAGCTCGACTCCCAGGGCGGCAACTACGGCCTCGAGCTGCGCTACTTCGCCCGCGGCTGGGCGGGGAACTTCAGCTTCGGGGCCTCGATCGAGAAGACCCGGATGAAGCTGATGATGACCGGGTCGGCCACGCAGACCTTCACCAACGGAGCCTCGGCTGAGGTCGAGGCGACCGCTTCGCTCGAGACGTCGCCCTTCTCGACCAACTTCGGGTTCCGCTGGGAGATCGGCCGCGGCCGGCTGCGGCCCTTTGTCACCCTGGGCTTCGGGTTCGCCAAGCTCGACGGCACCGTCGCCTACGCTTACACCGGCAGCTACCAGTACGGCTCCAACTCCGATGCCATCGGCGAGGAGGAGACCAAGACGTTCGCCGAGCTGTCCGAGGACATCGACTTCGCCATCCCCAAGAACATCATCATCCTCCAGCTCGGCCTCGGGCTGAAGCTGGACGTCATCAAGGGCTTCTCCCTGCTGGGGGAGGCCGGGATCTGGGACGGTCTGCTCCTGCGGGGCGGCCTCGCCTACCGCTTCTGATTGGGTTATAATAGCCGCTCGGCCGTGCTAGACGGGGAGCCAGCGGTGCCCTGTAACCCACAACCCGCTACAGTGGGGTCGATGCCCCTGCCGAGGCCGGGCCTTTTCCGAATGCGTCACCGTAAGCGGCGTTGAGGGTCGGGGCCCCGGGCAAAGCGTCGCCTGCCAATCCCGCCAGGACCGGAAGGGAGCAACGGTAACAGGAGGGCGTCTTGTGCGCCGGGTCGCTCCGCCTGAGCCGGCTGCGGCGATGGCGCGGGGAGGGAACGGTCGAAGCGGGGCGCACGGCCGTTTTTCGTTCCCGCTCGCTCCTTCGAGTGCGGGCTTCTAGCGAGGCTTAGCGGCGGCGGAGAAGGCCCGGCCCAGAATCATTGCCTCAAAATCGTCAAAATAATAGTCCCGGTCAGCGCTTTGTCTCCCGCGCCGCCGCGGCCGGGTCTTGTCCCGGCGCGAGGGGTTTCAGAACCAGCGTGTAGGAGTAGCTTCTCACTCCCAGCCGGTACTGGGGATGAGTCTGAGCTCCCCAGGAATCATCGCCTCCCACACCTATCTGGCCGTAGTCCAGGTGGAGGGCCACGAAATCGCGCTTGGCGATGTCTGCGGGATGCTTGTCTCCGCGCTTCTCCTGAGTCAGGTCCTCGGTGGCATAGGGCAGAGCGCTGAAGTCGAACTGCGGCAGACCGACGGCCAGCAAGCCCGCGCCGTCAGGTCCCGTCAGGGCGACCCAGCGGCAGTCCGTCCGGTTGCCGTACTCCTGGATGCTGACGTAGGGCACCAGGGTCTGGTCGACGGCCCCCTTGAATACCCCGACGTAGGCCGAGCTCTTGCGGTCGTTATAATTGTCGTGCGGGCCGCGGCCGAACCAGCGGACGTCGTTGAATCCCTTGGGCAGGGCCAGGCTCAGCCCGAGGCGCGGCATCTCGGGGATGTTGCGCCCGGCCGGCTCGAAAGCCGCCTCGATCTTGATTTCGCCGTTGGGCCGGATGGTATAGATCAATCGATACTTGGCCGTGACGTCCTTGAGGTCGTATTCGACCGCGACCTTGACAGCGTCGCCGGCTTTGACGGAATCGACGGCGGTCATGGTCCGGTTCTTTCCGGCTTTCCGCCAGACGGCCAGGCGCTTGTCCATCCGGTTGCCGAAGTCGTTGTCCGTGGGCGCCCGCCAGAACTCGGGCTCGGGACCCGCGACCAGAAGCTCGCGGCCCTGATAAGTCCAGGAAGTCAGCAGGCCCGAGCGGAGATCGAAGCCGATGCGGAAGCCGTTGCCGGAGACATTCAAACCCGTCGCGGTTTTCTCCATGGCCAGGGGCGCTGCGGGGGCACGTGCGGCGGTAGAGGCCGCGGCCAGTGGCCGGGGGATTCCGACCGCGAACTGTTCACGGGCCAGGATGAAGCCGATCGGGACGAGCGGCACGCGGTCCTCGTCCACGACCATCAACCAGACGTTCAGATGGTATTCCGAGCCCGGCTTGGACGGCGCGGCGGGCGCGTCGAGGTCGAAGACTCTGGTCTGGCCGGGTGCGATGGACGGCTTCCGGACCTCGCCCTTGGCGATCGGGGTCTGTCCGTCCTCGACAAGCTCCCAGCGCAGGAAAAAGCCGTCCAGGTTGATGAAGTCGTAGGCGTTGGTCACCGCGACCTGGAGCTTGCCGTCGGGCGTTGCGCCCTGGCGGAACTTTACGAACTGGTAGACCTTCTGGATCTCGTACCAGCCCGGGTGCGGCGTGCGGTCGGGCCCGACCAGGCCGTTGCAGCAGAAGTTCTCGTCCGAGGGCGTGCCTTCGGGGCCGTAGTCGCCGCCGTAGGCCCAGTAGGGCTCGCCCTTGGCGTTCTTTGCGGCGAAGCCCTGGTCGACCCAATCCCAGACGAAGGCGCCCTGCAGGTTGGGGTACTTCTCGATCACGTCCCAGTAGTCCTGCAGGTTGCCGTTGGAGTTGCCCATGGCATGGGCGTATTCGCAGAGGATCATGGGCCGGGAGCGCTTCTTCAGCCCGTAAGCCTCGAGCGTCTCGATCGAGGCGTACATCGGGCAGACGATGTCGGTGTGGGGCTTCTCGCCGGCCCGCTCGTAGTGGACCGGGCGCGAGGCGTCGCGGCCGTGGATCCAGGCCGAGGTGGCCTCGAAGTTGACGCCGTCGCCGGCCTCGTTGCCCAGCGACCAGATGATGACCGAGGGGTGGTTCTTGTCGCGCTCGACCATGCTCCTGGTCCGGTCGAGGTGGGCCGGACCCCAGGCCGGGTCCTTGGCCAGGCTCTTGTCGCCGTAGCCCATGCCGTGCGACTCGATGTTGGCCTCGTCGATGAGGTAGATGCCGTAGCGGTCGCACAGCTCGTACCAGGCCGGATCGTTGGGATAGTGGCAGGTGCGCACGGCGTTGATGTTGGCCTGCTTCATCAGGGCGATGTCCTGCCGCATCGAGGCCTCGGAGATGACGTGGGCGGTGATCGGGGTCGTGCTCGTGGCGGTTGACGCCCTTGAGGTAGACGGCGGCGCCGTTGACCAGCAGGCGGCCGTCCGTGATCTCGACCCTGCGGAAGCCGGTCATCGTCCGGACCGCCTCGGTCGTCCGCCCGGCCTCGTCCTTGAGGGCCAGGACGACGGTGTAGAGCTCGGGCGTTTCGGCCGACCAGGCGCGGGGCTTGGCCAGCGTTCCGCCGACATGAACCGTGACGGCGTCCCTGCCGTTGACGGAGACGGTCTTGCGGTCGCTGAGGACGGGCTTGTCATCGCGGTCGAAGAGGGTCAGCTCCACCGTCCGGCTGCCGCCGCGGCGTCCCGGGCGTCGCGTTGGCCAGGTCCACGACGACGTCGAGAACGCCCTTGGTGTAGGCTTCGACCAGGTCGGCCTTGGCCCAGAAGTCGCGGATGCGGACCTTGGGCGCGGCGTAGAGGTAGACGTCGCGCTCGATGCCGCTCAAGCGCCAGAAGTCCTGGCATTCGAGGTAGGAGCCGTCCGACCAGCGCAGCACCTGCAGGGCCACGGTGTTCGGGCCGGACTTGAGGAAGGGCGTGACGTCCCACTCGGCGGGCGTCTTGGAGTCTTCGGAATAGCCGACGTAGCGGCCGTTAACCCAGATGTAGAAGGCGGACTTGACGGCCCCGAAGTGGATGAAAACCTGCCGGCCCGACCAATCGGCCGGGACGGTGAACGACTGGCGGTAGCAGCCGGTGGGGTTGTAGTCGTGGGGGATATGGGGCGGGTTGGGCTGGGCCGGGGGCTTGACCCATTCGTAGCTCGAGTTGACGTAGATGGGGATGCCGTAGCCCAGGAACTCCCAGTTGGAGGGGACGGGGATCGTCTTCCAGGAGGCGGCGTCGAACTCGGGGCGGAAGAACCCGGCCGGGACGTCGGCCGGCTTCTCGACCCAGCGGAATTTCCAATCGCCGTTGAGCGACTTGTAGCGCGGAGAAACCTTGCCGTCCAGGAGGAGGGCGCTCTTCTCGTCGGCGTAGGGGATGAAGGTCGCGTGCGGCGCGACGGTGCCGACCTTGAAGACGGCCGGGTCTTCCCACTCGTTGCCGCGCGGGCCGGCGGCGGTGGGCGTCTGCGCGGTCCCGGCCAGGACGATCAGGATAAGTCCGAGGGCGACGGCGATATGCTTAACGTTCATGCTCTTCCTCCTGAGATGGGGGACACCATACGTAATTCCCGAATTATTTCCGTCTACTTTTGGCGACGTTCACTATTTTTTGCGGATGATATATCAGAATTGAAAAGACACGAATTAGGGAGTTATGTATGGTGTCCCCCAATTAATTCGTCCATGAGGCGAGTGATCTCGGCCTCGCCTTTCTCGTCCAAGGGCAAAAGGGGCGGGCGGACGCGGCCGCCCTTTTGCCCGATCAGGCCCACGGCATGCTTGAGACCGGCGATGCCGTAGATCTCGGTGACGGCCTTGTTGAGGGGCACGAGGTCGAGCTGAAGTGCCGCCGCCTCGGCTATGCGGCCCTGGCCGAAGAGCTCGTGGAGGCGGACACACTGGCTCGGGGCGGCGTTGGCCATGGCCAGGATGGCGCCGCGGGCGCCCATGATCAGGGCCGGCAGCACGACTGTGCCCGAGCCGACCAGGTAACTGAAGTCCGCGGGGAGCTTGCGGATGATCTCTTCCAGGTAGAGCAGACTGCCCGAGCTCTCCTTGAGCCCGACGATGTTCGGGTGTGCGGAAAGCTCCACGACGAGCGAGGGCTCTATGGCGATGCCTGTGTTCTGGGGGATGTTATAGACGATGACGGGCAGGCGGGCTGCCTCGGCCACGGCCAGGTAGTGCCGCTTGAGGGCCTCGCGCGTCATCCGCGACTTGAAGTAGCTCGGCGGTCGGACGAGCGCCGCATCGGCGCCCAGGTCGGCGGCCGCGTTGGCGAGGTCGATGGTCAGTCCGGTGGATTCCTGGCCGGCGCCGACGATAAGGAGCTTACCGGGAGCGGCCGCGGCCCGCGCCGTTTTCACGATCGACAGCGCCTCGCCCCAGTCGAGGGATACGCTCTCGCCGTTCGATCCGAGGACGAGATATCCGGCCAGCCCGGCGGCGTTGAGAGCGTGGATGTTGCCGGCCAGCGCCTCCAAATCAACGGCCTCGTCACGGTGGCCGCCGCCGAAGGGGGTGACGAGCGCGGGGAAGATGCCTTGCAGCCTTACAGTCATGAGGAGTTCCTTTTGCGGCGGATCTCACGCTCGACGTCGCGAAGCTCCGCTTCGCTCAAGCCGAAGAAATGCCCGACTTCGTGCACGACCGTGTCGCGGACCTGTTCGCGGATCTCGTCCTCGGTCGCGCAGACGCGCTCGATCGGCAGCTGATAGATGACGACCACGTCGGGCGGGACGTTGCCGTAGTAGGAGCCGCGCTTGTCCAACGGGATGCCGTGGTAGAGGCCGAGGAGCTGGAACGGCGAGCGGAGGCCCATCTCGCGCATGGTCTCGGGCGAGGGGACGTCTTCGACCAGGACGGCCACGTTCTCCAGGAGCTTGCGGAACCGCTGCGGCAGGGAGTCGATGGACTCCTCGACCAGGCGGATGAACGCGGCCCTGTCGATGCGGGTCGGGATGCCGTCCACGGACTTGGGCTCGTCGGCCGAGTCCCACAGCCCGGAAGGCGGCTTGCGGGGTGTCTTAGTCCTCAATGCCCCTCCTCGCGCCGATGCCGGCGGCGTAGTAGTGCTTGACCTCGCGCATCTCGGTCACCAGATCGGCACGGCGGCGGAGCCAGGTCGGGGCTTTGCGGCCGGTAAAGACCAGCTCGACATCCGCCGGTCGGGCTTCGAGGAAGGCTTCGACCTCGGCCCTCGACAAGAGCTTGAAGTAGAGCGCCAGGTTGATCTCGTCTAAAACTACGATCCGGTAGTCGCCCGAGAGCATCGCGGTACGGCAGCGGGCCAAGCCCTTGCGGGCGCGGGCGATGTCGGACGCGGCCGGCGGCTCTTCTGCGTGGAGGAACCGCACGTCCCCGAACTGCTCGATGGTGATGAGGGAAGCGAGCTTCCGCACGGCCGTCATCTCGCCCGTCTTGCGGCCCTTGCAGAACTGTCCGACGTACGTCCGAAAGCCGTGCCCGGCCGCCCGCAACGCCAAGCCCATCGCCGCCGTCGTCTTGCCCTTGCCGTTGCCCGTGTAGACCTGGATGCGGCCGACGAACCGGGAAGCGGGATGGGCTCTGGCCATGGGAAATCAATATATTTCAATCCCCCGGGTCGGTCAATCGGGCCGAATTCGGTATGTGTCTGGGAATTCGGCAAAATGCTATAATCGGGCCATGTTAGACCCGAAATTCGTCCTGGAAAACACCGACCTCGTCCGCAAGAAATGCGAGCAGAGGGGCTTCGCCCTCGACCTGACCGAGTTTCTCCGCCTGGCCGAAGCCAAGAAGCTGGCCCTGCATAAAGCCGAGGATCTGCGGGCCCGCCGCAACAAAACCTCCGAGCAGGTGGCCCAGATGAAGCGCCAGGGCCAGGACGCCTCGGCCGTGATCGCCGAGACCAAGGGCGTGGGCGACGCCATCAAGGCGCTCGACGAGGAATTGAAGGGCTACGACGAGAAGATCCGGCTGACCCTCCTGAACATCCCCAACCTGCCGCACGATATGGTTCCGGTCGGCAAGGACGCCGCGGACAACGTCGAGGCCCGCCGCGTCGGAACGCCGCCGTCCTTCGACTTCGCCCCGAAGGCCCATTGGGACCTCGGCACGAACCTCGGCATCCTGGACTTCGAGCGCGCCTCCAAGATCACCGGCGCCCGCTTCACGGTCTACCTCGGCGCCGCGGCCCGCCTGGAGCGCGCCCTGATCGGCTTCATGCTCGATCTCCACACCCGCGAGCGGGGCTTTACCGAGGTCATTCCGCCGTTCATCGCCAACGAGGCCAGCCTGACGGGCACCGGCAACCTGCCCAAGTTCGCCCAGGATCTTTTCAAGATCGAAGGGCTGCCCTGGTACCTCGTGCCCACGGCCGAGGTGCCGCTGACGAACTACTACCGGGACGAGATCGTCGACGGGGCCATTCTGCCCCGCCGCCTGACCGCCTACACGCCCTGCTTCCGCAGCGAAGCGGGCTCTTACGGCAAGGACGTCCGCGGGCTCATCCGCCAGCACCAGTTCAACAAGGTCGAGATGATGATCTTCTCCCTGCCGGAGAAGTCCTTCGACGAATTGGAGTGGATGACGGCGAGCGCTGAGGAAGTGCTCAAGCGCCTCGGCCTGGCCTACCGGGTGATGACGCTGTGCACGGGCGACATGGGCTTCGCCAGCCAGAAGACCTACGACCTCGAGGTCTGGATGCCTCAACGCAACGCCTATATGGAGATCTCGTCCTGCTCCAACTGCGGCGAGTTCCAGGCCCGCCGGGCCAACATCCGCTTCCGGCGCGAGCCCAAGGCCAAGCCCGAGATCGTCCACACACTCAACGGCTCGGGCCTCGCGGTCGGCCGCACGGTGGCCGCCATCATGGAAAACTACCAGGACGAGGACGGGTATATCGTCGTCCCCGAGGCCCTGCGGCCGTACATGGACGGCCGGGCTATCATCGATAAGTAAGGCGCGGGCTTGCCGAGCGCGGCGGCTCCGCGTTCTCTGCCGGGTTCCGAAGAGCGGCTTTACTTTGCCCGAATCATCGTCAGGATCATCTTGAACCGGGCTGGCGCGTGCACCGCGTGCGGCTTGTCGGCGGGCATGATGATCGCCTGGGGCGCCTCGAGCGGGAATTCCTTGTCTTCGATCACGACCAGGCCGCTGCCTTCCACGATCTGGACCAGGGCGTCGTAGGGTGCCGAGTGCGTGCTCAGCTTCTGGCCCTTGTCGAAGGCGAAGACGGTGACCGTGCCGATGTCCTTGTCGATGACGGCGCGGCTGACGATCGAGCCGTCCTGATACGCCACCAGGCCGGCCAGGTCGAGCGGCGCGGCGAGAAGCTTGGGGTCGACGGGCTTGGATTCTCTCATGATGATCTCCTATCGAGCCCATTATACCGGCAGGCCGGGGCCAACGTCTTTGACCAAGATCAAATTGTAGGCGGGCACTAAAAGGGAGCCAATAAGGGCCAAGGGGAGGCGCCAGAGGCGCGGCGGCTCGATCGAATCCGGCCGGATTTGATCAAACCCCCGACTTCGGGAATAATAGTCTCGACTGCGGAGGGATGGCCGAGTGGTTGAAGGCGGCGGTCTTGAAAACCGCTTTCCGGTATCCCCGGAACGGGGGTTCGAATCCCCCTCCCTCCGCACCTTTCCCGAAACGGTGACGATTCCCTCCCTATTATAGGGAGGGTAGGGTGGGTAATACTCTAAAAGGAACCGGGACCGTTTCGGGCAGAAACGATAAAATTCTTTGTCTTGGGGAAGTGGTTGGAGTAGAGATATTATTATCACATCTTAAAGGCGCCCCGATCTGAATCCGAAGGGGGGCAGGAGGGATAAGTATTTAGAAATGAATCGGGAGCGGCCCGGGCAAGCCGAGTAAAATTCTTTCCAAGTAAGAAAAGTCGGGGGCGTTTCGGGCAGAAACGATAAATACTGTAGGCAGTCACTAAAAGGGAACCAATAAGGACCACGGGGAGGCAACGTTTGATCGCGCCTTTGATCGCGCCTTTGACCTGTGCGGGGCCCTGTGCTATAAGCGAAATCCGGAGACCTGATGCCCATGACTCCATCGCCCTCGCGCCGCTGGCGCGGAATTCTGATCGGCGGCGGCGTCTATCTTCTCATCATCCTGTTCTTTACCTCGGATGCGTATTTTTCGAAATTCAGGGGGGTAAGCATCAGCTTTCGCCAAGGAATCACTTTTTATTCCGAACGCTGGCTGGCCTGGGCGATCCTGACGCCGTTCATCGTCTTTTTGGCCCGGCGGATTCGCTTGTCCCGATCGAGATGGCCGACCGCCCTGGCCATCCACATCGTGGGCGGGGTGGTTTTTACTCTGCTTCAGAACCTGGCCTTTATGGGCCTTCGCTATTTCAATATCATCATCGGCATTCAGCCGAGCTTCCTGATCGGCGGCTTCCTGGAGAACTATTTAAAATCCTATCAGTTTAACGTGCCGACCTACGCGATCATCGTCGGGCTCGTCATCGCCATGGACTATTACCGCCGCAGCCGGGTGCACGAATTGAAGACGGCCCAGCTCGAGACTCGTCTGGCCGGAGCCGAACTCCAGGCTCTGAGGATGCAAGTCCATCCCCATTTTCTTTTCAATACGTTGCACGCTATTTCCGCTCTCGTCCACCTCAATCCCGACGCCGCCGACCGGATGATCAATCGCCTGAGCGATATGTTCCGCCTTAACCTGGAAAACGCCGGCTTCCAGGAGATCCCCTTGGAGAGCGAGCTGGAGACGCTCGCGCCCTATCTGGAGATCATGGCTATGCGCTTCGGCGACCGGCTGCGGGTGATCCTGGATTTCCCCGAGGAAATCCGCCGGGTTTTGGTCCCGAATCTCATCCTCCAGCCGCTGCTGGAAAACGCCATCCGGCACGGAATCGCCCCGAAGCCCGAGGGGGGGACCGTGACGGTTCGCGGTCTCCGAAAAGGCGACCGGCTCCACATCGAGGTGGCCGACGATGGCTTGGGTTTCCAGGGGGAATCCGAAGCGCTCCTGCGAAACGGGTTGGGGCTGTCCAACACCAAGGAACGGCTGGCCCTCCTTTACGGCGAAAACCATACCTTCGACATCAGACGGGGGGAGGACGGCGGCGCCCTCGCCGCCCTGGATATCCCTTATCGACCGGCCGAGAGAAAGCCCGGAGCTTCCAAAAAGTGATGGAACGACCATGGCCATGAAGGTTCTGATCGTCGATGACGAGCCCTTGGCCCGCGAACGCATCCGCGACATCCTGAGGAAAGATCCGCGGATTGGAGTCATCGGCGAGGCCCGTAGCGGCCTCGAGGCCGTCTCTCAGATCGAGAGCTTGGCGCCCGACCTCGTTTTCCTTGATATCCAGATGCCGGGAATGGACGGGTTCGAAGTCATCCGGGCGGTAGGTTCGGGCCGGATGCCGCACCTGATCTTCGTAACGGCCTACGACCAGTATGCCATGCGGGCATTTGAAGTTCATGCGTTGGATTATCTCCTCAAGCCGTTCGACAAGAGCCGTTTCCAGGCCGCCTTGGACCGAGCCGTGGCCGCCGCCGAATCCGGGAGCGGGACCAAAGCCGTCGAGGAGGGTCTGCGGCGCCTGGTCGGAAACCTGGAGAAAAAGTCTCCCTACCCAGATTGGCTGGTCGTCAAGTCGGCGGACCGGACGACACCGCTCCGCACCGAGGACGTCGATTGGATCGAGGCCTCGGGCAACTACGTCGTCCTGCATTCCGGAGGCGGCGAACATGTCATGCGGGAAACCCTGGCCCGAATCGAATCCCGCCTGAGCCCGGAACGATTCATCCGAGTCCACCGCTCGCGGATCGTCGCTCTGCGGGCGATCAAGGAAATCCAGCCTTGGTTCCACGGCGACGGGCTGCTCGTTCTCAAGGACGGGTCCAAGATCATACTGAGCCGGACGTATCGGTCACGGTTCCAGACGGTTTTCGGCGGCTGATCCCGCCGGAAGTCCCGACTGTCCCGCATTTCTTCCGTCTTGTCCCAAAATCGGGCGCGGCTGCTTGTCTATCGCCTATCCTAGACCCCGGACGGACAATTCCAGGATAGGAGCACGGAAAGTCATGAAAACGAAACTCGTACTGGCGGTTTTGCTGGTTATCTTCTTGTCTTCAGCCGGTTTTTCACAAAAGCTGGTTTATTCCACTTATGTGGGGGGCAGCGCAAAAGATGCGGATATGAACTGGCTCAAGCGCTTTTCCATCGACCCTTCCGGAACGATTTATTTCGCCACCAGCACATATGGAACCGGTTTCCCGGTAACGGATGATGCGTTCGGCCGAATGTACTACGGCGGAAGCGCCGAATGGGGCGAGGAGGATCTGGCCATCGTTCAGTTCAATATCACGCAGAACCAATTGAAGTACGCATCCTATTTCGGCGGCAAATCCGGGCCTGATTTTGTCTCGCAAGTCTTGCTCCATAAGGACGGCTATTATTTGGTTGGAAACACCGGGTCCAAGGATTTTCCGGTCACCGAAAACGCCTATGACAAGACATTCAACGGCCCGGAATTCCGGCATTCCGATGGCTTCATTTCCCGGTTCGACGGAAATAACAAGCTTGTTTATTCGACTTTTCTCGGCACGAGCGGAACGGACTGGATACAAAATATTTATGTGACCGACACCGGCGAAATGATCGTCGTCGGGTTGTTCAAGGAATGGCAGGAATTCAAGGTCACGCATCCCTACTGGCATGAGAAAGCGGAGGACGTCGTCTATGCCTGTGTCCTGCGATTAAGCGCCTCGGGCGATTCGGTTCTATCGACGACGGTGCTGGGACCCAGCTGGGACGTCAACTCCTGCCGGGATAAGCAAGGCAACATATACGTCGCGGGTACGACCAAGAGCGGGCATTTTCCGGTTACTCCGGGCGCCTATGATACCGATTTCAACGGCGGAACGAGTGTCGCGGGCGGGGATATTTTTGTCACCAAATTGAACCCCACGGGAGAAAAGATCCTGTTTTCCACGTTTTTGGGGGGGAGCCAAGAGGAGACTTTCCCCATGATCTGTGTTGATGCCGTTAATTGCATCTATGTTTACGGGACGACGAACTCCGCCGATTTTCCCATTACGACGGGTGATTCCAAGAAAACGTTCGGCGAAAAGCTCAAGACGCTGTTCCTGTCGAAGCTGAGCAACGACGGCAAGGTGCTTCAGTATTCCTCGTTTCTGGGCGTGAACGTCAACATGTCTTATGGAAGCGGTAATATCGTCGCCGCCAGGAACGGGGATATCTATTTGTGCGGAACGACGAACGACGAGGAATATCCGGTAACCTCGAACGCCGTTCAATCGAAAATCAGCGGGGCTTCCGATATCTTCATCACGGTGTTCGACAACAGCCTGTCCCGGCGCAAATTCTCGACGTTCTTGGGGGGCTCCAAGAACGACTACGCCAAGATTGCCGTAGACGACTCCGGCGACATCATCGGCGTCGGCGGTTCCGGGTCGCCCGATTTTGTCACCACGCCGGGAGCATACAGCAGAGCTCTCAACGGACCGATAGATGCTGTTGTTTTTAAAATAACGATGAAGTGAAGGCTATGAAGAGCGTTACCCTGACCGTAAGGAGAAATGTGATGTTGAAGAAATTCGTCTGGGCCGCGGCGGCGATGGTTTGCCTGGGGGGAATCCTGTTGTCCCAAACCGGTGACCCGGCTAAACCATGGTCTTATTCAATCGGCCTTTCCACGTATCTGTCGCATACGGACAAATACGCCGCCAATTACGATGTCTTTACCGATGAAGAGGGCTATACCTATTATTCGGGTTGTACCAGGGATAGGAACTTTCCCGTCACTCGTGGGGCGTATCAAACGGAGATCAAAGGGGAGGCGGATGCCTTTGTGGCAAAGATCGCCCCGGATGGGAAAATCGTCTTCGCCACGTTGATCGGCGGGAGCAAAAGAGAGCATCACACTGCGATCACCGTTGATAAACAGGGGTACATCTATGTCGCTGGAGGAACACATTCCTCCGATTTTCCCGTAACCCAAGGATCTTATGATACCAGCTTCAACGGGGAGGGCCAATGGGCGGGCGATGTTTATATCGTCAAATTGGACCCGCAGGGAGGAAAAATCGTTTTCGCGACTTATCTTGGCGGAAAAGTGGAGGAAACCGTTAGCGCCGGGAATATCAAGCTTGACTCCAAGGGAAATATCGTCGTGGCCGGCATCACTCTTTCGTCGGACTTTCCCGCAACGGAGGGCGTCGTCTTTGACAAATTCATCGGACAGTCTTGTTTCCTCTCCAAATTAAGCTCCGCCGGCGATAAGCTGTTGTTTTCAACGTCCCTGGCCAAAGGGGTATATGAATCCGTCACCGGTTTTACCCTCGACGACAAGGATCAAATCTATGTGACCGGATTCAATTACAATGCGGGGCTTCCGGTAACCGCCGACGCCATTCGGAAGAGCATGATCAGGCCGGTGGTAGCCTCGGGGGACGCGGGCATCGATCACTTTGTGGCCAAGATCAATGAAGCCGGAACAAAAATCCTGTATTTCAGTTATTTTGCCGCCGGAGGCCAGATGGGATCCAATCTGACCTGGACCGCTCCGAACAGATTATTGCTCACGGGCAGCGTTAACGAGGAGGGTTTTCCGGTCACGGATCATGCGGTCGGCAAAAAAAGCGGCGGAGAGAGAGACGGCTTTATTTCGGTTTTCAATTCGGATGATATGTCGATTCTGTACTCATCCTTTTTGGGCGGGGGAGAATATGACCAGATCGAAACCGCGCACTTTCTCGATAAAGACACGATTGTCGTCGGCGGCATAACCAATTCACCGGATTTTCCCCTTACGGCCAACGCCCTGTTTAAAAACTACCCTTATTGGGAAAACACATTCAACAATACTTTCTTGGGGCGCAGAAAATCATTCATCTCGGTCGTGGATGTCAAGAACGGCCGATTGCTCTATTCGACCTATTTTGGCGGATGCTTTCATTGGCGCATATCCCCGGATAAAGCGGGAAACCTATCTTTTATCGCCGAAGCGGGTCAGCGTGAAGGGTATGGAATGACGGGCTTTCCCGTTACCGAGAACGGACTTACCGAGCCTCCGACTTATCTCATGATAGGGCGCTTGATATTGAACGAGAATTCCATCTCCAGATAGGGACTCTCCTCCTTCCCGGTGCGGGAGATAGGCGGGGCTCGGAAGACCGGGACGGGCGACCGTCCGGCCCCGTCAGTAGAAGTACATCATGCCGCCGCCCCCGCCGCCGAAGCGCGGGTTGACGACATTGCTGTAGATCGAGCCGAAGGAGTAGCTCAGGCCTATGGAGAAGTAGTAGGAGTAGCTCGTTTCGAGCATCTTCCGGCTTAGGAGAACCTCTTCCAAAGTCGCCCCGCCCTTGGGCAGGGACAGCTGGTCATGGATCATGGAATAGCTGCCGTAAACATCGAAGGTCAGCCCTTTCCATAGGCGGAGGTTGATCTGGCCGTAGACATTGACATGGTTCTTGCTGAAATCATAGAAGTAATGGGCGCCTTCGAGCTCCAGGCTAATCGAGCCCCATTTTTCCTTGAGCCCGAGTGTCATGGCCAGGCTCTCGGTCCATAGCTTTTCGGACGTTTTGTCGTAGATTGTCTTTTCCCGGTAGGAAATGGGCTGAATATTCAGGCGATAGAGGAGAGTCAGATGGCGGCGGGTCGATTGCGAGTAGGGGAAGAGATCGTATTCGATGGCTGGGGCGGCAAGGAGGTCTGCGCGCTCAAGCTGAAGACCCAAAAGTTCCACTTGTCGGTAACGGCCGTCGGCTTGACGCTTTGATTGTCGCAAAGAATCCTCTTTTTCGTATAAACACATTTCGGGTTGTCGGCGTACAATGAATTGTAGACGTTCAAGATTCCGATCAAGGGGGCGCAATGAAAACAATCCGGCTCGCGGCTTTAGCGGTTTTTGTCGTCAGCGTCTTGCCGGCAGCCAATCCGGTGCATGTCGCGCAGAAGTCACCGCTTCGGCTCACCGCCGATCTTACGATCGGCGTCGATGACGGCGACGAAAACCTGATCTTCAAGAGCGTTACGCGCATCGATCTCGACAAGGACGGGCGCATCTATATGGTTGATTATAAGGATTCGAAAATCAGGATTTTTGATACGACGGGAAAATTCCTTAAAGTCATCCCTATTCCGGTCGGGCAAGGGCCTGCGGAGCTATCCCACATCGCCGGCATGGCCGTCAGCCCCAACGGCCTCGTCTTCTTGAACGAGATGCGGAAGGTCGTGGTCTACGATCCCGACGGGATCTTTATCCGCTCCTTTCCGCTGGACTTCAATGCCACGACTATAGGGAACGCCGGGGACGAAAACGTGATCGTCCTGGGATTGAACGGCGGCAAAATGTTCCATGTCTACGGCGCTGAAGGAAAGCTGATTCGGTCGTTCGCCGACCCCTTCGAAGTCCCGGCCTCGCTGTCCGAATACAAAGATATGCCGACACTCAAGGCGCCCATCCTCTTCAGTACATCCAAGGCGGGCCGAATCTATATCCTGAATCCGCACCGCTACGAAGTCTCTATTTATTTGGATTATAAGCTTATCGGCATCCTCAAAGGGAAAAGCGATTATTTTGAGAAGGCAAAGGCTATGGGTCGAGGGGTAATCCTCCCTGCGGCTTACATCCAAGACGGGGGAAAGCGAGTCTATGTGATGATCTGGAACCCGGCGGCAAAATCCCGGCAAGAAATGGATGTATTTGAAGACGGCTTGCAGACAAGTCGGATTCCTGTATCGGGTAAACCCTTCGCCACCGACGCAAATGCACGACTCTATATTGCGGAAGAAGAGGGCTATCCCCGCATCGTCAGGTATGTCGTCGAACGCTGAGCTTCGGACGCTATTTCGTACGCGAGAATCCAGGCCAGGCCTTGGCTATTTACCATTCCACGTGGATCGTCAAGGCGGCGCTGTCACTCAAAGCCTAATCGTCTGGGCTATCGGCTAGGCCTCTCTATTTCGCCAGTCTCAACCGTTCCGCGTAGTACTTCGGCAATCCCTGCTCCACGATCGCAGCGGCCGTTTCCTCGACGTCATAGGCGACCCGTCGGAATTCCACCCGGACCGCGTCGGATGCGATTTTAATCAGGGCCACGCAAGCCCGTGGATCGCCGTCCTTGGGCTTGCCGACGCTGCCGGCATTGAGGAAGACCTTTCCGTCCAGGTCCTTGCGGTAGGGCTTGTGGGTGTGGCCGTAGATGAGGATGTCCGCGTCGCCCTTGTCCGCCATCTCGCGGAAGAACTTTTCCGGCCGGTCCTCGAACCAGTAGAGGTTGTTCTTGTGTGGAGCGGCATGGAAGATAAGGACTTTTCGGCCGCCGGCTTCGAAGGCGATCTCCTTTGGTAGTGAGGCCAAGTATGCTTTGGTCTTGGGCGTGACATGCCTCTTCGTCCACTCGAACGACAGAGTCGCCATCCGCTCCTGCTCGGCATCCTCCGACCGGCAACCGCAATGCTCACGGTCGTTGGCCACAGCGTCGTCGTAGTTGCCCTGGACGCCGCGGATGCCGTGCTCGACGAGGAAGTCGGCGACCTCGTTGACGAAGGGAGCGTAACCGCCCAAGTCGCCGAGATGGAAGACGGCGTCCACACTGCCCTCTATGGCCGCATGAGCCGCCCTCAGGGCCTCGATGTTGCCGTGAATGTCGCCCAGTATTGCTAGCATCATCTTTGCCTCCCCGCCTATTATAACCGGAACAAGGTCAAAATCGCGGCAGCCACATCCGGATTTGGCGGGCGACGCTCTCGGCCGCGGGGGGATCGAGATTGGCCAGGACGACAATGGAAAGGGGCCTCCCCCCGCCACGGCTTGGGCGAGGGGAGGCTGAGTGTCGCTTGTCTTACTTCTTGGGCTCGAAAGCCAGCTCGATCTGGGCTTTCAGGTCGGCGATGTGGGTTTTGGTGGCGGTGTCCGCGCCCGCAACGACATTGAGCAGGTCGAGGATGGTCCGCAGCTCGGCCCGGATGGCGCCGCGGCTATCGTCCTTGATCGCGGCCGTGGCCGTGGCCGGAGCAGCCGGCGGATTCAACCGGGCGATCAGCAGATCGACGAAAGCTCTCTGTAGGTTGCGCCGGTAGACGTCGACCTTGACGCCCGTCGTGCTCGAGAGCTCGCTCAAAATGCCGCCGCGAAGGTCTGCCAGCATCTGGGCCGTCGTGTAGGCCTGGTCGCCGATGATGGCTTCGTGCTCCTGCAGGCGCAGAAGCCGAGCGGGGCTAAGGATGCCGTTCGAGCGCCGCCTGCTGCAGGGTCAGCACGCGAGCCTGGCCGCTGGTCGGCTCGATCTTGCGCAGGACGTCGGCGGGCAGGAGCCACATCGGCGTCTTGAAGATGTTGGGCGTTCAAGAAGGCCACGGCTTCGGCCTGGCGGGCTTTGGCGATCGGCGTGAAGCGCACGCCCGCGGCCGTGCCGGCCTTGGGCTCGCTGTCGTAGCCGCCGATGATGTTGGCCACATGGCCGACTTCGAGCCGCGCCTGGTCCCAAATGGCTTCGTACATGTGCTCGAACTGGTCGTAGTCCTCGCCGGGCTTGAGGACGGCCGTCGGCAGCATGCTCGACAACCCGCTTCAGGTTCTTGAAGCCGAGGGTCGTGGCCTTGACGGCGTCGATGTCGCCGACGGCCTCGGTCTCTTCGGCCGGGATCGGTGCCGCGCGTGCCGGCCGTGCTGAAGCGTAGGTAGGGGGTCTTGTCCTGGACCTTGATCCACTCGTTCAGGGTCGGCTTCTCCTCATCCGGCGTCTTGGCCGTCGGGATGGGCGCGTAGCCCCACTTGATGATGAAGTTGTCGTAGGGCCCGATCTTGGGGATGAGGTCGATCGGGTCGATCTTGTCCTCGGGCTGGGCCACGTAGTTGAAGCGGGCGTAGTCCATCAGGGTCGGGACGTGGCTGTTCTTCTTGACCCAATTCCTGTCCCGGATCTGCTCGATGGTGTAGAGAGCCCGAGGCCTTGAAGTTGTGGGGCAGGCCCAGCGAGTGGCCGACTTCGTGGGTGACGATGAAGACCAGGATGTCGCCCATGACCGAGTCGGGCAGCGGCAGGGTCTTGGCGCGAGGATCGAGCGGCCCCGCCTGGACCCAGTACCAGTCGCGGGCCAGCTGCTGGACGTTGTGGTAGATCTCGACGTCGGCCTCGAGGATCTCGCCGCTGCGCGGGTCGGAGACGTGGGGGCCCATGGCGTTGGCCGTGGTCGAGGGCACCCAGCGGATGGCCGAGTAGCGGGCGTCGTCGGCCGACCAGTCGGGATCTTCCTGCGGAGTCGGGGCGTCCTTGGCCACGATGGCCTTGAGGAAGCCGGCCTCCTCGAAGGCGGGCTGCCAGGCTTCGATGCCCTTCTTGACGTAGGGCACCCACTTCTTGGGCGTGGCCGGATCGACGTAGAAGACGATCGGCTTGACCGGCTCGCTCTTGGCCGCGCCGGGGTTCTTCTTCTCCAGCCGGAAGCGGGCGATGATACTGGCGGACCACGGTCTCGTGATCGGGCCGGCTGTAATCGGTGTGGTTGTGGGTGAAGTAGGGGGCCCGGTTGTCGTAGAGGCGGCCCATCATCGGCTTCTCGGGCAGCTTGATGAAGGAATAGTGGACGCCGGCCGTCGGGCTCGGCGGGGAGGGCATCATGTCGGCGTACTGGGGCGGGATGCCGGCGGGCAGCTGGGCCGGCTTCGGGTTGAACGTCTGCAGGGCCTCGACGTTCAGGTTCATCGGGATAAACCCGGACCTTGTCCAGGAAGGTGCGGGAGGCGTCCAGGCTCTGGCCGCCGACCCTCTTCTTGACCGGGATCTCGTTGACGTCCGAGGTGAAGAGGCTGCGTGGCGTCGATGACCGGCGCGCCGTCCGGGGCCAGGGCTTCGACGTTGAAGGCCATCATGATGGTGGCCGTGTTCATGGCCTCAACGGCCTTCCTGATCGGGTCGTTGGGGTCGGCGATGTTGGCGTAGGAGACGAGCCGCAGCAGGACCTTGTTTTCGCGCAGCTCCCAGCGGACGACCATGTCGTCCACACTCTGGCCGGGGTAGCTCGCGGCGGCCGGGCTCTTCTTAATCTGGACAACAAGCAGGAGGTCCTTGTCCAGCTCCGTTTTGGGGATCTCCAGCAGGAGCTTGCCCTTGGACGTATGGGCCTTGAACAAGCCGGCTTGCGTCTTGAAGTCGGCGGTGACGACCTTGTCGTAGGGCTTGGGCTCGCTTTCCTGCGGCTTGGCCGCGGGGGCGTCCGGCTTGACCTGCGCGGCCTGGGCCGCCGGCTTGACCGGGTCTTGGGGCTTTTCCTGGGCCGCGACCGGCAGCATAAGGGCCAGAGCCAGTGCGACGATGAACCATCGTTTCATCCGAAACCTCCTCGTATGAATCGGTTGTATTCCCCCCGGTCAGGACGACGGCATTCGGTGCGATCGGCATCGGATGCCCGCTCCACCCGGGAGAAGAAGGGTCAGGATATACCAAACGCGAGGGGCCTGACAAATGGACGCTTTTGGCTCTGCCGATGGGAAACCGGGGATGATGTCGTTGCATCGATCGAAACGGGATCCCGTCTCGAGCGGTCAGAGCGTCAGGACATCCGAGCTGGCGAACTGAAGGGACGGATTGAATGCGTAGCCCTGTTCCCGAAAGAGGCCGAGGCAGGCGCGGACTACATCGGGGTCGTAGAGGATTCCGCTCCCGGCCTCGATCTCCGCCATCGCCTGCCCGATGCCCAGGCCGGCCCGATACGGCCGGTCGGAGACCATGGCGTCGACGACGTCGGCGACGGCCAGGATCCGGGCTTCGAGCAGGATAGCCTCGCCGGTCAACCCGTCGGGGTAGCCGGAGCCGTCCAGACGCTCGTGATGCTGACGGACGATCTGGGCGATCGGCCATGGGAATACGATCGAGCCGAGGATGTCGGCGCCGGCCTCCGAATGGGCTTTCATGAGGTTGAATTCGAGCGGGGTCAGCCGGGTGGGCTTGCTCAGAATCTCGGCCGGGACGGCGATCTTGCCGATGTCGTGGATCAACCCGGCCATGCGCAGGCCGTCGATTACCCCAGAATCCAGGCTCATCTCGTTACCGATGGCCCGGGCCAGGTCGGCTGTACGGCGCTGGTGGATGCCGGTGTAAGGATCGCGCAAATCGACCATGCGGTGGATGACGTGGATGATCCCCCCGGTCATGGCGCGCAGGGTCTCGATCGTCCGCTGTTCGGCAGTCTTGTTGTCCAAAATTCCACCTACTAATGATTTAGTCGCATGGGACATGCAAAAAATGAATCCAAACATGAAAATATTTTCAGCCTGCGTAATTTGAACGGGCCGGGAGGGCGCAAACAATCCGGCGCGGTTTTGGTTTCGCCAATGGGGCCGCCGTCGTATAATCAAGTGGAATAGGGGAGGTGACGATGGAACTTAACATCTTCCCGGCGGGCAGGCAGCTGTTTATGGCAACTAGAACGTTGATCCGACTGATCTTCTTCGCAGCTTTCCTTCTAACGATGGGTGCTTTCCCTCTCGCTGGTCAAGGCAATCAGCCGTCCAAACCCATCTCGCAAGCGGAGAGGGAGCGGCTCTTCAAGGCCGGGCTTAAGCTGGATCCTCCCCCCATAGGAGCGATCGAGCTTGAACTGAGACAATTGATCCCTTCGGATGAAGAGATGGAGGCGAAAGAGATTCACCTCCGCAGCGTTCACAATTTTTCGGTCGATGATCGCGGCCATATCTTTCTCCCCGAGTACACATTCACCGCGATTTATGAATTCGATGCGGAAGGACGGTTGCTTCATAAATTCGATAAGAAAGGGCGTGGGCCCGGAGAGCTGACATACCCCAACCAGGTTTGGTTTTTCAATGGACAGATCGTCGTCTACGACGGTGGCCCTATGAGGATCAACTTTTATGACAGAGATTGGAGATTTGCGAGAAGTTTCCAGAACTATAAGCATCAGTTTAAATTTATTGCGGGGAAGAACAATCTGATCTATGCCGTGAATTTGCGGGATGATTACCTTATCGATATTATCGATTCGAGTGGGAAGGGTCTTGACTCCTTCGGCGCGCTGCCTTCAAAAAAGGGGTCGTTACTGAACAGGGCCATTTTGGGGATTTCTCCGGACGGATCGGTCTGGGTTGGCCTGGAATCAATCGCGAAACTGAAAAAGTACTCGCCTCAAGGGATTCTACAGAAGGAAATCGACCTGCTGCCTCTCTTGAGCCGTAAGCTGAAGGACCACTACAAGCAAAATATGGATTGGGATAAAAAGGGAGAGCAAAAACACTATCTTTTGCTTCAGGCCATGTCCTTTTTCGGCAACGACTTGCTTGTCCAAGCGGGAGGACTCATACATCCCATATACCGCTTCAACTCCGCCGGCACAATAGTGAAAACGTACTACATCCGACCAGGCCGACACTATATTGCTTACGATGGATTATGCGCACGAATGGGCAAAAACGGCGAAGAAGAGTTTTTAATATTGAAAAAAGACTACGAGGAAGGCGATGTGAGAATCGGCGTCTATTCGCCGAAGCTTGCAAAGCAGTAATTCAGAATTCTAGCGACGACTAGTCTCCGAGTAGGGGCCGCGAGATCTCGTCCAAGCAGGCCAGCTCGGCCGGCGCGAGGGTGAACGTCATCGCCTTGGCATTGGACTCGGCCTGGGTCCCCTTGGTGGCGCCGGGGATGACGACGACCATGTCCCCGTGGAAGCTGAACAGCCAATTCAAGGCGACTTGGGCCGGCGTCGCCGCATGCCGCGAGGCAACATCCTTGAGTGCTTCGATCAGCTCCCGGCTCTTGGCCAGCGCTTTGGACCTGTAGAACCCGCGCCACTTGCGCGGCGCTTGCAGCGCTTTGAGCGCGGCCGGATTGTCATGAAAGCGCCCGGTCAGCACCCCCTGCTCCAGCGGCGAGTAGGCGATGATGGCAATCCCCAGCTCCTTGGCCGCGTCGAGAACGCCGCTTTTTTCTATCTTGCGGTGCATCAGGCTGTAATGGACCTGGTTGGAGACGAGGGGGACGCCCTCATCGGCCAGGATCCGGTGGGTTTCGCGCATACGCTTAGCCCCGAAGTTGGACACGCCGACATAGCGGATCTTCTTCGCCTTGACCAGGGCGGCCATGGCCCGGGCCTGCTTCTCGACCGGGGACAGCGAAGCCGGGTTATGGATCTGGTGCAGGTCGATGGGATAGGGCGCAAGGCATTCGATCCGCTCCCCGACCGTTTCGCCGATGCTGCCGGCCCGGCGCAGGAGCGGCATCCATTTGGTCGCGATCACGACGTCGCCCGGCAGCCGCCCTGCTCGCTGGAGCACTCGCGAGAGCTCCTTCTCCGACGTCCCGCCGCCGTAGGCCTCGGCGGTATCGAACCAGTTGATGCCGCCGTCGAGCGAGGCGGCCACGACGGCCTCGATCTCCTCTTCGGGCATGGCGGGCCAATATTTATTCCAGCCGTGTCCCTGGCTGAACTGCCAGCAGCCCAGCCCGACCGGGGTGACCATGAGGTCGGATTGTCCGAGCCGACGCAGGGGGATTGTCATTTGGTTTTCCTCAGGGTCACTTCTTGGCTTCGAACAAGGTCCAGGGGTTGGCCTTCATGTCTTTCAGGTAGGGGACCTGCCAGGCCCATTCGGGCCGCAGCTTGACGAAGTCGGCGGCGATGAAATCGCTCCCGCAGGGATGGCCCATGCGGCCCCAGAGCTTGAGCTCCTTGGCCAGAGCACCCGTGGTCACCTTGCCCTGCACCGCGCCGCCCGGATAGAAAGGCGCCCAGGAGAACTCGGGCAGGCCCGTTGGCGTCGCCGTCGACATGGCCGCAGAGGACGTTGGCGTTATCGGCCGCGGCCCCCGTGGAAGCGTCCACATGATCGCCCAGGAAAGCCATGGCCTTCTCGGCGTCGATCCGGCCCTTGTTGTCCTCCATCAGCTGCTCCCAGCGTGTCCGCCGAACGCAGACCGACTGCTTAAGGTTCTTGGGGTCGAAGGTCGTCTCCTCGGCGATCACCTGCTCGCCCACCGGGAAGTTGGCCCCGACGTAGTAGCCGTCCTTGGTCCGCCAGACGCGGTGGCTCTTGAGGCCGACTTCGACGCGGGCGATCTCGCCGGCGTTGAGGTCGGCCACCAGCCAATCGTTGGCGTAAGCGCCGTTGTTGTCTTCGGTCATGATCCGGACGAAGTCGTCGATCGTCGCCCCGTACTGGGCTGCCCGCCGGGCCCGGACGAACTCGGGTGTGCCTTCCTCGCGGAAGCCCTTGAATTGGGCCATGGTCGTCTCGGTATACATCAGGCCGGCGGCGTTGATCACAAAGTCGTCGCCGCTGTGGATGTAGCCGGGCATGGCGTCCATAATCAGCCGATTTCCGGCGGTCGGAACGATGTCCAAGACGACGTTCCAGCGCTGGCCCAGGATGTACTCGGTCCAGTTGTTGTGGGCCATGACGATGCCGCCGTCGGCGGTATAGCTGCCGACCGCGACGAAGGCGCTGCAGTAGGCCGGGGCCTTGTTGTCGCCCGCGCCGGGCTGGGCCTTGTCGGCCAGCCAGGGGATGTAGTACCAGGCCAGCTCGATCCAACCGTTGAGAGCGGCGATGTCGATCCGGTCGTAGAGAAGCTCGGGCCGGCGGGCCTTGATCCCTTCGGCGATGCCCTCGACCTCGTCCTTGTACTCCTGGTCCATCTTGGGCCAGAACATCCGCTCGGCCGCCTCCCTGAAGAAGGCCCAGTCCTTGCCCGCGGCCTTGGGGAAGTAGAAGGCCATGGTCTTGAGCAGGTCGTCGATCTCCGCGGCCAGATGCCAGCCGTGCTGGAACCCGACCTCGCGCGGCGTCCCCTGGAGGTGGACGAAGGCCCAGCCGCCGCGGTCCTCGCGGTACGAGGCTTGCAGCCGCGGATCGGCGGCGGAGGAGGGGGATTCGGCCTTGTCGGGCGCCGGTGTGCAGGCTGTCAAGGCCAGAGCGGCGGCGATCAGAAAGGCGAGGGCGGCGTATCGTCGGCGGTTGAGCGTCATGGCGTCCTCCCGGCAGGGGAATGGAGAGCGAATCCGACTATACCTTACCCGTGTCGGGATCGACAAGGGCGGCGGCGGGCGGCGAGCGGAACCGGAAGATCAGGCCAAAGCCCAGAGGACGGCCAGCGCGGCGAAAGCGGCCAGGACGGCCAACATGAGAGCGATCATCTTGACGATCATTTCGGCGCGACCTCCTCGCGCTTGAGGCGGCCGGCTTTCCGGACCGCCTCTTTTAAGACGTACTCCATCTGGGCGTTGACGCTGCGCAGATCGTCCGCGGCCCACTTCTCCAGGGCCGCATGGACGTCGGCGTCAAGCCGCAGAAGGAACTTCTTCTTTTCGATCAAGCGTACAGCGTCCCCGTGTTGATGATCGGCTGGGCCTCGGATTCCGAGACCAGGGCCACGAGCAGGTTGTTGACCATGGCCGCCTTCTTCTCATCGTCCAGGCGGACGACGTTCTTGGCTTCCAGATGGTCCAGGGCCATCTCGACCATGCCGACGGCGCCGTCCACGATCTGGCGGCGGGCGGCGATGATGGCCTCGGCCGCCTGGCGGCGGAGCATGACCTGGGCGATCTCCGGGGCGTAGGCCAGGTGGGAGATGCGGGCCTCCACGACATGGACGCCCGAGACGATAAGCCGCTCCTGGACCTGGTCGCGAAGCTTGGCCGCGATCTCCTCGGTGTTGGCCCGCAGCGATTCCTGGTCCTTGTCGTGCGAGTCGTAGGGGTAGTGGGTCGCCAGTTGGCGCACGGCCGTCTCGCTCTGGATGGCCACGAAGTTCTTGTAGTTATCGACGTTGAAGACGGCCTTGGCCGTGTCGATGACGTGCCAGACCACGACGGCGGCGATCTCGATCGGGTTGCCCCGGGCGTCGTTGACCTTGATCTTCTGGCTGTCCAGGTTGAAGATGCGCAGGGTGACCCGCTTCTTGACGGTGAAGGGGTTGGTCCAGTGGAAGCCCGGTTTCATCGAGGTGCCGATGTACTTGCCGACGAAGGTAAAGACCTTGGATTCGTTGGGGTGGATAATGAAGAATCCGGGGATGATCAGGCCGCCGATGAGGATGAGGCCGATGGCCATCCCGATCGTCGGCGTGAAGGTCTGGTCGGGCTTGACCCCGATGAGGATGGAGAAGGCGCCGGCGAACAGGGCCAGGGCGACGAGGCCCATGACCCAGCCGTTGAGCTGAAAGACGTGCTTTTCCTGGATGTTGATCATGGTTCACTCCTTACGATATTAAAGTGATATCACTATGATATTGCGATTGTCAAGCGGAATTTTTCGGTGTGTGGGGGCGATTCCGCGATTGACGTATCTTCGGACGGAGCTTTGGCATTCCCGTCGAAATGGGTATATGATTAATTTGCAGATGTTTACGGCGTGCCGATCCTCCTTTGGGATGGTTGGGCCACGTATTCACGGCTTATCTGGGGATCAAAGGAAGAGGCCATGAAGACAATCCTGTTCTTTTCGTTGTTGATCGGAGCTTTGGCGACCTGCCTCCTCGACGGCGCGGGAGCCCCGGCGGCCGACGGCGAAGACCGCACGACCCAGGTCGGCGACATCAAGATGGGCTATCGGGTCTACGGCAGCGGGGATCCCCTGGTGATGATCATGGGCTACGGCAGCACCATGGCCATGTGGGAGTCCGGCTTCTTCAGGGCGCTCTCCTCGCGCTTCAAGGTGATCGTTTTCGACAATCGAGGCATGGGAGCCAGCGAAGCGGGATCGCGTCCGTTCTCGATCGAGCAGTTCGCCGACGACACGGCCGGCCTGATGGCGGCGCTGGAGCTGCGACGGGCCCATGTGCTGGGCTGGTCCATGGGCGCGTTGATCGCGGAAGAGCTGGCCTTGCGGCAGCCCGGCGGGTCGATCGGCTCGTGCTGTACGCGGCCCACTGCAAGGCCGACATGTTTCCGCCGACTCCCGAGGTCATCCAGAAGCTGACGGACACGTCCGGAACTCCCGAAGAACAGGGGATGCGATTCATCTCCGTCCTCTTCCCATCCGCCTGGCTCCAGAGCCACGGCGACCGCATCAAAGAGGTTTTTTATCGCCCCATGGGCACGGTCCGGCCAGAAATCATGGGCCGAACAGTCCATGGCCATCGGCGCCTGGAAAGGCTGCTGCGATCGCTCTGGTCCAGATCAAGAGACCCACGCTCGTTATCGCCGGAGCCGAGGATATCCTTGTCCCGCCCCAGAACTCCCGCTATCTGGCCGGCAAGATCCCCGCGGCGCAGTTGGCCTTGATCGAAAACGGGGGCCATGGCCTGATGTTCCAGCTTCCGGACGCATTCCAAGCCAAGGTGGTCGAGTTCCTGTCCGGGAAGTAGGGTCTCTCGAGGCCGGCTTTCTCTCCTTCGGCTCGGTTGGAAATGCGGCGCGGGCATGGTAGAATAGCCCGGCCAACCGTACCGCGGAGAGGTGCTGGAGTGGTCTAACAGGAGCGCCTGCTAAGCGCTTGTCCTGGTTTACCCCGGGACCGCGGGTTCGAATCCCGCCCTCTCCGTTCCTTTCCCAGCGCGCTGTCAATTCCCCCCTATTTCAATAGGGGGGCAGGGGGGTAAATTCCAAGAATCCTTGGCTGGGAGCGCGCTGGGCAATGCGGACAACAATTAACAGGACCCATCGCTGCGTGCGATTTTCAGTGTTCTTCATTGTAGGGGGGCAGGGGGGTAGATTCCAAGATTCTTTGGCGGGGAACGCGCGGGGCAATGCGGACAACAATTGACAGGCCCCATCGCTGCGTGCGATCTTCAGCGTTCTTCATTGAAGGGAGGGGGTAGGTAAGACATTCAAGAAGAGTGGGGAAGCGATTTGGGCAAGCCCTGCATCGGTTAGCGCACTCATCGCATGCTGGTCGGGGGCAGGGGGGTAAATTCCAATAAACTAGACCGGGAGCGCTCTGGGCAATGAGGGCAACGATTAACAGAACTCGTTGATGCGTGTGATAGTCATCGTTCTTTTCTTCATGGGGCAGGGGGGTAAATTCCAAGAATCCTTGACTGGGAGCGCAGGGATGCTCATTCCCTTGACAGGCGATCGCCGGCTCGTATAATGTATTTATACAATATAGTAACAATACGATATAACAGGACAGGTGCCGCGCCATGAACAACATTTCCGACAAAGAAGCCGCGCTATTGGGGTTGCTTTCGGAAAAACCGAAGCATGCCTATGAGATCGAGTCCGACATCAAGGAAAGGGACATGAGGTACTGGACGGAGATATCCATGTCCTCGGTCTACAAGCTGCTCAACAAGCTTGAAAAGCGGCGGCTCTTGAAGAGCGCCACAAAGATCTCCTCCAAAAATGTCGTGCAAAGAGTGTATGCGATGACCCGTGAAGGCAAAAAAGCCTTCAAGGAAAAATTGATCGCCCTGGCTTCGGCCTGGCAGCCTTCCATTCATCCCATCGACATCTCTTTGGCCCATCTGAACGTCTTGAGCCGGCCGGAAGCCGTTTCGGCCTTGAGCGAGTATGCAAAATCCCTCGATAAGATGCTGGTCTGCTATACCGAGCTGGAAAGCTACCTTGTGGAGCATAAGTGCCACAAGGCCAATGTCCAACTGGCGACAAGGAGGCTGCATTTGCTGCGGGGAGAGAAGACCTGGCTGGCCGAATTCATCAAGAGCTACAAGTCATGAAACACGACGAGATCGTCATCACCAAGGCCAGAACGCATAACCTGAAGAACGTTTCCCTGAAGATTCCCAAGAACAAGCTGGTCGTCTTTACGGGCGTTTCCGGTTCCGGCAAATCGTCGCTCGTCTTTGAGACGATCTACACCGAGGCCCAGCGACAGCTCATCGAGACTTTTTCCTCTTTCGCCCGATCCCGCATGCCGAAGCTGTCGAAGCCGGATGTCGATGAGATCCAAAACATATCCACGGCCATCGTCATCGATCAGAAGAGAATGGGCACGACTCTGCGGAGCACCGTGGGCACGGCGACGGAGATCAACACCTATCTTAGGCTTTTGTTTTCCCGGTGCGGGGATGCTTTCATCGGACCCTCGTTTGTCTTCGGCTTCAATCATCCGCTCGGAATGTGCCCGGATTGCCAGGGACTGGGCAAGAGAATCAAAGTCGATGTGAAGCAGCTGATCGACGAGAATCAAACGATCCGGGAAGGGGCGATCCGTCACCCCGATCACAAAGTGGGCGGCTGGAACTGGCGGGAAATGGTGGCCGTCGGCTTGTTCGATGTCGATAAAAAGATCAAGGAATTCTCGGAAAGCGAATATCGCGATTTCCTCTATGCGAAATCCATCCCCATAGAAAAAAAACATGGGGCGGGTACCTACACGAAAAGCTATGAAGGCGTAGCCAGAAAGCTCGAGCGGGTGTATTTAAGCAAAGCGCCGGAAGAGCTGTCCGCGGAAAGAAAGAACGCCTATCAGAAATACTTCGTCTATTCGGATTGCGAAGCCTGCTCGGGCTCGAGAATCAACGCCAAAGCACGGAGCGTAAAAGTCAACGGCAAGACCATGCCGGAGCTCGTCCATATGGAGCTCACGGCGCTGGATCCATTTCTTGCCGGTGTCAGCGGTGATCTGGCCCGGCCGATGGTAACGAAAATGAGGCAAATCCTTTCGCATCTCATCGAAATCGGGGTGGGCTATTTGTCGCTGCATCGACCCGTAGCCACGTTGTCGGGGGGGGAGAGCCAGAGAGTCAAGATGGCCCGACAGCTCGACTGCAACCTGGTTGATTTGATGTATATCCTTGACGAGCCGTCCATCGGCCTGCACCCGAAAGACAACGACAAGCTCGTCGAGATGTTGATGCGGTTGAAAGACAAGGGCAACAGCGTCTTCGTGGTCGAGCACGATCCGGACATCATCAAACGCGCGGAGTTCGTCGTCGATATCGGCCCGCGCGCCGGCGCCTTGGGCGGAGAAGTCGTTTTCGCCGGATCGGTGGCTGGGCTGGAAAAATCCCCTGGCCTTACCGGCACCTATCTCAACAAGCGAATCGGAAGGCGCGGCGGGAGCAGGCCCTGGCACGAGTGTATGGAAATCAAAAACGCCCAGCTGCATAATCTGAAGAACGTTACGACCCGGATTCCCAAAAGCGTCCTGACCTGCGTTACCGGCGTTGCCGGTTCGGGGAAGAGCAGCTTGATCAACGGCGTCTTCCTCAAGAGTCACAAGGAAGCGATCGTCATCGACCAAGCGCCGGTCGGGAAGAACTCGAGATCGAATCCGGCCACCTATATCGGCATATTTGATTTGATCCGGAAGGAATTCGCCAAGTCTACCCAGTCGGACCCGTCGCTCTTCAGCTTCAACTCCAAGGGTGCGTGTCCGAAATGCAAAGGCTTGGGAACCATCAGCTTCGAAATGAGCTTCCTGGACGAAGTGAAGATCGTTTGCGATGAATGCCGGGGAAGGCGATACACCGAAAAAGTCCTGGCGCTTCGCTATCGGGGCCGGAGCATTCATGATGTTCTCAATACGACGATTGCGGAATTGAAAACACTTCTTCGCGAATCCGGAAATAACCAGAAAGCTGCAAGTCTTATGCGATGTGGGTTTGGATTACCTGGAAATCGGGCAGCCTTTAAGCACCTTGTCCGGCGGCGAAGCCCAAAGGATCAAGCTGGCGTCGGAGCTGCAGAAAAGGGGGGCCATCTATGTCATGGATGAGCCGACGACAGGGCTGCATATGGCCGACATAGAAAATCTGCTGGCGATCATCAAAAGGCTGGTGGACAACGATAATACGGTCATTGTCATCGAACACAACCTGGACGTGATCAAACACGCGGATTGGATCATCGACCTCGGCCCCGAAGGCGGATCGCGCGGGGGAGAGGTTTTGTTTGAAGGAACGCCTGAGGAAATTATCCGTTGCGATAGAAGCTATACGGGGAAGTACCTGGCCGGGATGGACATTTAACTTGCGGGAAGTTGCGGTCTCATCTTCGTCCTTCCGTCCGTCCCCTCCTTTCCCGAGAGGAGCTCTCGCCATTCGTCCGGGAGTGCGCTATTCTAAGCCCATGAAAGAGAGCTTCTTCAAAAACGGCCAAAAAGCGACTGCGCAGAAAGGCGACGTGCTGACCTATTTCTACAAATCGGGTCCCATCAAGGCCAAAGGCAAGTACGTCGGCGACATGATGCAGGGAAAGTGGATCTTCAACCACGAGGACGGCAGCCTCTGGCAGATCGGCCATTTCAAGGACAACCGGAAGCACGGCGAGTGGATCCGCTACGACAAAAATGGGAAGGCCGAGTATCATGAGCGGTTCGTCGAAGGCAAGATCGTCAAGAAGCCTTGAGCCCGGATAGCCGGTGCTGTTCTTGCGCCGCGCGTGGTTTGTTATAAGATACCCCCATAATTCCCGCGAGGAGTCGTCCATGAAGCTTCGCCGATTCGCCCTTCCCGCCTCGATCCTCATGACCACGGCCGCCGCGCTGATCGTCCTCTCGGCCTGCGCCGAGAAGCCGGCGCCCGCCCTTCCGACCGGCCTGCCGACGCCGCCGTCACGCCTGGCCGATCTGGAGCTGCTCTTCCTCGACCCGCCAGCCGAGTACCGCAGCGCTCCGCTCTGGGTCTGGAACAACCGGATCAGCGAGGCCCAGATCGACGAGCAGATGGCCGACTTCAAGGCCAAGGGCATCGGCGGCGTCTTCGTTCACCCGCGCCCCGGCCTGATCACGCCTTACCTGTCGGAGGAATGGATCGGAAGGTTCAAGCATGCCGTTGAAAAAGGCAAAGAGCTTGGGATGAAGGTCTGGATCTACGACGAGAACTCGTATCCCTCGGGATTCGCCGGCGGCCATGTGCCGGCCGCCATGCCCGACTCCATCCGGGCCGGCCTGCGGATGACCAAGATGGAGACCCTCCCGGCCGCCTTCGAGAGCGAGCCGGTCGTCGTCCTGCGCAAGACCGAGGCCGGCTTCGAAGACATCACGGCCCGGATCAAGGCCGAAGCCTTCGGCCCCGGCGCCTACATCGTCTACGACATCAACCGACAGGGGGCGAGCCCCTGGTTCGGCGGCTTCGCCTACGTCGACATCATGCGGCCCGAAGTGACCGCCAAGTTCCTGGAGGTGACGCTCGATCCCTACAAGGCCGCCTTCGGCGCCGATTTCGGCTCGGTCGTGCCCGGGTCTTTCCAGGACGAGGCCGAGATCAGCCCGGCCGGTGGTCGGGGCATGACCGTGCTTAACTGGACGCCCCGTCTCTTTACCGCCTTCCAGGCGAAGTACGGCTACGACCTGCGGCCGAACCTGCCCTCGCTGACCGAGGACGTCGGCGACTGGAAGTCGGTGCGGCACGACTACTACGGGCTGCTCCTCGACCTCTTCGTCGAGGGCTGGGCCAAGCCCTACTTTGACTACGCCGCCAAGAACAACCTGGCCTTCACCGGACACTACTGGGAGCATGAATGGCCGCGGCCGGTCATCAGCCCCGACAACCTGGCCATGGCCGCCTGGTCGCACATGCCCGGGATCGACATCCTGATGAACGAGTTCGTCCGCGATACACACGGCCAGTTCGGCAACGCCCGGGCCGTCAAGGAGATCCGCAGCGCGGCCAACCAGATGGGCCTGCCGCGGACCATGTCCGAGACCTACGGCGCCGGCGGCTGGGACCTGACCTTCTTCGACCAGAAACGGATTGCCGACTGGCAGTTCGCCCTGGGCGTCAATTTCGTCAATCAGCATCTTTCCTATGTCACGACCATGGGCGCCCGCAAGCGCGATCACCCGCAGTCGTTCTCCTACCACGAGCCGTGGTGGGACGACTACAAGGTCATGGGCGACTACCTCGGGCGGCTGTCGCTGGCCGTCACGGCCGGCCGCCAGGACAACCGGATCCTGGTCCTCGAACCGACCACGACCGCCTGGATGCACCATCGTCCCGGCGGCGATACCGAGGCCATCAAGAGGATCGGCGTGGACTTCCAGGCTTTTGTCGATGAACTGGAGGCCGCCCAGGTCGAGTACGACCTGGGCAGCGAGGACACCCTTCGCGTCCACGGCAAGATCGAGGGCAAGACCCTTCGCATGGGCCCCCAGACCTATGAGGTGATCGTCCTGCCGCCCGGCCTGGAAAACCTGGAGAAGCCGACGGTGGAGCTGCTCGGCAAGCTCTTGCGCAAAGGCGGCCGCGTTCTGGCCCTGGTCCCGGCCCCGGCATTCGTTGCCGGCCGGCCGGACACTGCCGTGGCCGACCTGGCCGCGAAGTTCGCCGGCCAGTGGACGACAGCTGGGCCGGCTGAGGCGCCGGTTCGGCTGGCCGAGATGGCAGCCCCGGTCCTGCGCTTCACCGTCGAGGGCGCGGCTCCGGCCATGCCCAACATGCTCTTCCATCACCGCCGCTCGTTTGCCGACGGCGAGCTGGTCTTTCTGGCCAACATCGATCCCGCGAAGGGCGTGTCGGGCGAAATCACCGGCCCCGGCCAGTCCGTCAAAGGCTGGGACGCCATGGGCGGTTGGACCGAAGTTTATCCCTCTCAGCCCGCGGGCGATGGGGTCAAGGCCGCCTTCGATTTGCCGCCCGGCGGCAGCCTGATCTTCGTTTTCAGACCGGAAACCGCGGCGGCTTCCTCCGTGCCGAAAGCTGAACGGGTTTGGGAGGACGCGGCCCCCGGCGTCAAGACCGTGATCGCCCGCGCCGGCGACAATGTCCTGACGCTGGACTATTGCGACCTGACCGTGGGAGGCAAGACCGAGAAGGACCTCTATTTCTACGACGCCCAGCTCAAGACCTACCGGGCCCATGGCCTGGACCGTAACCCCTGGGACAGCGCCGTCCAGTACAAGACCAACATCCTGGACAAGGACACGTTCCCGGCCGACTCCGGGTTCGAAGCGGCCTTCCGCTTCCGCGTCGCGCCGGGTGTTGCCGCCGGTGCCTTGTCGGCCGTGGTCGAGAGGCCCGCCCTCTTCCAGGTCTTCTGCAACGGAAACAAGATCGAGCCCAAGCCCGGCGCCTGGTGGCTGGACAAGGCTTACGGTGTCTTTCCTCTTGCCGTCAAGCCGGGCGAGAACGTCATCACCCTCAAGGCCGCCCCGTTTACCATCCACAGCGAGCTGGAGGGCATCTACCTGGTCGGCGACTTCGGTCTCAAGAGCGAAGCCAAGGGCTTTCAGGTTGTGCCGCCGGCGCCTCTCGCCCTGGGCCCGTGGAGCGGGCAGGGGATGCCGATGACCGCCGGCCCGATCCGTTACACCAAGACCATCGAGGTGCCGGCCGAGGGCCCCGGAAAGTTCCCCTACCGCGTGGCGCTGGGATCGTGGCTGGGCGCCGAGGCCCAGGTCCTGGTCAACGGCGAGAAGGTCGGCGTCATCGCTTTCGCTCCCTTCGAGCTGTACATCTTCCGGGGCTTGAAGCCGGGCAAGAACGAGGTGACGGTGTCCGTCGTCGGCACGCTCAAGAACACCCTGGGCCCCTTCCACAACGCCCCGCCCCTGGGCCGGGCCTGGCCGGGCCAGTTCCAGCAGGGAGCCAAGGGCGGGCGGCCCGCCGGCATGGACTATTCCGTCGTCGGCTACGGCCTGTTCGAGGATTTCCGGATCGAGCGGATGCTTTGACAAGGGGCCCCGGGTCCGATAGGATCGTCCCATCTTGCGGCGAGGAGTCGAGGGCATGAGGCTTGCGCGTAAGGTAGGTCTCGGACTGATGATCCTGGCCGCACTGGCCGTCGCCCTTCCGGCTTCGGCCGAGGAGTCGTCGCGATTCTCCCTGCGCCTGTCCGGCGGCGGGGCCTACAGCATGGGCGGCGACATCAATGCCGGCCAGGAAGGCTACATGCAGTACTGGGGCACGCTGGCCTCGGTCATCGGCTACGATGTCCAGGGCGAGTTCAAGAACGCCCGCCTCGGTCCCTCGTTTGCCGCCGACATCGTCTTTCAGCTGACGCGGTGGCTGGGGATCGGCCTAGGCGCGGAATACGTTTCGGCCTCCCGCCTATCGCTCTACACCCTGACCGCGCCCGGCTTCAGCTATGACATGACCTCGACGCCGCGCTTCTCCGCCATTCCCATCAAGCTGGGTTTGTTCCTCACTGCCTACGAATCGACGGGCTTCCGGTGCGTGTTCCATGCCGGCGTCGGCTATTACCTCGGCAAGGCCGGGTCGGAGTGGATGCTGTCCGGAAGCGGCGGCGCCCAGTCCGAGACGACCGACCTCACGGCCAACGGCCTGGGCTTCCACGGCGGGATGGCCTTCGAGATCCGGCTGAGCCCTTCGCTCGGCCTTCTGCTCGAGCTGGCCGGCCGCTTCGCCCGCTTCACGGGCTGGAAAGGATCGACGATCTTCGCCTATCCCGAGGGTGCGGATACCGTGGAAGGGAAGGCTTACTATTTCGAAGTCGACAGCGGTTATTATCTCTACCCGGTCGTCTTCGTCTCGGACCAGACGCCCGACGGCGTCACCGGCTTGCGCGACGCCCGGGTCGATTTCAGCGGCGGGTCGGTCCGCTTGGGCATCCTCATCCGCATCTGAGCCCCGCGGCGGTCGCCGATATCAGTTTTTACTCAAATAGCTGCGACGCAGCTCGAAAACGGACTCGAAGACCGCCCGCACCTGGGCGTCCTCGACTCGATCGTCCATATTGATGCAACACACGCCCGTCAGTCGGGGATTTGCCGAAGCTTCCACCCGTTCCACGACCGCTTGACGAACATCTTCCTCGCACCAATGGACGATCTCGACCGGGCTCAAGCGGATGTTGAGGAAGGTCTCCGGCAGCTTTTCCCGCAGCGCCGCCACGTCTCCGCCCCAGCCGACGTCGAGGAAATCGAGCCGGGGCAGGCCGGCAAACCCGTCGCCGAAGCGGTGTGGGTCGCCGCCGCAATAATGGATGCCGAACGGCCGGCGCCTCAGGCTCCAATCCTCGTCGATGGGCCGGATGAAGTCGTTATAGTGCCGGACTGAAATCATGGTCAGGGCGCACTCGGAGTGGAGAAAGATCGGCGCCGGAAGGTGGCGGACCAGCCGGTTGACCGAGATCGACGTCGTTCCCGTCTCTTTCTCTACAGCCGTCGTGAAGCGGTCGATGACCCGGGCGATGCGGCGCAGGAACTCGGCCGTCTCGCCGGGGCGGTCGACCATGTCCAGAAAGACCGCCTGGCCGCGAAGATCGAGGGCCAGGTTGAGCACACCGGCCCAGTTGGCGTCGCCGCGCACGTATCCGAAGCGGGCTTTCAGGGCCTCGATCAGGCGCGCGAAGCGGACATAGGCGGGGCTGGAAAAAGCCGCTTCCACGTCCAGGTCGAGAGTCGGCTGCTCCGCCGCGATGACCTGCGGCGGCCCGTCCTCGGGGTAGTCCACCCGGCAGCCCATCATCTCCGAGAGCAGGAAGCCGGCCGCGTTATGGACCGCGCCCACCGAGGGGACGTCGCGCCCATGGTCCTCGCCCAAGCCCAGGTCGCCGAAGCGCTCGTAGAGCGCGGCTTCCATACGCCGCTCGTCCTCGACGCGGCGGACGGGATGGTAGTAGAAATCCGGATCGAACGAGATGCCCGCGTGCTTGTGCCACCAGGAAGGGTGGAAGACCACCTCGACCGGCAGGAGGTTCCGGGCCGCCGCGTTCATGACCCGATCAGCGCCCGGCCCAGGCGATGAGCTTCGTCAGCCAATCGGGCTCGGAGGTACCAAGGAAGCTCCAGACCGCCTCGGCCCGGATGGAGGAGCGCAGGGCATTCAGGGCGGGAGCGTACGCGGCCCGAGGCTGTAGGGCCAGGAGCGGCACGTCGTCGCGGAAAGCGTCGGTCCAGCTCTCGAGAGCCGCCAGCCCGGCCACAAAGCCGATGCGCGGCTCGATCAAGGCGGCCGCCATTGCGGCCTGCCCCGCCGACGGCCCCCTCCCGACCACGGCGATCGGCGTTCCTTCCGGCGCGAAGGCCGCGGCGGCCCGGACGATGTCCCAGCCCATGCCGAAGGCCGGGGCTTGGCCCAGGTAGGTGGTGAAGCGCAGCTCGGCGCCTTTGAGCTCGCCGATGCCCCGCGGGTCGACGGCCAGGCACGAGACGCCGGCCTTGAGCAGGCGGCCGATCGGGAACTCGTCGATGGTATCGGCTTTGCCCTTCTCGCCGACCAGGACGAGGAGGGCCTTGGGCTTTCCTTCCGCCGGCCAATAGAGGACGGGGATCGTCAGCCCGGGCTCGGAGACGAAGACGGCCCGGACCTTGCCGCCGGCTTCGTCCAGGCGCCGGACTTCGGGTCCGACGACGGCCGGCAGGCCGCCGTTCCAGGCGATGTAGTCGGCGGCCGTCCGTCCGCGCCCGGCCAGGTCGAACACCGAGCGGGCGATGTCGCGCATGGTCAGCGCCTCGGCCGGCGGCTCGGCCAGGACGAATGTCTCGGGCGAGTCCGGAAACTCGACGGCGAAGGATGGTTCCGGAACGGGCGAGCCGTCCCCGACCCCGCGCAGATACTTGTCGAAGAAGCCGAGCGCCGTCTCGCGCATCGGCCGGCTGTAGTCGTGGCCGCCCGGGAACATCCGCAGCCAGGCGTCGTCGGCTTTGCCGAACAGGCGCCACAGTCCGCGCAGCTTTTCGCCCGTCAGGCGCATGCCGGCGGCCGGGAACTCGACGTCCTCCTCGGCCCCGATGATCAGAATCGGCGCCGGTGCCCGCATGGCCAGGACATCGGCCCGATCGCCCAGGGCGAGCGAGCCGGGGACGTGATTGCAGAGGCAGCCGTTAACGGGATTGACCTCCAGGCTGCTGGCGTAGACGACGCTGGCCGCGCAGGTGAAGCGCGGCTCGGCCGCGAAGGCCCACAGTGTGGCCAGGCCTCCGCCCGAGGCGCCGGTCAGCCCGATCCGGCTCATGTCGGCCTCGGGCCGGGTGGCCAGGTAGTCGAGGGTGCGCATCAGATCCCAGACGTAGACCGAGGTCGCGTTCTGGGACCCGAGGATGAGGCGCAGGTCGTCGTGCGTCCCGGCGGAGCGCCGTTCGATGCGGCGGTCGCCCTCGAAGCTGAATCCGGGCGAGTCGACGACGATGGCCAGGTATCCGCGCAGGACCTGGCCGATGAGCCGGGCTTGGACCGTCGGCTCGTTCTTCTTGAAGCCCCAGTGGCCGTGGGGATTGACGATGACGGGGAGCTTGCGGCCGTCCGTGCCGTCGGGAACGTAGAGATGGGCGGTAACGGAGAATCCGGGCCGGCTCTCGAAGACCACCTTCTCGATCCGGTACCCCGGCCGCCTCAGGATACCGGTCACCCTGGGCTTGAGCGGCGTCCGCTTGGGCAGGGGATCGAGCCCCAGGCTTTTCATCAGGATCGGCCGGTCCGCGGCCCGGCGCATCTCGAATTCCTCCCGGTTTACGGGCGCGGGCACGCGCTGCGGCGGCCTTGACCTTGGCCTCGAGAAAGGCATTGACCATGGGGGCGCCGCGAAGGCCGAGCGCGCCCAGCAGGTCGTCGTCGTTCAGCTTTGAGGGGGAGGCCTGAGGCGCCGCGGCGACGGCTCCTGCCAAGGCAAGGATAAGAACGGTTACGGCGAAGAATCGTCCGGCGTTCGGCATGGGGCAGTCCTCCCTGGCGGAATGTCAATGTCCGGCCGCATTATATGCGTCGGCGGGGGCTTGGAGCAAACGCTTCAGGACCAGGACGTGCGCAGGAGAGTCAGCTCCTTGTCGTCCGCGGCCCGGGAAATGCGGTGGAGGAAGCGGGCAGGCCCATCACCCTCCAGCCGCTCGAGCCGGCTGGCTAGGCGGTCGCCGTAGAAGGCCTCGCCGCGGAAGTTGACTTCGATCGAGGCGGGGCGGAGCTGGAAGAGGACCTCTCGGGGCACGGACTCCAGGGCCCGGTGGATGTAGACCGAGGCGGTGACGTGGCGGTTGAGGTCGATGTCGGAGAAGAAGACCGGGAACTCCCCGGCCTCGTCGCCGGGCGCCGGCGCGGGCAAGGAGGCGAACGGGTCGTTCAGGGCCCGCTTTTCGAGCAGGGGGAATCCCTCCAGGTAATCGTCCGTGCGGACCGGACGCCTGGTCTTCAGGTCGACGATGAGCCAGGAGGAGGTCGCGGTCGCCACCGTGCCCTCCTCGTCGGAGGCGATGTAGTCGCGTGTGGCGTAGAGCGGATGGCGGCCGGACGGCCAGGTCTCGATGGTCACGGACCGGCCCCACTCCGGATACCGGAGAAGCTCCATGTGGAAGCGCGACAGAACCCAGGTCACACCCTTGCGGAACAGGTCCGTCACGGCCAGCCCGCCCGAGGCGGCGTGCTCGCCGGCCGCGTCCAGGAGGTATTCGACGAAGACGACGGGCTGGATGCGGCCGCTGCCGTCGATATCGACGGCCCGCACGACGAAGGGCTTCTTGTAGACGGTTTCGATCATGGCGGCCTCCGGCCGCCCAGTATACGGGATCGCGGCCGGGGCGGCAATAAACCCGCGTCGTTGACCCCTCCCCGCGCCTCGGCTAGAATGGGACGCTCAACGGGCCCGCGGCCCGGCGCATCCCAAGGAGGCCCCGTGACGGCACGCATCGGTTTCGACAACGACAAGTACCTGCGCGAGCAGACGGCGGCCATCCTGGAGCGCGTCGGCGATTCGACCAACAAGCTCTACCTCGAGTTCGGCGGCAAGATCCTCTTCGACATGCACGCCTCGCGCGTCCTGCCGGGTTTCGACCCCAACGTCAAGATGCGGCTCCTGCAGCAGCTCAAGGACCAGGCCGACATCCTGCTCTGCATCTACGCCGGCGACATCGAGCGCAAGAAGGTCCGGGCCGACTTCGGCATCACCTACGACGTCGACGCCATGAAGCTGATCGACGACCTGGCCGAGTGGGGCCTGGACGTCCGCGGTGTCGTCATCACCCGGTTCGAGAACCAGCCCGCCGCCCGCATCTTCAAGAACAAGCTGGAGCGGCGCGGCCTGCGGGTCTACACCCACGGCTTCACCAAGGGCTACCCGACGAACGTCGACACCATCGTCAGCGACGCCGGCTACGGCGCCAACGAGCCGATCGAGACGCACAAGCCCCTGGTCGTCGTCACCGGCCCCGGGCCCGGCTCGGGCAAGCTGGCCACCTGCCTGTCCCAGCTCTACCACGACTGGCGGCGGGGGATGCACTCGGGCTACGCCAAGTTCGAGACCTTCCCGATCTGGAACCTGCCCCTCAAGCACCCCGTCAACGTCGCCTACGAGGCGGCCACGGCCGACCTCCGCGACTTCAACCTGGTCGACCCCTTCCACCTGGAGGCGCACGGCCAGGTGGCCATCAACTACAACCGCGACGTCGAGGTCTTTCCCGTCCTGCGCCGCATCCTGGAGAAGATCACCGGCGGCGAGGCGGTCTACAAGTCTCCCACGGACATGGGGGTCAACCGGGCCGGGTTCGGCATCGTCGACGACGCCGCCGTCCGCGAAGCGGCGCTGCAGGAGCTTATCCGCCGCTTCCTCCGCTACCAGTGCGAATACGCCATGGGCCTGTGCGACAAGGAGACCGTGGAGCGGGCCGAGCTGCTGATGAGCGAGATGAAGCTCCGGCCCGAGGACCGCAAGGTGGTCGAGCCGGCCCGCCGGGCGGCCCAGGAAGCCCAGTCCGGCGGCAAGGGCCACAAGGGCGTCTACGTCGGCGCGGCCCTGGAGCTTCCCGACGGCTCGATCGTCACCGGCAAGAACTCGCCCCTGATGCACGCCGGATCGAGCCTGGTCCTCAACGCCGTCAAACACCTGGCCGGGATCCCCGACGCGCTGCCCCTGATCGCGACCTCGGTGCTGGACGCCGTGGCCCGGCTCAAGGAGAACATCCTGGGGGCCAAGAGCGCCAACCTCAACGTGGAGGAGGTCCTGATCGGGCTGAGCATCACCGCCGCCGCCAACCCGACGGCCGAGCTGGCCTTGGAGAAGCTCAAGCTCCTGCGCGGCGCGGAAGTGCACATGACCCACATCCCCACACCCGGCGACGAGTCCGGCCTGCGACGGCTGGGCCTCAACCTGACCAGCGACCCGAACTTCTCGGGCAAGAACCTCTTTACGGCCTGATCCCCATGACCACGGCCAAGACAATCGTCGGCGCCTCCGCGCGGCCGGGCCGCACCTTTAAAACGCTCGCTACCGAGGCCGCCGGGCTGGCCTCGGGCCTGCGCGTCCTGCTGATCATCGGAGGGCTCTATGCCCTGACCTCGGCCGCTCTGGCCGCGGCCGGCGCCCTGGTCGCCGCCCCGCCGCTGCTGGTCCTATCGCCCGAGAACTACTACATCCTGCAGGCCGTCTTCATCGTCCCCGTCCTCCTGCTGGCCTGGCTCGCAGCCGGCGGGACCGCCTACCTGCTGACCCGTCGCCGCGGCCAGGGGACTTACGAAGGCCTTCTCGCCGCGCTGGCGCCCGCTCTCGCTCTGCCTCTGATCGTGATCTGGTTCTTGGCCTCCGCGCTGGCCGTCTTCCTGGCCATGGGCGGCAAGCAGGAGGAGATCATGGACCTCACGGCCGTACCGGGGATCGAGCAGACGGTGGCCATGGGCTTTCCGATCCTGGCGGCGGCCTGGCTCTTCTTCCTGACCGTCAAGGCGGTGCGGGCGGCCCGCAAGGTCGGTTGGGCCCGGGCTTTCGGCGCGGGTCTGGCCGCAAGCCTCGTGCTCTTGGGATGCCTGGCCGTCTTCCTGCGTTGACCCCGGCGGCTTCGGGGCGCGCGTCGCGTGAGTCGCTTTTGCGAGGTGCGGAATGATAGAAGCTAAAGAACACTATTACGACGACGATCCCGGCGTCGGGCCGGCCGATGTCCGCACCCGGCTCCGCGACGCGAGCTACTTCTTCCTGGGCAACGGCCTCATCCAGGCCGCCGTGCAGTTCGCCCCTTCGGGCGAGGGAACCCCGCTCGGTCTGCTGATCATGGACCCCGAGCGGCTGGGCAAGAAGCGCGAGGCGCTGACCATGGACCCCGAAGCGGGCCTTCTCGGGACGCTGCTGGAGATCGAGACCGACGGCGGCCGCCTTGTCGCCTCCGCCGCCGGCCTTCGCGTCACCTGGGAAGACAGGGACGGGGTGCCCGCGGTGCGGGCGGCCTGGACGAGCGGGAGCGTCAAGGTCGTGGAATCGTTCTTCTGTCCCGATCCGGAAGCGCCCCTTCTTATCCGCGAGGTCGTCGTCCGCGGGCTCTCCCGGCGCCGCGGCGAGCCCCGCCTGCGGACCGGAGTGCGCGGCTCGACCGTCGCGGTGGTTCCCACGCTGCAGGCCGACGGCACGGCCCGCGCCGTCCTCAGCTACGTCCTGGACGAATCCCGCCGCGGGATTCGATTGGCCGTGCTCGATGGGACGCCGGATGAAGGGCCGGCCCGGGCCTACTGGGGGGCGCTGGCCCGCGTCTCGTTCGGCGAGCCGCGTCTGGACCGCTTATTCCGGGCCGCCAAGCATCAGCTGCCGGCCGTCATCTCGGCTTCCGGCCGGGTGGACGGAGGCGTGTGGCAGTACAACCGGGAGTGGGTTCGGGATCAGGCCGTGATGGCCTCGGCGCTGGCCATGCTGGGCGAGCGGCGCCGTTCGCGGACCATGTTCGCCCGCCTGCTGAAGGACTTCGTGACCGCGGACGGCGACACCGTCGACTCCAGCGAGCGTCGCGGACCGGACGAGGTCGAGCTGGACCAGAACGGCTTCCTCCTGCTGGCCCTGAAGCAGTACGCCTTATGGTCGGGCGACCTGGATCTCGTCCGCCAGGCCTGGGACAAAATCCGCGCCGCGGCCGAGTTTCCGCTGCGTCCGGTCTTCCGGCACGAGCCCTCCGGCCTGCTGATGAACCGGCGGGAGTACTGGGAAAGGCACCGCATCCACGGCATCGAGACGGGGCTCGAGCTCATCTACCAGGCCGCCGTCGCGGCCGGGTTGGAGGCCGCCGCGACCTTGGCCCGGCTGACGGGGCGGGAGAAGGAAGCGGCCCGCTGGACGGCCGAGAGCCTGCGCCTGCGCAAGGCCATGCTCGAGGACCGCGTCTTCCGGTTGGTCGACAATCGGGGTTTCATCAAGCGGCGCGGGCCGGACGGCAGAATCCAGGAGACGATCGTGCCCTCTCCCGAGGCCGGGCTTCCCGCCCAAGTCCCGCTGGCCGCGGAGCCCATCCACTATCTCAACCCGGACACCCAGGCCGCCCTGCCGATCGTCTACGGGCTGGTGCCGTCCGAATCCCCGCTGGCGACCCTGACCCTGTCCTCGCTCGAGACGCTTTGGGACCAGGCTTGGACGGGGGGCGGCTACGGCCGCTATCACTTCTCCTCCGAGCCCGATTCCCCGGGACCTTGGCCTTTTGCCTCGCTTTTCGTGGCCCGCGCTTGTGTCGAGACCGGAGATTTTGCGACCGTGCGCCGTATCCTAGGCTGGCTGGACTCGGTGCCCGGGGCCGCCTCCGGGGCCTGGTTCGAGTTCTACGGCCGCCGCATGGCACCGCCCTTCCCCCAGGTCGGGATCATCCCCTGGACCTGGGCCGAGCTCATCCACCTGTTCGTCCACCACATGCTGGGCGTGCGCCCGGAGGAGGACGGGCTGATGGTCCGGCCGCGGCTGTGGCCCGGGCTGGGTCCGGTCAAGGCCGACCTGGGATTCCGCGGCGGGCGTCTCGAGCTGGAGCTTGCCCCCTTCCCGGAGGACCGGCTGCCCCGCCTCGAGACCGACGGCACCATGCTGCGGCGGACGGGCGGCGAGGCCCGCCTGGCCTACCCCGAATCCAATTTGCGGATCAAATCCTATTGAGCCGACCCGGCGCCGGTCCGATCGTCACCCCACCGCCCCTGACGGAGACGCCCCGGTCCAACACCGTCCTCCTGGCTTCCGTCATCGCCGCGTTCCTGGCCCCCTTCCTTTCCTCCGCCTTGAACATCGCCTTGCCCGCGATCGGACGCGAATTCCGGATCGACGCCGTGGTTCTAGGCTGGACGGCGACGTCCTACCTCCTGGCCGCGGCCGTCTTCCTGATCCCCTTGGGCAAGCTGGCCGACTTGACCGGCCGCAAGCGGATCTTCCTGGCCGGCGCGGTCTTGAACGGCCTGTCGTCGGGCCTCTGCGCCCTGGCCGGATCCGCGGGCGTCCTGATCGCGGCTCGCGTCCTGCAGGGGCTGGGGGCGGCCATGCTCTTCAGCACCGGCATGGCCATGCTGACGGCGGCTTTTCCGCCGCGTCGGCGCGGCCGGGTTCTCGGCATCAACGTCGCTTTCACCTACAGCGGCCTGTCGCTGGGGCCGGTCCTGGGCGGCGTCCTGACCCAACAGCTCGGCTGGCGGTCGGTTTTCGCCGCTTCCGGCCTGCTGGCCCTGGGTCTGACCATCGTCGCCCTTCGGCTTCCCCATGACCGCCGCGCGGCAGGCCGGGCGGACTTCGATGCCTCGGGCGCGGTGCTGCTGGGCGCTTCGCTGGTGACCCTGATGCTGGGCCTGTCTCGGATGCCTCGCGCGACCGGTTTCGCCTTCCTGGCGGCGTCGGCCGTCGCCGCGGCCGGTTTCCTGGCCCGCGAGCGGCGGGCCCGCCGGCCCCTTCTCGACCTGGCGCTGTTGCGGGGGCGCCCGGTCTTCCTCTACTCCAACCTGGCGGCGCTCATCCACTATAGCGCCACGTCGGCCGTGGGCTTCCTGCTGAGCCTCTATCTCCAATATCTCAAAGGCTTGACGCCGCAGCGGGCGGGCCTCATCCTCATCGCCCAGCCGGCGGTCATGGCCCTCTTCTCGCCGCTCGCGGGCCGGCTCTCGGACCGGATCGAGCCGCGCCTGCTGGCCTCGAGCGGAATGGCCGTGTCGGCGGCCGGGCTGTTCGCCCTGGCCTTTCTCCACGCTTCCACGGCCACGATCTTCGTCTTCGGCATCCTGGTGGCGCTGGGCTCCGGGTTCGCCCTGTTCTCTTCGCCCAACACCAACGCGGTCATGAGCGCGGTGGAGCCGTGCGATTACGGCGTCGCCTCGGCCATGCTGGGGACGATGCGGCTGACCGGGCAGATGCTGAGCATGGGTGTGGCCATGCTGTTGTTCGTCCTGTTCATCGGCCGGGTGGCGATCACGCCGCCGGTCTATGGCCGCTTCCTGACCGCCGTCCGAACGGGATTCCTGGCCTTCGGGCTGCTGTGCGTGCTGGGCGTGTTTGCCTCGCTCTCCAGAGGCCGGATGCATGGCCGGGCCGGCGCCTGCGAACCGCCCGCGGCAGGAGGACAAGCATGAGCGAAGCCGAGGCCTGGATCCGCCGGCTCGACCTGAAGCCTCACCCCGAGGGCGGCTTCTATCGCGAGATCTACCGCTCGCCGGAGATCGTCCCGCGGGCGGGACTTCCGGAGCGATTTCCGGGAGACCGGACGCTGGCCACTTCGATCTACTTTCTTCTGGCTCGAGGCCAAATATCGCGCTTCCACCGCCTGCGTTCCGACGAGATCTGGCATCTCTACGAGGGCGGCCCGGTCGTTCTCCACGTTCTGGAGCCGGGGACGGGACATCGTCGGCTGTTGCTGGGCCGTGAAGCGAAGGAGGAACAAGCTCATCAGATCGTCCTGCGGGCCGGCTGCTGGTTCGGGGCCGAGCTCGTGCCGCCGGCGGACTTCGTCCTGGCCGGATGCACCCTGGCGCCGGGCTTCGAGTTCGAGGATTTCGAGCTCGGAAGGCGCCGGGACCTCATGGCGGCCTTTCCCGCCCACGTCGATATCATCGAACGCCTGGCCCCCTTTGAATCCCCTTGATTATTCCTCTCCCGAAATCCTATATAATTAGTCGTGTATGAACATCCGGAGCCTTGCCCCGCGGCCGGCCTTTCGGTTATATAAAAAGAGGCCAAGTGACCCGGAATTGGAAAAAACAAGGAGTCTCGCATGAATCCGCGCCTGATCACCGATAACGTCTACGCCGTCGGCGCCGTCGATTGGGACCGCCGCCTGTTCGACGCCCTGATCCCCCTGCCCGACGGGACGAGCTACAACGCCTATGTCGTCCGGGGCTCTGAGAAGACCGCCCTGCTCGACACCGTCGATCCGGCCAAAGGCGCCGTCCTGATGGCCTATCTGGACCAGATGCCACCGATCGACATCGTGGTTGCCCATCACGCCGAGCAGGACCATTCCGGGATGCTGCCGGCCGTGCTGGCCCGCTACCCCGAGGCCCGCCTGGTCTGCTCGCCCAAGGCCAAGGGCCTGCTCATCGACCACCTCGGCCTGTCCGCGGACCGCATCGACACCGTCGAGGACGGGGCCGTCCTGTCGCTCGGCGGCAAGACCATCGAGTTCATCCACACCCCCTGGGTCCATTGGCCCGAGACGATGTGCACGTATCTCAGGGAGGACAAGATCCTCTTCTCCTGCGACTTCTTCGGCTCCCACCTGGCCCAGTCGGGCCTCTTCGTCGACGACGAGGATGCGAATTACGAGGCGGCCAAGCGCTATTTCGCCGAGATCATGATGCCCTTCCGGACGGCCATCCAGAAGAACCTCGACCGCCTGCGCGACTACCCGATCGACATGATCGCCCCCAGCCACGGCCCCATCCACAAGCGTCCCCAGACCATCATGCTGGCCTACCGCGAATGGGTCAAAGACACGCCGAAGAACGGTGTCGTCGATCGCCTTCGTCTCGATGCACGGCAGCACCGAGATGATGGTCGAGCGGCTGGTCGTCCGAACTGGATGTCCGCGGCGTGACCGCCTGCCGCTTCAACATGGCCGATGCCGACATCGGCCAGCTGGCCGTGCGGCTGGTCGACGCAGCCACCATCGTCCTGGCAGGCCCGGCCGTCCATGTCGGGCTGCACCCCCGGCTGGCCTTCGCCGCCTTCCTGGCCAACGCCATCCGGCCCAAGGCCCGCCTGGCCGCCTTCATCGGCAGCTATGGCTGGGGGCAGAAGATGGTCGAACAGCTGACCGGGCTCATCCCGAACCTGAAAGTCGAAATCCTTCCTCCCATCCTGTTCAAAGGGGCGCCGAAGGAAGAGGACCTGAAGGCGGTCGATGCGCTGGCCGAGACGATCGCCGCCCGCCACAAGGAGTGGGGATTATCCTGACCGGCCCGCGTGAAGCCGGATCTCGACTTTAGGCTTCTTAATCCTCGACCAGGCCGAAAGCCCGCACGGCCTTGAAGACGACCTCCGACGACAGCACCGAGCCGTCCCGGGGCGAGTCGACGATCCGCTGCCGGAAGAAGGCGCAGTCGCCCTCGTACCAGGGCGGCCCTTCCGGCTGGCCCAGCTCGGCCCGACGGTCCCGCTCGAGGCCGTTCAGGATCCCGCCCAATCCGCGCAGGTTGACGCCCGCGACGGGGTCCACCCCGATGATGAAGCGCGAATCGCCGTAGCGGCTCATGACGAAGGCGAAGCCGCGGCCGCTTGGCGCGTAAACCCGGTCGCGCCGGGCCCACTCCTTGAGCAGGAAGCAGCGTGGTCCGGCCACGTTGAGCCCGTCGACCGTCTTGCGGCCGGTCCCTTCCAAAAGCGGGAGAGAGATGCGGAACTTGGGGGAGCGGTCGGCGTCGGACAGGTAGTTCTGGTGGTCTTCGCCGACCTTGCGCACGGCGCGCTCGTAGCGGTCGATGCCCTGGAACAGGCTCCTGTTTTCCATCAGCTCGGCCCCGGCGGCGGCGCGGACGTGCAGGTGCCGCATGAACTTGAGCCCCTCCTCGATCCGCTCCCGGTTGATCTCGTCCTCGCTGCCCTTGGCGCCCGCGAAGAGCGCCCGCAGGACGCCGTATGGCGTGGCCGCGAGGTCCAGGTCGGGGGGCAGGGCCGAAGTGTCCACGACCTGGGCGTAGGCGGCCAGGGCCCGCATGGCCGGGTCGATCTCTCCCTGCTCGATCAGCCGGCCGGCCAGGAAGATCGAGGCCAGGGCGTCGAAGTCGGGCAAGCGGTGGGTGACGAAGGTCAGGGTGCCCTCGGGCTCGCGGCCGCCCGGCCGGATGTGGTCGAGCACGAGCTCCGGGTGGGAGATGACCAGGGCGGAGGCGCATTCGGGCTCGGCCTCGGCGTGATGGTGGTCGAGAACGCCGGGGGCTAAGCGCATCCCGACGTCGAGAACGACCCGGCCGGGAAGTGTCTCGAATGGGCGTGCCGTAGTCGGCGAACTGGTATTCGATGAGGAGCGCTGGATCTGTCATAGCCTGGCTTATGTAACAGCCCTGAATATCCTATTCCCGGCGGTCCGTCAAGCGCCGCTGGAAATCGCCGTCGAGCCTGAACCAACCGTCCCCGATTCCGTATGAAAGCCTTGAAGAGAAGACGCACGAGCCGCCGTCCGGGCTTCGATAGGCCCGTAAAGCCCGCGGTTCCGATTGTTTTCTTCCCCGTGAATTGATATTCTGACTTCAAAGAGATTGATTTCCTAGGAGGTTGACCATGAGCTCGAATCCCGTTCTCGCCAAGCGCGGCCGCGTGGCCCTGGCGCTCGCCGCCCTGCTCGTACTGGCCGGCATCGCCGCCGACCGACCCGTTCCCCAGGGTGCCGTGACCCTGGCCTACCAGTTCCCGGCCGGCAAAGCCCTCTCCTACCAGGAGGCCGGCACCCAGACCCAGGCCATGGACGTCATGGGGCAGTCCATGACCACGACCAGCGTTTCGAGCATGGACTTCACCGTTCAGCTCAAGAGCATGAAGGGCCAGGACTTCGAGCTGGGTGTAGTCATCGACGCGGCCAAGTCCGACGTCCAGACGGCCCAGGGACCCATGTCGCCCGACATGAGCACGGTCATCGGCAAGGGCTTCGACCTCGTCGTCGGCCGGCTGGGCAAGGAAATCGACTTCAGCGGGGCCTTGGCCCTCAAGGTCTCCACCCCCAACGGCGAGCGCGACATCAGCTCCACCTTCCAGGCCTTCTTCCCCGACCTGCCCGACAAGCCGGTCAAGGTCGGCGACACCTGGCCGAGCGAGGACACCGTGATCCAGAAGGAAGGCGCCGGCGAGACCCAGGTCCATGCCGTCCATCAGAACACCTTGGACGGGTTCGAGACCGTCGACGGCTACGAATGCGCCCGGATCAAGGTCGTCTCGACCGGGACGGTCAGCGGCAACCTCGAACAGCAGGGGATGGGCATGACCCTGGCCATCAAAACCGAGGCTACCGGGACGTTCTTCTTCGCCGTCAAGGAAGGCATCTACGTCAAGTCCGACGTCAAAGGCACCATGAACGGTACCATCGAAATCGGTTCCCCGGCCAACATGAGCATCGCCATCACCGGGGAGACGACCGGACAGACCAAACTCCTCAAGAAGTAAGAGCGGCGATGGCCGGAAACGGCTTCACGCGCATCTTCGCCGCCGCGGCCGCTCTCATCTGCCTGGGCGCGGCCGCGGCGGGATCCTTTCCGCAAACACCCTCTGTCGCGCCCGGCATCCGTTTTATCGACCTCGACAAGGACGCCGCCCGCCAAGTCGTGGTGGATGTCGAGAAGGGCCAATACCTCGGCCACCCCACGACCTGCCTCCTCGAGGATGGCAAGACCATCCTCTGCGTCTATCCCAAGGGTCACGGCAAGGGCGCCATCGTCTACAAGAAAAGCCTCGACGGCGGATTGACCTGGACGGATCGCCTGCCCACTCCTCCCTCCTGGGAGACGAGCCTGGAGACGCCCACCATCCACCGTGTCTTGCGCCCCGACGGCGCCAAGCGATTGATCCTCTTCTCCGGCCTTTACCCGGCTCGGATGGCACGCTCCGAGGACGACGGCGTGACCTGGTCCAGGCTGGCTCCCGTCGGGGACTGGGGCGGGATCGTAGTCATGGGCAGTGTGGAGGCGGTCGGACCGGTCCGAGGCCGCTATCTGGCCCTTTTCCATGACGACGGCCGCTTCCTGGCCAAAGAGTCCAGGGTTGAGAAGCCCGCTGCGATGACCCTGCTCAAGACCTTTTCCGACGACGGCGGGTTGACCTGGTCCGAGCCGGAGGCGATCTACCGATCGAGCGACATTCATGTCTGCGAGCCGGGCCTCGTCCGCTCGCCCGACGGCAAGCGGCTGGCCGTTCTGTTGCGCGAAAACCTGCGCCGGCGGAATTCCCAAATCATCTTCTCCGAGGACGAGGGCTTGACCTGGAGCGCGCCCCGCGACCTGCCTGATGCGTTGAACGGCGATCGGCACACCGGCAAGTACGCGCCCGATGGCCGGCTGGTGGTGTCGTTTCGCTCAATCTCGCCCCAGGGCAAGGCCTCGCCTTACGAGGGTGACTGGGTTGCCTGGGTGGGCACCTTCGATGATCTCGTTTCGGGCCGTCCCGGCCAGTACCTGGTCCGATTGAAGGACAACCTCGTCTCGGCCGACTGCGCCTATCCCGGAGTGGAAATTCTGCCCGACGGCACGTTCGTGGCGACGACGTACGGCCACTGGCTGGCCGGCGAGGAGCCTTACATCCTGAGCGTGCGGTTCAAGACGGCCGAGCTCGACGCGATCTCCGCGGCCCGGGAACCCGCTCGTTAAGCCTATCCGCGATCCGCGCGCTCCCCGAGGGGAAGGGGTACTTCGCCAAGTCGTGCGGTTTGACCCAGCGCATTGCCGGGCCCAAGGCCGGCTCGGTTGCAGGCCGGCAAGTGAAGGCGTGCAGGGTGACCTTGAACTGGGTATACGAATGATCCACGGTCAGGAACGGCCGGATGCCTATGATCCGGATGCCGACCTCCTCCCGGATCTCCCGGGCTAAAGCGTCCTCGAGCGTTTCGCCCTTCTCGACCTTGCCGCCTGGGAACTCCCATAGCCCGCCCAGGAATCCCTCCACCGGACGCCGCTGGATGAGGATGCGCCCCTCCCGGTTGATGATCCCCACTACCGCCGTCTGTTTCCGGTAGGTTCGCTTCACGGCGGCCGGGATGACCTCCTGCCGACCTTCGGTGTAGGCCCGGCACGCAGCGCGCAGGGGGCAGCGCAGGCAGGCCGGGTTTGCCGGCCGGCAGACCAGGGCGCCCAGCTCCATCAGGGCCTGGTTGAAGTCACCCGGCCTGCGTCGGGGCACCTCCGGCGCCAGCCGTTCGAGGAGCGCCTTGTCGTTCGAGGCGCGGGCCGGGCCCTCCATGCAGAAAACCCTCATGAGGACGCGGCGGACGTTGGCGTCGACAAGCGGCACCGCGCGGTTGAAGGCGATCGACAGGACGGCCGCGACGGTGTAGGGACCGAATCCGGGCAGGGCCCGCAGGGCCTTCTCGTCGTCGGGGAGCCTGCCGCCGTGGCGTTCGACCAGGACGCGCGCCGCCCGGCGTAGGTCGCGCGCCCGGCGGTAGTATCCGAGTCCCTGCCAGGCCTTCAACACAGAAGTCAGAGGGGCCCGGGCCAGTGCCTCGACGTCCGGGAAGCGCTTCAGCCAGCGGGCATAATAAGGGATGACGGCACCCACGGTCGTCTGTTGGAGCATAACCTCGGAAACCCACACGGCGTAGGGGTCTGTCGTCGCGCGCCAAGGCAGGATGCGGCGGTTGCGGGAGTACCAGGGGAGAAGGCCGCGAAAAAGCCCATCCGTGTTGCTCATTGTCTTCCCGGCGTGGGGCATCTATAATGCCGTTGCGTCCGGAAAAGGTCAATGCCAAAGCCAAGAACTCTCGCCCTTGCCGCCCTGACCATCCTCTTTGCGGCCGTTGCCATGCCCCTCCTCGGTCAGATCGACCCCCCGGCCCGCGTCTCCTTGCGCGTAAGCAACGGCTGGTCGCTCGTTGCGCCGCGCGAGTACAACGATTTCCTGCAAGATTTTCCCCGCGCCTACGACGATGTCGTGGGCGTCGGCATCTCGAGCCTCGCGACGAAGCCCATTCGCTGGGCGCAGGACTTCGAGATCGCGGCCGACATTCGCCTGCGGCGCGGCCTGGCCCTGACCGTTGCGGCCGGCCTCCTGGCCGCATCCAGCGAGGGCAACGCCTTCACCGTCGAGTGGGGGACGGTGTCCGAGGCCTTCCTGCGCGATGACCGGGTCCGGGCCGTCTTCGCCCGCCTGGGACTGGCATCCATTTTCCCCCTGGGCCAATCGATCGAGCTGCGCCCGCACGCCGGACTCGACGCCTATTGGGCTTCCTTCGAGGACGCCGGGTCGCGAACCTCGCACTACCTAACCGGGGGCGAAGAACCGGTCCAGAGCTGGACGGCCGACACCAACGGCTTCAGCCTCGGCTGGACCGCCGGCCTGGAGCTCGACTGGGCCGTCCTCGGCAGGCTGATGCTCTGCCTCGACGCCGGGTATCGCCGGGCCCGGCTCTCGGACTTCTCCGGCCGCTACCAGGAAAGCTATTACGGGAACCCCGAGGAAGCGCGCGACTTCCGCCTTCTCTATTTCGAGGAGGCGGTCGACTGGCTGGCCACGACCTATAAGCGCTTCAACCTGCCCGGGGGCTGGTCGGGCGGGCAGATCACCGCCGTCCGCGACGCCGTGATCGACCTCAGCGGCCTCTACTTGCGGGCCGGCCTGCGCGTCTCGTTCTGAAATCGCTTGCATCTTATTGGTCAATGCCCAATTCCGGGGAGATCAGGCGATTCGGGGTATCGGCCAACGGCGAAATCGCGAGGCCGGCGCCTTTTTCCATAACTCTCTGAGGGGAGCCAACGGCCGCTGAGGACTGTTTGAGCTGGGAAAGAACAATCGAAAAAGAGACTGAGTGGGAGACCATGCAAGTCAGTTTAGACGAAGGCGCGAGTTCCGAGGCGCCGAAGAGAGCTGTGGGAAAAGGCGAGTAGAGGCCGAAGCCGCCGGGCCGATACTCCGAACCGCCCTTCCCGGAATTGGGCTTAAGCGCTATTTCTTTTCCGGCGCGACGGGCGGGGGCGCCAGCCAGTCCTTTTTTTCCTTGGGGAAGTCCTCCAGGAATGAGGCGTCGGCTTTGATCAGCCAGGCGAAGCGGGCGTTCTTGATCACCGCCTGCTTCTTCTCCGCGTCGACCTTGCCCACGGTCAGGGAGACCGTCTTCTCGAGCGGCTTTTCGCCGAAGGAGTCCTTGGTGCGGATCGTCAGCTCGGCCTCGGGCTTGTCCAGGCCGTACGCGGCCGGACCCTTGGGGGCGTCGATGAACTCGGCCGCCTCCAAGCCCTCGACCTTGCGCAGGAAGGCATCGATCTTGGAAGCGTCGGCCTCCTCCTTGTCGGCCTCGTCCAGGTACCACTTGTCGTTGGCGGCCTTGTGGACGGCCAGCGACAACCCGCCCTTTTTAAGGGTCAGGCGGTCGGCCTGCCAGGAGCTGAAGACGGCGGCCTTGCTCTCGCGCAGGTCGGCGGGCTTGCGCTCCAGGTCGAACAGGATATCGGCCTCGGGCACGATGATCTTGGTCGACTGTGAGGTCGTGGCGTAAGTCTTGTCCTCGGCCTTGTGCAGGGCGAAGACGATCTCCTGGCTCGAACCCGGCAGGCTCAAGGCCACGGTGTACTCAGGCTCGGCCAGACCGTGTGTCTTCAGCTCCTGCGGCGTCTTGGCCTCGACCGCAAACTCCTTGGCCCGCAGCCCGGCCAGAGAGTCGAGCAGGGTGGTCATCTGGCTTTCCTTGGCCAGGGCCTTGAGGGGGGAGGTCAGGAACCACTCGCCGTCGGTCTTGTGGGCTTCCCAGCGGTTGTCCTTGGCCTTGAGCTTAATTCCCGACACGTCCTTGGCTTCGAACCGGAAGACGTCTTTCTGCCGGTAGTCGAAGAGCTTCTTATCCAACGGGGCTTTCAGCGTGCTCGGCAGCAGGACGATGCGAGGATCGCCCGCCTTCTGGCCGTAGAACGTGCCGTCGATTGTATTCTCCGGGCCGATCAGGATGCGGACCGGCTCGGCCTGGCCCTTGGCCGTCAGGACGGCCTCGCGCTGGGGAATGTCGTATGTCTTCGGATCGCCGCCCGAAGCCTCCACGACCCTCTCGATGCGCAGGTCCGAGAGCGCCGAGACCAGGGCCTCGACCTCGAAGGCGTCGGCCTTGGCCTCCATGGGCTCGGCCATCATCCACTCGCCCTTGTCGTTCTTGCGAAAGGACAGCGTTTCGGAGTTGGTTTTAAGGCTCACGGCCTCGATGTCGGCGGCGCTGAGTACCACGAGCTTTTCCTCGGCCGCGGCGCCGGATTCCTTGGGCTTCTTCTCGACGAACAGGACGAAAAGGAGAAGCCCGGCGAATATGACGGCCAGGATGGCGGTGGTCTTGAACTTCACAGCGCCCTCCTGCGGAACCAGATGCTGAGCCCCACGATTAGGACGAGAAGCGGCAGCAGGACGACGGAGAACCAGAAGATCGTCCGACCCTGTCCCGGCGTCAGCTGCAGCGTCCGCGGGTTCTGGGTCTTGGGCTGGATCGAAATCAGGTCGGCCTCCTCGGTCAGCCAGTTGGCCGAGTTGAGGAAGAGGTTGCCGTTGCCGTAGGCGTCGAAGAGGCGGTTGGCGGCGAAGTCGGAATCGCCGAAGACGATAAGGCGGCCCTCGGGCGCAGATCTTGCCCGCGGCGTCGGCGGCCGGCGTCAGCGAGGCCAGGCCGGCCAATGGCAAGGGCCCACGCCTGTCGGCCTTGGCGTCGAAGGCGATCTCCTTGACGGTCATCTTAGCCTTCAGGGCGAAGCCCTTCTTGGCGTAGGCGTAGTCGGACGTCTTGCCCAGGACGAGCGAGGTCGTAACGGTGGCGGGCTTGGGCTCGATGACGTCCACGGAGCGGGCCAGCGGGTAGACCGTGGCGTAGCGGAAGCTGCGGGTGATGGCGTGCTCGGTGAGCTCGCTCATGACCGGCATCAGGTAGTCGCCGCCCAGGATCGAGGGCCGGTCGAAGATGATGTCGTTGTCCAGCTTGAAGCCGTACCCGGCCAGGAAGGCCGGCAGGGCGGGTGCCGTCTGGGGATCGACCAGGAAGAGGATGCGGCCGCCGGCCTTGAGGTAGCCGGCGATCGCCTCGAGCTCGGCCGGGGCCAGGTCTTTCTGCGGGCCGGGCACGACGAGCAGGGCGCAGTCCGCGGTCAGAGCCTCGGGCAGGGCCAGGGTCTGCTTCTTGACTTCGTAGCCCAGCTTGGCCAGCTCGTCCTTGGCGAAGGAGATGCCGTTCTCGTCCGTCGCCTCGATCGACTTCTCGCCGTGACCTTCCAGAAAGAGGATGGTCTTGGCCTTGGCCCGGGTCACCTTGATGAGGGCGTTGGTCACGGCCTCCTCGGTCGTCTCGGTGATGCGGGTGTCCTTGTCGCCGGACTCGAAGATGGCCGTGCCGTCCTGGGTCACCTCGTAGCGCTTGACCAGGCCGGGATTCTTGTCGGGGTCGATGAACTCGGCCTTCACCCGCGGCGAGTGGTAGGCGTAGATCTTGAGCAGGTCCTCCAGCCGGGCCTTGCCGTAATTACCCTCGCGGAAGAAGCCCTTGACCAGGACATCCTGCTTGAGGGCTTTGGCCACGGTGATGGACTGGTCGGACAGGCTGTGGACCTTGGCCTCGGTAAAGTCGAAGCGCTTGTGGTGGCGGGCCCCGATGAAGTTGATCAGGGTCAGGATGGCCAGGGTCAGGACGATCATCAGGGCCAGGTTGGAGGAGTAGAGGAAGGAGCGGCGCTTGAGGCCCTGCTTGAGGTCGCCGGCGTGCAGGACGAAGTAGGCGGCCAGGGAGGCCAGGCCCAGAACGGCCAGGACGAGCGCCAGGAGGCGGCTCTGCGGCCAGACCTTGAGGGCCACCAGGGCCAGGCCGAGGAGGCCCAGGCCGATCGAGTTGAGGTGGGCTTTGATCTTGTCCATGGCTTATCTCCAGCGGCGGGACTGGATGACCGAGTGGGTCAGGAACAGCCCGAAGAAGGCGAAGCTGGCGTAATAGATGAGGTCGGTCGTGTCGAGGATGCCCTGGGTGGCGTTGTCGAAGTGCTGGAAGAAGGAGACGTAGTTGAGGACGTCCTTCCAGAACCCCGAGGCCGAGCCGGAGGCCCAGTTCAGGATCCAGAACAGCAGCAGCGCCCCGAAGGTCAGGATGGCGGCCACGATCTGGTTCTCGGTCACCGAGGAGAAGAAGATGCCGATGGCCAGGAAGGCGGCCCCCATGAGCAGCAGCCCCAGGTAGCCGTTGAGGACGGGCAGGAGCTCCGGGTTGCCGTAGAGGAAGGGGAAGACGGCCAGCAGCCCGGTCAGGGCCAGCATGGCCGCCAGGACCAGGAACGAGGCCAGGAACTTGCCGACGATGACCTGGGCGATGCTGATGGGCGAGGTCATCAGCAGCTCTTCGGTCCCCAGCTTCTTCTCCTCGGCGAAGAGGCGCATGGTCAGCAGCGGCAGCATCAGCAGCAGGATGATGCTCATGTTGTTGAAGAGCGGCCCGAAGACCATCTGGTTGATGTTCATCTGCTGGGCGTAGTAGGGGTTCTGGGCGGCCTGCAGCGACTGGGAGTTGAACCACCACAGCAGGCTGTAGAAGAAGAACCCGACCAGGACCAGGAAGACGGTCATGACGACGTAGGCGATGGGCGAGGTGAAGTAGGCCCGCAGCTCCTTCTTGGCGATGATCCAGACGGCTTTCATTGGTCCACCCCTCCGGAGACGATCTTGAGGTAGAGGTCCTCGATGTTCATGGTGATCGGCCGCATCTCCAGCAGGCCGAAGCCCTTCTCCACGACCAGGCGGGCCACTTCGTCGCGAAGGTCCGTGCCGGGCTTCCACTCGACGCGCAGGCCGTCCTCTTCGCGGCCGGCCTGCTCCACACCGGGCAGGGCCCGCAGCGCGGCGACGGCCTCGTCGGGCGAGCGGCGCAGCTTGAGGGCGACGCCGTCCTTGTGCTCGACGGAGGCGGTCAGGTCGGCCAGCGAGCCCGAGGCCTTGAGCCGGCCCTCGTTGATGATGACCACCCCGTCGCAGGTCTGGGTGACCTCGGCCAGGATGTGGGTCGAGAGGATGATCGTCCGCTCGCCCCGCAGCGACTGGATCAGGCCCCGCATCTCGCGGATCTGGGCCGGGTCCAGGCCGATGGTCGGCTCGTCCAGGATCAGGACCTGGGGGTCGTGGACCAGGGCCTGGGCGATGCCGACCCGCTGCTTGAAGCCGCGGGAGATGTTCCTGATCAGCCGGCCCTTGACCGACTCGAGTCCCGTGGACTTGATGGCCCGGGCCACGGCGTCCTTCTTCTTCCCGGCCGGAACCTGCTTGAGGTCGGCGATGAAGTTCAGGTACTCGGTGACGGTCTGGTCCGGATAGAGGGGCAGGACCTCGGGCAGGTAGCCCAGGATCCGCTTGACCTTTTCGGCCTGGGCAAAGACGTCGAAGCCCCCGACCGAAGCCTTGCCGTCCGTGGCGGGGAGAAACCCCGTCAGGATGCGCATGGTGGTCGTCTTGCCGGCCGCGTTCGGTCCGAGCAGGCCCCAGATGCAGCCTTTCTCGACCTCAAAGCTCAAGTCGCGGACGGCGACGAGATCACCGTATTTCTTGACCAGATGCTCGACGGCGATCATGCAGGAACCTCCTTTCCGGCAAACGGATCAAATCTCGACGATACGCTTAGAACCCGGCCGCCCAGCCGTTCGTTGCGGCGAGCCCGGCTGGGCCGTTGAAGAATCATTATAAAAAAATTGAGACGGCGGTCAATCCCGTGCCCGGTCTAAGGCCCATTCACCCCTACCGCCGCAAGATGCTCCTTTCAGCTTCGGTCAGCGGCTTCCCTCCGCGTGACGGCGACTTTCCGTTGACATCCCCTCCTAACGGCCTTATCTTTTGGCCAGGAAGCTTGGAGGTCGGCGGGCCATGAAATGTCCCAAGTGCGACACCGAGAACACTCTCGATTCCCGGTTCTGTAAAAAGTGCGCGACGACTTTCCCTTGGGAGAGTAAGGACGTTTCTTTCACCAAGACCCTCGAGACACCGACTCAGCGCTTGGCGCTTGGCACCCTCTTCGCGGAGAGATACGAGGTCCTTGAGAAACTGGGCCAGGGCGGCATGGGGGTCGTCTATCGTGTCAGGGACAGGAAGCTAGACGAAGAGATGGCCCTCAAGGTCTTGAAGCCGGAGATCGCCGCCCACACAGAGACCATTGAGCGATTCAAGAACGAGCTGAAGTTCGCCCGCCGGATCGCCCACCGGAACGTCTGCAAGATGTATGACCTCAACGAGGGCGAGAAGATTCTCTTCATCACAATGGAATACGTCAGGGGCGAGGACCTGAAGAGCCTCATCCGGCGGAAAGGCATGTTCACGGAGAAGGATACGCTCGCCGTCGTCAAGCAAGTGTGCGAGGGGCTGGCGGAGGCCCATGCCCTGGGCGTCATCCACCGCGACCTTAAGCCCCAGAACATCATGATGGACGAGAAAGGCGGTGCCAAGGTCATGGACTTCGGCATCGCCCGCTCGGTCGAAGCCCCGGGAGCTACGCAAACGGGAATGATGATCGGAACTCCTGACTACATCTCGCCCGAGCAGGTTGAGGGTGAGAAGGCCGACCAGCGGTCCGACATCTATTCGCTGGGAGCGATCCTTTACGAGATGGTCACGGGCAAGGTCCCCTTCAAAGGAGACACGGCCCTGAGCGTGGCCATCAAGCATAAGACGCAGGCACCGCAAAATCCGAGGACAACAAACCCCGAGCTCACCCCGGGAATGGGCCGGCTGATCCTGAAGTGCATGGAGAAGGAGAAAGAGAAAAGGTATCAGACGGTGAGGGAGCTTCTGGCGGACCTCCAAAACATCGAGAAGGGCTTGCCTTTGAGAGACGGGATTTCTATCTTCTCCGGGATAGGATCCGGGAAGAAAAGGCCTGCCGTCAAGTGGAAGACCGTCTTTCTGTACGGAGGAGTTCCTCTGCTGCTGGTTGCGGGCGTTTGGGCGGTGAGGTCGCTGGCCCGCAGGGCGCCCGAGCTCTCCGTAACGATCGGGCAGGTCACGATGCTGACGTCCGAAGGTGGAGCGGAGACCCATCCCAGTCTGTCTCCGGAAGGAAACCTGCTGGCCTATGCCGCGTCGGGAGAGATCTACCTCCGCCGAGTCGGCGCCGAGAACCCGATTTTACTCACTCAGGACCTATCCCTGGAGGCCGGTGAACCGGCGTTCTCGCCTGACGGCAGGCTGATCGCGTTTTCTGCCCGCCTTGACGGGACCGATGTGAGGGGCGGGATCTGGCTAATGGAAGTGATGGGCGCCGGCAAGCGCCGCCTGACAGATGAGGGCTTCAGCCCGGCCTGGTCCCCCGACGGCCGGGAGATCGCCTATGCGACAGAGTTCCCGACGCCGTACGACCGTCCGCGTTTCAGCAGCGTCGCGCTCGTGGAGGTCGCATCGGGGCGAAGACGCGAGATGGACAGCGGCGGCCCGGGCAAAGATATGATGGAGCCGGCCTGGTCGCCGTCGGGACATCGGCTGGCGTACTGGGCCCTGGTCAACGTTGCCAACCGAGACATCTTTACGCGGCCCGCGGATGGAGGCGAAGCCACGCCGGTCACTTCGGACCCGTTCGTCGACTGGAGCCCCGTCTGGTCCCGGGATGGACGATATCTGTTCTTCTGCAGCGATCGCAGCGGCAGTCCGAACCTCTGGCGGGTTCGCATCGATGAGGAGTCCGGGCGCGCGCTCGGCGCAGCGGAGCCGCTGACTACCCCCGCCTCGTCCGTCATGCGGGTGGACTTTACCGCCGACGGTTCCAGCTTCGCTTACGAAGCGTCTGACCTCCAGGCGAACGTTCATCGGATCGCGTTCGATCCGGCGGCGGAAGCCGTCCGCGGCGATCCCGTCGCCTTGACCTCGGGGACACGCGTGTGGATGGACGTCGACGTGTCGGTCGAAGGGCGGCTGGCCATCCGATCGGCGATGCGCCAGGAAGACATCTATGTCAGTGACGCGGACGGCACGCGCATCACCCCGCTCGCGCCCGACGCGGGAAACGATCGCTTCCCGCGCTGGTCGCCGGACGGAACGCGGATCGCTTTTTCGTCCACCAAGGGCGGCGAAGGATACGAGATCCATTCGATCCGCGCGGACGGTCTCGATCTCCGGAGGCATACGTTCTTCAAACCCTCAGCCGTCCACTTTCCGCTCTGGTCGCCGGACGGGCGCCGCCTTGCCTTTACGGAATTCGTGAACGCGGGCGGCAAAACATACGTCATCAACGTGGATGGGACGTGGCCGAAGGAGCCGCTGAAGCCTTTGCTGACGCCGCCCGGACCGCTCGATCTCCGGTACCGCCCTTGGTCATGGTCGGCGGATGGCCGGCGTATCGCGGCCTATTCCCAACGGGGGGCGGGAATGATTGTGTACGACATCGCTACTGGCACACACGAGAGGATCTCCGAGGCGGGCGAAAAGCCTCGCTGGCTGAGCGACAGCCGCCGTCTGGTGTACACCCACGACGGCACGCTGCACCTGATCGACACGCGGACCAAGGCATCGAGGGAGATTTTCCGTTCCCCCGACGGCACAATCACCGATCCGTCCATGGCCCCTGACGATCGCGCGATCTACTACATTCTGCGGCGCGACGAAGGGAACATCTGGATCGCTACATTGAAGTGATCTATTTATTACCTTCAAGAAGCAGGATGGCACTTGGAACGAGCCGATCAGTTTCGGCGAGAAATTCCATTTAAAATTCTACGCCTGGGCACCATCCATAAAATGGGTTTGCGGATTCAGCTCTTCATGGCGATGTAGCCGCAGTACCCGGCGCTGATCGGGCCCTTGGCCGTGATCGGGCAGGGGAACTCCGGGCACTCGAAGCAGAGGGCCTGGCCCTTGGCCTGGGCGCAGGTGGCGATGGCGCAGAACTTGTTCTCCCGCGGCCGGCAGCCGTCCGGGCCATTGGGGCACTGGCCGGCCGTCCGGCGGGGGCATTTCTCGCAGGCGATGCCGCAGACTCCGATGCGCACGGATCACATCCTCTCGGGCACGGGGATGCCCATCAGGTCCAGGGCCCTGACCAGGACGTCGCGGGCGGCGTAGAGAACCTGAAGCCGCACGGCCTTGAAGCCGGCGTCCTCCTCGTTGAGGACGGGATACTTGTGGTAGTAGCCGTTGCAGGCCTGGCACAGGGCGAAGGCGTACTTGGCCAGATGGCTGAACTCGAGCGCCTCGATCGAGCGCAGGACCTCGTCGTCCAGCTGGGCGGCCAGGGTCAGCAGTCCCCAGGCGTCGATCCGCTCCTGCTCGGCCAGGCCGGACAGCGAGGGCGGGGCTTCGCGGCCGATGCGGCCGACTTCATCCAGGCTGCGCCCCTCGCGCTCCTCCAGCTTGCGGAAGATGTTGCTCAGCCGAACCGCGGTGTACTGGAGGTAGGGCCCGGTCTCGCCCTCGAAGCTCAGGGCCTCGGCGAAGTCGAAGACGATCAGGGCGTTGCGGGTGAACTTGAGCATGAAGTAGCGCAGCGCCCCGCGGGCGATGTCGCGGGCGGTGCGGCGCTTGGCCTCATCGGACAGGCCGGGGTTGCGCTTGTCCACCTCGGCGAAGGCGGTGGCTTCCAGCTTGTCCAGCAGGTCGTCGGCCTTGACGCCCAGCCCCTTGCGGCCGGAGACCTCGTGGAAGGCCTTGCCTTCGTCGGCCTCCGGGATGACATAGCCCAGCTCCTGCAGGCTTTGCGGCGAGAGAGCCACCATCTCGTAGGAGAAGTGGGTGGACTTGGCGGCCTGGGCCTCGTACTTGAGAGCCCGCAGGCCCTGGACCACGACTTTCTGCAGATAGGACTGGCGCGTGTCGATGACGTTGTAGACCCGGCTGCCGCCGCCGAACCCGATCTTGCGGTCGTTGGGCTCCGCGGTGCTGATCCAGATCGTCCGGTCCTCGTCCTCGGCGAACGGCTCGTAGTAGAAGTCGCGCTCCAGGAGCCCGAACTTCCACATCTGGTAGGCGATGTCCTTGCCGACGTAGGTCACCGTGCCGTTGGAGCGGACGATGATCTTGTCCTTGTCCTCTTCGTCCTCCAGGTGCATGACCCAGCAGCCGGCGTTGGGGCCTTCGCCGGCCAGGGTGATGGCGCCTTCCTCCTTGAGCCGGGCGAAGGCCTTCTCCCAGAACTTGAGGCCGATGATGCTGCTCTCGCAGGGCAGGACGTCGTAGGAGGCGCCGATCCTCTTCATGGTGGCCAGGTGGGCCCGCAGGATGCGGCGAGAGACGTAGCGGGCCATGGCCCCGGCCTCGCCCTCGCCGTGCTCGACGGCCTTGAGGATCTCGGCCTTGCGGGCCTGGGCCGAGGCATCGGCGGCCAGCAGCGACGCCGTCCGGGCGTACAGGTCCCAGCAGTAGAAGTCGAAGCGCTCGATCGCGTCGAGGTCGGCCAGGGTCTTCTTCTCGATCTCCAGGAAGCCGAAGACGACGTCCACGACCTGGACGCCGGTGTCGTCGATGTAGTTCTGGGTCTCGACGGTCTCGCCCTTGAAGCGCAGGCAGCGGACCAGGGTGTCGCCCAGGCAGGTGTTGCGCAGGTGGCCGATGTGGGCGGCTTTATTGGGGTTGATGTTGGTGTGCTCGACGATGACCTTGCGCTCGTCGGGGCGAAGCGCGGTCGTTCCGGACGCGGACAGGCGGGCGGCGAAGAAGGCGTCCTGGTCCAGGAAGAAGTTGATGTACCCGGCGCCGGCGACTTCCATGCGGGCGACACCGGGCAGGTTGCCCAGGCGGGCCATCATCTCCTGGGCCACGGCCCGGGGGTTGAGCCTTCAGGTGCTTGGCCAGGCCGAAGGGCAGGGTCAGGGCCAGGTCGCCCATTTTGGCCTGGGGCGGGGTGATGAAGTCGATGTCGCCGGGGCCGATCGGGATAGGCGCCGGCGAGGAGGTCCCCGATCCGGGCGCGCAGGCGGTTCTTGATGGTTTGCATGGCCCGCGTATTATAGCAAAAACCCGGGCGGGGGCGCGCGACGGCCGGTAGGGGGCGGGGATTCCGAAGCCCGGGGCCGGCCGCATCGCGAGCAGCCGCGCGGGCAGAGGGGAGCTGCCCGCGGCGAAGATTCTCTTTGTTTTTAGCCGGAGTCTGTGGTTTACTACCCCATTCCGAACGATTTTTCCCGAGGAGACCAAGATGAGAAAGACCGCCGTTATGCTCCTAATCGCGGCCCTGGCCGCCGTATCCTGCTCGCCGAAGCAGCCCGAGGGCACCAAGCTCGTCGCGGGTACGCCGGCCTACAAGCTGGCCAAGGACCTGGCCGCCGTCGTCCCGGCTTTCGACCCCGATGCCAACGCGGTGCTCGTCACGGCCAAGGACGTCACAGTAACGGTCGGTGACGTGGTAACGGTCATCCAAGGGACCATGGGCAACGGCTCGGCCCAGCTCCTGACCATGCCGGCCGAGCAGCTCAAGGCGGCTTTGGGACGGGCCGCCGTCCAGGTCGGCGAGCGGACGCTCCTGCTGGCGGCTGCGGCCAAGGCCAAGGTTGAGGTGACGCCCGAAGAAATCAAAAAATCTTTGGACGAGCAATACGCCCAAGCCGGCGGCGAGGCCCAGTTCCTGGAAACGCTCAAGACCAACGATGTCAGCATCGACTTCGTCAAGAAGACCATGGGCGACGACAGGCTCATCACCAAGTACTTCGACACGGTCGTCTTTGCCTCCATCAAGGTCGCCGACGAGGACCTGAAGAAGGCCTACGAAGAGGACAAGACCGCCACCGTGCGGCACATCCTGCTGCTGACCCAGGACAAGACGGAGGCCGAAAAGGCCGAGATCCGCAAGCGGATGGAGGGCATCCTGGACCGGGCCAAGAAGGGCGAGGACTTTGCCGCCCTGGCCACGGAGCTGACCGAGGACGCCGGCTCCAAGGAGACCGGCGGCCTGTACGAGGATTTCCCGCGCGGCCGGATGGTCAAGCCCTTCGAGGACGCCGCCTTCACCCTGCCCGTCGGCCAGATCAGCGACATCGTCGAGACCAACTACGGCTTCCACATCATCAAGGTCGAGGGACGCAAGAAGGAGACGGCCGCGTTTGAAGAGGTCAAGGAGCAGCTGACCGCGGACCTCAAGAACCGCCAACAGGCGGCCACCTACGAGAAGCTCATCACCGACCTCAAGGCCGAGGCCAAGTTCAAGGAAGTCAAGGCCGCGGACGTGAAAGCTCCCGAAGCGAAGAAGTAGGAATCGCGGACCGCAGACGCGTTTAATTTCTATCTGATGCGTTCCCGGCCTGGCCGGGCGGGCCGAGCGCCGGGACCTGGAGGGCGTCATGACGATTCATCGCGGTTCGAAACGGAGGGGGCGCTGGTTGCGCCTCCCTGGCTCTGACTTTGGCGTTCCTGGCCCTGCCCCTGACGGCCGCGGGTCCGGTGACCGCGATCAAGGCCGGCAAGGTCATAGATCCGGTGACGGGAACCGCCCGGGCGGCGGCCATCATCCTGATCGAGGGCCGGACGATCAAGGCCATCGGCCCGGACGTGAAGATTCCCCCGGGAGCCGAAGTGATCGATCTGTCCGGGATGGTCGTCCTGCCGGGGCTTTTCGACTGCCATACCCATGTCTGCGAGATGATCTCGGGCGTGCCGTCGCTCTCCGCGAACGCCCGATCCCATTATCTCCTGGACACCACCCTCGACCGGACCCTGCAGGGAGTGGCCAACCTGCGCTCGTTCCTCGACTCCGGGTTCACGACCCTGCGGGACATGGGCAACGCCGGCGAGTTCGGCGACATCGCCCTGAAGAAGGCCCTGCGCAAGGGCCTGATCAGCGGGTCGAATCTCCTGGTCGCGGGCAAGATCATCGCCCCCTTCGCCGGGCAGGAAACGGTCAATTATGACGACTCCCGATTATGCCCGGCGGGACTATTTCTACGCCGACACCCGGGACGAGATGCGCAAGGCCATCCGGGCCAACATCCAGTATGGAGCCGACTGGATCAAGATCGTCATCGACGACCAGCGCTACATCTACTCGGTCGAGGACGTCCGATTCATCGTCGAGGAAGCGGCGGCGGCGGGGTTTAAGGTGGCCGCCCACGCCCTGACCGGGCGCGGCATCCGCAACGCCATCGAGGGCGGCGTGGCCACGGTCGAGCACGGCTTTCGGATGTCCGACGACCTCATCCGGCTGGCCAAGGAGAAGGGCGTCTGGCTTTGCGGCACCGAGCTGTCCAGGGAGGCCTGGGCCGTCTACGGTGTTTCCACGATCTATGAGCCGGTCGTCGACCGGCTGAAGCGGGCCCACAAGATCGGGCTCCCGATGGCCTTCGGCTCGGACCTGATCATCGACATTCCCGGCTACACGCGGGGCGCGGCGGCCCTGACCATCCTCCAGTCCTGGATCGATGCGGGCATCCCGGCGCCCGACATCCTGCGCGCCATGACCTCGGATGCGGCCAAGATGCTCGGAATGGGCGCTTCGCGCGGCGTGTTGAGGGCCGGCGCAGCGGCCGACCTCATCGCCGTAGCCGCGAATCCCCTCGAGGATATCAAGGCCCTGAAGGACGTCGCCTTCGTCATGAAGGACGGGATCGTCTACAAGGACAAGCGTCCGGCCCGCTGAAGCGACGTCTGGAATCCCGCCCCGGGTTTCCGGCTCCCGGAGGAATGGAACTCGCGGATCGATATGGGACCGGGCTGGACCTCATCAGGTGTGGGTGCGTTCTATGCGTCCTCGTCCAACCGCGGCCGACGCACCCCACGAAGATAGCCCAGGAGCTGGCTGCGGCGGGCGATTCCCATCTTCCGGAAGATGCTGGTCACATGATTTTTAACCGTGCCGACCGAGAGAAACAAATCTCTTGCGATCTCCGCGTTGCTGCGCCCTTCGAGCAGATACGTCAAGACATCCTTTTCGCGGGCCGACAAACCGGTGTCGGCGGCGAGCTGATCGATTTCGGATTGGCTAATGATTTCCCCAGCATGGGCTCGGCGCCACTTCGCATAGCCGAGGCTTAGCCATAGCCAAAGAACGCCGCTCGCTCCCATCATCTCTATGGCCAGGTAGAGCATCTGGTATGGGCCGGGGACCAGAAACACGAGGGGAAAGAGGCCGAAGACGGCCAGATACAGGCCGTTGAAGAGCCGGACCGCGGCTCGGGCGATGACAAACGGCGCCTTCTGCGGGCGCAGCCGGAAAAAGACGGTCGTTCCCAACAAGAACAGAACAGCCAAGCCGTTGAACGTGTTTCTCGCTGTCTCCAGCCAGAGGGAGGGAATCCGGACCAGGAAGAGCACGAAGCCGGCGATGTAGCCGATGGCGAAGGCGGCGACCACGACCGAGAGAACACGATTCAGGAGGCGGGAGGGCCGTCGGCCGAGGAAGCCTTGAAAGACGGCCGGAAAGGTGAAGAGGAGTCCGGAGAAAGCGATAAAGCCCCCGAAATTGTTGGCCAACACCCAAAGCACGATAGGGGGGGTATGCCGTTCATACGGGACGCCGATATTGGTCTGGGCATAGTTCGTCAGCAACACGGTCAGGATGACCAGCGTGAAGAATAGGGCGAAGCCGAAGAGCGGCTTCAGGAAAGGCGCGGGATCCGTTCTCCGAAGCCGGCCGATGAGGAGAGTCGCCCCCGCCCCAAGGAGGAGGGCCGCGATATAGATGGCGATGATGAGATGTCCCATGGGAATCCGTCCCGGGAGGCCGGATGGAGGATGAAGGCCACCACGGATTTCCATTATAGCCGAATCATGACCAAAGTCACCCTCCAAAACGTGACCATGGTCGGATGGACATTGTCCCGGAATCGCCTTATGGATGAGGGAGAAAGCGAGGATATCATCATGAATCGAATGTGCGACACAAGAAACGTGACCGTCCTGCTTCTCCTCCTCTTGTCCGCGGCGGCCTGCCGCGGATTCTTCGGAACACCGGCCGCTCCTGCGGCCGAAAGGATGCTCGCCGTAGTCAACGGCACGATCTTGGATGGGACCGGAGCGCCTCCCATCAAGGACGGCGTGGTCCTGATCCGCGGGAACCGTATCGCCGCCGTAGGCCCGAAAGCCCGCGTCCCGATCCCTTTCGGAGCGTCCCGGCTCGATGCCCGGGGGGGGACCGTCCTTCCCGGTTTGATCGATGCCCATGTCCACGGCGCCTTTGACCCGGCGGTCCGCCGAAAATATGCTCAGGCAGGAATCACAGCCGTTTGCGACCTGGGCTCGCCGCTCGCCAGAATGGCGGAATTCGGTCCCGCAAGGGACGGGGGGGCGCCGATCGCCCGCGGATTCAAGGCAGGCCCGATCTTCACCGCTCCCGGTGGCCTTCCTGACGCCGTCCTCATGGAAGGCTTGAATTACGAAGTCGGGACGACGCTCCAGGCGAGGGAGGGTGTCCGTGATGTCGTCAAACGCGGAGCGGACGTTGTCAAGGTCTATCTCCATTCCTCCACGGGAGGAAAGTCCTATCCCGTATTAAACAGGGATACGCTCAAAGAGATCGTCCGGGAGGCTCATGCCCTGCATCGAATTGTGCGCGCCCACGTCACCCAGATCGAGATGCTTCCCCTGGCCTTGGAAACGGGGGTTGACGTGATCGACCACATTCCCCGTCCGGACTTAAGCCGTGAGCGAGTGACCCGGGAAATCGGTGGAAGCCGGGAGCCGATGAAAGCGCTTCAGGCGCTCGTCAACGCCCCGGAGTACGGTATCCTCCTGCCTCGCCTCGTGCGGCAGGAGACGGCCCTGGTGACGACGCTGGCCCTGGTTCTAGGAGAGGCCCTTGATTCCCGGACATCCACCCTTCCCTTGCAAACGATTGCCCAAACGATCCTCGACATCCTCAAGCGATTCCGCGATTCGGGAGGAATCGTGGCCTTGGGTACGGACTCCAATCTGGGGATGGCGGATCCCGTGGCTCTCTATTTCAAGGAAATCGACATTCTCTTGGCGGCCGGTCTTTCCCCGCTTGAAACCATCGCCGCCGCAACCCGAAATGCCGCGGTCGTCAGCGGACACGGAGACGACCTGGGCACGCTGGCTTCCGGCCGGCTGGCGGATATCCTGATCATAGGAGGAAATCCGCTCGAGGATATCAAAGCCCTTCGCGATATCGTGGCCGTCATCCAGGATGGCGTCGTCACCGTCTCCGCTTCAAGCTCCCGCCGATAGGAGATGCCCCGATGTCTGGCCAGAACCCTAGGCCTATTTTGCGAAAGGCCGGGAGGCGTACGGCTCTCTCGCGCCGCAATGGGGAGCCGGCGGTTTCTTGGCCAGGACGACGACCGAGCTGCCGTAGGGCAGGCGGCGACGCGAGGCCCAGCGGCCTTCGAGGCTGAGCAGGGCCGACAAGACGGCGTTGACCGGGCGGGAAGCGGGGGCCAGGTCGGACTTGAGCGCCGCTTCGGGATGCCGGGCTGCGTGCCGCCGCTCGGCCCGCCTTTTCAGGTACACGGCCGGGAAGGTCGACTTGTAGAAATAAGTGGCGTGGATGGACTCGAGTCCGGCCGCCTCGCACTTAGCGGTCATCTCTTTCAGGGTATAGCGCCGGGCCCCCTGCATGGCCGCGTCGTGAGGACCGCGCAGGAAATCGAAGGCCGAATCGGTGATCAGGACGAGTCCGCCGGGCTTGAGAACGCGAGCGGCGTCGCGCAGGACGGCCGCATCATCGGTGATGGCCTGGTGGTAGAGGACGTCGAAGAAAGTAACCAAGTCGAAGGCCTTATCCCGATAGGGGAGGCGATTGACGTCGGCGCGGACGAGCCCCGCAAACGCGCGCTCGCGGCAGAAGGCCAGAGCTTCGGGGGCGAAATCGCAGCCGAAGACATGGCCGAAGCGGGCCATCCCGGCCAGATTGATCCCCGTCCCGCAGCCCGCGTCCAGAATTCGGAGCGGCACGCCCTCGGGGAGCGCCTTCTCGAGCAGGCGGAAGGCCATCCGGCGGCGGGATTTGAACCACCAGTGCCGCTCCTCAAGCTCGAAATGGGCTTGGTACTCTCGGGGTTCCACGGCGATAAAGTATCACAATGGAATCATCGAGGCGAACATTCCTCCCTCATTGCGTTCGACGCCCATTTCGCCCAGGTCCCGGGCCAGCAGATTTGGGAAGCCTGACCTAGCGGCTGGCTTGGATGTCTTTCACCGCTTCGGCCCATATCTGGGCCGGCTTCAGGGCTAGGCCGGACAGGCGGATGGTCTGGGACGCGTCATACCGCCGGCGCCTCGAAAACTTTCTGGCAACCATTTCCACTGATAATCAGTATATATATGATGGAGCAACCCATGACCATCGTCCCGACCTTGAATGAATGCGTGTACCTAGCTTCTATTATGGCCTTGGGAGACAAGGCTTACGGCGTCGCCATCAGGGAAAAATCAGCCCAGCTGTCCGGGACGGCTGTTTCATATGGCTGTCTGTACAGCCACTTGGACCAGCTTCACCGCAAGGGGTTCGTCGTTAAACGGATGGGAGACCCCACCCCGGAGCGGGGAGGACGGAGCAAGATCTATTATTCCCTGACTCCGGACGGCAGGAAAGCGCTTCGCGCCGTTCTGGCCGTCCAGAATTCGATCCGGGCCGCCCTTCCCGTCCTGGCCGCGGAATTAGAATAGGGGGGAGCGTGCTTTTCCATCGCTCCGCCCATCGCCCAAAGGACGGCCCCCCGCCCGCGGCCGCCCGCTTGCTCGCGTTTATGGCCCGGACTCCCGACGTCCTCTTCTTGGAAGCCGACTTGAGGGAGGAGCACGCGATTCGGACGCGGTCGCGTGGCCGACGCAAGGCCGATCTCTGGTACTGGGTGCAGGTTCTCGTTTCCCTACCCAAATTTTGTCAAACATCTCTTGCCTGGAGTCGAACCATGTTTAAAAATTCCCTGACCATGGCCTGGCGCAATCTCATCCGGCACAAGGGCTTTTCCGCCATCACGATTCTCGGGCTGGCGAGCGGGCTGGCTTGCTGCATTCTCATCGGCTTCTGGCTTCTGGACGAATGGAGCTTCGATCGGTTTCACGAGAACGCAGACTCGATCTACCGGGTGGAGGCCGACCAGGGATTCGCGGGCCGCACCCTTCATCTGACAGCGACGCCCCATCCCCTGGGGCCGGCTCTCGAATCCGAAATTCCCGAGATCGCCCAGTCCGCTCGGGCCTGGAGTCGGCAGACTCCGCTGATCCGTTACGGCGATACGACGACCGACGCCTGGACCGTGTGGGCCGTCGATCCCTCCTTCCTGCGCATGTTCTCATTCCCGATGCTGGCGGGGAATCCGGCTCAAGCGCTGGAGGGGACGTCGTCTGTAGTCCTCACCCGGCGGGCCGCCCGGGCCCTTTTCGGGAGCGAGGAGCCGATGGGACGCTCTCTCCAGATCACCGGCGGAGGCGTCTTCGCCGTCACCGGCCTCCTGGCCGACATTCCCCGGACCTCTTCCCTCCAGTTCGACGTCTTGATCCCCTATAAGGCCCTGGAGGCGGCCAACCTCGTCAACGGCCAATTCAACAATCATCAGACGCAAACCTTCGTCCGCCTGGCGGAGCATGTTTCGGCCGATGCGGCCAGGGCCAAGATCCGGGATTTCATCCAGACCAAGCTGCCGGAGAATGGGACCAAGCTCGACCTTCTGGGATTGAACCGGATCCGCCTTTTCGGCTGGTCGGGATACGAGAAAAGCCAGGCTGTTCAATCCCTCCGCTTGTTCTTGTGCATCGCCGTGTTCGTTCTCCTCATCGGCTGCATCAACTTCATGAACCTGTCCACGGCCCGGTCCGCCCGGCGGGCCAGGGAGATCGGATTGCGCCGCACGGTCGGCGCCTCGCGCTCCCACATCGTCCGCCAGTTCTACGGCGAGGCCTTGCTCTATTCCGGCCTGGCCTTGATTCTGGCTCTGGCCGCCGTCACCATAGCCTTTCCCGCCTTCAACGCCCTGACCGGAAAAACGATGGGCTGGGGCACACTGGGAGCCGGCCGCCTGATGCTCGGTTTGGCCGCGGTCACCCTGGTCACGGCGCTCCTGGCCGGCTCCTATCCGGCCCTGGTTTTGGCCTCGTTTCGGCCCGTCCAGGCACTGCGGGGAACGCTCTCAGCGGGAAAGGGGGGATTCTTCTTCCGGCGCGTCCTGGTTATCGTTCAATTCGCCCTGTCCGCCGGCCTGCTCGTCGGCATGGGAGGTGTCGTCCGCCAGATGTCCTATATTCAGAACGCGCCCCTCGGTTGGAGCTGGGAGCAGGTCCTGGCCGTCTCCATCCCCGGCGAGGCCCGACCGACTCTTGATTCCTTGAAGGCCGAGATGAAGGCTGTTCCCGGGGTTCTCGCCGCCGGAGCCTCCACCCAGGCGCCGACCAACACGACCTGGAGCTCGAGCGGGTTCAATTGGGAGGGCAAGGACCCCGCCGCCAAGGTTGACGTCACATATTTGACGGTCGATGAGGGCTATGTTGAGGCCCTGGGCATCAAGGTCGTCGAAGGGAGAAATTTCTCTCTCGACCATCCGACCGATGTGACGGAGGGGGTCCTGATCAACGAGACCTTCGCCCGCCTGATCGGCCCCGGGCCGGTTGTCGGCCGGCGCTTCGATTTCTGGGATCAGAAAGGGACGATCATCGGCGTCCTGGGAGATTTCCATTTCCAGCCCTTGCGAAACAAAATCGAACCTCTGGCCATCCACTGGAAGGATCCGGACTGGGTGCGGGTCTTGTTCCTTCGTCTCCGCCCGGACCGGATTTCGGCCGCCATTTCCACGCTGGAGGGAATCTGGGCCAAGCGGTACCCCGGCCTGCCCTTCCGCTATCGCTTCCTGGACGAAGATTTCGCGATTCTCTACCGGACCGAGCTTCAGACGGCCTCCCTGTTCAAGGTCTTCAGCGGCCTGGCGGTGTTCGTAGCCTGCCTGGGATTGCTCGGCTTGGCCGCCTATGCGGCCGAGCGGCGAACCCGGGAATTTGCCATCCGCAAGGTCCTGGGCGCTTCGGGCGGGAAGATTGTCGGCCTGGTCTGCCGGGAGTTCGTGATCCTGATCGTCGTCGCCAACCTCGCGGCCTGGCCGGCGGCCTACCTGTTCACCCGCGGCTGGCTTCGCCAGTTCGCCTACCGGACGGGCCTCAGCGCATCCCTTTTCCTGGGAGCGTTGGGCGTCTCCCTGGCGGTCGGTCTCCTGACCGTGGCCCACCAAGCCTGGCGTGCGGCCAGCATTGATCCCGTCCGGGCCTTGAAGCAAGATTGATCGGGTTTTTCCGGTCCGGGAATTTGGCCTCCGCCAGGGGATTCAGCGGCAGGAACGGATATCCTTGATTGCCTCGGCCACCGCTCTCATCTGGGCCGGCTTCAGGGCCAGGCCGCTCGGCAGGTAGAAGCCCTTCCTGCCCAGCTCCTCGGCCACGGGGCAGTCCGCGGCGGCGTAGTCGGGGTTGTTCTCGAACAGGGGCTGCCGGTGGACCGGGATGAAGAAGGTGCGGGTGTCGATGTCCCGCGCCTTGAGCGCGGCCATCAGCGCGTCGCGGGTCATGCCGAACGAGTCCTCGACCACAACCGCGTACATCCAGTAGACGCTCTTGGCCCAGGGCTTTTCGACGGGCAAGGTCAGCCCCTCCACACCCCCCAGCCAGCGGCCGTAAGCTACGGCCATTTTCCTTTTAAGGGCGATGAAGCGGTCGATCTCCTCCACTTGAGCCAGCCCGATGGCCGCCTGGACGTTGGTCATGCGGTAGTTGTAGGCCAGCTCGGTGTGCAGGAAGCGCCGCCCGGGCGCGTGGGCCAGGTCCTTGAGCCGGCGGGCCCGCTCGGCCAGGGCTTCGTCGTCGGTGACGACCATGCCGCCTTCACCCGTGGTGATGATCTTGTTGGCGTAGAAGCTGAAGCAGCCGATCCGCCCCATGGCGCCGCAGAGCCGGGCCCGCTTCCGGCCGCCCGGCTTGTAGACCGCGCCGTGGGCCTCGGCCGCGTCCTCGACCACGTCCAGGCCGAAGGCGTCGGCCATGGTCAGGATCTCGTCCATGGCGCAGGGATGGCCGAAGAGGTGGACCGGGAGAAGCGCCCGCACCCGCCGGTTCGTGGTCTTGTTCCTCAAAGCCTTGGACCGCTTGTCATAGCGGCAGCCCTTCTTCAAGAACGTCTCCACACGGTCCGGGTCCAGGTTGTAAGTCGTGCGCTCGACGTCCAGAATGACGGGCTTGGCGCCCGTGTAAAGGACGGCGTAGGGGACCGCGATCATGGTCTGGGAGGGGATGACGACTTCGTCGCCGGGGCCGATATCCAGGGCGGCCAGGGCCAAGTGCAGGGCCGTCGTGCCGCTGGTCGTGGTGACCGCGTGGCCGACGCCCAGATAATCGGCGAAGGCCGCCTCGAACTTGCCGATGTAGGAGCCGGCCGAAGAAATCCAGCCGGTGCGGACGCAGTCGGAGACGTACTTCAGGGTGCGGCGGGCCAGCAGGGGCTCGTTGACGGGGATCATCAGAAGAACTCTTTGTCGTCGAACCCGGCGTAGGGGCCCTGTTTGACCTCGATCATCTTGCAGGCCTCCAGCACCTTGACCAGATGGCCGCCCCGGGCCAGCAGCACGGCGTCGCCCGGATAGAGGAGGAAGGACTTGATCTTCTCCCCCTCGTCGGTGCAGATCTCCACCCGGACTTTGCCTTCCAACAGGAGCAGCACTTCCTGCGTCCGGAAGATCTCCCGCTTGACCAGCTTGTGGCGGTGGCGCTTGACGACCTTGCCCTTGGGGTGGATGAGCATCCCCAGCTGTTGCGAGAACTCGCCCGGCGTGAAGAACGTCGGCCCCGGGGCGGTGTAGCTCCGCCGCAGGACGATGGCGTAGATCTCGCCGTCTTTTTCGATTCTGGTCAAGGCCTTGTTCACGCGAACCCTCCTCTTTTCCTTCCCGCACACCGGCCGTCCGGGCTCAACGGATGCGGGTGAAGCGCAGCTTGACGGTCAGCCAGACGTATTTCCATCCCTTGCGGATGAAATCCCCGAACCTCTGGCCCGTCTTGCCGACGCCCGATCGCCTCTCGACGCATAGATAGGGGCTTTCCACGACCTTGAACCCGAGCTTGCGGGCCCGGTGGACGAGGTCGATAAAGTACTCCCCATAGCCGCCCCGCAGGGGAACCTTGTCCAGTACTTCGCGGCGGACGGCGATGAATCCCGAGGTGTAGTCGTGGAAGCCGCGGCCCAGAACACGCCTGATGAACCCGTTGAGAGCTCGGCTCATGAGGTAGGCCATGAGCGTGTCCCCCGAGCCGTGGATGATCCGCACCCCGCCGCCCGCGACGAAGCGGCTCCCGACCGCGACGTCGGCCCCGGCGGCGAGCTCGGCCAACAGCTCCTCGACCTTGGCCGGCGGCATGGAGAAGTCGCAGTCGGACCAGACCACGATCCGCCCCGCGGCCGCGGCGATGCCGGCCCGCAGGGCGGAGGTCAGACCCCGTTCCGTGGTCCGGCGGATGAGCCGCAGGCCGGGTGTCCCGGCCTGCATCTCCTCGACCACCTTCCAGGTCCCGTCCGGCGAGTCGTCGTCCACGACGACGACCTCGGTGCCGGGCGGGGTGTGGCGCAGGACCTCATCGACGAGCGGACCGATATTGTCCCTCTCGTTGTAGGTCGGGAAGACGACAGACACGTCCGGCATTCGTTGCGCCTCTGCTCCAAGCGGTGCTTCGGTATTCTAACCGGAGAGAGGGAGGAAAATCCACTACCGGCGTCGCCGCGGCCTTGATCCACCCCCCCGGATATGGTACTTTTACGCTTCGCCTTTCCCTATCATTCATGAAAGGAACTCATCCATGAAAAAGACCCGCTTCAACGCCCAACACCGCGCGCTCGGCGCCAAGATGATCGAGTTCTGCGGCTGGGACATGCCCGTCGAGTATACCGGCCTGATCGAGGAGCACCTGGCCTGCCGCCACGCCGCCGGCCTGTTCGACGTCAGCCACATGGGCGAAATCCACGTCACGGGCAAGGATGCCCTGGCCTTCGTCCAGCACATCTCGCCCAACGACGCTGCGCGCCTTTCGCCCGGCCTGATCCAGTACACCGGGCTGATGACGGCCGAGGGAACCTATGTCGACGACATGCTGGTCTACTGCGTCCACCCCGAGTTCTACCTGCTCGTGGTCAACGCCGCCAACACCGACAAGGACTTTGCCTACGTCCAGTCGGTCAAGGGCGGCTACGAGGTCGTCCTGGACAACGCCTCGGACCGCTACAGCCAGCTGGCCCTGCAGGGCCGGCAGGCCATCCCCATCCTGCAGCCCCTGACCAACGTGGCCCTGGCCCCGATGCACTCGTTCACCTTCGTCTTCGGCAAGGTGGCCGGCAAGGAGTGCATCATCTCCAGGACCGGTTACACCGGCGAAGACGGGTTCGAGATCTACACGCTCGACCAGGACCCCGGGATCATTTGGGACGCCATCATGGAGAAGGGCACGCCGCTGGGCCTCAAGCCCGTCGGCTTGGGCGCCCGCGACACCCTGCGTCTGGAGGCCAAGCTGCCCCTCTACGGCAACGACATCGACGACACCACGACGCCGCTGGAGTGCGACTTCAAGTGGATCGTCAAGTTCAAGAAGGGCGACTTCCTGGGGCGCGACGTGATCGTCCGCCAGAACGAACAGGGCTTGACCCGCAAGTGGGTCGGGTTCGAGCTCGTCGACAAGGGCATCGCCCGGCCGCACTACCCCGTCTTCGTCGACGGCCGGCCCTACGGTCAGGTCGCCTCGGGCACCTTCTCGCCGCTGCTGCGCAAGAGCATCGGCTTCACCTACCTGCCGATCGCCAAGACCGCGGTCGGCACCACCTTCGAAATCGGCATCCGCGACAAGCGGGTCAAGGCGGTCGTCGTTCCGACGCCGTTCTACAAGCGCGACTATTGAGAATCTTCTAAGGAGGTCCGGCATGTATCCCCAAAACTTCTATTTCACCAAGGATCACGAGTGGGTGGCGGTCGACGGCGACACGGCCACGATCGGCATCAGCGACTTCGCCCAGAAGCAGCTGGGCGACGTCGTCTTCGTCGAACAGCCCGAAATCGGCAAGACCCTGGCCGTCCACCAGACCATCGGCTCCATCGAGTCGGTCAAGGCCGTCTCCGAGATCTTCTCGCCGGTCTCCGGCGAAGTCACGGCGGCCAACGCCGACCTGTCCGATTCGCCCGAAACCATCAACCAGGACCCCCACGGCAAGGGCTGGATCATCAAGGTCAAGATGGCCGACAAGGCCGACCTGAACGCCCTGATGAAGGCCGCCGACTACGAGAAGTACCTGGAAGGCCTGGCCCACTGAGGCGGCCATGAGCTACATCGCCCTCAGCGATAACGACAAGCGGGAGATGCTGGCCCGCGTCGGCGTCACCTCGCCGGCCGACCTCTTCCACTGCATCCCCGAGGGAGTCCGCCTGAAGAAGCTCCTGGACCTGCCGCCGGCCATGTCCGAGCCCGAGCTCGACCGTCACATGACCGGCATCGCGGCCAAGAACGCCTACGGCGGCTACCTCTCCTTCCTGGGGGCGGGTGTCTACGACCACTTCATCCCCTCGATCGTGGACAGCCTTTCCTCCCGCACGGAGTTCGTCACCCCGTACACGCCCTATCAGCCCGAAGTCAGCCAGGGCAGCCTGCAGTCGCTCTTCGAGTACCAATCCCTCATTTGCCAGCTGACCGGCATGGACGTCTCCAACGCCTCGCTCTACGACGGGGCCATGGCCGCGGCCGAAGCCGTGCTGATGATCAACCGGCTGACCGGGCGCAAGCGCGTCCTGCTGGCCGCGGGCCTGCACCCCCAGTATCTCGAGACCATCCGGACCTATACCCACGCCACGGACCTGGTCCTGGAAGAGGTCGGCTGCGGCACGTGCGGCGGCCTGAAGTCGGCCGAATTGGCCGCCAAGATGAGCCCCGACGTAGCCGGCCTGCTCGTGCAATCGCCCAACTTCTTCGGCATCGTCGAGGACCTCAAGGCCTGCGCCGACGCGGTCCATGCCCACAAAGGCCTGGTCGTGGCCCTGACGGCCGAAGCCCTCTCGCTCGGGCTGCTCGAAGCCCCGGCCAAGCTGGGGGCCGACATCGCCTGCGGCGAAGCCCAGAGCTTCGGCCTGCCGCCTTCCTTCGGCGGCCCCTACCTGGGCTTCATGGCCTGTGCCAAGGCGCACATGCGCCAGATGCCCGGCCGCATCGCCGGCCAGACCAAGGACGTGGACGGCAAGCGCGGCTTCGTCCTGACCCTGTCCACCCGCGAGCAGCATATCCGCCGCGAGAAGGCCACCTCCAATATCTGCTCCAACGAGGCCTGGTGCGCCCTGCGGGCCACCATGTACCTGGAGACGCTGGGCAAGGAAGGCCTGCGCGAGGCGGCCCTGCAGAACGTCCACAAGGCCCATTATGCCGCGGCGGCGTTGACCCGGATCCCCGGCGTCAAGCTCCGCTTCAGCGGCGCCTTCTTCAACGAATTCGTCCTGGATCTGCCCAAGCCCGCCGACGCGGTCGCCGCCTCCCTCAAGGCCAAGGGCATCCTGGGCGGCCTGCCGCTCGGCGCCTTCGTGCCGGGTGCCGACAACGCCCTGCTCATCGCGGTCACCGAGGTCCAGACCAAGGCCACGATCGACCGCCTGGCCGCCGCCCTCGAGGAGGTGCTGAGATGATCCGCGAACCGCTCATCTTCGAAATCAGCGAGGCGGGCAAGCGGGCTTTCGCCCTGCCCGCCCTCGATGTCCCCGCGACGCCGGTCGCCCTGGAAGGCATGGCCGTCCGGGCCGCGATCGAAGGCTTCCCCGAAGTCTCCGAGGTCGAAGTGGTCCGCCATTTCACCCGCCTCTCGCAGCAGAACTACTGTGTGGACCTGGGCTTCTACCCGCTCGGGTCGTGCACCATGAAGTACAACCCCAAGATCAACGAGAAGATCGCCGCCCTGCCCGGCTTCGCCGGAGTCCACCCTTATGCGCCCGCGGACGCCGTCCAGGGCTGCCTGGAGGTCATTAAGCGGACCGAGGACTATCTCTCGGAGATCACCGGCCTCGATGCCTTCACCCTGCAGCCGGCGGCCGGCGCCCAGGGCGAGCTGACCGGCATCATGCTGATCCGGGCCGCCCTGGAGAAGCGCGGCAACCCCCGCAAGTTCGTCCTGATCCCCGACTCGGCCCACGGCACCAACCCCAGCAGCGCCCACCTGAGCGGCTATGCCGTGCAGGAGATCAAGTCCAACGCCGACGGCATGATCGACGTCGAGGACCTGGCCAAGCGCATGAACGAGGACGTGGCCGCCCTGATGGTCACCAACCCCAACACCCTGGGCGTTTTCGAGTCGGACATCTGCCGGGCGGCCGAGATCGTCCACGCCAAGGGCGGCTTCCTGTACATGGACGGCGCCAACATGAACGCCCTGACCGGCATTGTCCGGCCCGGGGACATGGGGGTCGACGTCCTGCACCTCAACCTGCACAAGACCTTCTCCACCCCGCACGGCGGCGGCGGCCCCGGCGCGGGCCCGGTCGGTGTAGTCAAGGAGCTGGCCGCTTTCCTGCCGGCTCCGGTCGTGATCAAGACCGCCTCCGGCTACGGGCTCGATGCCGACCGGCCCGATTCGATCGGCCGGGTGCGCGGCTTCTACGGCAACTTCCTGGTCGTCGTCAGGGCCCTGACCTACATCCTGGGCCTGGGGCCCGAGGGCGTTCGGGAGATCGCCGAGATCGCCGTCCTCAACGCCAACTATATCCGCAAGTGCCTGCAGGGGGTCTACAACCTGCCCTACGACGCCGCCTCGCTGCACGAGGTCGTCTTCGACGACAAGATCCAGAAGGATGCCTACGGCATCACCAACCTGGACATCTCCAAGCGGCTGATCGACTTCGGCGTCCACCCGCCGACCATGTCCTTCCCGCTGATCGTCCACGGGGCGCTGATGATCGAGCCGACCGAGACCGAGAGCAAGCGCGACCTGGACGGCTTCATCGAGGCCATGAAGCGGATCGCCGAGGAGGCCAAGACCGACCCGGCCGTGCTCAAGGCGGCGCCGCACCATTCCTACGTCCGCCGCCTCGACGAGACGGCCGCGGCCCGCAACCCGGTCGTCAAGTGGGAGAAGCCGTAAAGCGCATGAGCCTCCAGAGCCTGATTCTGAACCTCCAGACCTACTGGGCCGGCCAGGGCTGCTACCTGGCCCCCTCTTACGACATCGAGGTCGGCGCCGGGACGATGACCCCGGACACCTTCTTCCGCGTCCTGGGGCCGCGCGCCTGGAAGACCGCCTACGTCCAGCCCGCGCGCCGGCCCACCGACGGCCGCTTCGGCGACAACCCCAACCGGGTCCAGAAGCACCACCAGTTCCAGGTCATCATGAAGCCGTCGCCGGCCGACATCCAGCGGCTCTACATCGAAAGCCTGCGGGCCCTGGGCATCGACCTGGCCGCGCACGACCTGCGCTTCGACGAGGACGACTGGGAGTCGCCTACCATCGGGGCCTGGGGCGTCGGCTGGCAGGTCATGCTGGACGGGCTGGAGATCAGCCAGTTCACCTACTTCCAGCAGGCCGGCGGCATCGATGTCTTTCCGATCCCGGTCGAGATCACCTACGGCCTGGAGCGGCTGGAGATGTTTCTGGAGGGCAAAGACGACATGTACGACCTGCAATGGTCGGACGACGTGACCTACCGCGACCTGCGGCTCGACGAGGAGCGGCAGTTCTCCGAGTACAACTTCAACCAGGCCACGGTCAAGTCGCTGCGGGAGATCTTCGCCCTGTGCGAGCGGGAGGCGGCCCATCTGGCCGACCAGAAGCTCGACCTGCCCGCCTACGACCAGTGCCTGAAGTGTTCGCATGCCTTCAACCTGCTCGATGCCCGCGGGGCCATCAGCGTCACCGAGCGGGTCAAGATGATCGCCCAGATCCGGGCCCTGGTCAGCCGGGTGGCCCGGCTCTATACGGAACGCGTCACCCCGGCCGAAGGGACCGTCTGATGGAATTCCTGCTCGAGATCCTGTGCGAAGAGCTGCCCCCGTCCCACGTCCGCTCGGCCGTCGAAGACCTGCGCGAGCGGTTCGGCAAGGAGCTTGCGGCCGCCCAGCTCGCGGCGACCAGCCTGCGGATCCTCAGCACCTGCCGCCGCCTGGTCATCCTGGCCGATATCCCGGCCGGCCAGCCCGACCGGGAGATGGTCGTGACCGGGCCGCCCAAGGCCAACGCCTATGCCGCCGACGGCACGCCCACGCCCGCCGCCTTGGGCTTTGCCCGGGCCAAGGGTGTGGCGGTCGAGGACTTGAAGATATTCACCACCGAAAAGGGCGAGTATATCGGAGTCCGGACCGCCGTGCGGGGCAAGCCCGCGGCCGAGCTTCTGCCCGCCATGATCGCCCGTATGATCGCCTCGCTGTCCTTCCCGCGGATGATGCGCTGGGGGACGGGGATGTTCAAGTTCTCGCGCCCCTTGCGCGGGCTGCTCTGCCTCCTGGGCGGGAAGCCGCTGCCTTTCGCCTTCGAGGGGCTGACCGCCGGGGATGCGACGTTCGGCCACAAGATGCGCGCTCCCGAATCGTTCCGGGTCGACTCCTTCGCCTCCTACCGTGACGGCCTGCGGGCCCGCGGTGTGGTCCTGGACGGCGAAGAGCGCAAGGCCGCCATCCTGGCCCAGATCGATTCCCGGCTGGCCCCGCTCGGGGCGGCCCTCCACCCCGACCCCGCCCTGCTCGACAAGCTGGCCTCGGACGTCGAGTCCCCGTTCGTCATCATGGGCTCCTTCCCCGAGGACTTCCTCCAGCTTCCCCTCGAAGTCCTGAGCACGGCCATGCGGGAGGGCCAGAAGCTCTTCTCCGTGGTCAAGGCCGGGCGGCAGCTGCCGCTCTTCCTCGGTGTGGCCGACACCGACGGCGACCCCAAGGGCTTCATCCAGCTGGGCCACGAGCGCGTGCTCAAGGCCCGCCTGGCCGACGCCCGCTTCTTCTGGGACCAGGACCGCAAAACGCCGCTCCGCAAGCGGGCGGCCGGGCTCAAGGCCGTGCTGTTCCAGGAGAAGCTGGGATCGTACGACGACAAGGCCCAGCGGCTGAAGAAGCTGGTCGTCTACCTCTGCGACAAGGCCGGGGCCAAGGGCCTGGCCAAGGACGCCGCCGTCGCGGCCGAGCTCTGCAAGGCCGACCTGCTGACCGACATGGTCCGCGAGTTCCCCGGACTGCAGGGGATCGTGGGCGGCCTCTACGCCAGGGCCGAAGGCCTGCCCGGGGATGTGGCCCGGGCCGTGGCCGAGCACTACCAGCCGGTGAGCCTCGAGGACGACGTCCCGGCCTCGCTCGGCGGGGCGCTCTTGTCCCTGGCCGACAGGATCGACTCCATCGTCGGTGTGGTCGGCATCGGCGTCCAGACCTCGGGCTCGAGCGATCCCTTCGGACTGCGCCGCAACGCCCAGGGCGCCTGCAAGATCATCCTGGAGCGCAAGCTCAACCTCTCGCTGACGCGCCTGCTGGACAAGTCGGCGGCCGTCTACGGCGAACGGCTCAAGCTGACGCCCGCGGAGATCCGGGCCGCCCTGACCGAGTTCTTCGCCGCCCGGCTGCGCTCGATCTTCGAGCGGCAGGGCTTCCGCTACGACCTGATCAACGCCGCCCTGGGCGCCGGGGTGGACAACATCCTGCACGCCTCGCTGCGGCTCAAGGCCCTGGACGCCCTCAAGTCCGGCCGCGAGTTCGAGCCCTTCATCCTGATGGCCAAGCGGATCAACAACATCGCCGCCGGCCAGCCGCCCGCGCCGGTCAACGCCGCCGCCCTGCAGGAAAAGGCCGAGAAGGAGCTTCTCGCCTCCTTCCTCATCGTCCGCGACCACATCGCCCCCATGCTGGCCAAGGGGGAGTTCGTCCAGGCCCACAAGATGGCCTTCCGGCTGCAGCCCCTGCTGGACGCCTTCTTCACCAAGGTTCTGGTCATGGCCGAGGAGACGAAGCTGCGCCGGGCCCGCATCGGCCTGCTGCAGGGGATCAAGAAGCTGCTCGACCCCATGGCCGACTTCAGCCAGGTGGTGGTGGAGGGGAAAGCCAAGCCCACCGCGTAGCCTGCATTATTCATAAAAATTCTTAAGATTCGTATGTTTCTTTTGTCTTCAATAAAATTCAAAAAAAAATGGTTTTTACCCTTCGGGCGAGCCGATAGGACCGCATCTGCTTCGTTGCGAAGGGTTCGCAGTGCGACTAGCACAGCTTCACCCTCCGCGCCTCGCATCTACGGCCCTCTCGACTCGTGAATAATGCAGCTAGCCGGGCCGGATCAGATCGAGAAGGTCGAGCCGCGCCCTCCCGTCTCGTCTTTGATGACGGTCGATTCGTCCAGGAACTTCTGCTCGTAGGCGATGACCTTGACCAGGGTGCCCGGGTAGTTCATCCCCTTCCTGTCGCCGTAGGGGGCGAACTGCACTCCGATCTGGTGCTTGAAGCTCTGGCCGATGTTGGGCGCCGACCAGCGCACGAGGCCGTCCATCTTGAGCGGGCTGGGATCGCCGGGCACCTGGATGGAGAGGTGGAGATGGGTGTCCAGCGGGATCGCCTCGGCCGAAAGGAAGCGGATGCCGCCGCGGCTGATGTCGAGCATGGGCAGGAACTCGCCGCCGTATTCCGAGGACCGCCTGAACAGGGACTTGCCGCGCCGATAGGCGACGGTGGCGCCGGGGATGCGGAACCGGGCGCAAGTCCGTTTTTCCAATGCTTCCTCGGGCATGACGACCTCCCTAGGTTCAAGCTCGGCGCGCGCTGGCCTTGGACTGACTCTAAAATAGCCCAGGCGACGGGATAAAGTCAAAGGATATCGACCGGGGGGGCGCCCTTCCGAACGGGCGGGTTCTGTGCTATAAAGCCCCTAGAACGCGTCGAGGAGAGTGCCATGGGAACGAGAGTCGTCGCGGTCATCATGGCCGGAGGCCAGGGCAGCCGCCTTTACCCGCTGACCAAGATGCGGAGCAAGCCCGCCGTCCCTATCGCCGGCCGCTTCCGGCTGATCGACGTGCCCATCTCCAACTGCATCCACTCCGGCTACCGGCGCATCTTCGTCCTGACCCAGTTCGCCTCCCACTCGCTGCACCGCCACATCCTGATCACCTACCGCTTCGACGCCTTCCACCCCGACTTCGTCAACCTGCTCTCGGCCCAGCAGACCCTGGACAACCGCGACTGGTACCAGGGCACGGCCGATGCCGTCCGGCAGAACCTGAACTACATCATGGAACAGGGGGACATCATCCTCATCCTGGCCGGCGACCACCTCTACCGGATGGACTACCGCAAGTTCGTCGAGCACCATATCCGAACCGGGGCCGAGATCACCATCGCCGGGACACTGGTTCCCGAGAGTCAGGTGCCGGATTTGGGGATCATGAAGCTGGACCCGGCCGGGCACATCGTCGAGTTCACCGAGAAGCCCAAGGATCCCGAGGTCATCGCCTCGCTGCGCATCCCCGATTCCGCCTTCGCCGCCGCCGGGCTGGAGCCCGGACGGCCGCACCCACCTGGCCTCGACCGGCATCTACGTCTTCAACAAGGACGTCCTGAAGGAGATCCTGGGGGCGAATACCCACGAGGACTTCGGCCGCCAGGTCATCCCCGAGGCCATCCGCACGCACAAGGTCGTCTCCTATTTCTTCGACGGGTACTGGGAGGACATCGGCACCATCCCGGCCTTCTTCGAGGCCAACCTGAACCTGACCGAGCCGCTGCCCAAGTTCAACTTCTACGACGAGGCGCGGCCGATCTTCACCCACGCCCGCTTCCTGCCCGGGTCCAAGATCCTGCAGTCCGAAGTTGCGACCTCCATCCTCTGCGAGGGCAGCATCATCAACCGCTCCCGCATTCACCACTCCATCATCGGCGTCCGGTCGCGGATTGCCGAGGGCTCGGTTCTGGACCGCACGGTGGTCATGGGCGCGGACTACTTCGAGTCGGGCGAGGAGAAGGCCCGGCAGGAGGCCCAGGGCATCCCCCCGATCGGGATCGGGCGCGACTGCGAGATCCGCAACGCCATCATCGACAAGAACGCCCGCATCGGGCAGGGCGTCCGCCTGATCAACGCCCGCGACGTCCGGGACGAGCTGGCCGAGTCCTATTGCATCGTCAACGGCATCGTGGTCGTGCCCAAGAACGCCGTCCTCCCCGACGGGACCGTTATTTAAGATCTGATGGGGATCAAGTCTTGCCTTTTGCGTAATCGCAGAGAGATCAGGGAAGACTGAACCGGATCGCCCCGCCTGCGTATCCATACATCGTATGTCGGCTTGAGACCGAACCCGGCAACGGGTAGAATGGAACGGATAAGGAGAGAGTCCCATGGAAACCACACCCACCCCCGCCAAGCCCGTCAAGTCCCGCAGCATGGTCCTCGGCTGCCTGGGCATCCTCGTCCTCGGCCTGGTCATCGCCGCCCTTTGGGGCATCGGCTCGTACAACACCCTGGTCAAGCTGGACCAGGGCGTCCGTTCCGGCTGGGCCCAGGTTGAGAACGTCTATCAGCGCCGGGCCGACCTGGTGCCCAACCTGGTCGAGACCGTCAAGGGCGCGGCCGACTTCGAGCGCGACACCTTCACCGCCGTGACCGAGGCCAGGGCCAAGGTCGGGCAGACCAAGATCGACCCCGGCCAGCTCAACGACCCGGCGGCCTTGGCCAAGTTCCAGCAGGCCCAGGACCAGCTCGGCGGCGCCCTGTCCCGCCTGATGGTCGTGGTCGAGAAGTACCCCGAGCTCAAGGCCACCCAGAACTTCCGCGATCTGCAGTCCCAGCTCGAGGGCACGGAAAACCGGATCACGGTCGAGCGCCAGCGCTTCAACGAGTCCGCCCAAGCCTTCAACACCAAGCGGATGAGCTTCCCGACCGTCCTGATCGCCGGCTTCTTCGGCTCGCGGTTCGCCGAGAAGGCTTACTTCAAGGCGGCTGAGGGCTCCGACGTCGCGCCCAAAGTAGATTTTAAGCGGTGACGCTGAGAAGAAGCGCTCTCCTCCTCGCCTTCGCCGCGGCCGTTCTCCTGGGAATGGTCGTTGCCCCGGGCTTTGGGGCGGAGCTCAAAATTCCCGCCTCGCCCTCCCGCTGGGCTACGGATAAGGCCGGCTTCCTTTCGCCCGCCACGGTGCGCGAGCTCGACGCGGTGCTGGAAGCCTGGGAGCGCGCCACGGGCCACCAGTTTCTCGTCTATGTCGACCGGACGACGGACGGCGAGCCCATCGAGAATTTTGCCGTCCAGGCCTTCCAGGCCTGGCGTGTCGGCCGCAAAGGCCTGGACGACGGGGTCGTCCTCTTCATCATGGCCGAGGACAAGACAATCCGGATCGAGGTCGGCTACGGCCTCGAGGACCGGATCACCGACCTGAGGGCTTCCCGCGTCGTCAACGACATTCTCGTCCCGGGGATCCAGGCGGGCGACCCTGACGGGGCCGTCCGCCGGGCCGTGGCCGAGGTCCAGTCGATCGCTTCGGGGACGGCAGCCCCGGTCGGGAAGTCCGACTCGGCCCTTAAGAAGCCGGATAAGATCCCGACCGTCCTCATCGTCATCGGGGGCATCGTCTTCCTGATCATCCTGATCACCAACCCCTCCCTTGCCGTCTGGCTGCTGATCAACCTGCTGTCGGGCGGCCGCGGCGGCGGGGGAGGCGGAGGAGGCGGGTTCGGCGGCGGCGGCGGCCGCTCGGGAGGCGGCGGTGCCTCGGGCGGCTGGTAGGGAGGGTGCCATGGCCTGGACTTCGAGACACAGACTTCTCCGGAAGATCGACTCCGACCGGGTTCTGGCGGCCATCCGGGCCGCAGAGCTTCGGACTTCGGGCGAGATCCGGGTGTCGCTGTCGCGCTATTTCTGGGGCCGGGTGGAGCCCGTGGCCAGGAAAGCCTTCGACCGGCTGGGGATGAGCACCACCGCGGACCGGAACGGCATCCTCTTTTTCGTCGTCCCCTCGCGGCGGCGCTTCGTCGTCCTGGGCGACGCCGGCATCCACGCCAAGGTCGGGACCGACTTCTGGTCCTGTGTCGCGGCCGCCCTATCCGGCCGCTTCAAGAAGGGCGAGTTTACCGAGGGGCTGATCGAAGGGATTGCCTCGGCGGGCGAGCAGCTGGCCGCGCACTTCCCGCACGCGGGCGAGGCCGACCGCAACGAGCTGCCCGACGCCATCGACTTCCGTTGACGCCCGGCCTCGAGCTCAGCGAGGCTCCTGGTACAGCTTCTCCATGGCCCCCCGGAACTTCTTCATCAGCTCCTCGTTCAGGTCGAGCGCCGGCTTGGCGTCCGCCGGCAGGAAAGGCCGGTAGGGCGTCTTCTTCGTGTAGGCCTCGAACTCGGCCCTGATCTTGGCCAGCTCCTCGGGCTTGGTCATCAGGTCGATGGCGGCGGCGGCGATGACCTTGGCTCCCGCGTTCAGGCCCTTCCAGGCCGTGGAACCATAGTTGCAGGACACGGACGACCAATGATGGCCGATGGCGCCCGGGACTTGTCCGGGGAAGCGGACCGAGGCGGTCGGAGCGATAAGCGAGACGTCGCCTACGTCCGACGAGCCGCCGCCCATCCCTTCCCCACGCGGCTCGCGCAGGGGATCGACCTTGAGCGGCATCCCGTTCTCGGCCGCCTTGAGCTCCTTCTGCAAAGCCTTGGCGAAGACCTGCTCGGCCTCGTCCCAGGCCGGCATGCCGACCAGCTCGATGGCCCGCTGCAGGACCTCGGCCATGCCCTTGTTGGCGTGCATCTGGTGGACGGCGGCGATGTACCGGATCGGCTCCATCTCCGTCCCCGTGGCCAGCGCGCCGGCCTTGGCGCAGTCCACCACCCGCTGGAACATGGCCTCCAGGAGCTCGTCGGAGTTGCGGACGTAGTACCAGACCGAGGCCCGGTCGGGCACGACGTTGGGGGCTTGTCCCCCCTCCAGGATGACGTAGTGCATGCGGTAGGAGGGCGGCAGGTGCTCGCGCAGGTAGTTGGTCGCCACATTGGTCAGCTCGACCGCGTCCAGGGCGCTCCGGCCCGACCAGGCCGAGGCGCCGTGCGCGGTCCGGCCCTTGAAGGAGAAGATGACCGAGAAGATGGCGTTGTTGCTGCGGCCGTAGCTGGTGCCGAAGCCGCTGCCGCTGTGGTTGTCGATGACCGCGTCGACTCCGTCGAAGAGCCCGGCCCGGATCATGAAGGGCCGGCTGACGACGATCTCCTCGGCCGGCGAGCCGAAAACCTTGATGGTGCCCTTGAGGCCGTGCTTGTCGATGGCCTCCTTGAGGGCGATGGCGGCCGAAGCGGCGGCCGTGGCCATGGTGTTGTGCCCGCAGCCGTGCCCGGGCGCGCCGTCCACGAGCGGCTCCTGGACCGGGGTGCGGCCCTTCTGCGACAGCATGGGCAGGGCGTCGAACTCGCCCAGCAGCCCGATGACCGGTCTTCCCGTGCCGTAGCTGGCGACGAAGCAGGTCGGCATGCCGGCCAGGCCGCGCTCGACCTTGAAGCCGGCCTGCTCCAGAGTGTCGGCTAGGAGGGCCGACGAGCGGGTCTCCTGCAGGCCCAGCTCGGCGTAGGACCAGATGGCGTCGGAGATGCGGCCGAAGCGCTCGACCGTCTCGGGTCGGCTCAGCCAGTCGAGGACGGTCTTTTTTTCGGGGGCCAGCTTGGGCTTGGTCTGGGCCAGGGGCGCCGAGGCGAAAGCCAGGACGAGCAGGGCGGCCAGGACGATGCGGGCGGTGGGACGGCGAGGCATGCGGGTCTCCTCTCTCGAGCCGGCGCCGGGCTGCCGGCCGCGTGTTTTGGGGAATCTTATGCGAGCCCGGCGGGCCTGTCAATTCCCGACGGATTCATGCTTTTACGGCGCGAACAGGTTATTCCCCGATGATCTTGACCAGGACGCGCTTGCGGCGGCGGCCGTCGAACTCGCCGTAGAAGATCTGTTCCCAGGGTCCGAAGTCCAGCTTGCCCGCCGTGACTGCGAGCACGGCCTCGCGGCCCATGACCTGGCGCTTGAGATGGGCGTCGGCGTTGTCCTCGCCGACGTTGTGGCGATAAGAAGAGACGGGCTCGTGCGGCGCCAGCGTCTCCAGCCAATCGTCGAAGTCGCGATGGAGGCCCGTCTCGTCGTCGTTGACGAAGACCGAGGCGGTGATGTGCATGGCGTTGACCAGGCAGAGGCCTTCCCGGATGCCGCTCTCGCGCAGGCAGTCTTCGACCTGGGGCGTGATGTTGAGGAAGCCGCGCCGGGCGGGGACGTTGAACCAGAGCTCTTTGCGGTATGATTTCATGGCTGTCCTGGGAGCAGGATATGCCGTCCGGTCGAAGCGGTCAATGGGGGTGGTTCGCGTCCTTGACACTTCCCGGGGCCGGGCATACGATCCTCCCCGTGCCGGGGAGGATACAGCGGCCGCCGCAGTGCCGGATCGTTCCCGGGAGGAGGGAGGTCGCCGACGTGAATCGCACCCGCCTTATTCTCGTAGTCACCCTCGTCGCCCTTATCCCGCTGTCCGCGGGGGTCATCGCATCAGACCGGCCTTCCGCCGCGGACTTAGCCGTCAAGCCGTACCGCGTCCTGCTGGTCATAGGCGACCAGTGGAAGGACCCGACGAGCACGCTGATCGCCGACGGGGCGGAGTTTCAGGACCTGGTCACTCTCCTCAAGTCCTGGGGCGTGCCTTTCGACATCGCCCGGTTGGACCGTGAGCGCCTGAGCGAGGACCGGTTTTTGAATGAGGCTGGGCGGGCCCGCTATGGGGCCATCCTGTGGGACGCCGATCAATCCGGCCCCATCCTGGCGCAGGACTATGCGGTCCTCGAACGGGCCGTGAAGAGTCTCCGCATCAGCCTGATCGCCCTGGCCGACCGGATCAAAGAGCCCGTCATTCAAGGCCTCCTGGGCCTGCATTTCCGCACTGTCCATCCCCACAGCTCGGACCTCCGGATCGTCGCGTCGCACTTCCTGACCGAGGGGTTGACCGATCCTCTCGACGCCGGGGACGGCCCGGCCGCCTTCAAGCTGAGGGTCCAGGCCGACTGCGCCGGTGCCAGGGTCCTGGTCCGGCAAGGGGATTGGCCCCAGGTCACCGTCCGCGACGTCGATCCCGAAACGCGGGCCGTCTGGATCGGCGGCGATCCCGGGCGGATGCTTTCCTACCAGCCCATGCGGTCGCTGCTCAAGCGGGCCTTGACCGAGGCCATCGGCTATGCCCTGGTCAGAAGCTGGACGGACCGGATCATCCTGATGATGGACGACCTGGGCAACGCCCAGAACGCCTGGCTGGAGCACTGGCACTATCCGGCGCTCACGGCCGACCAGATCCGCCGCCACATCCTGGCCCCGCTCAAAGCCCATGATGCGGTCCTGGTCGTCAACGCCGTGCCCGGCTTCGCCGACGATGCGACCCGCAGCGTCGTTCCTTCTTGGGGGGCGCCCTTCGTCGACGCCTTCGGCACCCGGCAGGACTACCGCTCCACCAAAGAGGGCTTGGACGAGGGGGTGGCGGCCGGCCTGATCGAGATCCACAGCCACGGCTGGACGCACATGCAGCCCGACCTCAACTCGGCGCCCGGGCCGTGGTGGGGAACCCCCCTGGACGGCGAGCGGGCCGAGGTCGGCTGGTACCGGGAGTTCTTCGACACCCGGCGGGGAGTCGAGATCCCGGCCGCGGTCCAGAGCCTGCACATGAGGCGCTCGATCGAGTGGCTGGAGCAACAGTTCGGCCGGACGCCCCTAGGCTTCGCCACCGGCGGCAACGCCGTCTCGACCTCGACCGCCAACAACACCTGGCGGATCGCGGCCCGCGAGGGATTCGGCTGGTACGGCGGCTACCTGGGCGAGGATTTCGCCGTCCAGGGCAACGCCAACGCCACTGCCCCCTTCGGCGGGACGGACGATGTCCCGTCTCATCCTCCCGGCACCGCCCGACGGCCACGACCGGGGCGTGTCGCTGCGGCCGGAGGGGTTTGCCGAGGTCTTCGACGCTTATCCCAGGGCCCGCTTCATCGGGCTCGACGAGTACATCGCCTACATCCACGCATCCGTCCGGACGCCGGGCCCGGGCCTGCGCCTGGACGTCGCGAACCATGCCCGCTTCGGCCGGTACTTCGGCTCCCACCCGGCCGAGTGGAGCCTGCACCTTTCGGGCTGGCTGCGCGAGCGGATGACGGCCGGAGTCTGGACTCTGACGGTGGACGGCCGGGCCTCCGGTTTCCGGCCGCGGGAGTGGACGACGGTGGTGTTTGCCCCGGGCCGGGCGGACCATCGGGTCGAGATTGCGCCCGCGCGCGGGAGGTGAGACCATGACCACGGATACGGCCGCCGGCGGTCTCAAGGACCGCCTGTTCTCGCTGGATTTCTTCCGGGGGCTGACGATGTTCCTCCTGATTGGGGAGAGCACCCACATCTACGCCCGCCTGGTCGATCCCGCTCTGAAGGGCACCTTCCTCTTCGCCCTGGGCACGCAGTTCGATCATCATCCCTGGGCGGGGCTCCGCTTCTGGGACTTGGTCCAGCCGTTCTTCATGTTCATCGTCGGCGCCGCCATCGTCTTTTCCACCGCCAACCGCGAGCGCCGCGGCCAGAGCCGGGCCCAGATCACCCGACACGCGGTCAAGCGGGCCTTCCTGCTGCTCCTGCTCGGCTGGGCTCTGTACTGCATCGAGCCGGGCCGCATCACCTTCCGCTTCCAGAACGTCCTGGCCCAGCTGGCCGTGACGTCGATCGTGGCCTACTTCCTGATGCGAAAGCCCGTCAAGGTCCAGATCGCCTGGAGTTTCGGCTTTATCCTGGCCGCGGAGCTCATCTACCGGCTGTTCTGGGTCCCCGGATACGACCAGCCCTTCGTGCCCGACCATAACTTCGGAGCCTGGTTCGACATGCTGATCTCCGGCGAGCTGTCGGCCGGCCATTGGGTTTCGTTTAATGCCCTGCCGACCATCGCCCACACCGTCTGGGGCGTGCTGGCCGCGCAGTGGCTGCTCGGGCCCAAGCCGGTCCGCTCGAAGGTCCGCCTTCTGGCCGTCCTCGGAGCGGCCGGGATCGCCGCCGGCTTCGCCCTGACCGCGTTTGTGCCGATGATCAAGCGGATCTGCACCAGCTCTTTCGTAGTCGCTTCCGGGGGCTTCTGCCTGCTCGCGCTGGCCCTCTGCTACTGGGTCTTCGACGTACGCGAGGTCCGGCGCGGGGTGGTTTTCTTCAACATCGTCGGGGTCAACTCCCTGGCCATCTACCTCTTCACCCAAACCGGGGCCACGGAGTGGCTGCGGCACCTGGTTACCCCCTTCACCAACCTGCTGCTCGGCTGGTGCGGGCGCCTGCCGGCCGACATCCTGACCAGCCTGGCGGCCTGGGCCCTGCTCTGGTCCATTTGCCTGTGGCTCTATAGGCGGAAGATCTTCATCAAGATTTAACCGGAAACCCGGGCTGCGGTAATCCGGAGCGCGGCTCAGCCCGCGGTCAGGATGGTCCGAAGCTCATCCACCAGGGGCTGCGATCCCAGGTAGAGAGCCGTTCGCTGGTGGGGCTTGTGGGGCGCGATATCGAGGATCGGCACGCCTTGTTCGTCGATCGCGGCGCCGCCCGCTTCGCAGCCATGAACGAGACTACGGCCGCCTCGTACATCAGGCGCAGCTTGCCGTAGGGCCGGTTCTTTTTCGGGTCGGGATGGTTGACGATGGCGGGGTACAGGAACATCCCGCCGTTGGTCAGGACGCGGTGGAAATCGGCGGCCAGGGCGCCCATGTAGCGGAAGGCGTACTTGCTCTTGTTCTCCTGCAGCCAACGCTGCACGCCGGCGGCGAAGGTCTCGCGGTTGGCCGAGTTGTAGGACAGCTCCCAGCCCTTGCGGTCCTCGGGCAGGAGCATCATGGTCGGCTTGACGTAGTTGCCCGTCTCGTCGATGTGGAACCGCCAGCAGCCGGCGTCCTTGAGTCCGATGGTGAAGGTGCCCGTGGGGATGACGAACATCCCGGCCGCGATGAACTCCCGGCCGGCCCGCAGGTGAAAGTCTTCCGGCCCTTCCATGTTCCGCTTGGCCACGCCGAACAGGGTGCCGATCGGCAGGTTGTGGGGGATGTTCGAGGAGCCGTCCATGGGGTCGTAATAGACGAAATAGCGCCCCCCCTCGAGGTTCATCGGGATGACGTCTTCGCACTCCTCGCTGACGGCCTGGATGACCCGGCCGGAGCGCTTCAGATAGTGCATGACCAGGGCGTCGGCGATCTGGTCCATCATCATGACGTCCTCGCCCTGGCAGTTCATGGCGCCGGCCTGGCCGAGATTCCCCCGCAGCGCTCCCGTCTGGTAGTAGAGCTGGATGCGCTTGGCGGCGTTGAGGAGGGCGTTCATCAGGATCAGGAAGTGGTAGGTCCGGTTCCTCCGCTCCTGGTGCTCGAGCAGGAAATCCATGAACGTGTCTTCGAACGACAGCATGGCGCCTCCCTTCGTCTGCCGGCCCGGCTTCACCGGGATTGAGTCACTATATCCGGGTCAAAGGATTCAAGCAAGTTTGAGCAGCCGATCGGCGCTCTCCCTGGCCCGGCGCGCGGCGTCGGGGGCCAATTCGGCCCCGGCATAGCGGACGGCGTAAAACGTCTCGGTCAGCCCGGCCAAGTCCGCCAGGTCCGGCCGGCGGCGCACGACGACGGCCGCCCAATCGGCTGCCGTCTGCCCGGGCGGCTTGGGAAAGCCCCGCCGTTCCAGGCCGTCCAGGACGCGGTAATAGAAATGCCCGCGGCGTGTCTCGACCCGGCGGCGCGCCTTCTTCCGACGGAAGAGGCGTCCCCGGATCGCCAATACCGCCAGGACGGCTGAAAGAGCCAGCCCCGCGAGAGGGACCATGGCCCGGCTCAAGGCTCTCCCCAGTACGCGGAAAAGCGATATCTGCGTCTCCGGGTCGTATCCCACGACGAAGCGGTACCAGCGCGACTCCAGGGCGTCCAGGCTGCGCCGGATGCGGCCCCAGACGGCCGCCAGCAGGGAACGGCCGCCTCGATCCAGGGCGTCGGCCGGAGTCGGGTCGAAGACGGCCCAGCCCCGCTCCGGAAGATAGGCTTCCACCCAAGCGTGGGCGTCGCTCTGGCGGATGTCGAAGAACGAGCCGAACTCGTTCCATTCCGAGCCGAGGAAACCCACCACCAAACGGCTGGGGATGTCGAGATGGCGGAGGAGGAGGGTCATGGCTGAAGCGAAATACTCGCAATTGCCGGCCTGACTGGTCCAGAGGAAGGAGTCCAGGCTCTGCCGGTTGTCGGCGGCGGCCAGGGAATAGGAAAACCGGGTTCGCAGCCAGGCTTCCATGGCGGCCGCCTTCTCGGCCGGGGATTCCGCCCGGGCCGTCATCCGCCGCGCCTCGGCGGTCCAACGGTCGTCGGTGTTCCCCCTGTCCAGGAACCGCTCCCGCAGGACCGCCTCATAGCCTTCGATGGCCCGACCGTAGTCCGGGGCTTCGGCCGAGGAGCGGACCCGGTACCGGATCGGACCGCCGAACAGGAAGGGGAGCGTCACGGTGTCGTTCAAGTCGACCGCGGCCGACCGGGCGCCCGTCTCCAGCGCCGCGATGCCGCCCGCGGCGAAAACCGTCGAGCCGATCATGGGGTAGACGAGGAGCTCCTGCACGGCGGCCGGCCGAGCCGGATCGTATCCGGGCAGGGGGATCAGGCCGTCCCGCGCCCGCACGGCATGGAGCCCGTTCCGGGACTTGATCCGGCGGTTCCCTTCACGGACCGTGAATTCACCGGGCGTGCGGATCCAACGCCGGCCGACGAAGCGGTCGAACGCCGCGGCCCTGACGCGCAGGACCTCGGGCCGGCGAAGCTCCGGCGGCGCGTCGGGAAAGCGGACTTGCATGGCCCGGGCCGGGTTCTTGCGCAGCGGCCCGAAGAATCCGAGATCCACCCGGTCGGACAGCCCGGCGAACGAGCTGCGGGGATCCTGGAAGCGGCTCAACCCCGTGGCCGCGAGAAGCTGCTGCATGCGCGGGCTGTAGGCCCGCGGCAGGACGGCGAAGAGAAGAGCGGCGAGGACGAAGACACGGACGGCCGCCACGGTCAGGCCGCGGCGGCCGCGGGGACTGCTTCCGGCCGGGGATGGCGGATCCAGCCATTCCTCCAGCCAGGCGCCGAGACCCAGGAAAAAGACGGCCAGGACCGGAAAGTACCCGATATCGACGGCCTGGCTCGAAGCCAGGACAAAGAGGAGAAAAAGCGACAGGAGCAGCCGGCGCTTGAGTGGGGGCGTCTTCGGGGCCAACAGGTAGGCGGTCAGGACATAGAGCAGAATGGCCGAGACGGTCGGGATGAGCCCCGCCCTCGGGAAGCCGACCGTGAAGGCCAGGACCAGGACGGCCAGGGCTCCCGCATCGAAAATCCCTCGGGGGATCGGGTGGCGTCTCCTTTTATCGAAGGCCCAGCCGATGGGAAGGACCAGGGCGGAGAGAGCCGTGAAAAGGGCCGGGATCCGGTCGACGAGAAACAGGGACCCGATGGCCGCCGCGGCAGCCACGTAGAGGGCTTTTGACGGCGGGGCGCCGGCGGCCGCTTCGGCGCGATTCTTGATGGGGGGACGCCCTTCGGCCCGGCTCTCCTCCTTCCCCCGGCCGAGAAGGGCCAGGACTCCCAGGATGGCGTGCAGGTGGAGCAGCCCGCGTCCGAAGGGGACGTCGCCCTCGTTGGTGCGGAGCCTGACCTCGGCGCCCTCGTCGACGAAGAAGCGGGCCAGAGAGGCGGCCTCCGAGATCGCCTCTTCGGTTCCCGGTCCGGGCGTCCCGTCGGCCGAAATCGTCACCCGGTCGCCCGAAGGCTCGGCGTACTCGACGACGAGCGGGCGCACGGCGCGGGCGGAAAGCTTCCAGTTGATGGCCCGGGAGTCTTCGCCCGGCGCGTAGTCGCGGACGCCGTGCAGATCGCCGCCGCGGCCACGATGGAGCCGGAACGCGGATTCCTGACGCACGGCCGGGGATTCCGGGCGGCCCTGGATTTCGCGCACCCGCGGCAGGACGGTCAGATGCAAGCCCTCGAGCCGCCGTCGGGCCCGGAAGAGCCCGAAGGGGCGCTCGAATTCCAGCACCAGGTCATCCGCCGCGGTGCGTCCGCGCCGACGGAAGAGATGGACGATCTCGGCCCGCGCTTCCCCCCGGCCGGGGATGGCGGGCAGCTCGGCCCGTCCCCACGGACCGGCGACGGCCGAAGCGGGGAAAAGCCGTCGCCGCCTGTTGCGGACCCTGATCTCCAGCCGGCAGGGCGTGTCGCAGAAGACCTGTTCGGGCGGTCCGACTTCGATGTCGAGCCCGGCACCGACGCCGGCACCGCCGACGCGGAAGAAGGACGCGATAAGGGCGGCCAGCGGGATCGCGGCGGCGAGGAAGAGGAGGTTGTTCCCGCCGATCAGGCCCCCGAAGGCGGCGAAGGAGGCGGCGGCGAGGACAGAAAGCCCCAGGCGCGTCAGACGCATGGCGCGCGTCAGACGGGCACGGGCACCCGGCCCAGGATGGCCTCGATCTCGGCGTCCGATTCGTGGATGCGGACGAGACCGAAGGAGGGGGAGTCGATGACGATGCGGTGGGCCAGGACGGGGATCGCGACGGCCTGGATGTCCTCGGGCAGGACATGGTCGCGGCCCATGGTCAGGGCGAAGGCCTGGGCCGCCCGGCGCAGCAGGAGCGATCCGCGCGGGCTGGCGCCCAGCTTGATCCGGCCGTCTTGGCGCGTGGCCCGGACCAGGTCGAGGACGTAGCCCAGGAGCGACCGGGTCGATCCGCACGCCGTCCACCTTATCCTGCAGGGCCAGCAGGTCGCGCGCGGAGAGGACGGGCTCGAGGGTCCGGGCGCGCTCGTAATAGTCTTCGCCGCGGATGATCTCGGTCTCGTCCTCGCGGGTCGGGTAGCCGAGCTTGAGCCGCAGCAGGAAGCGGTCGAGCTGGGCCTCGGGCAGGGGAAACGTCCCGTGGTATTCGATCGGATTCTGGGTGGCGATGATCATGAACGGGGTCGGGAGCGGCCGGGTCGCGCCGTCCACCGAGACCCGCAGATCGCTCATCGCCTCCAGGAGGGCGCTCTGGGTCTTGGGTGTGGTGCGGTTGATTTCGTCGGCCAGGATGATCTGGTGGAAGATGGGGCCCGGCCGGAACTCGAAGGTCGACGTCCGGGCATCGTACACCGAAAGGCCGAGGATGTCCGAGGGCAGGAGGTCGTTGGTGAACTGGATGCGCTTGAAGGAGGCGTCGATCGAGCGGGCCAGGGCGACGCCGAGCAGGGTCTTGCCGATGCCCGGAACATCCTCGATCAGGAGATGTCCCCGGGCCAGGAGCGCGGTTACGGCCAGCCGGACCGGGGCCTCGCCGCCGATGAAGGCGCGGCGGATCCCGGCGATCAGGGCGGCGGCGTCGTTCGTTCCCATAGCCATGAATTATAAGACAGAAGCCCGCCCTCCTCAACTATGCGGATCGCTAGTAGTAGACATTCAGGCTCGCGGAAATATAATCGCCGGCGAATCGGTACACGGTCGATTCGGTGTATCGATAGTAATCCACCGTAAAATAGAAAGGGTGTTTCGGCGCGAAGGCGAGGCCGATCGCGTAGGAGGAAGCCTTGACGCTCTCGGAATTGCGATAGACGTGGATCTTGGGATGGAGGAACAGCTTTTCCGGAATGAGGCTGATTTTGATTCCGCCCTTGAGGGAGTACAAATTGATGTATCTTCTCGCGTCATCGGGGTACCAAAGGATCGAGCTTTCCCGGAAGAGATAGATGCCACCTTCCACCTCGATCCGCTTCCCGATCTTTTGGGCGACCCCGGCGTCAAAAACCAATCCTTTGTAGGACTCCGTTCCGCTCAGGTAGGACAAGGCCGCATACCCGCTCGTCTTGCCTTTTTGGGCGAACACGGCGCCGGTCACGTTGGAGAAGGACGCTTTCCGTGTCTTTTGGATGATGTCGTCGCCCGAATAAACGGAATAATCGTAGTTGAGGTCATGGTAGTAATACTTCAGGAGCAGGGACGCGTTGTCGGAAAGGCTGAAGCGGAGGGCGACCCAGGGTTTCCAAAGATGCATCCGATTGGCGCCCATGTACATTTCGAACCCCGCCTGGGGGTAGATGGTGGCGGCTGAAAGCCCCCCCCCTGAAGCCGCCAGGAGAGCGAGAACAGCAGTTCCCAGTCGAAAGAGACGTGTTCTCATCGATCCTCCCGTCATGTTTCCGCAGGCGGCGGCGTTGCATTCCGATCGGCGATCGGCTCCGGAGATCCGATATCGAAGCGCACCGTCTTGTCCCAGGTGCGATCCTTGCGGGCGAAGACATCCTCGTAGAATCCCTTCAAAACGACGAAGGCCCAGAGCTTGGTGTAGAACGTGTAGGCCAGGGCGATATAGAGAACGGAGCCCGGCCGGTCCTCCTTCTCATAGGAAAGAGCGATGAGGACTTCCAGGATGAAGAGAAGGAAGGCCAAGGCCCAGAGCTCGGCGAACGGTCCCGGAATGCGAATATGGACGAATCCGAATAGGGACAGGATGAAGATCAGATCCGAGAAAACGACCGCGAAGATAAAGAGATAGTACAAGGAGAGGAGATTGAATATTTCGAAGGCCATGGCTCCCGGTTTGCGGCGGAAAAGCGTCTTGGCGTACTTGGAAATCAGATAATTGTTCCCCCGGGCCCAGCGCGTCCGCTGCCGGACCCAGACGCGGAGCGTCTCCGGTTCCTGTTCCCAAGTGACTGCGGTCGGCGCAAATTTGACGAGATATCCCGCATCGTAGATCCGGAAGGTCAGTTCCGAATCCTCGGTCAAGGCGCTCACGTCCCAGCCTCCGATTCTCTCAAGCACGTCTTTCCGGATGACGAAATTGGTCCCGGGAAGAAAGGCCACCCGGAGAAAAAACCATCGCCCGGCTTGGATGATCCATTGGAAGGCGATGGATTCGATGTTGATGAGCCGGGTCAGGAGAGTCCGATCCTTGTTGTAGGCCCGGAACTTCCCCGTGACGGCGGCCAGCCGCGGATCCGCCTCCAAAGCGCGGCAGAGAATCTTCAGCGAACCAGGCTCGGGGCGATTGTCCGCGTCATACACGGCGATCAAGCGGTGGGAAGCGAGGGCCAGACCTCGATTCAGGACGGCGCTCTTGCCCCGTCCCCCTTCTTCCGCCGGGATGTTTTCCAAACGCACTCGGGGGGAGGTCGCCCGGACGCGGCGGACGAGGTCGGCGGTTCCGTCCGTGCTTCCGTCGTTGATCACGATGATCTCCATCCGGTCCTGCGGATAGTCCATCGTGAGGAGATGATCCAGCAGGCCGAGGATGACTTTCTCTTCATTCCGGGCGGGGATGAGAATGGAAATACCCGGCCACTCGACCGGCGGAACGGGCCGTCGCTCGGATCGCAGCCAGGCGATCCGCCAGAGAAAGCCTCCGATCGTCAGGACGAACTGGTAGAGCAACATCAGCCAGATGGAAACCACCGAGAAAACGAACAGGATTTCGATCGCCGTTCTCATGTGCGTCTCCATCGGCTGCACCTCGAAAAGACGTATACGCCCAGAAGAAGGAGCGTCGATCCGAGTCCGAGGATGTAAAAAATCGACGAGGTCATGTATCCGGCGACCCGGACGGCCCGGGTTGAAGCCTTCTCCGTGACGATTTCGAGCAGGTGCTCTCCGCGGGGAAGCATGGTCCCGGACCGTTCCGGAGGCAGCGCGACGACGGTTCCGTCCAGGCGCATCTCCTCCGGCGTCCGGTTGAAGGTCAGGGATACGGCCAGCGGTGACCGGTATGTCAAGCGATAGGAATTCGCCGTTCCCTCCAAGCCGGAAAAGTCGCCGTCGAAGGTCATCTGGTAGGCCAGGGTGGGAAAGTCCAGGAGGCGGGCTTTTTCAAAATTCAACCGGTAGGTTCCGGAAGGCGCGGACATCCCTTTGGCCCCGACGAACGGCCAAGGTTTCCGTCCGATAGAGGGCACGACGTCCGGCCTGTTCCAATTCAGGGTGAATGGTCGCTTGGCCGTTATATCGTAGCCGTTTCCGGACGCGGCGATCGTGACGTCGGACCCCAAGACGTAAGCCAGGAGATCGAGGTCGAACGGATGGATCGTCGACTCCGCATAAATCCCGACCCGGCCGGAGGGAATCGAGGCGTAAAAGACCGTGGCGGCCAGTTCCGTCCCCGTCGCCGTGACGGACGGCAGGTTCGTTCCCCGGATGTCCCGATCGGCCAGGCAATTGACGTCGAACATCAGGCGGCTTTCATCGGCGATCAGGGTCTTATAGACCGCCAGGTATTCCAGGTAACGGGCGGGCGAATCCGTCCAACTCCGGGCAGGATCCTCGACCTGAAGGGTGAAGGAATAACGGTCCATCAATCCGATGATGTCCCTGGTGTCGATGCCGCATTCCTCGACGATTTCGGGATGAAGGAGGGAATCCATGGCCGTGACGATGACCTCCAGGTCCGCGCCCTTGGCTTTTTTTACCCGTTCGGTTTCCTCCAGGAAAAGCTCGTGCCATTCCCGGACGATGCCGCTTCGATAGCGGAGGAACGCGCCCGCGGCGGCCGGGTTGGCTTTCCAGAAAAACGGCGAGGACGCCGCGAACAGCTCGATGGGATCGAATCCTTCCCGTTCGCGGAAATCCCTTCGTACATCCGCGTTCATGGGGGTGAACTTGTCCGCGTCGGCATAGCCTTTGTTCGTGTCGAAGTTCAATTCGGCCAGGTTTACGCCGTCCCAGTCGTGGGCCGAGAGCATGTCCCGGAAAAACGAGACGACGGCCTTCCGGGCTTCGGGGTTGGCCAGATTCATTTGAAGCCGCCAGTGGCAGAGGCCGTCCTTCCCGGTCGCCGTTTTTTCCCGCCATTCGGGATGGGCGTCCCAGAAAAGCGGCGTGACTTGGGGAAATTCGAACCAAGCATAAACGGCAATCCCCTGGTCATGACACAGCTTGATGAAATAGGAATAGTCGAACCGGTAAGAGGCATAGAAATGCCAGGCGGCCAGGTAAACGATCTTCACTCCGCTTGTCTTCCAGCGCTTGACGAGCTTTTCCCAGCTGGCGTTGGGCCGAAGCCCGGGATCGAAATAGAATTCCAGGGCATTGCGGCGGACGTTGAAGGGCAGCTTGAGGCCGTCCTTGAGATAAAAAGGAAGGTAGGGGAAGCGGCTGATCCCGTAGGGGGTGAAGGGATCGAACGGCGTTGCGAGCCCCAAGATGAGCCCTTTATTCAGCTTTTTCATTCCCGCCAGGACGGCTTCCCGGAAGGCATCCTTGGCCAGCGGCTCGATGCCTTCCGCTTTCAGGGGGCGAAGGACGGCCGGCGGATTCCAGATCAGATTCTGGGCCGGGAGAGTCAATTCCTTGACCTCGCGGACCTCGACCGGCTCAGGCTCAAAATGAAGCCCCAACGCCTCGGCCAGAGCCGACGGTCCGTCGAGCAGGAGAGACCCTCCGGCGGAGACATAATCCCAGAGGGCGTTCATTTCGGGCTGTTGCATGCCCTCGGCCGCGGCTCGAGGGACGATGACGAGGTTGTAGTCGGAGAGGGGAAGGCGGACCGTCTCTCGGGGGTCGCGGGTGTCGGGATTCAGGCCGAACACGTTCAGGACGGAATAGAAGCTTTTGCGGTCGAATTCATCCTCCTGGGAAAGGCTCGGACGGGAGAGGATGAGCGCCCGGGAGATTTTCAAAACATGGTCCCGGTCGATTTTTTTCGACTTGAAGGGATTCAGCCGGGCCAGAATCGACCGGAGGGACTTGCTCCGGGGCGCCGGCAGCATATCCAATCCTTCGAAGACGTACAGGCTGCCGCCGGCGAGGGAAATCCGCCGCGTTTCGACCCCGAGGCGTCGAGCGGCGGCGAAATCCTCGGCTATGACTTTGCCCTTCCTATCGAGGTGGAGAGCGTGGGCGTACTGGTTGGCCAGGACGATCCGGCCTTCCCCTCCTGCCGAAGTCACCCAACGGGAGTCGGTGCGAAGGTTGCAGGGGAAGTCCCGGATGGACAGGAAGGTCCAGCCTCCTTTTTTCATTCCCCGGATGATGGTTTTCAGGTGGACGATCGGAACGAAGGGATGGAAGAAGAAAGAGGCCATCCCGTCCCGGACGGATTTCATTCTTTCCGCGCCGCGCAGGATGAGGCTCGGATCAGGATTGTCGATTTCTACGTATCCCAGATTTTCCGGGACCACGGTCACGCCGTATTCCGGGAGCCGGACGGGATAAGGGAACGGCTGTTGCGTCCCGGCCAATTCCGCGCTCATCACCCGGTCGTAGAACGTGTCGAAGTATTTGGCGAAGGCGCGGTAATCTGAAGCCGAGGCCGAGTAATGCGGAGTCTCCCATGCCAGGGGGTGGATTCCGCAGCGGAAACATTCCTCGAGACCCCAGCGGACCCGCCGGTCGGTCCATTCCGGGTCGCTTTGCGGAATCGGAGTTCCGGCGATGTCGTCCCAGAATTCATAATCGTCGCCCGATCGTCCCCGGTGCTGATGGGTTGCGCCGTGGAGGATGACCGTTCCTCCTTTGGAGATCATATGGGCCAGCGCCTCGACGACGGCGGGGCGCTCCGACAGCAGGACATCCGCCTGTTCGTCGGGGTCCTTCAGGATGGGGATCAGCGAGATTTGGAACGGGACCCCTTCCCTGGCCAGATAATCGGCGATTCTGACAAGCGCGGCGGGATCGCTCTCCGGGTTGACGTCCTCGATGCGGACCAGGGCTCTTCGGCTCGGCGCATGCGGCATCCCGAGGATTTCATGGAGGAGCTCGGCCAGGATGAGAAAACGTCCGCCTTCCACGGCGAAGGCGAACGGCGAATCGGCGAAATACCATAGGTTGTCGGCTCGGATGGCATAAGGATAACGTCGCTTGTTTGCATCGACGGCTTCGGCCAGTACGGCGGCCGGGCTTTCTTCGGGGATGCGGATGACGTTGATCCAGGCATCATCCTTTTCGAAATCCGTGCCCTGGAAAAGGACTTGCCATTTTGCGCTTTCGGCGTAGCCCTCATGGACCAGTCCGTACTTTCCGGGGCAGGATTCCAGGAATCTTTCGACGTGCATATTCAGCCAGACGATGGGTCCCCGGAAAGACCCGAGGTCGTTCAGGAGCGCCGCCGTCATCTCCGGGCGGTCTTCTTCGAAAGCCGCGAAAACGACGTCCGTCGTGGACATCTCGCCGGCGCGATAGTCGGCGGCCCGGATCAGCCTGATCCGGGCCGGATCGAAATGTCCGAGGAGCTGCTGGATGAACCGGGCCGATTTGAAGGCTTCCGACGCCGAAGGGGCCCCATCGTAGAGGATCAGCGCCCCGTCCGAAAAGGCGAGTGTGGAGAGGCTAGCCGTCATGGCCAGAACGAGAAAAGATTTGTTCATGAGGGAGCCGTTTTCCTTTAGTTGTTCCAGTTTCCGGCTTTTTGGAGCTTGGGTCCATCATTTGCGGTGAGCATCGATACGATGATTTTTAGGGGGAACGCGACTAGCCGCCTGTCGGCTCGAAAGATTTCCGTATTCATTACGGATATTGGTTGCAATATCCATGCCAGGGATAAAGTATATATAATAAATTACTTACAAAACCAAAGTAGATTGAGCCCGACAATTTTGTCAGCCCCCCGACTTTTTTGTCTCATCATCCGCCGATTTTCGGTCCAAGAAAGTCACCTCAAACCGATGCCGGATGATGAGCGAAAGCCCCTTGATAGAGGACCGCCAAGGGGGCTGCCGTTTTGTAGCCGGGTCTCAAGCCTTTTGACAAAGTTGCGGGCCATCCCTAGAATGAATGCCATCATGAGGATACTCATCGCTTTCGGTACCAGACCTGAATTCATCAAGCTCGCCCCCGTCATTTTCGAGCTCCGGCGGCATCCGGATCATTTCGAGACGATCCTACTGGCCACGGCCCAGCACCGGGGCTTGCTCGACCAGATGATGAATCTCTTCGGGCTTGAACCCGACATCGATCTCGATTTGATGACCCCGAACCAAACGCTCGGCCGTCTGACGGGGAAGATCTTGGCCAGCGTCCAGGATGCCTTTCAAAAAACCCGGCCTGATCTTTTAATCGTTCAGGGCGATACCACCACGGCCATGGCCGCCGCGCTGGCCGCTTTTTACCTGGGCATACCCGTTGCCCATGTCGAGGCGGGTCTTCGGACCGGAGATCCCCGGAACCCTTTCCCGGAGGAAGTCAACCGTCGGATCATCAGCGTCATCGCCGGCCTGCATTTCGCCCCCACCGAAAATGCGGCCCGGAATTTGAGACGGGAAGGGATTCGGGAGGATCGTATTTTCATTACGGGCAATACGGTCGTCGACGCGCTCAAGTTCATGATCCCCCAGCTGAGGAAGGTCCGCCTGCCGCTGAAGCCGATGCGGAACGGGCGTCTTCTCCTCGTGACGGCCCATCGGCGTGAGAATTTCGGCCGGCCTCTTGAAAACATTTGCCTGGCGTTGCGGGATCTCCAGGAAAAATTCGACGACATCGAGATCGTTTATCCCGTCCATCCCAATCCCAACGTCGGCTTGGTCGCTGAAAGAATCCTCGGCGGCCGGCCGCGCATCCATCTGCTCAAGCCATTGGATTATCTGGTGCTCCTCCGCCTGATGAAGGAGTCGTTTTTCATTTTGACGGATTCGGGCGGCATCCAGGAGGAAGCGCCGGTTTTCGGAAAGCCGGTCCTTGTTCTCCGGAAAGTCACCGAGAGGCCCGAGGGCGTACGGGCGGGAGTCTCGCGCATCGTCCCCCCCGAACGTCTCGTCATCGTCCGGGAGGCGACCCTTCTTCTTGTCCGGCCGGACGCCTATCGGCGGATGGCGATGACCGGGAATCCCTACGGCGATGGGAAAGCTTCGCGGCGGATCGTCGCGGCGCTCAAATCGACAAGATTTTCACCTGCGTAAACAGATCGACGGAAGGCCTGAGAATTAACCCGTTAGACACCCCGGGCTAAAGCCCGGGGTCTATTCAGGGTAATACTGAGCGGCGCCTTTACCCCGATTTGAAAATCGGGGTTTTGCGCCGCGAACGTATAAAAACGCGTTCAGCGGAAAAACGGCGGGACCCGGGACAATCCGGCCACGGGCACAAGGGATGAAGGCAAGGGGGGGGAGTCCTGCCGTACGGCTTGCGACGCTCTATTCAGCGAGCGCCGAAACGGCGCTCCGCGGCCAGGGCGGCCAGGAGGGCCAGGTTGACCACGGCCAGCGTCGCGAAGAGCCGGTCGAATCCGACCAGGGGCAGGAGGATCGCCGCCGGGACGAGGGCGCCGGCGAAGGCGCCCATCAGGTCGGCGGCGTATCCCCGGCCTTCCCCTCCGGCCCGGGAGGGGAACGCCTTGCTCAAGGCGGCGAAGGCAAAGCCGCCCCACGCTCCCCACAGCGCGAAGAGAGCCGCAAAGCCGACTCCGCCCAGCCGCTTGTCCCAGCCCAGCGCGGAAGCGAGGAGAAGGAGGAAGGCGGTTGCGGGGGGCGCCAAAATCATCGCCCGGGCAGCAGCCCGGAGCCGCGATCCCAGCCAGGCGCCCACGGTCGTCCCGGCCATGAACAGGCCAAGCAGGAGGGCCACCCGACCGTAAAGGCCGCCGTACAGGGTCTGCCAGCGAATGAGGAGCAAAAGCTCCGCGGCCATGGTGGTCAGACCGAGGATGAAATATGGGTAGGCGGGCGGCCGCCGCCGGCGCCGGGACCCGGCCGCGGAGACGGCTGCGGCCAGAACGAGCGGCGCGGAGGCGAAGACCAGAAGAATGGTCGGGGGGATGGATTCGAGCCGGCCGAGTAGCGCCGTGCTCGGGCCTTTTTTTTGGGCGCTCCAAAGGCGGGCCTGGGTGAAGAAGGCGATCGGCCGGTCGTCCGTGTTGAGGATCGCCGGCGCGGCTTCGAGGGCGGCCCGCAGGCTTTCGCGCCGCAGGGGGTGGAGCCGGGCCCGCAGGAGCTCCCGGTTGAAAGACGGCAGCGCAGCCCCGCGGCGCTCAAGTTCGTCCGCGAGCCGGTCCGGATCGATCGTCAAAACCTCCTGCGAGGCGAGAAAGACGGCCGTGCCGCCCGGAACGATTTCAGCCCGGCCGAAGGCCGAGAGGAGCGCAGCCTGCAGGCTTCGCAACTGCCGCGCCAACAAGGCGCCGATGTAGTTTTCGGCCGATCCGATCCGGAAGGAGAGTACGCCCCCAAGAGCAAGGCGCGTCGCGGCCAACCGGAAAAATTCGGCCGTAAAGAAGCGGTTGACCTGAGCCGTAGCGGGGTCGGCCTGATCGACCAGGATGACGTCGTAACCGCCGGCTGAGCGGCGGAGAAACGAGCGGCCGTCCGCGATTATCCAGCGAACCCGGGCGTCGGTCTCAACACCCCGCTCCCCGGCCGGGAGAGCCGCGAGGACGGCGCGGACGAGTGAGGCGTCCGCCTCCACCACGTCCACGGAGGCCGGTCGGTAGCGGAGAGCTTCGGCCGCCAGGCCGGCGAAGCCGTTTCCGACGATGAGAACCCTGGCCCCTTCGGGGCGTTGCAGGAGGGCGAAGCCCGCCGCTTCCCGGCTCGCGGCGCGGTCCCCGGAAGCGAAGACTTTAAGGCCGTTCTCATAGACGGTCACTTCGTCCGCGGCGGGAACAACCTGAATCCGTCCGTAGAGCCCGTCTTTGGTCAGGGATGGGGCGAAAGGCCGCCAGCGCAGCGATTGGCTGGGTGCGTCGAGGCAGGCGGCGAGAAGACACCAGGCCGTGACTGCCCCGATAGAAAGAGGAGTCGGCGTTTTCCCATAAACCCCTGCCGCGACCGGCCGCTTCCGGGAGCCCCCGCGGATCGCGAGCAAGAGGATAGCGGCTGCGGCTGCCGCCGCGGCCAGGATGGCTCCGGGCGGGAGCCGCGGAACGAGCAGGGCATAAGCCGCCGCGGCGGCGACCGCCGCCCCCGCCGATTCGCGCAGATAGGCGCCGGCTGGGCCGTTCTCGGAAGCGGCGGCGACGCGGGCGAACGCAGCGCCCAGGCAGAAGCTCATCGGTATTGAGGCGGCCGCGGCAAATGCCAGAATCGGCCCGAAACCCGTGACTTCCCCGGGCAGGAGACCCAGGAGCGGTCCCGAGAAGCGGAGCAGGGCAAAGCCGGCCGGGGCCGAGGCCATGGCCGCCAGCAGGTAGGACGCCGCACTTGTCCGGCGGCGAAAGCCGCTCGCGGTCCGGCTGCCCAGCCCTCCCCAGAGGAGCCAGAAGGCCAGGACGAATCCGAAGGCGAGCTCCGAGCCGTGGAACTGGGCCGCGAATTCGCGCAGGAGAAGGATCTGGAAGATCGAGGCCAGCCCGCCCACGAAACAGGCGAGAAGCCGCGCGGGCTCCGCGGGCGCAGACAACCTTATGCCCACAGGCCGGGGATCGCCGTTCGACAGCTTGGGCACGCGCCCTCTTTGATGTTGACGGTTTTGATGGCGTACCCCTGACGCTCGACGAGCAGGGATCCGCATTTCGGGCAGACCGTGTTCTCCCCCTCGTGGCCCGGCACGTTTCCCAGGTAGACGTAGCGGAGCCCCTCGCCGCGGGCGATGCGGCGGGCGGCCTCGAGGGTCGCTACCGGTGTCGTCGGCAGGCTCTTGAGCAGATACATCGGCTGGAAGCGGGTGAAGTGGAGCGGCACGTCGGGCCCGACTTCGCCCGCGAACCAGCGGCTCATCTCGCGGATCTCGGCCTCGCCGTCGTTGAGGGTGGGGATGACCAGGTAGACGACCTCCAGCCAGACGCTCGTTCGGCGGATGGTCCGGATGGCGTCCAGGACGGGCGCCAGGTCGCCGCGGACATAGGTTTTGTAGAAGTCTTGGCGAAACGACTTGAGGTCGATCTTGATGGCGTCCACCGTCTCCGTCAGGGCCAGCAGCGGCTCGCGGTTGATATGGCCTCCGCTGACGACCAGGCTCCGGATCTTGCGCCGGCGGGCTTCGGCGGCCGTATCGGCCATATACTCGAAATAAACGGTCGGCTCGGAGTAGGTGAAGGCGATGGACGGGCAGCCGTAGCGGATGGCGGTCTCGACGGCCGCGCGCGGCGGCAGGTCGATCGACTCGACCTGCTCGGGCCGGGCCTGCGAGATCTCCCAGTTCTGGCAGAACTTGCAATGGACATTGCACCCGGCCGTGGCCAGCGAGAGGGCTTCGGTCTTCGGCAGGACGTGGAAGAAGGGCTTTTTTTCGACGGGGTCGACGTGAAGGGCGCAGACCTTGCCGTAGACGAGGGTGTAATAGATTCCGCCGTCGTTCTCGCGCACGCCGCAGTAGCCCCGCTCCTTGTCGCCCAGGCGGCATCGGCGGGGGCAGAGCTCGCATTCGACTTCGCGGTCGGGGAGCTTCTTGTAGTAACGGGCCTCGACCCGGGACAGGTTGGCCGTCTGGCCGAAGACCAGGGCGTCGGCCAGGGCCCGGCGGGCTCCGCTCCCGAGCGCCGCCGCAGCACCCGCCGTTCCCCCCATAAAGCTCCGTCTCCTCATCAGGCCGCCTCCTCGATCACGCGTATCGAGGCCGGCGAGGCCGCGCCCAGCCCGAGCTTCTCGGCCGTGGCCAGATAGCGGACCGGGCGGCCGTCCTCGGCCAGGGTCGGTAGGCCCTTCGCTTTCCGGAGGTTTTCCACGAGGCCCAGCCCGACTGCATCCACGGCCACCGGGTCCAGGCCGAAGACCAGCGTCTCGCGGCGCTCGGCCCAGCGGGCGTGGAAGGACGGGCCTTTGTGGTATTGCACGGTCAGGGCATCCAGGACGGTCAGGCGGTGCTTGGCCCGTATCGGCGGGGTGTGGAAAAGGTCGGCCACGTACGGGTCGCAGCCGTCGTCGTGGTATTTGTTGGGGTTGTGGACGGCGCCGAAGTAGTTCTTCATCCCGGCCGTAAGCCCGGCCAGGCCGTGGTCCTTGAGCACGGCGAAGCTGATCGAGGCGGTAACCGCGTCGGTCAGGATGGAGGAAAAGCGCCCGGCGGTGGACCGGTGCTCCAGGGTCTCGGGGGCATAGCCTGCTCCGACAGTGTCCGTGCCGTAAACACGGAATTCGGAGCCCGTGTTGTTCAGCCGGTAGCCCGCCTCGCGCAGCTCGCGATTGGTCCGGTCCCATATGGTCACGGCCCGTTCCTTGAGCCCGGCCCGCACGAGCAATCCGGCCAGGGGCAGGGTGACCTCGGGCGGGGAAGTCAGGCGGCGGCCGGCGATGCCGTTGATCTTGATGCCGACGCGGTCGGAGGGGGAGAAGACCGCGGCCAAGCCGGCGGCGGCTCCGGACTGCCCGGTCAGGCGCGACAGCCCGCGCTCGTACATGGCCGCCAATGCGGCCGGCCTGACGCTCCCGTCCGAGCCGAGCACGCCCGTTCCACGCACCACGACGACAAGCGATGCGGCCATGTCCCCAAAATTAGCCCCGGGCGAGGGGGAAGTCAATGGCTTGTCAATTGGACTTCACCCCTCTATGATAGAGAAGAAGCTTAAGACAGGAGCGAAGCCATGAAAAGAAGCCTCATTGTCGTCATCCTCATAATCGCCGCCGCAGGGGCGTGCGCCGCCGCCGAGAGAGCCGTCGGGGCCAAGACGCTGGACCTTCTGCCCAAGCTCGAAGGCTGGGCCTTCTCCGAGGATCCCGTCCTCTACGGGCCCGAGTCGCTCTTCGAGTACATCAACGGCGCGGCCGAGGCCTTCATCGGCTACGACCTGATCGACGCCGCCGTCGGCCAATACAAGCAGCCGACGGGGACGGCCACCCTGACGGCGGAAGTCTACGACATGGGCAAGCCCCTCAACGCCTTCGGCATCTACACCACCGAGCGCTATCCGGAGAGCCGCTTCCTGTCGCTCGGCGTCCAGGGCTACATCGAGGAGGGGACGCTCAATTTCCTGGCCGGCCGGTACTACGTCAAGATGATGGCCTACGACGCCGGGGACAAGACCGAGTCCGTGCTCCGGGCCGCCGCGGCGGACATCCTGCGCCGGATCGGCGACCCGGGCGGGTTTCCGGCCCTGCTGGGCGCGTTCCCGGCCGAGGGGCGGCTGGCCAACACCGAAAAGTTCATCCTCAGGAGCTTCCTGGGCCTGGAGTTCATGAAGAACGGGCTGGTGGCCGCCTACAAGGGCGGTGCCGGCGATTACGATGCCTTTGTCATCGAAACCGCGAGCGAAGCCGAGGCGGAGGCGATGCGGATTCGTTATCTCGAGAAGGCGGCCGCCGGTACCGCGGTCGGCAAGTCCGGCGGGGCTTCGACCTTCAAGGACCGCTATCTCGAGAACGTGACCGTCGGAAGGACGGGCCGTTTCCTCTACGGGACGACCAAGGTGAAGGATGCCGACAAAGCGGCGGGGGAGAAGACGGCGGCCGGACTTGCGGCCGGGCTCTCCGGCCGGTAAGCGGAAATCAACCGAGGAAAGCCTTCAAGGCGCGATATTCCTCGGCCAACCGTTCCAGGATTTTACGGGCGGATGCGGCGTTCTCGTCTCTGCCGGCCGTCTCCATCTCCTGCGCCGCTTCCCGCAATCCCGGCAGGCTGAGGTTGGCGGAAGATCCCTTCAGGCCGTGCCCCAAGGCGCGCACCGCGTCCATATCGCCCGCTTCGATGGCTGCGGCGAGAGCCGCCGATTTTTCCGCGAACTCCGCGTCGTAAAGCGCCAGCAGCTCGGCCAGGAAGTCCTGGTCCCCCCCGATCCTCTCCAGGGCCTCGGCCCTGTCGAGAGGGGGCCGGGCGTCATTTCGCGGCGTCACGCGAGGCTCCTTTCTTCTTTCGCAGCGGACCGGGCTCGAACCGGACGACGCGATTCCGGCCCAAGCGCTTGGCCTGGTAGAGGGCCAGGTCGCCGGTCTGGATGATGCGGTCCGCCGACGGCCGAGCCCTGTTCTCGCTGGAGGCCACGCCCAACGACAGGGTGAACCCAAGCGGCTGGCGGTTGTATACGGCCGGCTTGCGGATGCACTCCAACCGCAGGCGCTCGGCGATGCCGGCGGCATCGGCCAGGCTGCAATTGGGCAGGACGATCAGGATCTCGTCCCCGCCGTAGCGCCCGACCCGGTCGTAGGGCCGGACCTGCTTTTGGAGCCGAGAGGCGATCGCCATCAGGACCTTGTCCCCGGCCTGGTGCCCGCAGGTATCGTTGATGGCCTTGAAGTTGTCGGCGTCGATCATGATCAGGCTGGTCGGGTTTTCGGTCCGCCGGCCGTGGGCCAGCTCGTCCTCGAGGAATTGCAGGATGGTGCGGCGATTCCAGAGCTTGGTCAGGCTGTCCTTGGTGGCCAGGTCGTAGAGCCGCTTCTGGCTCTGCAGGAGCTTGTCCTCCAGCTCGATGATGCGGCGGCCGGTCTGGAGCCGGGCCTTGAGCTCCGGCAGCTTGACCGGCTTGACCATGTAGTCGTCCGCGCCCGCCTCCAGCCCGGCGATGATGTCTTCGCTCTTGTCGCGCGAGGTCAGGAGGATGATGTAGGTGTAGCGCTTGCCGGCCGCGGCCCGAACGCGGCGGCAGACCTCCGGCCCGTCCACTTCGGGCATCTCCCAGTCCAGAATGGTCAGGCGCACGTGCGGATCCTGCAGCCCCTTCCAGGCTTCGGCTCCATTGCGGGCCGAGACCGCCTCCAGGCCCCAGCTTTCGAGGGTCTTGGTCATGATGCGGTTGGAGACGGGATCGTCGTCGGCGATCAGGACGCGCGGGGGAGCGGGCGGCTTAGCGGGCACTCGGACTCTCCTTCGTCTCGTCCGGCTCGCGCGCCGGGGCCCTCCGGCAGCGTGGCGCTTGCCGTCGGGTACGGACTGTAATGGCGCCATTCTCTCCAAGATCGGGGCTAAGGTCAAGACCCGGGCAATTGCGCCGGCCCCCGGGCTTGCCTTACAATAGGGCCGTGGACAAGAACAGGTCGCTGACCGTCGCCAGCATCCTCCTGTCGGTCTTCCTGATCGGCGTCTTCCTGCGCCTGGCCAAATCCTTCCTTATCCCCTTCGTCCTGGCCCTGTTCATCTACTTTATCCTGGCCCCCGTACTCGACCTGCTGACCCGCTGGAAGCTGTCCCGCGCCGTCGCGGTGGGGCTTATTCTGCTGGTCACCGCCCTCATCCTCTACCTGATGGGCATCCTGTTCTACGAGAGCGGCAAGAGCTTCGCCTCCGAGATCCCCAAGTACGGCCAGAAGTTCACCGACATGATCAGCTCGCTCCAGACCAGCCTCGGCCTGGAATCGACTCCCTGGGACCCCCTGGTCTGGCTGAAGAGCATGAACGTCGAGAAGCTGGGCTCGATGGCCCTGGCCTCGCTGGGCACGTTCCTCTCCTTCCTCTCGACCTTCTTCCTCGTCCTGATCTTCCTGATCTTCATGCTGGCCGGGCGGGGCCGGTTGAACGTCAAGATCGCCCGCGCCTTCTCGGTCCACCGCGGCGCCCAGGTCGGCGGCATCATCGAGAAGATCGACTCCCAGATCCAGAAGTATCCTGGCCATCAAGACCGCCATCAGCATCGCTTCCGGCCTGTTGACCACCCTGATCCTGATGATCTTCGGCGTCGACTTCGCCGTGGCCTTCGGGTTCATGACCTTCCTGCTCAACTACATCCCCAACATCGGCTCCTTCATCGCCAAGGTCCTGCCCTTCCTGATCGCCATGGTCCAGTTCTCGAGCTTCTGGAAGGCGGTCTGGATCCTGATCATCCTGACCGTGGTCGACGCGGTGACGGCCATGATCATCGAGCCGCGGCTGATGGGCCAGGGACTGGGGCTGAGCCCGCTGGGCATCCTGCTGGCCCTGTTCTTCATGGGCTGGCTGTGGGGCATCCCGGGCATGATCCTGGCCGTCCCGATCATGGCCGTGACGAAGATCATCTGCAGCAACGTGCCGTCGCTGCGCGTTCTTGGAAGTCCTGCTCAGCGACTAGCCAGCCGCCGGGCGGCGGCCGTGCTCGGGCTTTGCCGTCAGAGCCCGCCTCACTTTTCGACGATGAACGTCTCCGGCGTCAGGGACTTGATCTTCTTGCCCATGAAGCTCTTCAGCGCCGCCTCGGCCGCCTTCTGTTCGGCCGCCTTGCGCGAGGCCCCCTTGGCCTTGGCCAGGGAAGTCCGGTTGGCGTAGCACTCGACGGTGAAGACCCGGTCGTGGTCGGGCCCGGTGCAGGAGACGACCTTGTAGCTCGGCGAAGGCAGGTCCTCCTTCTGGAGGTATTCCTGGAGCGCGGACTTGTAGTTGTCGACGGTGTAGCCGCGAGGTCTGGACCTTCTGGAAGGTCGATTCGACGAGCGGCAGGAAGAAGTAGCGGGCCGCTTCCAACCCGCCGTCCAGGTAGATGGCCCCGACCACGGCCTCGAAGACGTCGGCCAGGATGTTGGACTTGTGGCGTCCCCCGCTTCGCTCCTCGCCGCGGCCCAGCTGGATGTATTTGTCCAGGTGGATCTGCTTGGCGAACTCGGCCAGGGCCACGGTCGAGGAGGCCGAGGACTTGAGCTTGGACAGCTCGCCCTCGGTCGTGTCGCGATAGGTGGTGTAGAAATAGTCGGCCGTGATCAGACCGATGACCGAGTCGCCCAGGAACTCGAGCAGCTCGTTGTCCCGGCCCCGGCCCTGGTTTTCGTAGGCGAAGGAGCTGTGGGTCAGGGCCTGCTCGCGCAGGCCCTTGTCGCGGAAGAAGTAGCGGATCTGCTCTTCGAAGGGAGTCGTCCGCGGGACCTGGGGCGCGCGCGGCGGCCGCGGCCCGGGGACGGGCTTGATCGGCGGCGGCGGAGCGGGGGGATGGACGGCCTGGCGCGGGGCCTGGCCCGGGAGCCTGGCCCGGGAGCCTGGCCCTGATTCCGCGCCGGCTGGCTCTGGCCGCGCGGCGATTGGCCCTGGCGGCTGCTGCGGCCGCCTCCGGCCTGGGCCTCGCGAGGCTGTTCCCGCCGGCGTCCGCGGCCGCGCGAATGGGACGATCCGGAGCGGGGCGCGGGAGCCGGCGTCGCGGGCGGTTCGGCCGCTTCGCTTCTCGGCGCGGGCGCCTCCCGGATTTCGGGCTTAGGCTCGGGACCGGGCGTCGCGACGGCAGGCGAGGGATTCGTTTTGGGCTTGCGAAAGAGTCTCATGGCTGTTCCTCTGGATAGATGATTCGGCCGGCCACGATCGTCGCCGCGACGGCCCCGCGCAGGGACCAGCCTTGGAACGGGGTGGATCGGCCCAGGGAGCGGAACGCGCCGGAATCGACGACGAACGGGCGATCCGGGTCGAGGATCGTCAGGTCGGCATCGGCGCCGGCGGACAGGCGGCCCTTGGCTCTTGAGGCCGAAGAGGGCGGCCGGGCGGGTGGACCACAGGGCCACGAAGCGGGTCCAATCGATGCGGCCGGAGCGGACGAGCCGGTCGAGAAGGAGCGGGACGGCCGTCTCGAGCCCGACGATCCCGAACGGGGCCGCCAGGATCCCGGCCGCCTTCTCGGCCGCGGCGTGGGGGGCGTGGTCGGTAGCGAAGGCGTCGATCGTCCCGTCCGCCACCCCCTCGATCAGCGCCGCCACGTCCTCCTCGGACCGCAGCGGCGGGTTCATCTTGAAGCGCGGATCCCGGCCCTCGAGCTCCGCGTCGGTCAGGGTCAGGTGGTGGGGGGTCGCCTCGGCCGTGATCGCGACACCCCTTCGCTTGGCTTCGCGCACGATCCGGACGGACCCGGCCGTGCTCAGATGGGCGATATGGACGGGCGCGCCCGTCGCCTCGGCCAGGATGGCGTCGCGCGCCACCATGACCTCCTCGGCGGCGGCCGGAATGCCCGACAGCCGGAAGAGAGCGGAGTACCGCTCCCTCGTGCATGACGCCGGAGCCGGCCAGCGAGGCGTCCTCGCAGTGGTCGGTGACGGGGCGGTTCAGGGCGCGGGCCGTCTCCATGGCCCGCCGCATCAGGGCGGCGTTCTGGATGCAGCGGCCGTCGTCCGAGAAGGCCGCGGCCCCGGCCTCGGCCAGGGCGGCCATGTCGCTGAGCTCCTGGCCGCGCAGGCCCGTGGTCAGCGCGGCGATCGGGAAGACGTTGACGACCGCGGTCTCGGCCGCCCGGGCCAGGATGGCCCGGGTGATCTCGGGCCGGTCGTTGACGGGGGTGGTGTTGGGCATGGCCAAGACCGAGGTGAAGCCCCCGGCCGCGGCCGCCCGCGTCCCCGTGCGGATGGTCTCCTTGTGCTCCTGCCCGGGCTCGCGCAGGTGGACGTGGATGTCGATGAAGCCCGGGGCCACGACGAGGCCCGGCGGCCTCGAAGACCGCGGCCTCGGCCGCCTCCAGGCGCGCCGCCACGGCGGCGATGCGGCCGTTCTCGATCAGGATGTCCGCGGCGGCCGTCGACGGCGGAGGCGGGATCGACGACCCGGCCGCCGCGGATGAGGAGCCTCAAGATCGCGTCTTCCCCGGCCGCTTCCCGGACCGCGGCCGTCTGCAGGGCCGCCGGCTCGGCGATCAGGACTTCGTCGACCTTGTCGATCTCGCGCAGCCGGACCTGGACGATCTCGCGGCGCGAGGTGGGCAGGACCTTGCCCACGTAATCGGCCCGGATGGGCAGCTCGCGGTGGCCGCGGTCGATGAGGACGAGAAGCTGCACGGTGGCCGCCCGGCCGATGTCGAAGAGCGAGTCCATGGCCGCCCGGATGGTCCGGCCGGTGAACAGCACGTCGTCCACCAGGATGACGTCCCGCTTGGCGATGGCCACGGGCAGCCCGGGCTTGCGGCCGGCCGGTCCGGCGGGGCTTGCGCCGCGGTCGTCGCGGTACGGCGAGATGTCCAGGGCCGCCACGGGGATGCTCCACCCCTTCCATGTCCTTGACCAGCCCGGCGATGCGGCGGGCCAGGGGCAGGCCGCGGGTCGGGATGCCGATGACGACCAGGTTGCGCAGGTCGCGGTTGCGCTCGAGGATCTCGGTGGCCAGGCGCAGCAGGACCCGGCGGATCTTGCCGGCGTCCATGATGGCGGCCTTGATTTTTGGCTTCACGTCGCTCTCCAAGCCTCTTTTATACCATTGAACGGGGTGCGGCCTCAAATCCCCTGGCCCAGCACCCGGCGGCGGAACCAGGCCCGGGCCGCCTCCGTGTCGCGGCCGATCTGGGCCCGCAGGGACTCGACGTCCGGGTAGCGGGCTTCGTCGCGGAGCTTGTGCATGAAGGCCAGCCGGACGCTCGCGCCGTAGAGGTCGCCGTGATAGTCGAGGATGTGGGTCTCGACGGTGGCGGTGTGGCCGTGGAACGTGGGCCGCACGCCTACGGAGGTGACGGAGGGGAAGACCCGCTCGTCGGAGGTCAGGACGGTGACGAAGACGCCGCGGGGCACGAGCTCGTTGGGGGTGATCAGGTTGGCCGTGGGGAAGCCGATGCGCTCGCCCCGGTGTTCGCCCGGGATGACGTCGCCCTCCACGGCATAGGGGCGGCCGAGCAGGGCGTTGGCCGTCTCGACCCGGCCGCTCATCAGCAGGTCGCGGATGCGGCTGGAGCGGACGATCCGCCCGGCCCGCTTGACGTGGTGGATGGTCCGCACCGCCAAGCGGCCCTTGCGTCCCCAGCGGCGAAGGTCGAGCGCTCCGGCCGAGCGGTCGGGGCCGAACCGGAAGTCCGCCCCGACCACGACGACACGGGCGCGGATCTTCTCCAGGAGCGTCCGGCGGACGAAATCATCGCCCGGGCGGCGGGCGAACTCCAGGCTGAAGGGCAGGATGAAGGCCGCGTCCAGCCCCAGGTTGTCCAGCCCCTCGAGACGCTGGTCGAGGGTCTGCAGCATGCAGAGCCGGTGCGGGCCGAAGACCTTCTCGGGGTGCGGGGCGAAGGTGACGATACCGGCCGGCAGGCCGGCCTTGGCGGCTTCGGCCTTGAGTCGGTCGATGATCCGGCGATGCCCGAGGTGCAAGCCGTCGAAGTTGCCGATGGCCACGGCCCAGCCGGGTTCGGAGGGAGGGAGGGAGCCGACGGATCGGAAGACGCGCATGCCCGACGTCCGGTCAGACCTTGAGGATCTCCGCCTTCTGTACGTAGTGGAGCTTCAGCTCCGACAGGCAGGCCTCGAGGATGTCGAATTCCGCCGGACGCAGCCGGCCCTGGGTCCGGTCCTTGAGCAGGTCCAGGAGGTCGATCAACCGCTTGGCGAACTCCAGGTTGGTCTCCGTCGTCCCTTTGAAGGGGTCTTCCACCATCCCCAGCTTCATCAGGGCCTGGGTGAAGAAGGGGTAGACCAGGGAGCTGAAGTCGAGCGGGGGCAGAAACTCATGCGGGTTCGTCGGCGGGGGCATCCCCGCCGGCCGGGCGTTCGTCGCGTTCCTCGTCCATGGCCTCGATCTCCTTTCCGCAGTCCGTTCCGTCATGGTACACGAAGTATGGGGCTGCGTCCAGAAGCGCTCCTCATGCGCGAGCCTTGCGGTCCGCTTGGCCCGGGGGGGAAAGGTGTGCTACAAAAGGGACCTCCCAAGTGCAGCTCAAAGGACACCCTCGATGAACCCTCCGGAAACCGTCGGCGACAAGTTCCAGCGCCTGGTCGACATTCTGGCCGCGCTGCGCGGCCCGGGCGGCTGCCCCTGGGACCGCGAGCAGGACGCCAAGTCCATCGCCGGGTATTTCCTGGAGGAGGTCTACGAGGCCGTCGACGCCCTCTACCAGGGCGAGCCCAAGGCCTTGGCCGAGGAGCTGGGGGACGTCCTGATGGAAGTCGTCTTCCTGGCCAGGATCTACGAGGAGAAGGGGGATTTCGACGCGGCTGCCGCCCTGGACGGCATCAACGCCAAGCTGGTCCGGCGCCACCCCCACGTCTTCGGAGGCACGCCGGTGCAGGATGCCGCGCAGGTTCTCGACGTCTGGAATCGGGAGAAGCGCAAAGAGAAGAACCGGACTTCGCCGTTCGAGGGCATCCCGGAGTCGGCCCCGGCCCTGCTGCGCGCCTTCCAGATCGGCCAGCGGGCGGCCCAGGACGCCTTCGACTGGCCGCACGGCGGCCGAGGCCCTGGCCAAGGTCCGCGAGGAGCTGGTCGAGATCGAGGCCGCCCTGGTCCCGGGGCCGGCGCGATGAAGTCGAGGAGGAGCTCGGCGACGCCCTGTTCGCGCTGGCCCAGGTCGGTCGTCTGGCCCAGGCCAACCCCGAGATGGCCCTGCGCGGGGCCAACCGCAAGTTCATGGCCCGCTTCGACGGAGCTGAAGGCGGCCTTTGCGGCCGCGGGGCGGGAGCTAAAAAACGCCTCGCCGGCGGAGATGGACGCCGTCTGGGAAGAGGTAAAGAAGCGCCGGTCCTGATCGGGCTCAGGCGCCCGGCTTCTTGCGCAGGAACAGGGCGGCCTTGACGAATTCGTCCAGCCCGCCGTCGAGAACCCGTTCCGTGTCGCCCGTCTCCACCCGCGTCCGCGTATCCTTGATCATCCGGTAGGGGTGGAGGACGTAGGAGCGGATCTGGTTGCCCCAGGCGATCTCGGTCTTGGAGTCCTCGAGCTTGTCGATCTTGGCCCTGTTGCTTGCGCTGTTCGAGCTCGTACAGGCGCGCCTTGAGGACCTTCATGGCCGCGGCCTTGTTCTTGTGCTGGGAGCGCTCGTTCTGGCACTGGACGACGATCCCGGTGGGGATGTGGGTGATGCGGACGGCGGAGTCGGTCGTGTTGACGTGCTGGCCGCCCTTGCCGCCGGCCCGGTAGGTGTCGATCTTGAGATCGTCGGGGCTGATGGCGATCTCGACGTCGTCGTCGATTTCGGGGTAGACGAAGACGGCGGCGAAGGAGGTGTGGCGGCGCTTGGCGGCGTCGTAGGGGGAGATGCGGACGAGGCGGTGGACGCCGTTCTCCTGGCTCAGGTGGCCGAAGGCGAACTCGCCCTCGACCCGGATGGTGGCGCTCTTGATGCCCGCTTCCTCGCCCGGTGTCACGTCCAGCGCCTCGGCCTTCCAGCCTTTCAGCTCGGCGTAGCGCAGGTACATCCGCAGCAGCATCGAGGCCCAATCCTGCGACTCCGTCCCGCCCGCGCCCGGGTGGATGGTCAGGATGGCGTTGCGGGGGTCGTCGGTCTCGGTGAACAGGGCCTGCAGCTCGGCTTCCTCCAGGCTCTTGGCGAAGTCGCCGACACCCTGCTCGAACTCCTGGTCGACGGATTCGCCCTCGCTGGCCAGCTCCAGCAGGGTGTCGAGGTCCTCTTTCTTGCCGTAGAGGCGGGAGAGGAACTGCGATCTCCCGTTCCAGGCGCTTCTTGCCCTGCTGCAGGGTCATGGATCGCTTCTGGTCCTGCCAGACGGCGGGATCGGACAGCTCCTTGGTCAGCGCTTCGAACTCCCGGCGGCGCGCCGCCAGGTCGAGAAAGCCTCGCAGCTCGTCAAACTTGACGAATAGGATGCGGGCCTTGGCCTCGAGGTCGTTGAAGCGTCCGGTGGACGTCGCGTTGGTCTGGCTCATGGGCGTCTCTTGAAAAGGGCCAGGATAAGGAAGAGGCCGGCGATTGTCAAGGCGGCCAGGGAGAAGATGTCGCCGTGGCGGGCGTAGAAGGTCAGTCCGGTCCCGGGTGTGACATCGCCCGTCAGCACGGTCGGCTCGTCGATGCCGCTGCGGCGCGACGATCCGTCCGTAGGGGTCGATGATGCCGCTGATTCCGGTCGTGGCCGCCCGCAGGACGAAGCGCCGGTTTTCCACCGCCCGGAAGACGGCCTGGGCGAAGTGCTGGCGCAGGGCCGCCGAGGGCCCGTACCAGCCGTCGTTGGTGATCGTGGCCAGGAAACGGGCCCCCTGTCTTGACGAAGCGCCGGACCTCGTCCGGGAAGACGATCTCGTAGCAGATGGGCGAGGCGTAGGGAATGTCGCGGAACGAGTGCAGGGTGCGCCCCAGGCCGGGCGTGAGCCCCCCGACATCGGGGGCCATGCGCTCGACGAACCCGAGGAGCCGGCGGTAGGGGATGTACTCGCCGAAGGGGACGAGGTGCATCTTGGCGTACTTGGAGGCGGCCCGTCCGGCGCGAGCTGGAGGGCGGTGTTGTAGTAGCGCGGGGCATCGGGCGGGCCCGCGGTCTCGATGGTCCCCAGCAGGAGGGTGCTCCCCGATTCCCAGACGAATCCGGTCAGGGTGTTCTCGAATCGGTCGTTCAGGGCGTCTTCGCAGCTGAAGCACATCGGCACCGACAGCTCCGGCCAGACGATCGAGCCCGGCCCCGGCTTCCCGCGCCCGGCGGGTCAGCGCCATGTGGTCGTCGAAGCGGGCCAGGAGGCCGTCCATGCCTTCCCGGGTCCAGTCTACATCCGCGGAAACATTGCCCTGGACGACGGCGGCTTTGAAGGTGTCGGGGCCCGGGACGACCTTGTCCGCGGTGAGGTAGCCGGCGATGTGGACGGCGGCCAGGGCGATTGTGCCTAAGGCGAACGGCAGGCGCTTCATGTGGGTGATCGAGCCCGCGAACAGCGACTGGAACAGAACCAGAAGGAAGGAAACGCCGTAGACGCCGGTGACGGAGGCGGTCTGGATCAGGGAAATGTTCTGGTATTGGCTCAAACCCAGCAAGCCCCAGGGGAAGCCCGTCAGGATGTGGGTGATGCCGTACTCGAGCGCCACCCAGAGGAAAGGGGCGGCGAAGAAGGCGGCCTCGCCCAGCCGGCGGCGAAGAAGCGCGAATCCGAGCCCGAAAAGCGCCCAGAAGAGAGCCAGGGCGAGGATGAGGAGCAGGTACACGAGAAGGCTGACGGCCGCGGACAGGCCGCCGTAATGGGCGGGGACGGCGGGGATCCAATAGAGCAGGATGCCGTAAAAGACGGTACCGGCGGTCAAACCCAGCCGGAAGCCCTGCCAGGGACCGGCCTTGACCAGGAGAAAGAGCAGGGGCAGAAGCGAGATCCAGGCGAAGAACATCAGCCCGAGATTGGGGAAGGCGATCGCGGTCAAGGCCCCTGACGCGGCGGCGCCCAGATAGCCCGGTAGTCCCAGCCGGACGGATTTGGTGGAGTTGTTCATGAGAGATTCCCTCGCGCGGCACCGGAAGCCCGGTCAGCCCTTGACCAGGAAGTAGTCGGTGGTCTTCTTCTTGGCCGCTTCGGCCAGCTTGGCCTTGGCCTTGTCGGCTTCCGCTTTGTTCGGGAAGGGCCCGACGCGGACCCGGTAGATCGTCTTTCTGTCTTTGGCCAGGGGATCCATGACCAGGGCGTGGAAGCCGTCCTTTTCGAGCTTGCGGGCGACCGTTTCGGCCGCAGCCTTCTCGTCGACGGCGGCGACCTGGACGAACCAGCTGCCGGCAGCCGGCGTCTTCTTGGCCTCGGGCTCGGCCGGGGCCTTCACGGCGGGCTTGTCGCCGCCGGCATCCGACGGTTTGGCCGCCGGCTTGCTCGCCGGCTTGTCGGAGGGCGGCTTGAGCGCGGGTTTGTCGGACGTCCCGACCGGCTTCGTTTCCGGCCCGGGCTTGATCGCCGCGGCACCGCCGGGCCTGGATTCCGTCCCCGGGCTGGCGGCGTTTCGCGCCTGAGCGTCGATCTCGGCCTGGATCGCCCCGGAGGGCGTCTCGGTCTTGACCGTCTTTTCGCCCGACTTGGCGGACAAGGCCGTCTTCTTGCTGCCCATGGAGATGCCCAGCAGGAAGACGAAAGCGCACAAGCCGATGAGGCCCAGGAAGACCCCCACCAGCTGGTGGGTGGCGAACTGCAGCTCACGCGCGCGCTTGGCCATGGTGGTGTTTATGCCCGGTTGTCTTCACGCTGATTCCATTATAGAAAGGGCCTTCGCGGAAGTCAACCGACTGCGCGCTCCGCCTTGACTTTTGGGGGACGAAAAACTAAAGTATGCCTTTCCGAGCAGGAGACTTTCATGATCAAGAACGATATCGCCCTGGCCTTAGAGAAGAAGTCCAGCTTCAATGCGGCGAAATCGCTGTTGATCGTGGAAGCCGTCCTGGACGCCCTGAAAGACGCCCTGTCCAAGAAGGAAAAAGTCGAGATCCGCGGCTTCGGGAGCTTCAAGGTCATGGCCAAGAAGACGGGCTACGGCCGCGACATCCGCCGCAAGAAGCAGATCCACATCACCGAGGGCAAGCGGATCAAGTTCCGTTGCGGGCAGGAGCTGAAGAACATCCCGTCCGAGTGACCGGGCCCTGTCCGCGGCGCCGGCATCCCCGATCCGCCGGAGGAATAACCCGATGGCCCGAATCGTCCGCCCCCTGACGCCCGACGGCATCCAGACTTATCCCCTCCGCTCCCGGCCCAGCAAAGTCGGTGTGGCGGACTTCGCCAAGCCCTTGGTATCCGGCGCCACCGTGGCCGAGCTGCTGGCCTCGCTGCCGAATTTCTGGCCGCGGCCGACCTCTGCGGCTTCATCGAGGCCTGCCGCAAGGCCCGAAGCCGCGGCAAGCCGCTCATCTGGGCGCATGGGGGCGCACGTCATCAAGGTCGGCCTCAGCCCCGTCCTGATCGACCTGATGCGCGAGGGCTGGGTCGACGGGCTGGCCTTCAACGGGGCGGGCATCATCCACGACTTCGAGATCGCCTTCGCCGGCCGAACCTCCGAGGACGTCGAGGACCGCATCCGCGACGGCCGCTTCGGCATGGCCAAGGAGACCGGTGAGCGGCTGAACAAGGCCATTCGCGAGGGCGCGGCCGATGGGCTGGGCCTGGGCCGAGCGGTCGGCCGGATGATCGCCGGGTCGAAGTTTCCCTACCGCGATCTGAGCCTGCTGGGAACCGCGGCCGAGCTCGAGATCCCGTGCTACCGTCCATGTGGCTGTCGGTACGGACATCATCCATGTCCACCCCCAGGCCAGCGGCGAAGCCATCGGCCAGACGTCGTTGCGGGACTTCTTCAGCCTGGCCGGGCTGGTCAGGGAGCTCGAACGGCGGCGGCGTCTACCTCAACATCGGCTCGGCCGTGCTCCTGCCGGAGGTCTTCCTCAAGGCCGTCTCGCTGGTCCGCAACAAGGGCCACAGGCTGGACGGCTTCTCGACCGCGGTCTTCGACTTCATGCGCCACTACCGGCCGTCCGAGAATGTGACCAAGCGGCCGCTGGGCAAGAAAGGGCAGGGGATACTACTTCGTCGGGCCCCACGAGATACTCATCCCGCTGCTGGCCGCGGCGCTCAAAGAATCGAAGGCTTCGTAGCGGAAGGGCTCGGGCATTGGAGGGCCGAAAACGCTCGCTCCCCCAGCGAGGGAGCTCGCTCTGGTCGGCTCGGTCGCTCTCCCTGCCAAAGGCAGGGAACCATGCCCGCTTCCTCGCCGATGGTTTCGGCCCCCCAAATGCCCTCGCCCAAGAGAAAAAACTCTTTGTAACTCTCGGTCGCCAACCCTATGCTAAAGCATAGGGCTGCAGAGCCTGCGGGTTTTGGCGGGGCATACCCCTCGCCCGGATAACTAACATTTGGAGCAGAAAGGAAACATTTCGGATTCGGAATCCTATCGAAGATAATTCAATTTTTTTGAGCGCCAACTTCGTCCAGCAGTAAAGTAAACACCGCTTCGGAGCGGGCCAGGGTTTCTTCCATTGCGCCGGAGGTGACGATGACGTAATCGGCCCGGCGGGCCTTCTCCGCGGGGTCCATCTGCGCCTTCAGCCGCCGGTCGGCTTCGGCCGCGGTGATGCCGTCACGCTCCATCAGCCGCTTCTTCTGCGTCCGCTTGTCGCAGCGGACCACGACGACGCGGTCGAAGAACTCCTCCAGACCCGTCTCGTAGATCAGCGCGGCTTCCGAGACGAAGATCCGGATCTTGCCTCCGGCCGCGGCCTTGGCGGCTGTGGCCCGCAGGTCCGCCAGAACCAGGGGATGGAGGATCTTTTCGAGTTCGCGGCGGGCTTGCGGCGCTGCGGAAGACGACCGCGCCCAACGCCTTGCGGTCGATCTTGCCGTCGGTGCGGACGATGCGGGCCCCGAAGCGGTCCCGGACTGCGGCCCAGGCGGGACCGCCCGGGATCCATCAGGCGATGGGAGGCCTGGTCGGCCCGGTGCAGATAGGCCCCGCGGCATTCGAAGACGGAGGCGACGACACTCTTGCCGCAGGCGATGCCGCCGGTCAGGCCGACGCGTAGCATGGCGCCCCTCAGGGCTTGGCTTCGAACTCGAAGTCCTTGTCGAAGCGGACGGCCACGCCCTGCTTCTTGGTCTTCTTGTCCGGCTTTTCCAGGCGGATCGTCGAGCCCCCCGATGCGCAGCTTGACCTTCTTCGCCGTCGGTGGCCTTGGGCGGGAATCTCGATGACCAGGTGGAGCTTGGATCCGACGATGACACCGGAGTCGAGGCAGAAATAGGCGCCCGTGGAGCTGATATTCTCCAGGGTGGCCTGCTTCCTGGAACTTCTTGCCTTGCGGGCAGACGGCCTTGCGACGATGGCCCGCAGCGGCAGGTCGAACCGCCATTCGCGGCGGCGGTTGAGCTCCTTCGCGGCGGCGGCAGCCGCGACGGCCGATCGGCTCTTCCGGCGCTCTGCCGGGGCTTTGGCTTGGCGGCGGGTTTGGTCATGGGAGGTTCCCTTGTCGATGGGATCAAAACAGGGCCGAGTTGATGGCGTAGAGCGCCAGTTGGAGCCGGCTGTGGGTGTCCAGCTTGGCGTAAATGCTCTTGATGTGCGAGCGGACGGTGTTCTTGCTGATGAACAGGGTCGAGGCGATCTCGTCGTTGCTGCGGCCCTGGCCGATGAGCTTGAGGACCTGGAACTCGGTCGGGGTGAGCTGGTCCAGGGTCTTCTCCTTCATGTCCCGGCCGACCACGGCGATGATCCGGTCCATGATGCTGCTCATCTTGTCGCGGGGCAGCCAGATCTCGCCGCGGGAGATGACCCGGACGGCCTCCGGCAGCTGGTGAGCCTGGTCGTTGAGGTCGAAATAGCCGCGGGCGCCGACGTTGATCAGGCCGACGATCTCCTCGTGCGAGGGGATGTTGCCCAGGATGAGCATCTGGGTCTTGATCGGATCCTTGGAGGCCTCGCGGATGGCTTTGCAGACCTCCCGCATATTAGGCAGGGCTTCGATGCTGGCGAAGAGGATGACGCCGGGCTTGAGAAGCCGGACCGAGCCTGCATGAACGACTCGATCGTCGTCTTCTCGACAGCGACGACCTCGATCTCGGGATCGGCCTCGAGGGCCTTGAGGATCCCGGCCAGGATCAGGTCCGAGGGGCAATAGACCAGGATCTTGATGCCGGCGGCCGGCCGGTGCCTCGGGTTTCTTTTTGCTCATGCGCGCCCCTTCCTGGGAGTTCGTCCGTCCTGTCGTATCGTAATCGAACACCCGGGGCGTGTCAATAAACTCGGAGGTCATACGGAGCGGCGCTCAGATCCCAATTTGAAAAACGGGGGTTTAGCGCCGCGAGTGTATCAAGCGGAGAGGACGGGGGACCGGCGGTAGGTCAGGCGGCTTCGGGGGAAACGCGAAAGCCGGGGTTCGAGGCGCAGGCGCACAAGACGGCCGGGGCGGCCGGGCTCGGAGGCGGAGCCGACGTCGCGGACGACGCCCGAGAGGGCCAGGCGGAAAGGGGAGCCGAGGAAGAGGGTGCGGGGGACGAACAATGAAAAGCAGCAGCTTGGCGCCCGGCTCGACGGGGGCTTTCAGCCAGAGACGGGCCTCCTCCGCGCTGACGGAGGATAGGCGGGCCGGCTCGACGAACGCCGCCGGCCCGGGCGTCGCAGCCGTGGACCACGGCCGGCAGGTCGAGCTCGAACAGCTTCTCGTGCGTTTCCATGCCTGCCTTATGCGTCCGGCTTGATGATGTACCGGCTGTCGAAATGGACGGTGATCTTCTGGCCGGCGGCGGGATTGCGCTTCATCTCGACCATCACCACCCGGCCCTTGATGGCCAGCTTGAGGCTCTTGTCCTCGGCCAGCTTCTCGGGCAGGTCGATGATAAGCTTCAGCCGGGTGCCGACGGCCACCGCGTTCTTCAGGCTGAACGTCGAGCCCTGGTGGTTGATGAACGCCAAAACGGTATCCTCGGCGAACGCCGCACCCCTGGCGTTCGTGCCCTCGACCCGGGTGGGGAGGGGGAAGCTGAAGCCCCGCTCCCCTCCGGTCAGGGGGGAGGATCCGTCTTCGGGCCAGTTCTTCATCATGTCGCTTCCTTGGAGACCTTGGTTATCATTGCCGTGTACAGGATGCCACGGCCGTCCGGGAGGGTCAATCACCCCAAAGGGTGAAGGAAAGGGTGATTATCGGCCTCAAGCGCCCCACCCCCTGGCCGCGGTTGACAAGCCGGGCGACGGAGTCTAAAATGACCGAGCATTTTCCCCCCTGGAGCCCCCATGAGCAAAGACGATCGCCTTGTCCGTCAGATCACCCAGAAATCCGAGGATTTCTCCCGTTGGTACATCGAAATCGTCCAGAAGGCCGAGCTGGCCGACTACACCCCGATGAAGGGGATGATGGTCATCCGCCCCTACGGCTACGCCATCTGGGAGAGCATCCAGACGCCTGTTGGACAAGCGGATCAAGGAGACGGGCCACGTCAACGCCTACTTCCCGCTCTTCATCCCCGAGAGCTTCCTGAAGAAGGAGGCCGAGCACGTCGAAGGCTTCTCCCCCGAGGTGGCCTGGGTCACGATCGGCGGCAAGGAAGAGCTCGAGGAGAGGCTGGCCGTGCGGCCCGACCTCCGAGGCCATCATCGGCTACATGTACTCCAAGTGGGTCAAGTCCTGGCGCGACCTGCCCATCCTCTACAACCAGTGGGCCAACATCGTCCGCTGGGAGAAGGTCACCCGTCCGTTCCTGCGGACGACGGAATTTCTCTGGCAGGAAGGCCACACCTGCCACGAGACGGCCGAGGAAGGCGAGGCCGAGACGCTCAAGATCCTGGCCATGTACAAGGAATTCTGCGAGACCGAGCTGGCCATGCCCGTCATCGCCGGCCGCAAGACGCTGCGCGAGAAGTTCGCCGGCGCCCAGCATGACCTACGCCATCGAGGCCCTGATGTCCGACGGCAAGGCCCTCCAGATGGGCACCTCGCACAACCTCGGCCAGCACTTCTCCAAGGCTTTCGACATCAAGTTCGAGGACCGCAGCCAGACCCTCCAGTACGTCTGGCAGACCTCCTGGGGCATGACCACCCGGACGATCGGGGCCCTGATCATGGCCCACGGCGACGACTCGGGCCTGCGGCTGCCGCCCCGGGTGGCGCCCGTGCAGGCGGTCATCGTACCCATCCCCGCCGCCAACTGGAAGGAGACCGTCCTGCCGGTCGCCCAGCGGGTACGCGACACCCTGCGCGCGGCCGGCCTGCGGGTCGACCTGGATGCCCGAGAAGAGTTCACTCCGGGCTGGAAGTTCTCCGAATACGAAATGCGCGGCGTTCCCGTGCGGATCGAGATCGGGCCCCGCGACGTCAAGGCCGGCCAGGCCGTCCTGGTCCGGCGCGACCTCAAAAGCAAAGAGACGGCCCCCCTGGAGTCCCTGGCCTCGCGCCTCCCCGCCCTGCTCGACGAGATCCAGGCCGAGCTGTTCCGCCAGGCTGCGGAGTTCGTCCAGGCCAACACCCGGACGGCTTCCGGCTACGAAGAGTTCAAGGAGATCCTGGAGTCCAAGCGCGGCTTCATCCAGGCCCCCTGGTGCGGCGGCGAAGCCTGCGAGGACCGCATCAAGACCGAGACCATGGCCACCATCCGGGTCATCCCGATGGCCCTGGACGACGTGCCCGTGACCGGCGGCTGCGTCTGCTGCGGGGCTCCCGGCAAGGCTACGGCCCTCTTCGCCCGGGCCTACTAAAAGACGCATCGTCGATCTCCGTCCGGGCCTGGATTAGCCGGTCCCGTTTGGCATACAATCGACAGCGTCATGAGTCAGGACGGGAATGAGGTGTGGGCGGTTCGTCGCGAGACCATGGTGACGGACCAGATCGAGGCCCGCGGCATTACCGATCCGCGCGTCCTGGCCGCCATGCGCAAGGTTCCCCGCCACGAGTTCGTCCCCGAATCCTCAAGCGGCGCGGCCTATGCCGACGAGCCCCTGCCGATCGGCTTCGGACAGACCATCTCCCAGCCCTACATCGTGGCCTATATGTCCGAAATCATGGGCCTGACCGGGACCGAGCGTGTCCTGGAGATCGGCGCCGGCTCCGGCTACCAGGCGGCCGTGCTGGCCGAGCTGGCGGCCGAGGTCTATACGATCGAGACGATCGCCCCGCTCCTTGAACGGGCCCGCGGCGTGCTCGGGCGCCTGGGGTATGGGAACATCCGCTTCCGGGAGGGGGACGGCTCCCTGGGCTGGCCCGAGGCATCGCCTTTTGATGCCATCCTGGCGGCCGCCGCGCCGGCCTCCGTGCCGCCTTTGCTTCGCGACCAGCTTGTTCCAAACGGCCGTCTCATCCTGCCCGTCGGCTCGGCCCATCAGAATCTGGTCCTGATCCGGCGGCTGGCCGGAGGCTTCGAGGAGCGGACCCTGATCCCCGTCCGCTTTGTCCCGATGGTCCACGGCGGGCCGATGTAACCGCGATCGCCTCCTGCCCAGCCTCCTTCCCGCCTCGTTGACCCCCCCCGGACGAAGGGGTATAATCTCCGGCCCGGATGCCCGGACTTCGCCGGTCCCGGGGAGCGGCGTAGCGATCCGCATCCTCGGTGTATCCCGATTCTGATCATTGGAGAGCGACCATGGCCCAAGAGCCGATCTATCTTGACCGCAACGAAAACAATTATGGTCCCGCCCCGGCCTGCTTCGAGGCGTTGCGCGCCTCGGAATTGGAACATATGAGCTGGTATTCGAAGGATTATTCGCGCGGCGTCAAGAGTGCGCTCTCCGAAAGGCTGGCCAGGGAATACGGTGTTCCCGAATCCATCGTCCTGCTCGGCTACGGCGGTGAGGACATCCTGAAGCAGACCGTCCATTGCTACCTGGCCAAGGGCGACACGATCATGATCCCGACCCATTCCTGGTGGTACTACAAGGCCATCGCCGCCGAAAAGGGCGGGTTTACGGTCGAGTACCCGATGCTGCCCGGGCCCGATGCGTTTGTCTATGACGTCGAAGGGCTGCTGCGGCTGGCCCGTCAGCACGGGCCTCGCGTCGTCCTGATCAGCTCGCCCAACAACCCGACCGGCAACACCATGGACCCGGCCGACCTGCGCCGCGTCCTGCACGAGCTGGTCGGCAGTGTGGTCGTCCTGGACGAGGCCTACTGGGGCTTCGGCGGCGACCGGGTCGACGTCAAGGAGCTGATCAACGACTTTCCCAACCTGATCATCATCCGGACCTTCTCCAAGTACTTCGCCATGGCCGGGCTGCGGATCGGCTTTGCCTTCATCGGCCGCGGCCTGACCCAGCTCGCGCAGTTCAGCGCCCGCTACCTGGGCTACAGCCGGCTCAACGAGCGGGCGGCCCTGGCCGCCCTGGATTCGACCGACTATTACGCCGGGATCAGCGCCCGCATGATCGAGGACAAGGAGATGCTTTACCGGGAGATCAATCGCATCCCGGGCTTCAAGGCCTACCGCTCCAACGCCAACTTCATCCTGGCCGACATCCCGCCCGCCTTCAAGGATGCCCTCAAGGACGACTTGACCAGGCGCGGACTGATCATCAAGTTCTTCAAAAACGAGCCCTTCCTGGACTACTGCGTCCGCATCACCATCGGCACCCGCGAGCAGAACACGGCCCTGGCCGAGGCCCTGACCGCCTTTGCCGCGGAGAAGGGGGTTCGGTGAGCTTTTTCTCCGACTTCAAGCGCTCCCTCAAGATGGTCGAGGTCGAGGAGATCTTCGACCTCTATCTCTTCCGGCCGCTGGCCTATGTTCTGGTCAAGGCCATCCAGCGGACCCGCATCACCCCCAATCAGATCACCCTCTATTCAATCTCCGTCGGCGTCGCCGCGGGCGTCTGCTTCGGGATCGGCTCCCCGCGCGTCGTCGTGGCCGGGGCCGTACTCTACGCCCTCTCGGTCGTCCTCGATTGCGCGGACGGTCAGCTGGCCCGGCTGAAGAAGAACGGCACCCGGATGGGCCGGCTTCTGGACGGTATGGTCGACTACATCACCGGGATGTCCGTTTACCTGGGCATCGCCCTGGGCTTGCAGCCCGAGGGCTTGCGGGACGACCGCTGGTGGCTGCTGATCACCGCGGCCGTGGCCAGCAACATCTTCCACGCCATGCTCCTCGACTACTACCGAAACCGCTTCCTCAACGTGGTCAACGGCTTTCCCGAGTACGAAAACGAGGACTACCACAGCTTCAAGATCGAGCGCGACGCACTGCGCGCCTCGGGCAAGCACTCCATCCGCCGCGGCTTCATCACCTTCTACCTCTACTACCTGGAGATCCAGCGGCGGCTGACCCTGCGCTGGCAGCCCTCGAGCCCGCTTCGCGGAGTCGGTATCGAGCCCTTCAAGGCCGCCAACCGGGGCATCATGCGGGGCTGGACCCTGCTCGGCACCAGCACCCAGATCGTCCTGCTCATCGCCTGCATCCTGGTCGGCCGCTTGGACATCTATTTCTGGCTGATGATCGTCGTGCTCAACCTGGCCGCGGCCGTCTTCTTCTTCGTCCAGGCCCGCATCGACATCAAGCTCGGAGGGAGCATCATCGAATGAAGGCGGTCATCCTGGCCGCCGGCGTGGCTTCGCGGCTCCGGCCCTGGACCGACGCCACGCCGAAATGCCTGCTGCCTCTGGGCGGCGGCACCCTGCTCGGCCGGACTCTGGATGCCCTGGAGGCCGGCGGCGTGCGCGACGTCGTCCTCGTCACCGGCTACCTGGAGGAACAGATCCGCCGCTATGTCGCGGAGCGTTCCTCGGGGATGAGGGTCGCATTCGTCCGCAACGACGTCTACGCCTCCACCAACAACATCTACTCCCTCTGGCTGGCTCGTGCCGCCGTCCTGGGGGGGAGCATGCTTCTTCTCGACAGCGACATCCTCTTCGATCCGGCCATCATCCCCGCGCTGCTGGCCGCCGACGCGCCGGCCGGGCTGGCCGTCAAGACCGGCCTCGAGCTGGGCGAGGAAGAGATCAAGGTCGAAGTGGACGGGGCCCGGCGGATCTTGACCATAGGCAAGCACGTTCCCCCCGCTTCGGCCATGGGCGAATCGATCGGAATCGAGGTCTTCCGGCCCCCGGCCCTGGCCGCGCTCTTCCGGTCGATGGAGCGCATCGTCGTGGGCCAAGGTCGCCGCGACGTTTTCTACGAAGCCGCCTTCCAGGACATGATCGACGATGGGGGCACGATTCTGGCCGTCGATATCGGGCAGGCGGCGGCGATGGAGATCGACACCATCGAGGATTTTCGCCGGGCCGAGCGGGACGTCCTGCCTCTCCTTGCCTTAAAAACAGGGGGCAGGTCTTAGCATCCTGAGCTTTACGCTTATCCCCATCGCTTCCGCGTTGGGATTAGCTTTTTCGTACAGACCTGACCCCGAGATGCTCCTTTGTTGACTTGACAGGCCTCTAAGGGGTCAGGTCTTTACGTTTTTTGTCGAATGTTAAGACCTGACCCCTTCTTGGCCCGTCCGTTCCAGAAGATCCGCCAATTCCCGCGCCGCGTTGCGCGAAGCGGGCTCGCTTCCCAGGCCGGCCTTGATCTCGCCGAATCTGGCCTTGATTCGAGCCATCTCGTGCGGAGCGGTCAGACGCCGGACCGCCTCCTCCGCCAGCCGGGCGGCCGTGAACTCCTTCTGGATAAGCTCCGGCACAAGCGGCTCTCCGGCCAGGATGTTGACGATGCTGAAGAGACGGATGCGAACCAGCTTGACGCCTAAAAGATAGGTCAGCGGCGAAACTTTGTAGAAAGCGACCAGCGGAACTCCGAGCAGGGCGGCTTCCAAGTTGGCCGTACCGCAGGCCGACAGCGCCAGGTCCGAGGCTGCCAGGACATCGTAAGGGGTCCTGTCGGAGACAGTCAGCCCTTCCAGGCCCGGCGGGATGAAGCCGCGCAGGAACGTCTCGTCCAAGTCCTCGGCCTTGATCAGGACGAATTGGGCCCGGGTTGCTGCGGCGATCCTCGGTAGGGCCTCCATCAGGACGGGCATATGGCGGGCCACTTCGCCCGGGCGGCTTCCGGGCAGGAGTGCGACCAGCGGCCTGCCCGGCTCGATCCCCAGGTCCCTCCTCACTTCGTCCCGGCTCCGCACCGCGCGGACCCGCTCCAGGAGAGGATGGCCGATGAAGCGGGCCGGGATGCCGGCTTCGGCGTAAATGCGCTCCTCGAACGGGAAGATGAGCATCATGCGGTCGACGACCCGCCGGATGGTGCGCAGGCGGCCTCGCCGCCAGGCCCAGACGGTCGGGCTGACGTAATAAAGAACGGGCACGCCCAGCTTCTTCAGGCGGGCCGCGAGCCGCAGGTTGAAGTCGGGGGAGTCGATAAGGATCGCGGCAGCGGGCCGACGGCGGCGGACTTCGGCCATGAGCGACCGGACCAGGCGGCGAAGCCGCGGCAGGTGGCGCACCACCTCGACCAGCCCCATCAAGCCCAGCGCTTCCATCGGGGCGAGCCTCTCCAGGCCGGCCGCCTCGAGCGCCGACCCGCCGACGCCGAAAGCCGTAGCTTCGGGGTGGCGGCTCCGGAAGGCCGCGAGGAGAGCGGCGCCGTAGTTGTCGCCGGACTTTTCGCCGGCCACGATGAACAGGCAGGGCCCGCTCATTTATCCGGCCGCCCGAAGCGGATGATGTCGGGCTCCGAGTCCGGGGTCTGGCCGTAGAAGAACAGCCAGGCCGAATAAACGTCCTGGTCGCGGTAGAGGCGGATGGATGTTCGTGTGGAACGGCTGACGACGCCCAGGATCCTGGGGTTCTGGACGGATCCGAGCGACTCCTCGGGGACGATGAAGATGCGGCCGGCCGAAGGCGCGGCGCTTGCACCCGCAGCGGGGCGGCCGGGCTGTCCGGCGCCTTGCCCGGGGCGGGTCGGTGCCCCGCTGCCTTCCGGCTGCAGGATCAAATCCCATTTCCCGTCGCGGGTCATGGGGTCCGGGAAGGGCTTGCGCAGGCAGCGGGCCTTGAGCAGATCCTCGATCGAAGCGGGAAAGCGTCCCGGATTTTTCTTCTGGTAACAGCCGGACGGCCTCGACGTACTGCCCGCCCCGGAAGATCAGCTCCTCCTCCGACTCGCGCTGGACCTGGGTCTTCCAGATCGGCACCGCGGCCAGCAGGCCGATGGCCAGGATCGTGATCATGACCATCAGGATGAGGAAGGTGTAGCCGGCTCGAAGCTTCATCACCAGGTGTTGTAGGGCGTGCCGTCCAGGGCGGTCCGCTCGGAGCCCGAGCGGAGATCGGTGATGCCGGGGATATAGCCCGGCTCGATATCCTCCGCCGAGGGCTCCTCCCGGACCTCGACCCAGGTGTCGGCGCTGCCCGTCATCGGGTCGGCCGGCTTTTTCCGCAGATAGCCCTCGTCGACCAGCGCCTGCAGGGAGGAGGGGTACTTGTGCTTGTCGCTATAGTACTGGTCGATGAGCTTGCGCATCGTGAACAGGCTTTCCTTGAGGGTGGCCTCGCGGGCCTTCACGGCGGCGTTCTTGAACTGGGGCAGGGCCAGCCCGACCAGGATGCCGATCATGGTGAAGACGATGATCATCTCGATCAGGGTGAAGCCTTTTTCGCGCATGGGCCCTCCTTGTCACCAGTCGCGGTACTTGGTCCCGTCGATGGCCGTGCCCCGGCTCTGGGTGTAGACGTCGTAGACGTCCTCCTCGCCCCAGCTGGCCGCGTCCGGGGGGTCCTGGGAGGAAAGCATGCCCCAGACCGCGGTTCCGGTCATGGGGTCGACGGGGATGCGGCGCAGAAACTTGATCAGCCGGCCATTGCCCTCGGCATCGTCCCTGGCCTTGCTCCGCTCGGAGTCGGAGGGGGAGCCGGCGGCAGACCCCGAAGCTTTGAGCTTGACGCCGTCGACCAGGACCTGCAGGGTCGCCGGATAGCCGGACTCGGAGTCGCCCGTATCGATCTTGTTCTCGTCGGCCATCTTCTTGTAGGCGTCGATGGCCTCGCGGATGAGGCGCAGGCTCTGCTTCAGCTCGATCTCGCGCTCCCGCTTGACGGCTATCTTGGCCAACGGCAGGGCGGCCCCGGCCAGGATGGCCAGAATGGCCGCCGCCACCGTCATCTCGACGAGCGTGAAGCCCGCCCGCCGTCGGAAGAAGCTGCGCATGGCGCGCGCCTCCTTGGAGCTGCGTTAGTACCGGTTGCGGCGCCCGCCCCGATCGCCGCCGCGATCGCCGCCGGCCGGCCGGCCGCGATAGCCGCCGGACTCGCCCTCGGGCCGGCCGGGCTCGGGGACGAAGCCCTCGGGCGGCTCGGTCAGGGCCTTCATGCTCAGGCGGATGCGGTTGTCCTCGACGCTCAGGACCTTGACCTCGATGGTCTGCCCGAGCTGGAGGACGTCGCCGACGCTGCGGGTCCGCTGGTGGCTGATCTCGGAGACGTGCATCAGGCCGACCAGGTTGGGCATGATCTCGACGAAGGCGCCGTATTCCTCGATCCGCACGACGCGGCCGGTGTAGGTCTTGCCCACCTCGGCCTCGGCCGTGATGTCGTTGATCATCTGCTTGGCCCGCTCGGCCGCCTCGACGTCGTTGCTGGCGATGACGATGCGCCCGGACTCCTCGATGTCGATCTTGGCCTTGGTCGCGGCCACGATCCGCTTGATGACCTTGCCGGCGGGTCCGATGATCTCGCCGACCTTTTCGGGATTGACGTAGATGAAGAAGATGCGCGGGGCGAAGGGGGAGATGTCCGGCCGCGGGGCGGGGAGCGCCTCCTTCATGGTCCGCAGCACCCGGAGGCGGGCGTCGCGGGCCTTCATCAGGGTCTCGCGGCAGATGTCCAGGGACAGGGCTTCGATCTTCAGGTCGACCTGGATGGCGGTGATGCCCTTTTCCGTGCCGGCGACCTTGAAGTCCATGTCGCCGAAGTGGTCTTCGCCGCCCGCGATGTCGGTCAGGACGGCGTGGCGGTCGCCCTCCTTGACCAGGCCCATGGCCATGCCGGCCGGGATGATGGTCAGGGGGACGCCGGCGTCCATCAGGGCCAGGACGCCGCCGCAGACCGTGGCCATCGAGGAGGAGCCGTTGCTCTCCAGGATGTCCGAGACGATGCGGATGGTGTAGGGGAAGGTGTCGTCGCTCGGGATGGCCGGCAGGATGGCCTTCTCGGCCAGGGCGCCGTGGCCGATCTCGCGCCGGCCGGGGCCCCGCAGGAAGCCGACTTCGCCGACCGAGAAGGGCGGGAAGTTGTAGTGGAGCATGAACCGCTTCTGGGTTTCCTCGCCCAGGCCGTCGATGCGCTGGGAGTCCATGGACGTGCCCAGGGTGATGGTGGCCATGGCCTGGGTCTCGCCGCGGGTGAAGAGGGCCGAGCCGTGGGTCCGGGGCAGGAAGCCGGTCTCGATCGAGATCGGCCGGATCTCGTCGAAGGCCCGGCCGTCGGTCCGGACGCCTTCTTCGATGATCATGGTCCGGGTGATCTTCTCCTCCAGCTTCTCGAACAAGGCCTTGGCCGTCTTGCGCTCGTCCTCGTTCTCTTCGGGGATGCCGGCCAGGAGGTCGGCCTGAACCTTGGTCACGGCCGCCTCGGCGTTCAGCTTGCCCTTGGTCCGGATGGCGTCCTTGAGGGCCGGCCCGAAGGCGGCCTCGATTGTCGGCCAGCTTGGCCTCGTCGATGGGCTTGGGGACGAAAGGCCGCTTCTGGATGCCCAGCTTGGCCATGCCTTCCTTCTGGGCGGCGATGATGCGGCGGATCGGCTCCATGGCCGCCTCGAGGGCGCCCATGACGAGCTCCTCGTCGACTTCGCGGCCGGCGGCTTCCAGCATGGTCACGCCGTTTTCCGTGCCGACCACGAGCAGGTTGAGGGGGCTGCTTCTCGAGCTCCTTGGCCGTGGGGTTGACGACGTAACGGTCCTCGAGCCAGCCGATCTTGACGGCCCCGATGGGGGTCGTGAAGGGGATCTCGGACAGGCACAGGGCGGCCGAGGCGCCCATCAGGGCCAGGGTGTCGGGCTCGTTCTCCAGGTCGGCCGAGAGAAGCATGGCCACGATCTGGGTCTCGTTGTGGTAGCCCTCGGGGAAGAGCGAGCGGACGGGCCGGTCGATAAGGCGGCTGACCAGGATCTCGCGCTCCGTGGGACGGCCTTCGCGCTTGAAGAACCCGCCGGGGATCTTGCCCGCGGCGTAGGTGTTTTCGCGGTAGTCGACGACCAGGGGCAGGAAGGGCTTGTCCTCGCGGGGCTCCTTCTTGGACGTGGCGGCGACGAAGACGACGGTGTCGCCGTAGCGGACGAAGGCCGAGCCGTCGGCCTGTTTGCCCATCTTGCCGATCTCGATCGACAGGATGCGGCCTCCGATTTCCAGACTGAGAGTGTGGGACATGGTGTTCTCTGGGGTCCGCTTACTTGCGCAGGCCGAGCTTCAGGATGAGCTGCTCGTAGCGCTGGACGTCTTCCCGTTTGATGTATCCGAGCAGCCGCTTGCGCTGGCCGACCAGGCGCAACAGGCCGTTCCGGGAGCTGTGGTCTTTCTTGAATGTACCGAGGTGGGAGGACAGCTGCTTGATCCTCGCGGACAAAAGCGCGATCTGGACTTCAGCGGACCCCGTGTCGTTCGGCAGACGCTTGTGGGCGTCGACGATGGTGCTCTTTGTTTCTTTCGTTAGCACTGGTATCTCCTTTATTTCGTTGGTAATCCTAACAGAGATAGGGGTCCGGATCAATATACCGATCCCCCGACGGGAAGGTTAAGAGAGGCAAGAAGGCTTATTTTCCCAGCGTTTTTTTACGCTTGAGAAGCATCTGGGCGTAGCGCGACTTGAGTCCGCCCTGGCTCGTTTGCAGCTCGTTGAGCTTGATCTCGAGGTCGGCCGCCTTCATCTTGTTGAGCTTCTTGTTCTTGGCGGCTTTTTCTTTTTCGTCGGCCATCGTATTGAATTCCTTTAATTGAGAGTCTTTTTGTTGATTTTTCGATATATTTTAACATGCGGTCAGGGGGGAACGCAAGACATTTATGGGCCGAAAGCGGTTGTCTCCGCCGGCGGCTTTCGGGTATAGTCGGGAAGCCGTGTACGCCCTGTATTCGCTCCTCCTCCTGCTGGCCCTGGCGGTCGTCTTTCCCGCCTACGCCGTCAAGCTGCGCCTCCGCCGCGGCGAGCCGCTGCGCTTTGTCGAACGGCTGGGACGGCGGCTGCCGGAACGCCCGCCGGGGCGGCCGCTCCTCTGGATTCACGCCGTCTCGGTGGGGGAAGTCCTGTCGCTGCAGAGCCTGACGGCCGAGATCAAAGCCCGTCATCCCGAGTGGACCCTGGCCGTCTCCGTGCTGACGGAATCCGGCTACCGGATGGCCCGGGAGAAGCTCCCGGCGGCGGACATGCTCTTCTTCGTCCCCCTGGACTTCCGCTTCAGCGTACGGCGCGTCCTCCGCCGCCTCGACCCGTCCTGCCTGGTGCTGGCCGAGTCCGAGTACTGGCCCCGTCTTCTGCGCGAGACCCGGCGGCGGCGGATTCCCGTCCTGGTCATCAACGGCCGCGTCTCGACCCGGACCGCGGCCCGGATGAAGAAGCTCCGGCCGATTGTCCGCCGCGTCCTTGCCGCCGTGACCCGGTTTCTGGTGCAGACGGAGCGGGACAAGGCGCGCCTGGTCGATGCGGGCCTGCCGGCCGGGAAGATCGAGGTGGCCGGCAACCTCAAGTGCGAAGTCCGCCTTCCCGTCCCGGGCCCCGGCGAAGTCGCCGCTTCGCGCCGCGAGCTGGGCGTTTCCCCCGGCGAGACGGTCGTCGTGGCCGGGTCCATCCATCCGGGCGAGGAAGCGCCCCTCATCGGCGCCCTCCTGGCGGCGCGCAGCGAGGGCCGCCCGGTCCGGCTCGTCCTGGCGCCGCGGCACCCCGACAAGTTCGCCGACTTGGAGAAGGAGCAGCAAGCCGCCGGCCTGATCTTCCAGCGCAAGTCGAGCCTGCGGCCGGACGAGCCTTGGAACGTCCTCGTCCTCGACACCATCGGCGAGCTGGCCCGCTTCTACGCTCTGGCCGATGCCGCCTTCATCGGCGGCAGCCTCATCCCCTGGGGCGGCCAGAACCTGCTCGAGCCCGCCTTCTACGGCAAGCCCATCTATTTCGGGCCTCACATGGACAACTTCGCCGCCCTGGCCGAGGCCTTCACGCTCGACGGGGGGGCCCGGATCGTGCGCACGGCCGAAGACGTGAAGGCGATGTTCGCGCCGGCCGACCCAACCGAAGCGGCGGCCATGGGCCGACGGGCCCGGGCCACCCTCGATTCCCTGTCCGGAGCCACCGGGCGCTCTATCGCGGCGATCGAAGAGGAGATGGCCCATGCGTCGGACGCAGCCTGATCGTCGCGCCGTCGCTTTCCTTCTCGCCGTCTTCCTCTTCGCCGGCTCCGCCGCGCCCGCCTTGTCCGGCCAGGATCAGCCCGCGGGCCGCATCGATCCCTCGTCCTACCGCCTCCATACCCTGTCCCTCAGCCGCTTCACGCACGACGTCGGCGCGGCCCTGACAACACCGGGCGAATGGACGGACAGGGATTGGCTGCGCTTTACGGCCGCGGCCGGAGTCGGCCTGGCGCTCGTCCTGGGCGACGACGGCCTCTACCGGTCGGTGCAGGAGCACAAGACGCCTTTCTCGCGCGATGCCTCGCCGATCATCTCCAAGATCGGCAACGGCGCCTATCTGGCCGGATTCATCGGCCTGCTCTATCTCGGCGGGGAAGCCTTCGACAAAACGCCTTGGAGGCGGGCGGCCTGGCTGGGCCTGGAGAGCTTCGCCGCGTCGACGGCGGTCATCCTGGTTCTCAAGGCCGTCTTCGGGCGGGCCCGGCCCTATGCCGACGAGGGGGCCTTCAAGTTCCAGCCGTTTTCGTTCCAAGGCCGATACGCCTCCTTCGCCTCCGGCGACTCGGCGACCGCATTCGCCGTGGCCGCGGTTGTGGCGGCGGTGTCGGACGATTTCTTCGTCGATGTCCTGGCCTACGGCTTGGCCGGACTGGCCGCCTATTATCGCGTCCACGACGGCAAGCACTGGCCTTCGGACGTCTTCGTCGGCTCGATCCTCGGCCTGGTCATCGGCAAGAAGATCGTCGCCCTGGACGAAAAGGGCAAAGGCGGCGGGGTCAGCCTGGAAATAGCGGCCCCGGCCGGGTATCCCGGGCTGGGCTTGAGCCTGCGGTTTTAGCCTTCGAGTTCACGATTCGCTCGTCCCGCGAACGCTTCCTTGAGGGCTTGGCCCGGGCTCTGTTATGATGGCGGGGTCGACGATCCGCCAAGGAGACCCGCCATGTCCCAAACCCTTAGCCGCCGCCAATTCCTCAGCCGCACAGGGAAAGCCGCGGCCGCGGCCTCGCTGGCCGGCGCGGGTCCGCTCCTGCAAGGCTGCGCCGCGGGCAAAGCCTATGACCTCGTCATCGTCGACGGCCTGGTCTACGACGGCCTGGGCGGCGCGCCCGTCAAGGCCGACATCGGCATCGTCGGCGAGACCATCAAAACCATCGGCCGCATCCCCGCTTCGCGCGGCAAGGCGGTCATCGAAGCCGCGGGGAAGGCCGTTTCTCCCGGCTTCATCGACGTCCACGATCACAGCGACTACCGGGCTGTTGGCCGACCCGAAAGCGGAGAGCGCGGTCCGGCAGGGCGTGACCACCCTGGTCAGCGGCCAGTGCGGCTCGGCGCCCTTCCCGATCGCGGAAGCCATCCTCGAGGAGGTCAAGAGCAACGCCAAGACCCAGCTCGGGGTCGACGTGGACTGGCGCGACCTGAAGGGCTTTTTGGCCCGCCTGGAGAAGGGCGGGACGGCGCTCAACTATGCCACTCTGGCCGGCCACGGCTCGCTGCGGGGCGCGGCCATGGGCTTCAACGACCGGCCGCCCGAGCCCGAGGAGATGGAGCGGATGAAGGCGCTTCTCCAGGCCGACCTCGAGGCCGGGGCCTTCGGGCTTTCGACCGGCCTGGAATACACGCCCAGCGGCTTTGCCCAAGCCGCGGAGATCGTCGCGCTGTGCAAGATCACCGCCGCGCGCGGCGGTGTCTATGCCACCCATATGAGGGACGAGGGCGATAGGCTGGTGGAAGCGGTGACGGAGGCTATCGACGCGGCCCGGGCCTCGGGCGTATCGCTCCAGATTTCGCACCTGAAGACCGCTTTCCCGCGCAATTGGAACAAGCTGGACGAGGTGATCGGGCTCATCGAGAGGGCCAAGGCCGAGGGCCTCGACGTCACCGCCGACCGCTATCCCTATATCGCCGGATCGACGGGCCTGAGCATCAATTTCCCGGCCTGGTCGCGTCAAGGCACGACCGACGAGTTCCTGGCCCGGTTGAAAGATCCCGCCATGGACAAGCGTCTGCGCGAATACGTCGCCGAACGGGAAGCCAAGCTCGGCTCCTGGGACAAAGTCGTCATCTCCGGCGTGGTCAGCGCGAAGAACAAGCCGTATCGAAGGGATCGATGTCCTGGAGGCTTCGCGTCGGGCCGGGAAAAGCCCCTTCGAGTCTGATGCGCGACCTGATCGTCGAGGAGAGAGACAACGTCGACACGGTCATCTTCATGATGACCGAAGACAACCTGAAGCGCATCCTGGCCCACCCGCAGATGTTGGTCGGGTCCGACAGCTCGGTCCGCTCGACGGAGGGGATTCTGGCCCAGGGCAAGCCCCACCCGCGGGCCTTCGGCACATACCCGCGCGTCCTCGGGAAGTATGTCCGTGAGGATAAGCTCTTCAGCCTCGAGGCGGCGATTCGGAAGCTGACCTCGGCCGCAGCGGCCAAGATGAGGATCGAGGGACGCGGGACGATCCGGGCCGGCGCCTTTGCCGACTTGGTCGTCTTCGACCCGGCGGCGATTGCGGACACGGCCACCTGGAGCGAGCCGCACAAGTACCCCGCCGGCATTCCCTATGTCGTCGTTAACGGCAAGGCCGTGGTCGCGGAGGGTAAGCACACGGGCGTTCTTCCCGGCCGCGTCCTGCGGAAGGCGGCTGTGGCATGAGACGGATCAGCGCCCGGGCTGTTTTTTCCGTAGGTCGCGCTCATGGTCGCGGCGGCGATCCTCCTCGCCGCCCCGCCCGCGGGAGCTTCCGGGGAGCAGGATAAGGCGTCGACATCCGCGGTCACGAGGCTCGCCCCGGCGGAAATCCCGGTCGATTTCGTTTTTCGGTCGCTGCAGCCGGGCGAAGCCGTGTTGGCGACGCTGCGCCCGGACGCTGCGGTCAAGCGTGTCGTCTTGACTCTTGGCGACCAGGTCCGCATCTTGGAGCCGGCCCGGGCCGAATCGCAGGGGGCGCCCTTCGCCTTCTTGGGAATCGACCTGGGGACAAAGCCTCAGACTCTAAGGGTCAAGGCCGCGATCGAGCGTGCCGATGGGACAAAAGGGGCCTTCGAGATGCCGATAGAAATTGCGCCCAAGGCCTTCCCCTCGACTCGGCTCCAAGTGCCGGCCGCTACGACCAACCCGCCCAAGGAGGTGTTGGAGGCCATCCGGCGCGAGGCCGAGCTCGTGGCCGAAGTGCTCGGCCGCGTCTCGCCCGATTGGCTGGCCGAGGGCCCCTTCCAATCGCCCCTGCCCGCGTTCGAGCCCTTCCCCAACTTCGGCCAGCAGCGGGTCTACAACAAGACCGTGGCTTCGGTCCACGCCGGGGTCGACATCGCCGCCCCGCGCGGGACGAAGGCCGTGGCATCCAACTCCGGCCGGATCGTCCTGGCCAATCGCCTCTATTATTCCGGCTGGACGGTCATCATCGATCATGGCCGGGGAGTATTCACCTACTGCTGCCACTTCGACCAGGTGCTGGTCAAGCGCGGCGAGCATGGTGCGCAAAGGGGACGCCATCGCCGAGGTCGGCAGCACGGGGCGATCGACGGGCCCGCATCTGCACTGGAGCGTGCGCATCCTTTCGGCCCGCGTCGATCCCTTCTCGCTCGTCGCCCTGCCGCTCTAATACATTCGCGGCGTCCAATCCCGATTTTCAAATCGGGATTATGAGCGCCGCTCAGCATTATTCCTGCAAATACCCCAGCCCAAGCCTGGGGTATCGAGCGGTGTTATCGGGCGATCGCGTCGCGGCATCAGAGCTTCAGTCCATCTCGATGCCGACCGGGCAGTGGTCCGAGCCGAGGACGTCGGGTCGGATGAAGGCGCGCTTGAGGCGCGGCCGCAGCGCCGCCGAGATCAGAAAATAATCGATCCGCCACCCCACGTTCCGAGCCCGCACGCCCCGCATCGGGCTCCACCAGGTGTAGTGACCGCCGCCCGGCTCGAAGACGCGGAAGGTGTCCAGGAAGCCCTTCCGGATGAAGGCCTCGAACCCGGCCCGCTCCTCCGGCGTGAAGCCGTGGTTGCCCTCGTTGGCCTTGGGATGGGCCAGGTCGATCTCCGCGTGGGCCACGTTGAAGTCGCCGCAGAAGACGACCGGCTTGCGGCGCTCGAGCCTCTTGAGATAGCGTAGGAAATCGGCGTCCCATGTCTGCCGGTAGGCGAGCCGGGTCAGCTCGCGCTGGGAATTGGGCACGTAAACATTGACCAGAAAGAAGTCGTCGTACTCGGCCGTCAGAACCCGGCCCTCGGCGTCGTGGACGGGCTTACCGATGCCGGGAGTGACGGCGAGGGGACGATGCCGAGTGAAGATGGCCGTGCCGGAGTAGCCCTTCTTTTGAGCCGGATTCCAGAAGGTCTCGTATGCCGCGGGCCAGAGCGGTTCCACCTCGTCGGGCTCGGCCCGCGTCTCCTGGAGACAAAGAACGTCCGGCTGCTCCTCGGCCAGGTAGGCCAGGAAATTCCGGCGCAGGACGGCCCGCAGGCCGTTCACGTTCCAGGACACCAGCTTCAAGGCCGCACCCGCTATTTCTTCCGGCTCAGCCTCTCTTCGACGATGGCCCTGTACTTGTCGCGCAGGCGCGTCTGGACGCTCTCCTGCGGGATCTCGCGGCCGGCGATGAAGACATGCTTGACCTTGGACGAGGCCTGGATGATCGGCTTGGTGCAGACCACGACGTCGGCCGACTTGCCCGGCTCGAGGGAGCCGATCCTGTCGTCGAGCCCGAAGATGCGGGCCGGGTTGAGGGTGATGGCCTTGACGGCCTCATCCTCGGCCAGCCCGTAGGCGACGGAAAGCGAGGCTGGGACCGGCAGGCGCCGGACGTTGCTTCCGCCCTGGCCGGACGAGTCGCTCAAGGCGAAGAGGATCTTCTTCTCGGACAGGACGGCTGCCGTGTGGTAGTTCAAGTCGACCGGTTTCCAGCGGTCGGGGAGTCCGGTCGTCCCGGCCCAGATGACCGGGATCTTCCGGGCGGCGATTTCGTCGACGTATTTCAGGATATCGTTGGAGGCCGTGAACAGGATCCCCTTGATCTTGTATTCGGCCATCAGCCGGAGGGCGATACGGATCGGGACTTCGCCCTGAGCCGCGAAGACCACCGGTTTCCCGCCGTCGAGAGCTCCGGCCAGGGCCTCCATCTCGGGGTCGCGGGCGGAATCGCCCGTCTTCTTCTCCTCCGCGTACCGGCGGGCTTTGTCCAGCTTGTCGGTGAAGTAGCGGCTGACGCCCTCGAAGGTCGTGGGGTAAACCGAGGCCTGCTTGGCCGACGTATTGAAGACCAGGGCCACATCGCGCCGCAGGACCATCTCCTCGGGCAGGTCGCCGTCGAGGCGCAAGGCGATGACGCGGCCGTTGATCAGGCGCGAGGTCCCGGCCGCCGTCAGGACCGAGGTCACGCCGTCGATGCGGGCCACGGCGATCGTCTCGTCTTCGGGATTCAGGGCCTCGAACGGATCGAGGTAGGGTGTGGACAGGCCGACCTCGTTGATGTCGTTGCCCGCGCCGGGATAGTTGGTCAGGCCGACCGCCGTCAACGGGGCGACCAGGCCGGGGTAGACATAGAGGCCGGCGGCGTCGATGATGCGCGCTTTCTCCGGGACCTTGACGCTCGTCCCGACGGCCGTGATCCTGCCTTTCTCGATGACCAGGCTGCCGCCGGGGATCGGGGGGCCGGAGACGGGGACGATCGTCCCGTTCTTGATGACCACGGCGTCCTGAGCCGTGGCGGGAGAGACGGCCGGGACGAGAAGCCCGAGAGCGAGGAGCGGGATGAGGACCGGGGCGCTTTTCATCGGGAGCCTCCTTGGACCGGGGTCACGCCTTGCCGGGCCAGATCGAAAAAGACCCGGCCCTCGATCACGGTCAGCAAGCACTTGGCCGTGCTGTCGAGCGGGTGCTTGTCGAAGACGGCCACGTCGCCGTCCTTGCCGACCTCCAGGCTGCCGATGCGGCCCTCCATCTCCAGGGCCTTGGCCGCGTTAATGGTGAACATCCGCAGGACCACGTCGTCCGGGAGGTCGTTGTACTTCTGGACCTTGGCCGCGTTGAGGTAGAGGTAGCGGCCTTCGTCGGGGCTGTCGGAGTTGATGACCACGTTGACTCCGGCCCGGTGCAGGATCTCGAAGCCGTAGGGGCAGCCGTCGTAGGCCTCCTCCTTGAAGCCCCACCAGTCCGTCCAGCCGCCGGCCGTGGCACCGCTTGCGGCGATGACGTCGGCCACCTTGTAGCCGTCGATGCAGTGGCTGATCTGGGAGCAGACGACGCCGAACTCCCGGCACAGGCCCAGGAACCAGACGATCTCGTCGGCCCGGTAGATGTGGCAGTCGACGGTCATCTTCTTCTCCAGGACCAGCTTGAGCGTTTCCAGCTTGTCGTCCCGGGCGGGCGGCTTGGCCTCCGTTTTGCCGGCCGCGACGGCCTTCCCGTATTCGTCCCACTTGGCCTTGTAATCGCGGGCGTCGGTGAAGGCCTTGCGGGCGATGTAGGCCGTGCCCAGACGGGTCGAGGGCGACTTGCCCTGCCCGCCGTAGAGCCGCTTGGGATTCTCGCCCAGGGCCATCTTCAGCTGCGGCCGGACATCCTGGACCAGGAGCTCGTCGAGCGGCCGGGCGTATTTCAGCTTGAGGACGGCGTTCACCGCGCCGAAGACGTTGGCGCTGCCGTGCATGGCCTTGACCGTGGTCACCCCGCCCGACAGCGTCGTCAGGATCGAGGGGTGGTCGGAGACGATGACGTCCTTCATCCACAGGTGGGGTGTGGAGGGGTCGGTCGCCTCGTTGACGTCGCCGCCGTCCATGGCGATGTGGGTGTGAGTGTCGATCAGCCCGGGCAAAACATAGCGGCCGGAGACGTCGACGACCTTCACTCCGGCCGGCACGGCAACGGCCCGGCCGAGGGCGGTGATCTTGCCTTTCTGGATCACCAGCGTTCCGTTCTCGATGACGCCGTTTGTGACGGTCAGGATGGTGCCGCCCCGCAGGGCGAGGTCCTGGGCCGGCAGCGCCGGGGCCAGAAGGGACAGACCGAGCAGGACGATCGAGGATCGCTTGAGCATGGCGGCCTCCGGAAGAAATAGATCCCCAGGATTATTCCGACCCGGGGCCTCGGCGTCAACCCTTTCCTGCCCATCGGCTGTCCGGGCTGCCGCAAGATGTTGCCGCAAGGTTGAAATCAGGCCCGGAAAATGAGAGAACAGAAGCTCTCTCGGGACCGCATTCGCAAACGAGGTCGCGGCATGATGGAACGACGCGGATGGATTCTCCGGCCGGCGTCTTTTGCCCTGGTACTGGCCGGCTTTCTGGCCGTCCCGGCGGCTCTGGGCTTGGGGACGGCTCCGGCGGCCGGCGAGACCACGGTCTACCTGGTCCGCCACGCCGAAAAGGCGGAGGTACCCGTGGGTGATCCGCCTTTGACCGAAGCCGGCCGGGAGAGGGCCGCGGGGCTGGCCCGGCTCCTGAGCCCGCTCGGCATCCGGACAATCATCACCTCCCAATATCTTCGGACCAAGGAGACAGCCGGCCCGCTGGCCGCTGCCGCTGGGATTGCCCCCCTCATCGTCCCCATGACGGCCGACCGGTCGGCGCCGGGTGGGATTGCGGAGCGGTCGATCAAGGAGCTGGTCGACCGGATTCTCGAACACAAGGGGGAGCCCATCCTGGTGGTCGGGCATTCGAATACCCTGCCCTTGATTATCAAGGCCTTGGGCGGAGCGCCCGTTCCGGACATCCCCGATTCCGATTACGACAGCCTCTTCGTGGTCACGATCTCGGATCGGGGCGATATCGCCTTGACCAGGAAGAAGTACGGATTCCCCTCCGGAGGACGCGGCTTTGGACTTGCCAATCTCAGCGGAGCATGACAAAGTAGGGTGCGTGAAATCATGAGCCGATTCCTGGTCTTCGATTGCGAGACGACGGGCCTGCCCGTCCGCCGCAACATCACCTACCGCGACGTGGAGGCCTGGCCCCGGCTGGTCCAGCTGGCCTGGGCCGTTTACGACCCTTGGGGCAAGCCCGAGTGTTCCGAGTGCCGCATCATCCGGCCGGACGGCTTCCTGATCCCCGCTGAGGCGGCCCGCATCCACGGCATCACCCAGGAGCGGGCGCTGGCCGAAGGGGAGGCTTCCGGCGTCGTCCTGGAAGCTTTCGCGGCCGCGTTGGACGAGCCGCTGGACGCGGTCATCGCCCATAACCTGGAATACGACAGCGGGGTGGTGGGGGCCGAGCTCTTGCGGGCGGGACTCCCCGTCCGGCTATTCGAGCGGCCGGGGCTTTGTACCATGAAGACGACGACCGACCTGGTCCGGCTTCCGGGTGCTTACGGATTCAAATGGCCCAAGTTGGAGGAGCTGCACGCATTCCTCTTCGGCGGCTCCTATGAGGGCGCCCACGACGCGGCTCTCGACGTCGAGGCCACGGCCCGCTGCTTCTTCGAGCTCCTGCGCCGCGGCCACTATCCGCGGGCCTAGCGCGCGGGCGCTCTCCTCTTCGGGTCCAGCTCACCACTATAAGCATAGGCCTTTCTTCCGATTGAGGAAAGAAAAGGGGTGCGGGAGGGCCGTCAGGCTGCCTGTTATGCCCGGCCTGTCTCCGTCGTTATGAGGATGGTGTATGAACATCGAGGAGAGAAGGGAGGGTCCATGAGCCGCCAAAGCATCCGTTCCCTGATCGTGGCGCTGGCCATCCTGCCGGGCCTCGGCTTCCGCCAACAGCCCCGAAGCCTCGCGGACGCGGCCTATAAAGCCGGTGTTCTGGCAAAGGTCGCCGACCTCGTCGAGAGCCGCTACGTCCTGGCCGACAAGGCCAAGGGCTTCGCCGACGCCTTCCGGGCCAAGGGCGCATCCGGGGCCTATGCCCCGCTGGTCGACCCCAAAGCGTTCGCGGGCGCCGTCACGGCCGATCTCGTCTCGATCACCGGCGACAAGCACCTGAACTTCCGGGTCATCGTGCCCAGCGCCGCCGGGGAGCAGGCCGTGAGCACCCTGCACCACCCCGTCCGCTACTCCATCCTGCGGGCCGACGAGAACGCCGGGTATTTCAAGCTGAACTGGATCGAGCCGCGGATCGGGCTGCTCGAGCTGCGCCGCTTCAACATCTTCGGGGAGGCCAAGGAGCTGGCCCGAGCGGCCATGACCTTTCTGGCCGGGGCCCGAGCCATCATCGTGGATGTCCGAGAGAACCGGGGAGGATCCGGGGACTACCTCAGCTCCTACTTCCTGCCGTATCCGACGCAGCTTTGCGGCAACTTCACTCGAAGCGACGGCGTCCTGACCGAGGCCTGGACCCGGGGCGACATCGGGATGGCGCCGCGGACCGACGTCCCGGTCTTCATCCTCATCGGTCCCGACACCTTCTCCGCCGCCGAGTCCTTCGCCTACGACATGCAGTCCCGCCAGAGGGCGGTTCTCATCGGCGAGCCGACCGGAGGCGGCGCGCACGACACCGACCTCTTCGTCGTCGATGAACAGTTCGAAATCTACATCTCGACCGGCCGGGCGGTCAGCCCGGTCACGGGCGGGAATTGGGAGGGCGTGGGCGGTCCAGCCCGACATCCGTGTCCCGGCCGGGAAGGCCCTGGACGCGGCCGTGGCCGAGGCGAAGAAGGCGGCCGAGGTCTTCGGCCGGGTCCAGGACGAAAAGCGGAAGCAGGCCGTCGAGGCGATGCAGCCCCTGGCGGACGAGGCGGCCAAGCTCTTCCGGGAGGGCCGACCGGAGCCGGCCGACGCGGCCCTAAACGGCTTGGTCGCGATCGCCCGGGAGTCCGGGTTCCTCAGCGAGTTCTTCCTGCTGACCTTCGCCTATAACTTCCAGGCTCCCGAGGACGCGCGGATGCAGCTGGCCGTCCTGGAGCGGTATACCGGGCAGTTCCCGGATTCCCGCGAGGCCTGGGAGTATCTGGCCTATGTCCACGAGTCCCGGGGGGACAAGGCGGCCGCGCTACGCTGCTACCGGAAGATCCTGGCCTTAGACCCGAAGAACCCGAACGCGCTCCGCAAGGCCGGTGAGCTCGGTAGATAAGCGCGGCCGCGCCGCGAAGGCCATCCCGGTTCCCCGGTTGATCGTTTCGATCTCAATCTCGGGAGGGGGTTGACTTATATATATCTAAATGATATATATTTCAAAGAGGTATCAAATGGACAAGAACAGAACCCAGTACGCGATACTCGGCATGCTCTCCCTGCAGCCGATGTCGGGCTATGACTTCCGCAAGACCGCCGAGAAGTGCCTGGGCTTTTTCTGGCAGGAAAGCTACGGGCAAATCTACCCCACCCTGAAGAAGCTGCTCGAAAAGAAGCATGTTTCCCGGCAAAGCCGGAGGTCGGAGGGCAAGCCGGACCGGCACGTCTACTCGATTACCGATAAGGGCTTGAAGGCCTTCCAAGCTTGGCTGGACGAGCGCGCCGCGGTCGAGACGAAGAGAAACGAAATGCTCCTGAAAATCTTCTTCGGCGGCAGGAGAGACGTTGATGACCAGGTCAAGGAGCTTGAGATCCTCAAAAAATCCAACGAAAAGACCTTGGCTGAGCTGAAGGACATCGACGACTGGCATGTGCGCAACCACGACCATCATGCGCTGACTCCCTACTGGCTGATCACGATCCGATTCGGCATTCACCGCGTCTCGGCCCTGATCGAATGGTGCCGGGAGTCGATCGAAGCCCTCCGGCATTTGCCGAGGAAGGCCGTCGCTTCAGTCCCCGAGCCGATCACCTTCTATTTTCAGTCAAGGAACGAGTAGGTGTTTCCGGCCAGAATGACGGCGGCCCTTTTGCTTCTGCTCCTGTCCTTCGCCTTCGCGTCCGCGGGGCCGGACGGCGCGGCGACGAAATCGTTTACGGCCACGGCTATCGGCATGCTGGCGGATGAAGGCGTGCTCGGCCTGGATTCCCCCGTGGCCCAAATCCTCGAGGGCTTCCAACTCGGCGGCCGGGTGACAAGCCTCTTCGCGACTCTGCAGGCGGGATTGAAGGCTTTCGAGTTCAGGCTGGTCGCTCCGGTCCGGGAGGTCCGCCTGCCGTCGGGAGACGTGGATCTGTTCGTCCGCGTCGCTGGGGAGAGCGAGAGCGGCCAGGCGCTTCTCGCGCTCAACGGCGGCCCCGGCCTATCCAGCCGGTACATGACCGACCTGGAGAGCCTTGCCGGAAAATGCCTGGCGGTTATCACCTTCGACCAGAGGGGCGTCGGCCGTTCTTCGGCGCCGGCCATGGATCGTTCCAGTTTCACATTCGAAAAATATATCGAGGACATCGAGTCGATCCGCAAGTCGCTGGGCCTCGAATCCTTCCACCTTCTCGGACACTCCTGGGGCGGCATCCTCGCCCTGCGTTATGCGAGCGTTCACCCGGAACGGGTGCGCTCGCTGATCCTGATCGGCAGCGGACCCGTCACCCACCAGGCCCTCTTGCGGTTCCTCGCCAAGATGCGCTCCCGCGTCATCGGGCTGATGCAGGCCGGGGTGATCGACAGGAAGCTGGACAGGCATGCCGACATCTACCCGGCCTACCTCTCCGATCCCCGTTTCAAACCGGCCGTCGAGCTGCTCCCCGATCTCAACGAGGCGGTCCAGAATCTGACATTCGAAGCCGTCGCCGGCTATGACCTGACGAAAGATCTGGCGGGCCTGAAAAAGCGGGTGTTGATGCTACAGGGGGAGGACGATCCCGTCGGGCTGGAGACCGCCGAAGAAATCAAGGGCGCTCTCGCCTCGGCGGAAGCTATGCTGATCCGAGTCGGAGGATGCGGCCACTTCTGGCAGGAGAAGCCGGTCGTATTCATGAGGGAAATACGGGCCTTCCTCGCCGCAGGAGCGGATTCAATAAAGAAAAAAAACTCACCCCATCGAAGAAATAGCCTGAGTGGGCGATGGAGGCTGTGGGCAGGACTCCAGCCGGCCCGTCATCACTTCAGCCATTCGGCCAGCCAGTCCAGCTTGGTCTTCCACCACAGCTCGGCGTTCTGCGGCTTGCTGACGAAGTGGTCCTCGTCGGGGAAGTAGAGGAATTTCGAGGGCACCTTCATCCGCTGCAGCGAGGTGAAGAGCTGCAGACCTTGTTCCAGCGGCACCCGCAGGTCGTTCTGGCTGTGGACGACCAGGGTCGGGGTCTTGAAGTTCTTGACGTAGTAGCTGGGCGACCACTTGGTGTACTGCTCGGGGTTGGTCCAGGGCGTGCCCTGCTGCTCCCACTCCGGGAACCACAGCTCCTCGGTCGCACCCCACATCGAGCGCAGGTCGAAGACGCCGTCGTGCGAGATCAGGCACTTGAAGGCGTCCGTTTGGCCCAAGATCCAGTTGATCAGGTAGCCGCCGTAGGACGCCCCGGCCGCGCCCGCGAGCGTCTTGCTGACGAAGGGGTAAGTCGCCCGCAGGTAGGCCAGCCCCTTCATGATGTCCTGGTAGGGCTTGCCGCCCCAGTCGCCGACGATGGCGTCTGAGAAAGCCTGGCCGTAGCCGCCGCTGGCGTGGAAGTTGATCTCGGCCACGATCCAGCCGCGGGCCGCATACATCTGAGTGTTCCAACGGTAGTGGAACTCGTCCTTCCAGGGGCCGTGCGGCCCGCCGTGGATGAGCATGACCAGCGGGTAGACCTTGTCGGGGTCGAAGGCGGGCGGCTTCAACAGCCAACCGTGCACCTTGTCCTTGCCCGCGCCCTCGAACCAGAACTCTTCGGCCGGGTTCATGGCCAGCCCGGCCAGCAGGGCCTGATTGACGTCGGTGATCCGGCGCCAGGACTTGGCGGCGGTGTCGTAGGCCCAGATGTCGGCAGGCCGGTTCATGGCCTGCTCGAGCATGATCCAGGTTTTGCCGTCGGGAAGGAGGTTGACTCCGGAAAAGGTTCTCCCGCCCATGATCCGTTCGACCGTCCCGCCGGGGATCGTCACTTTGTACAGGGCGTTGCGGCCCTTCTCGTCGGTGTTGAAGTAGACGGCCGAGGAGTCGGCCGCCCAGACGGTCTCGTCGACGGACACGTCGACCGCCTTGGTCAGGTTGACGGCCGTCTTCTTGGCCCGGTCGAAGAGCATCAGGTCGAGCTTGTCGGACTCGTAGCCCGGCCGGGCCATGGCCTTAAAGGCCAAGTACTTGCCGTCGGGGGAGTAGGTAGGCTGGTTGTCGTTGGCCTTGTTGGAGGAGACGGCGAAGATCGTGCCGCCTTCGGCCGGCGTCACGAAGACGTCGTTATTCGTCCCGATGGCCAGGCGGAGCTCGGGGTCGGTGTTGCGGACGAAGGCGACCTCCTTGCCGTCCGGCGAGAAGGCGTAATCGAGGTGGCCGCCCAGGTCCATGGGCGGGGCGTCGAAGTCGCCCGGGGTGACGTCCACGACGCTTTGGTCGTCCTCGACGGGGACAACAAGGACGTGGCTGCGCGTCCCGTCGCGCCAGGCGTTCCAGTAGCGGAAGAACAGGGTCTCGAAGATCCGGCCTTTGACCAGACTCTTTTCGGCCGCGTCCATCATCTTCTGGTTGGCCTCGTCATCCTTGGCCTCGGGATAGACCGAAGAGACGACCGCCAGCCGCTTGCCGTCGGGCGACCAGACCGGGCCGGTGGCGCCGCCGGACAGCGTCGTGACCGGGCGCGGCTCGCCGCCCGCGAGGCTGATGGCCCAGATCTGGGGCGATCCCGAGCGCGTGGAGACGAAGGCCAGGGTTTTCCCGTCGGGCGACCAGCGCGGGCTGTTATCGGTGCCGGGGGCCGAGGTCAGGCGGCGGGACTCGCCGCCCGCGACGGGGACGAGCCAGATGTCGCTGTTGCCCCGGTTGGCCTCCTTGTCCATGACCGTGACGACGTAGGCGATCCACTTCCCGTCGGGCGAGGGCTGCGGATCGGTTACCCTCTGGATCTTGATGAAGTCGTCGAAGCCGAGCGGTCTTCCGGCCTGGGCCGAGGCGAAGACGGCCAGGGCCGCTATCGCGACGATGGAGACGATGATGCGACGGATATTCATGGGGGCCTCCCTGCGCTTGTCCATGGGGACTTGAAATGCGGGGGAATTATAATTCAGCCCCGGCTCAACCGCCAAATCCCCCGGCGGAGGCCGCCCCCCCGTCCGGCGCCCGCGGATGGGCTCCGTCGCTCCGTGGTCAAGATTTTTCGGGACCATTCCGGCGCGGGCGGGAACTCCCGCCGAAAAAATGCGTATGTTAGAATGTCGAACGGGACAATCGCCACATGACCGCCAACGCCGAAGCCAACATCGAGCTCAAGGGCATCCGATTTCGCTACGGGGCCGTGCAGGCCCTGGACGGCGTGGACCTGACCATCGGCGGCGGCGCTTGCGGCCTATTGGGGCCCAACGGGGCCGGCAAGAGTACGCTGCTCCGGGTCCTGCTCGGCTTCCTGACGCCCGACAAGGGCGAGGGTCGGGTCCTCGGCCACGACATCCGGCGCGACGCCTTCGCCGTGCGCCGTTTGGTCGGCTACATGCCCGAGGACGACTGCCTTATCCCCGGGCTCGACGCCGTCTCGTTCACCGCCTTCTTCGGCGAGCTCTCGGGCATGCCCAAGCGCGAAGCCATGAAGCGGGCCCATGACGTCCTCTTCTATGTCGGGTTGGGCGAGGCCCGCTACCGGCAGCTGGAGACCTATTCGGCCGGGATGCGGCAGCGGATCAAGCTGGCCCAGGCCCTGGTTCATGACCCCAAGCTCCTCTTCCTGGACGAGCCGACCTCCAACCTCGATCCCCGCGGCCGGGACGAGATCCTGGCCCTGATCAAGGACATCTCCTCCCAGAAAGATATTCACGTCCTCATCTCGTCGCACATCCTGTCCGACATCGAGGCGACCTGCGCCAACGTAGTCATCATGAACAAGGGCAAGGTGGCGGCCCAGGGCTCGCTGGAGGCTTTAAAACAGGTCGATTTCAGCCTCTTCGAGCTGCGGATCAAGGGAGAGGCGGAAGCGTTCCTGGCCCAATTGCGGGCGGCGCGGTGCCGTGTCGACGAGACCGAGGACGGCCTCTACAAGCTGTATGTCCCGCCCGAAATCGGGAGCCGGGGCGTCTTCCGGGCCGCGGCCCAATCCGGCGTCCAGGTCCGCCACTTCGTCCAGAGCCGGAGCTCGCTTGAGGACCTCTTCGCCCGCACCGTGGGAGTCGACTGATGCCGATCGCCGAGCAGGGCTATCTCCACTGGCAAGGCCGTCCCACGGAAAGCCATCGTCCCTGGCGGGCCATCACCCGGCTCGGCCTGCGCCTGGCCTTCAGGCGGAAGTTCTTCAAGTTCGCCCTGGGCGTCTCGCTCATGCCCGCCGTCTTTTTCTCGATCGGCGTCTACCTGGCCGAGACGATCAACAACTTCCAGGTTACCATGGGCGGGCGGCGCCAGCTCCTGGCCGTCGATCCGGCCTACTTCCGGACCTACTTCACCTCCGAATTCCTGCTCTTCATGATGCTGATGCTGATGGTCCTGGCCGGGGCGGGGCTTATCGCCGACGATCTCAGGTCCAACAGCCTGCAGCTCTACTTCGCCCGGCCCATCCGCAAGCGTGATTACCTGCTGGGCAAGGCGGGAGTGACTTCCTTCTTCCTCCTGCTCATGACCCTGGTCCCGGGTATTCTCTTCATCATCCTCAAGCTGATCTTTTCCGGGAGCCTGCGCTTCCTGGGCCAATATCCCTGGCTGCCGCTCGCGGTCGCGGCCTACTCCCTCATCCTGACCGTATTCTTCACCCTGTTCACCCTGGCAATATCCTCCCTAGGCAAGAACCGGCGCTTCACCTCGATCATGCTCTTCCTGGTGTACATCTTCTCGGATGTCTTTTTCGGCGTCCTCTACGGCAGCTTCCACCTGCCGGAGCTGTGCTGGCTGTCCATCAAGGCCAACCTGCAGCAAGTCGGGGCCGCGCTCTTCCGGGCCACGCCGCCTTACGACGCCTCGTGGGTCGTGTCCGCCGTCATCCTGGCCGTCCTGTCCGGGGGCGCCGCGCTCCTGCTCTTCCGGCGCGTCCGGAGCGTCGAGGTGATCCGATGACCACGCTGCTGCGGGCCGAGGGATTGGGCAAGTGGTACGGCAACGTCCTCGGCTTGTCCGACGTCAGCCTGGAGATCAAGCCCGGGATTGTCGGCCTGCTCGGGCCCAACGGGGCCGGCAAATCGACTTTCATGAAGCTGCTGACCGGCCAGCTCAAGCCCAGCCTGGGCCGCATCCTTATCGACGGCCGTCCGCTCTGGAACGACACGGCGCTTTTCGCCCGCTTCGGGTTCTGCCCCGAGCAGGACGCCTTTTACGAGGATATGACGGGCTGGGAGTTCCTGTCGCGGCTCCTCCGCCTCAACGGTTTCAGCCGGGCCGAGGCCGAGGCCCGGGCGGAGAAGGCCCTGGCCTTCGTCGACCTGAGCAAGGACAAGGACCGATTGATCCGCGGCTACAGCCGGGGCATGCGCCAGCGGGTCAAGCTGGCCCAGGCCACGGCCCACGACCCCGAGATCCTCATCCTGGACGAGCCTCTCAACGGGCTCGACCCCCTGGGCAAGCGCAAGATCATCAGGCTGATCAAGGAGATGCGCGACCAGGGCCGGACCGTCCTGGTCAGCTCCCACGTCCTGCCTGAGATCGAGGCCCTGACCCGCGAGATCATCCTCATCCACCAGGGCAAGATCCTGGCCCAGGGCGACATCCACGCCATGCGCGACCTGATCGACAAGCACCCCCATATCGTGGCCGTCAAGTGCGACCGGCCGCGCGACCTCGCCGCCCGGCTGGTGGGGGAGGCATCATTGGTCGATTTCCGCTTCGAGGGGGACGACAAGGTCATCCTCGAAACCCGCGACCGGGACCGGCTGTTCGGCCGCCTGCCGTCGCTGGCGGTGGAGGACGGCCTGGACATCCTCGAGATCACCTCGCCCGACGACAACCTGCAGGCCGTCTTCGACTATCTGGTGGGAAAATGAAGACGATCGCCGCAACCCGCTCGGTCTTCGCGTTCTTCTGGTTCGCCGGCCGCAAGGCCCGCCGCACCCGGCTGATGGCGGTTCTGGGGGCGCTTCCGGTCCTGGCCGCTCTGGCCATCCAGGTTCAGCGCTGGGTGTCGGGCGGGAGCGGGCCGGACGGCGTGCAGATCTTCTCCAATGTCATCCTGGCTTTCTACCTGCAATTTCTGGTCCTCGTGCTGGCCCTCTTCTACGGCACGTCGGTCGTCTCCGAGGAAGTGGAAGGCAAGACCCTGACCTACCTGACGACGCGGCCGATTTCCAAGACGGCGATTATTCTGGGCAAATACGCCGCCTATGCGGCCTGGTCCGGCATCCTGGTCGGCGGGGGCGTCCTGCTGTCGTTCCTCATCCTCGCTTCCGAGCGGCTGGGCGATCCGGCCGCCTGGGGCATCCTGGCCAAAACCCTGGTCGTCCTCCTGTTGGGCCTTCTCGTCTACACCGCGCTCTTTACTCTGGCCGGAACGGTCCTCAGGAAGTCCGTGCTGTTCGGGCTGTTCTTCTGCTTCGGCTGGGAGACGATCGTCCAATACTTCCCCGGCTCGACCCAGAAGCTGACCGTGATGCACTACCTCAAGTCCATCCTCAAGCCCGAGACCTCGGGACCGGGCGGGCTCCTTTCCTTCCTCTTCGTCCGCCTCGAGCCCACCTCTGTCGTTATTTCCGTCCTGATGCTTCTTCTTATCGCGGCCGCCGCCCTGGCCGCCGCCTCGGCCCTTTTCTCCCGGCGCGAATACCTATTCGAGGAGTAACCCCTCTATTTGTCTCGGCCTTCTGCGACGACCTGATGGGGAACGACATCAACGCCCGCCTGACCTGCATTCAGAACGTGCCTCGCTTGCTCTCTCCCTTACAGCCCGGCCCGCTCCATGAGCCATAGGACGAGCACGATGAGGGCCGCCGCCGGCAGGACCGCGACCCAAGCGCCGACCTTGAGCAGGCGGGGCAGGGTCAATTCCTTGAGATCGCCCTTGGCCAGGATCGTCTTTTCAATCCGGCCGTAGACGGCGGCGAACAGACCGGCCCCGACGAGAATCCCGGCCAGGCCGCCGGTTGCGGCGTCGAGATGGCCGTTGCCGATGGCCCCGGCCAGCGTGCCCGGGCAGTAGCCGAGGACCGCGAACCCGACGCCGAAGAGGAGCCCTCCCCAGACGGCCATGTTCCACGACCCGGGCTTGGGGTGGAGCCGAACCAGCTTCAGGGACTGCAGCGCGTGGACGCCCAGCATGCCCGTCGCCACGGCCGCGAGCATGATCTTGAGCACCGTGAAATCCTCGAGCAGGAGCTGGCCCACGATGACGTCGTAGCGGGTGACGCCGCCCTTCTGCAGGAAGAAGCCGAAGAGGATCCCGGCCGCGAAGCCCAGGACGAGCTGCAGGCCTTTTTTCCGATGGATGCTGGTCAGCATATCCGCCTCCCTCAGCCGCCGATGACCCGGAACAGGAGCTTGGCGGCCGCGATGCCCCCGAGGAAGAAGAAGACGGCCGCGACCCACGAGACGACCGTCAGCTGCAGAGTCCCGCTGATGCCGTGGCCGCTGGTGCAGCCTCCGGCCCAGCGGGCCCCGAAGCCCATGAAAATCCCGCCGACGAAGGCCGTCGCGATGCGGGGGCCGACGGCCTCACCGAAGGTCCCGGCCCAGAGGGCAGGCACCCAGCTCGCGTCGAACGTCCCGGACAGCCGGGCCGAGATGTAGGCCCCGACGACGATCCCCAGGACGAGCATCCACTCCCAGTCGATCTCGGGGACGAGCTTGCGGTAGTAGGGGTTCTCGAGGACCTTCTTCCCCCCAAAAAGCCGGGCGATCATGCCGCTCGTCCGGGCGTAGGCGGTCGACGCGCCCAGGGCCTTGTCGGACAGGAGAAACGTGAACCAGCTCAGGACGCCGATGGCGATGCCCGCGGCGTAGGGCGACCATTGTTCCAACCTCAACCATTCCATCGCGGTCTCCTTTCCTTCAGATCGCGGCCGAACCTTCCGTCAGACGACGAGCATGTCCTTGCCCATGAAATGGCTGGCATGGGGGACGTAGCAGACCGTGCAGAGCGGAGCGAACCCGGCGGCGCCGTAGCCGGTCATGCCCCCGGCGGCGTTCATGACGCTCATGAAGCCCTGCCGCCGCAGCAAGCTGGCGGCCAGGCTGGAGCGATGGCCGGTGCTGCAGATGACGACGATGGGCGCCTCGGGATGGAGCTCCGCGTGCCGGTGCCGGAGGTCGGGTGCGGGGATGTTGACCGCGCCCTTGATGTGGAAGGCCTGGTACTCGCGGGGGGCCCGGACGTCGAGGATGGCCAGCCGGGCCTTGCCGCTCACCTTCTCGTTGAGCTCCTTTGATGAGAGCTGGGGAATGTGGCTCGTGTGCCGCCCGGTGCGGGCCCAGGCGAAGAGGCCGCCGGCGAGAACGCCCTTGATCCTGTCCACGCCCACGCGGTGGAGCCAGACGGCGATCTCTTCGGGCTCGACGCCGTCCTCGGTCACCAGGTAGACGTCCTTCCCGGGCGGCACGACCCAGCCGGCGAAGGTGGGGAAGTTGCCGCCGAAGGGGATGTTCAGCGAGCCGGGGACGTGCTGGCCGCCGAAAGCCTCGTAGCTGCGGGTATCGACGACGACGGCCGCGGCCCGGCCCGCCTCCTTCTCGAAGGCCGCCGGATCGAGCCGCTGGATCGCCGGCATGTCCGAAAGCAGCACGGGGCCCTTGGCGTTGACGGCGCTGCAGCGGCCGAAGTGGTCGGGGGCCGGCGGCATGTCCGTCGTCAGGCTGCGGATGAACTCCTCCCGGTCGGCGATCTGGAGGGCGGCGTTGAAGCGGCGCTCGTAGCCGATTGTGGACTGCCGCTTGGCGCCGATGGCCCGGCCGCAGAGCGAGCCGGCGCCGTGGGCCGGATAGACCTCGCAGAAGTCGGGCAGCTTCATCAGCTTTTGATGAAGGCTGTCGTAGAGCTTGGAGGCTAGCTCCCGGGCGATCTTGGGGAAGAGGTCCGGGCGCCCGACGTCGCCGACGAAAAGCGTGTCGCCGCAGAAGACGCTGATCGGCTCCTGGGCCCGGGCCGTGTCGGTGACGACGTAGCTGATGTGCTCGGGCGTGTGCCCGGGTGTCTCCAGGACCCGGAGCGTCATGTCCTCGAGGCCGAAGCTGTCGCCCTCGGACAGGGCGACGTGGGGGAACCGGCACTTGGCGGACTTGGGGGCGTAGATCTTGGCCCCGGTGGCCTTGGCCAGGTCCATGTGCCCGGAGATGAAATCGGCGTGGAGGTGGGTCTCGAGGATGTGGGTGATCTTGTGGCCCGAGGCCGCGGCGGCCTCGAGGTAGACCCCGACATCGCGCCGGGGGTCGACGATGGCGCAGGCCGATTCTCCGGCCAGCAGGTAGGAGCTGTGGGCGATCTTCTCGACGAAGAACTGTTTCAAGAGCATTCCGGCCTCCTTATGGCAGCGTTCACAGATAGAAAAGGCCGACGACGGCCACGGCGACGACGAGGAAGATCAGGGTCATAATCCCTCCGGCCTTGATGTAATCGCGGTTCCGGTATCCGCCCGGGCTCATGAGAAGGGCGTTCACCTGGTGGGTGGGCAGGACGAACGAGTTGGAGGCGCAGACGGCCACGAGCAGGGCTAGGGGCCGGGGGTCGAGCCCTGTCCGGGCGCCCACGACGACGATGAGAGGCACCAGCACGACCGTCGCGGCCACGTTCGACATGAACAGGGAGAAGACCGTGGCCAGCGCGGCCGTGACGGCCATGATGACGACGGCCGGCGCTCCCCCCAGGACGTGGAAGATCCCGTCGGCGAGGAACGCCGCGGCCCCCGACTGGTCCATGGCGATGCCCAGGGGGATGAGGCCGGCCAGCAGGAACACGGTCCGCCAGTCGACGGCCCGGTAGGCCTCTTCCATGGTCAGGACGCGGAGGAGGACCATGGCCAGGGCGCCCGAGAGCAAGCTGACCGCGAGCGGGAAGCCCAGGAGGGCCAGCGTGATCGCGCCCAGGAAGCAGGCCAGGGCCGTCCAGGGCCGGGCCCCGGACCGGGCCTTGTTCTCGAGGCTGGTCAGGGTGAAGAAATGCCTCCGGTCGCTCATGGCCTCGATGTTGTCCCAGCTGCCGTAGACGACCAGGGTGTCGCCGGCCCGGAGAGGCTGGTCGGAGAAGTCCTCGTGGATGGCCCCGGCGCCCGAGAGGAGCATGATGGGCTCGACGGCCCAGGTCTTCCGCAGGGCGATGTCGCGCAGCGTCTTCCCGGCCAGCGGCGAGCGCGGCGGGATGACCAGCTCGGCGAACCCGGTCAGGCCGGATGCCTGCATCTCGTCGAATTTGGCGCCGCCTTCCAGCCTGATCAACCCGAAGTCCCTGACGAAATCCTCGAAGGCCTGCTCGCGGCCCATGAGGGTCAGGAGCTGCCCGGCCTCGAAGCGGAACTGGCGCCAGGGCGCGTTGACGACCTCCTGGCGGTCCTCCAGGGCCAGGAGATGGAGCCCGTAGCGGGTCCACAGGCGCGCCTCCTCGCGGTTCTTCCCGTCGAGGGCCGAACCGGCGGGGACGCGGCAATAGAACCGGGCGCAGGGGAGCTGCCACGCGTCGATGATCTCCTGCTGGGGGGAGGCCCGGACCTCGCCGCGGTCGGGCAGGATCCGCCGGCCCAGGACGATGAAGTACAGGATGCCGGAGGCGAGCAGGGCCAACCCGAGGGGCGTGACGCTGAACAGCCCGAAGGGCGCCAGGTCCTTCTGCCTCAGCAGGTCGTTGAGGATGATCAGCGGCCCCGAACCGACCATGGTCAAGGTGCCTCCCAGGATGGCGGCGAAGCCCAGGGGCATGAGCAGTCGGGAGATGGGCAGGCGGGCCCGGCTGGAGATGCGCATGACGGCCGGCAGGAACAGGGCGGCCGAGCCGATGTTCTGCATGAAGGCCGAGATCAGGCCGGCCGCTGATGACACGATGGCCGTCAGCTTGCGTTCGCTCGGCCCGGCCATCTTCATGACCGGGCGGATCATCCGGTTCATGATCCCGGAGCGGTCGACGCCGGCGCCCATGATCATGACCGCGATTATCGAGACGACGGCAGTGCCGGCCAGCCCGGAGAAGGCCTGGGCGGGCGTCACCAATTTCAGCCAGGCCAGCGACAGCATGACCAGCACGGCGATGACGTCGACCCGCAGGGCTTCGAAGACGAAGAGCAGAACGGTGGCCAGGAGGACGGTCAGGGTCAGGGCGATCTCGGTGGTCATGGGCCTCCTATCTCCAATCGGGCAGGCGGCCCGGGGTGTAAGGCGCACCGACGGCGTCGAGGCGCTTCTCGATGGCCGCGATGTCCTCGGCCAGGATCTTCTTGAGCTCTTCGTAGACCGGCCGGAATTCCTCCTCGGCGACGGCGTATCCTTCGCGCTGCATCTTGGTCGGGGCCGAGGTCGAGCCCGCCGCGTCCCCGGCGACGCCGCCGATGCGGTTCGCGATCCCGGGGAAGGTGTCCTTGTCGAGGCGCGAGAGGACCCTGTCGCCGAACATCTTGAGCTGCAACGCCTCGAGCTTCGCTTCGAGGGCCTTGATGGAATCGAGGATGTCCCCGTGCGGCGTCGTGACGCTCTTGAGCGAGGCCCGGTAGTGTCGGGTGCGCGTCCCGAGCTCGCGCAGGGTGCTCGAGGCGGCCGTGACGGAGTTATGGAGCCTGCGGACCTTCTTTTGGAAAGCGGCGAGCTCGGCCCGGTCCTGGGCCGGGAGCGAGACCGCGGCGAGCGCCTTGACCTCGAACTTCATCGGGCCCGCGAGCTCCGTGACCTTGCCGTCGACGATGGCGGCCAGCGAGACCGCGTAGGCCCCGGGGGCGACGAAGGTGCCCGACGGGCCCGACGACGCCGGCGACGCCTGCGCCGGGCTGGTCGGCTCGAGCGCCGGGTACTTGAGGTCCCACAAGGCCCGGTTGAGGCCCTTGCGGGCCGGCTCGCGGAGGACGCGGACGATCTGACCGTCCTCGTCGGCGACGGTGAAGAGCAGGACGGCGGGCTCCTGGTCCTGTTCCGCCTTCAGCTGTTCGCGGGTCGGGTAGGAGACGGGCTTGCCGGCCTTGGCCAGCGCGGCCTCCTCCTCCTTCCTCTTGTCCTTGAGGGACTTCGGGGCGTCCTTCAGATGGTAGGTGAAGGCCGCGGCCACCGGCGGGTTGGGGGCGGAGAAGTAGCTCTCGCCCTGGAAGCCCTTCTCGCGGGAGCCCAGGCCGCCCAGGGGCATCTTCTCGACGAACATCCAGGCGTTCTTGACCGGGAAAAGATGCCCGTCCTTCCCCAGGGTCTCGGGCCTTACATCGCGCAGGGGCGAATAGTCGTCGAGGATGTAAAAACCGCGGCCGAACGTGGCCAGGACGAGGTCGCTCTCGCGCTTCTGGATGTCCAGGTCGCGGACGGCGATCGTCGGCAGGCCCGAGCCGAGCTTCTTCCAGTGCCTGCCGCCGTCGAGAGTGGCGAAGAGGCCGAACTCGGTCCCGGCGAAGAGCAGGTCCGGCCGGACGTGATCCTCGGCCAGGGCGTAGACCGAGCCGCGCTCCGGGCAGGTCCGAGGCGATCGAGGTCCAGGTCTTGCCGAGGTCCGTGCTCTTCAGGATGTAAGGCTTGAAGTCGCCGCGCTTGTGGTTGTTGAAGGCGGCGTAGACGGTCGCCCGGTCGTGGTTCGAGGCGACGATGTCGTTGACGTAGGTCAGGTCGGGAACGCCGGGGAACTTGTCGGTCTTGCGCCAGTTCGCGCCGCCGTCCTCGGTCACCTGGATGAGCCCGTCGTCGGTCCCGGCGTAGAGCAGGCCCTCGGCGACGGGCGATTCGTCGAGGGCGACGATGTTGCCGTACGGCGAGGTCGAGGCGTTCTTGGCCACGGCGTCCATGGGCCAGACGCGGCCCATGACCTCGAACGTGTTGCGGTCGAGGCGGCGCGTCAGGTCGTCGCTGACGACCGTCCAGGAGTCGCCGCGGTCGTCGCTGCGGAAGACCTTGTTGGCGGCGAAGTAGAGCCGGGTGTGCGAGTGGGGGCTGACGAAGAGCGGGGAGTCCCAGTTCCAGCGGTACTCGGCCTCGCCCTTGCGCGGCTTGGGCTGGATGGGCGTCGACTCGCCGCTCGCGCGGTCGAAGCGGGCCAGATAGCCGTGCTGGGACTGGGCGTAGACGATGTTCGGGTCTTCCGGATCGACGGCCGACTCGAAGCCGTCCCCGGTGTCGGTCGTGATCCAGTCGGCGTTGACGATGCCGTGGGCGCTCGTCGTCCGGGACGGTCCGCCCAGGCTGTAGTTGTCCTGGGTCCCGCCGTAGACGTTGTAGAACGGCGTGTCGTTGTCGGTCGCGACCTTGTAGAACTGGGTCACCGGCAGGTTGGGCATGTACTTCCAGGTCCGGCCGCGGTCGAACGACTCGTAGACGCCGCCGTCGTTGCCGTTGAGGAAGTAGTCCGTGTTCGCGGGATCGATCCACAGGGCGTGCGCATCCCAGTGCTTGCTTTCGTCGCCGAGGGCCTTCCAGGTCGCGCCGCCGTCGTCGGTGACCTGGAGAAAGACGTCCATGGAGTAGACGCGCTCCGGGTCTTTGGGATCGCAGACGATCTCCTGGTAGTAGTTGCCGCTCGAGGTGTAGGCGCTCCGCCGCTCCCAGGAGGCCCCGCCGTCCGTGCTGCGGTAGAAGCCGCCCTTGTCCTCCTGAGCCTCGACGATGGCGTAGAGGAGGCTGGGGACGACGGGGGAGAGGGCCAGGCCGATCCGACCCAGGTCGCCGCCGGGCAGGCCGCGGACGATCTTGGCCCAGGTCTTGCCGGCGTCCGCGGACTTGTAGACGGCCGAGCCGGGCCCGCCGCTGATCTGGGTGAAGACATGGCGGCGGCGCTGGTGGGCCGTGGCGTAGAGGACGTCGGGATCGCGCGGGTCGAGATGGACCTCGCTGATGCCGGTGTTCTCGTCGACGGAGAGCACGGCCGCCCAGGTCTTGCCGCCGTCGGTCGTCTTGTAGACGCCGCGGTCGCCGCCGGGGCTCCACAGCGGGCCGTAGGCCGCGACGTAGACGACGTCCGTGTCGCGGGGATCTATGGCGATCGTGCCGATGTGCTCGGAGGCCTTGAGGCCGACGTTGGTCCAGGCGGCGCCGCCGTCCACGGACTTGTAGACGCCGTCGCCGTAGGAGACGCTGCGCTGGTTGTTGTTCTCGCCCGTGCCGACCCAGACGACGTTCGGGTTCGAGGGATCGAGGACGACGCAGCCGATGGAATAGGCGCCCTGGGCGTCGAAGACCGGGGTGAAGGTCGTCCCGGCGTTCACCGTCTTCCAGACGCCGCCCGAGGCCGAGGCGACGAAGAACTCGTGACGCTTGCCGGGCCGGACGGCGAAGTCCGAGATGCGGCCCGAGGTCAGGGCCGGCCCGATCGGGCGCAGCTTGAACGTGCCGAGGGACAGGCCGGCGTAGGGGTCGGCGTCCTTCGCGGCAGACGCCCTGCTCTTGGCCTGCGCGGCCGGGGACGCGGGCGGCAGGGCCGCGGCCAGGACGAAAAGGGCCAGGATCGCGGCGAGGACGACGCGGCGGTCACGCGGATGCGGCATAGCGGCCTCCTGAAGCAGATGGACTGGGGTTGAGGAAGAAGAATGATACAATCCCGCGCTCGGAGAGGCAAGGAGCAGGCCGGCTACAGCGACCCGAGTTTAAAACCCTTTTCCCGAAACAATCTCAAGCAGGCATCGGCGACGGTCTTGTCGTAAATGGTTCCCCTGTTCTTCTCGATCTCATCCAATGCGGCATGGATTCCCAAGCCGGGACGATAGGGCCGATGGGAGGCCATGGCCTCGACCACGTCGGCAACATTGAGGATCCTTGCCTCAATGAGGATTTCCTTCCCTTTCAGCTTTCTGGGATAGCCGGAACCATCCATCCGCTCATGATGCTGACGGACAATCTCCGCCAACGGCCAGGGAGATTCCACATCCTTGAGAATCTCGTACCCATGTTGGGCGTGTTCTTTGATCAGAGAGAATTCCATTTCAGACAGTTTTGTCGGTTTGGACAATATCTCTGCGGGTATGGAGAGCTTTCCAATATCATGAATGGAACCGGCCATACGGAGGCCATCGATTTGCACTTGGGGCAGTCCCATCTCTGTGGCAATAGCGCGGGCCAGATCGGCAACTCGGACCTGGTGACCGGCGGTGTAGGGATCTCTTGCTTCTACGGCAGACACCATGACCTGAATGGTGGCGCCGAGCGATTTCCTGAGGCTTTCGAGGGTCTCTTTGAGTTGTTCTTCGGCATGCTTTATTTTGTCGATATCGGTGCACGTGCCGAACCATTTGACGATGTCCCCTGTTTCGTCGAGCAACGGTACTCCGCGAACCAACCACCAGCGGTAGACTCCATCCGCACGACGTAATCGACATTCGAGAGAATAGATGCCGTTGTTCTTCGTGGCGTTCTCCCAGGCACTCCGCGCTCGCTGCTTATCGTCAGGGTGGAAGGGGATGTTCCAACCGTGGCCGTAGCTCTCCTCTAACGATAATCCGGTGTAGTCTACCCATTGCTGATTGAAATAGATGTTCCAACCGTCTTTCCGGGTGACCCAGACGATTTGCGGCATGGACTCGGCCAGCGAACGGAATTCCTCTTCGCTCTTCCGCAGCGCCTCCTCCGCCTTCTTGATCTCGGTAATGTCCGTATTGAAGCCATACCAGGTTATGCTGCCATCAGCCAACTTCTCGGGTGTTGATTTGCCTAACAGCCACCTGATGGATCGACCCGGAATTTGCACTCTATATTCCAAGGCCCAGATCGTCAGATGTTCGGCTGAGTATTCAATGGAGTCGATGACTTTCTTTAAATCCTCCGGCCATATGACTCTGGAAATCGGAGAAAAATCCTCGCGGATATCTTCTGGTGAACATCCAAAAATATCTTTGACGGCTTCCGTGGTGAACGGTACACAATATGTTCCGTCAGGCCTCTTCGTAAGCTGGTACATCATTCCGGGCGCCCAGGAAGCCAATTTCTTTAATTGGATGTCGCGTTCCCGCAGGTTCTCGTCCATCTTAATACGCTCGGTGATGTCCTCCGAAATCCCAAGTAGAAACTCGGGTTCTCCTTTCTCGTCCAGGAGAGGCACCTTCTTTGTGTGCAGGGTGCGCTCTCCCTGGCTGCGGGTCTGCAGCGATTCTTCCGGGATATCCACAAGCTCCTTTCCGTTTAGAACATCCCGATCCTTCTTCGTAAAGTGGTCGGCTTGTTCCTTTGGAAAGAAATCGTAATCGCTCTTCCCCAGCAGGTCTTCCCTGGAATAACCCAACAGATCCTCTCCCGCCCGATTCAACCGGATGAACCGGAGGTCTCCGGCATCCTTGAGGAAGATCATATTCGGAATATTCTCGATGATCGAATCAAGAAAGATGTTCGTTTGCTTCAATTTTTTCTCGGCCATCCTGCGGTCAGTAATGTCGCGGACTACACTGACGACGCTGATCCGCCGGCCTGAGTCGTCGAGGATTTCTGTTACCGTATTCTCGGTGGGAAAGACGCTTCCGTCTTTTCGTCTCATCTGAAATTCGGTACGAAACACTCCCTTTGCGTCAAGAGCAGGAAAGAGTTCCCGTCCAAAAAGGTCGTACGATGATTTATCCACATGCAGGACATCGGTGCTGCAACCAATCAAGTCTTTCTCCCCAAAGCCGAAGATAACCTCTGTCGCGTGGTTGCAGGCAACGATCCTCCGGGTGTCCGAATCGACTATATAAATTGCCTCCTCCATGCTGGCAAATGTTTTATCCAGCAATGTCTTGGCCTTGTAAAGGGCTTCCTCCGCCCGCCTGCGCTGGGTGACGTCATGGGACACGGAGAGTATGCCCACAGGCTTCTTGGCCTCGTCCCGCATAAAGGACAGGTGGTTCTCCATCAAAACGATGGTGCCGTCCTTTTTGTATTGCTCCACCTCAAGGATGCGGACTCTGTCGGGATCTGCCGTACCGCTGGCTTCCAATTCCAGCTCTTCTTCAAAGGCCTTGGCGCTGATCTGCAGAGATGCAGGCGTCATGACCTGTTCCAAGGTTTGCGCCGTGGCCTCTTCAACCGTGTATCCCCGCATATGGGTGATGGAAGGGCTGACATAGGTAAAACGCAGGCTCATGTCCATAACCGCTATAACATCCGCCATATTATTCAACACCCAACGGTACTTCTCTTCGCTGTCCCGCAACGCTTCTTCGGCCCGCTTACGCTCGGTGATGTCGCGGGCGACGGAAATTATGCCGACGATCTTGTCGCCGCGCATAACAGGGGAACCACTGACTTCGCCATGCTTTATGGTCCCATCCTTGGCGATAAACTGATATAAGGCGGCTGAAAAGGTTTCACCCTTGAGTATCAAACCGACATCGGCGATAGCCCGCTCAAAAGATTCCGCCGTGAAGATACGCGCTAAGTCGGAAGCCGGGCGGCCGACGAAATCCTGCGGTTCATACCCCAATATTCTCCCCACGCTCGGAGACACGCTCAAAACAACGAGATTCGCGTCAATCACATAAATAACATCCACCACATTCTCAAAAGTCAGCCGATACTTCTCCTCGCTCTCCCTGAGCGCCTCGGCCAACTTTCTTGTTTCCGTAACGTCTATGAGTATTCCGCGGGCACCCTTGAACTGGCCGTCTTCCATGATGGGCCTGACTCTCGTCTGGGCCCATTTGTGCCCGCCGGATTTATCGAGCATTCTATACTCGGAGGGGGCTACTTTGCCTTTGCAGAGCTCGGAAAACCATTCCGTCAGACCGCTCAGATCATCTTTATGGGCAAGATCGACGAATTTTTTCCCGACGATTTCATCCGACTCGAATCCCAGTAGATCCCGGATACCCGAACTGATATAAAGGACTACACCCTGACTGTCCAATTCATAGATGACATCTCTGAGGCTTTCTACCAGGTTCCGGTATGTATCTGCGCTTTCCGATTTTTTGGGCGAAGCCTTTTGCAAACGCAACTCCGCCAGCTCTTGCACGAGTTGCGCCCTGGTCTTGTTATCATCTTTCATGAGTTCACCGATTATAAGGGCTTATGAAAACACAAAACCCCCTCTCTCTCTTTGAGACACGGGGTTTCATTAATCTCTTCACGGCACCAATCTTTTAAAACGGTTCCGATCAGTTGTTAACCGTTCTATGATGCCCCATTTAAACTGATGCATTATTAATGTTCCTAATTATTTGAAAAGTCAAGAAATCAGCTTCACTAATAACGGATTGAAGTCTACCGTTTTGACCGAAGTTGGTGTTATATACATTTGTGGCGCGAAATCCCGGTTTTCAAAAAGGACGCCGCAACGAAAGCCTGCCGGGCTTCCTGAACCTGGAGCCCTCCACGATCCGGATCACGCGGGCGGGCCTGGAGATCGCCGGCGTCTGCTGACGGGGCACCCTCGGTCCCGGTCGGCTCGGCCGGCGCGAACCGGCCTTTCCCGGAAGGAGCTGTCATGAGCGTCGTCAAGCCCCCCATGTCCGCCGTTCTCCGCGCCGCCGGCCTCCTGGCCCTGGCGCTGGCCGCCTGGTCCGCGGCAGGGCCTTCCCGCGGACCGGAAGCTTTTGGGGGGCGCCTGGCCCTCCTCTACGACCGTCCCGCGGCGGCCTTCGAGGAGGCCCTGCCGCTCGGGAACGGGCGAATCGGGGCGATGGTCTACGGCGGCATCGCCGTGGAGCGGATCGGGCTCAACGAGGCCACTCTCTGGGCCGGAGGGCCGGTCGACCCGGCCATGAACCCGGAGGCGATCAAGGCCCTGCCCATGGTCCGGGAGGCCTTGTTCAGGGGCGATTACAAGCTGGCCGACGAGCTGACCAAGCGGATTCAGGGTCGTTACTCCGAGTCCTACGCCCCGCTTGGCGACCTCTTCATCGCCACGGAAGGCGTCGATCCGGAAGCGGCGTCCGGGTATCGGCGGGGCTTGAGCCTCGAGGCCGCCGTGAGCCGGGTCGAGTTCACGGCCGCGGGGACGGCCTTCTCACGTGAAGCGTTCGCCTCATACCCGGCCCGGATCCTGGTCATCCGGCTGACCGCTTCCCGCCCGGGCGGGCTGTCCTTCGCCCTCCGGTTCTCAAGCCAGCTTCGACACGAGGTCCGCACGAGCGCGGCGAACGACCTCGTCCTCGCCGGCCGGGCCCCCGTCCATGCCGCGCCCAGCTACCTTGGCGAGGTCAAGGATGCCGTGGTCTTTGACGACGCGCCGGCCGGAAGGGGCATGCGATTCGCCGCAATGGCCCGTGTCCTCAGCACGGACGGCCGGGTCGTGCGCGGGGCCGCCGCCATTGAGGTCGTGGGCGCCGGAGAAGCTTTGGTCGCCCTGGCCGTGGAGACCAGCTTTGCCGGCTTCGACAGGGAGCCTTCGCTCGGGCCGGATCCCGTCAGGTCCGCCACGGCCCGGCTGGACGCGGCCAGGGGCCGCTCTTTCCAGGACCTTCGGGCCGAGCACGAGCGCGACTACCGGGCCCTATTCGCCCGGGTCGACCTTGACCTCGGCGGGCCCGGCCGCGACGCCCTGCCCACCGACCGGCGCCTGCGCGAATACGCCGCTGGGGCGGCGGACCCGGGGCTCGAAGCCCTCTACTTCCAGTTCGGCCGTTACCTCCTGATCTCGGGTTCGCGCCCGGGCGGGCCCGCGGTCAATCTGCAGGGCATCTGGAATCCCCACCTGCGGCCGCCGTGGAGCAGCAACTACACCGTCAACATCAACACCGAGATGAACTACTGGCCGGCCGAGACGACCAACCTGGCCGAGTGCCACGAGCCGCTGCTCCGCTTCATGGGCGACCTGGCCCGGACCGGAGCCGTGACGGCCCGGCACTTCTACGGCGCCGGCGGCTGGTGCTGCCATCACAACAGCGATATATGGGCCATAACCAATCCGGTGGGTGACTTCGGCCGCGGCTCGCCCGTCTGGGCCAACTGGCCTTTGGGGGGTGTTTGGCTGAGCTTCCATTTGTGGGAAAGGTACCAGTTCGGCGGCGATAAGGAATGGCTCCGCCGCGAGGGCTACCCCCTGATGAAAGGCGCCGCGGAGTTCGCCCTGGACTGGCTGGTCGAGGGACCCGACGGCTTTCTCGTTACGGCCCCGGCCACCTCGCCCGAGAACCAGTACAAGACCCCGGCCGGGTATTCCGGCGCCGTCTCGGTCATGACCACGGCCGACCTGGCCCTGATCCGCGGGCTCTTGCTCGACATCCTCGAAGCCGCGGAAGTCCTGGATTCGGATGCCGGATTCCGAAGCCGGGTCAAAGCGGCCCTGGACCGTCTGCCTCCCTACAAGGTCGGCCGGAGGGGCAATCTGCAGGAGTGGTATCTCGACTGGGACGACCAGGACCCCCAGCACCGCCATGTCTCCCATCTCATCGGGCTCTACCCGGACGACCAGATCGACGCCCTTTCAACTCCCGTACTGGCCGCGGCCGTCCGGCGGTCTCTGGAGCTGCGCGGCGACGGGGGCACGGGCTGGAGCAAGGCCTGGAAGATCAACCTCTGGGCCCGGCTGCGGGACGGCGATCACGCCTACCGCATGCTGCGGTCGCATCTCCGTTTCAGCGACCCGACGGGCAAGACCGAGTACAAGGGGGGCGGGACGTATCCCAACCTCTTCGACGCCCATCCGCCGTTCCAGATCGACGGCAATTTCGGGGGCACGGCCGGAGTCGCCGAGATGCTGTTGCAAAGCGGCCGCGGCGAGATCCGGCTTTTGCCCGCCCTGCCTGCGGCTTGGCCGGACGGCTCCGTGCGCGGCCTACGGGCCCGCGGCGGATACACGGTGGGGGAGACTTGGCAAGCGGGCCGCTTGGTCGAGGCCGTCATCAGGCCCGACCGCGACGGAGAGGTCAAAGTGCGCTACGGCGACCGGACATGGACGCTCGGAGGCTTGGCCGGGCGCGACCTTCGGGTTCCGTTATAGCCAATCCGCTCAGTAAAAAAGGATCTTCTCCCATCTCCGGGAAAAGTACGCGGATGGGGGTATCGGCCAACGGCGAAATCGCAAGGCCGGCGCCTTTTTCCATAGCACTCTGAGGGAAGCCAACCCTCCCAGGGACTATCGAAGCGACGTCCCGGCGAGGACTGCGAAGCCGCTGCGGCCGCCGAGGGCTGTTTGAGCTAGGGAAAAATAATCGAATACGAAACTGAGTGGGAGGTCATGCAAGTCAGAACGATTAAAGGCGCGAGTTCCGAGGCGCCGAAGAGAGCTGTGGGAAAAGGCGAGAAGAGGCCGCAGCCGCCGGGCCGATACCCCTGGCCGCGTTTTCCGGAGATGGGAGATGAACCATAAAAAAGCCCCGTTCTCATCCCGGCCGGACCGGGATCAGAACGGGGCGTCCTGCGATCGGCCTCCCGCAGCGGGCCGCGGAAGACTTACTTGATTTCGACGGGCGGGGCGACGGGCTCGGTCTTGATCTCGCCGCCCAGCTTGTTCATGAGCTCGGACTGGGCCATCTTGGCCAGCTTGGTCAGAAGCTCTTCGGGCAGCAGGGCCTTGATGGTGACGTTGTCCGCGCCGGACGTGATCTCGATCTTGTTCAGCAGCTCGCCGATTTCGGGCTTCTCGCCGGCGGCCAGGGCGCCCATGGCCTTGAAGCCGTTCAGCATATCGGCGATCTCCTTGTTCTTGCCGGCGTCGGCGGTCAGCGCCTGGATGGCCATGTCCATGGTCTTGTTGGCGTAGTCGAAGCGCATGGTCATGGCTTTGAGCGAGCTGAGCGAGGACAGCATCGGGGCCGACTCGACCATCTTCTTGACGTCCTCGGGCTTGAAGGCGACCACACCCCAGACGATGGCGGTCTTGTTGACGCCCTTGATCAGGGCGGCCAGCTCGGCGTTGTCCTTGGCGCTGGCGCTCTTCTTCTTGAAGACGTCGATGACGGCCTTGACTTCGTCAACCGGGCCGACGGCGATGTTCTCGGCGTCCAGGAAGGCTCCCAGCATCGGCTTCTCGGGCTCGGGGGCGGCCGCCGGAATTTCTTCGGGCTGGGGCTCGACGTCCGTGCCCTCGGCGGCCTTCGCCTCGGCCTCGCCCGCTTCGACGGGATCGGCGGGCGTCTCTTCGAGCTTGGGCTCGTCGATCGGCTGGATGGTGGCGACGCCTTCGTATTCGCCTTCGATGAACTTGGCGTCGTTCTCCTTCATCTTGGCTATGAGGGCGGCCTTGTCGTACTTGAGGTTGATGATGCCGAACCCGGAGGGCGCGGCACCCGGGGCGCCCGAAAGGCTCCCCGTCATGCCGAGGGCAAGATAGGTGATGTCCTTGCGCGGGTCGAGCCCGGACTTGGTGATGAACTCCTGCAGGCCCTCGGCGGCATCGGGCTTGGCCAGGGCGTCGGCTACGAACTGGGTGTTCATGCCGCGGTTGATGTCGATGAACAGAACGCCGGCCACATCCTGGGGCATGAGAGCCAGCATGTCCTGGGCCATGGCGGCGCCCGGCCCGCCGGCATTGTTGCAGGCGGCGAACGCGAGAAGCCCGACGGCCAGAACGAGGGATCCAACGGCGAATTTTTTCATGAGATATCCTCCTCTCTCATCCATACGGATTTTTTCCCTTCCGGGTTCTCTCCGAAGCATAGCACAGCCAGCCCGGTCCGACAATGGCCCCTCGGCTTAGGGGGACCCCTTCGGGATGGGGGGTAGACGGGGGGTAGGGGTTGGCGGAAGCAGCGGGTTGGTATATAAACTCCACCAAGGAGCCATGGTATGCCCGAGACGACACCGTTCCAAGCCTTGACCGCGAGCCGGCGGAGCATCCGGCGCTACCTCCCGACCCCCGTGGAGAAGGAGAAGATCCTGGCCTGCCTTGAGGCGGCCCGCATCGCCCCCTCGGCCGAGAACGCCCAGACCTGGCGCTTCCTTGTGGTCGATGAGCCGGAGGTCCGGGATCGGCTGGCCAAGGCGGCTTTCTCGGGCCTCTACAAGATGACCCAATTCGCCGCCCAGGCCCCCGTCCTGGTCCTGCTCCTGGCCAAGCTCGACATTCTGGCCAACCGCCTGGGCAAGCAGGTTCAGGGCGTGCCGTTCTACTTGCTCGACGCCGGGATCGCCGGCGAGCACTTTGTCCTGCAGGCCGAGGAGCTGGGCTTGGGCACGTGCTGGATCGGCTGGTTCAACATGCGGGCCGTGCGGAAGATGTTCAAGATCCCCCGCAAGTACAAGTTCGTGTCGATGCTGGCCGTGGGCTATCCGGCCAGCCGGCCGCCCCGCGACCGCGTCCGCAAGCCGCTCGACGACATCGCCTGGTTCAATAAGTTCGGGGCCTGATCGGCCGATAAACAGGTTCATCGCCCAATTCCGGGGAAGGCAGTCCGGGGTGTCGTCCCGGCAACGCTTTGGTAGTCCTCGCTACGACCGGCGCATCGCCCGTCGTTGTGAGGGCGGCTTCGGGCTCGCCTCGCCACATGCAGCCGAAGGCGCTATCCAATCCCCGCCTTCGAAGGCGGGGTAGGGGTGGTGATATCAATGAGAATAAGAGTGTTGTGCGCCTTCGGAATCAAGGCGTCGGCCTCGCGATTTCGCCGTTGGCCGACACCCCGAACCGCCCTGGTTTCCCCGGAATCGGGCGATGATCCAAAAAGAAAAGGGCCGGTCAAATGACCGGCCCCGGGGTGATGTCTTCGGCTTACTTGGACTTGTTCTTGTAGCCGGCCGGGGGGACGAGCGTCGCGCCGTCCACGGCCGCAACATCGAGGCTGACGACCTCGGTGGTAAAAGCCAGGGCCGGGGCGTTGGCCTCGGCCGGATCGGGCTTCTTCTTGAGCAGGCCCTTGCCCAGCTTGCCCAGGGCGCCGCCCACGGAGCTCACGCCCTCCTCCTTCTCCTCGGCCGGCTTGGCCTTGGGGGCGGGGAAGTACTTGCCGTCGATGACGATGGGGTAGCCTTTGAGCTTGGCCATCTCGCGGGCCACGACCGCGGCCTCGGGGCTTTTCTTGGCCCCGCCGCTCATCGGGTCGAGGCTGGCCATGATGCCGATCCATTCCGTGCCCAAGACGTCGCGCTGCATCTTGTCGGCGTCCATGCCCATGGCCTTGAGGTAAGTCTTGGCGAAGGCCATCTCTTCAGCCTGGGCGCCCTGCATGGCCGCCGTCTCCGGTGTCGTCCAGACGTCCGTCTCGAGCTTGTCCGTGCCCTTCTCGCCCGTCTTGACGTTTTCCCAGTCCACGGTCCATCGGACGACGTACTTGCGGCAGTCGAAGCCGTTGACGGCCTTGGCCTCGCCGGTGTCCTCGACCTTGAACTCGTTCTTGACGATGCGGATGTCCGACTCGGGCTTGTCCTTGTCGGCGGGCTTGCCGCCCGCGTCGTCCAGGGCGGCCTGGCGGTCCTGGGCGAACTTCTCGATCGAGGTCACGACGTATTCCTTGCGCTTGTGGTCGATCGCGGTGATGGTCATGGCCGCCAGGTCGACCAGCTCGCCGGTCTTGCCCGAGCGGAAGATGGTTTTGCCGGCCAGGGTCCCGAGGAGGCCCTTGCCCTTGAACGTGCTTTCCATCTCCGTCAGCTTGCGGTCGGCGGACAGGCGGTCTGTCGTTTGGGAGGTGAACGATCCCAGGCTCTTGAAGACCAGGCTCGACTTCTGCGTCTTGACCACGCCGGCAAAGGCGGGCGCCAGCAGGACCAGCCCGGCCAGAAGGACGATTCCGATACGTTTGCTCATGGATAAAATCCTTTCCTATAGAAATAGTATAATATCAAAAAGGCGGCTTCAATCCCACCCCCCGGCTTCGGGGTCGGCGGCAGGGATGGAGGAGTGTAGCGCGTTCGGGCGGCGCCGTCAAAGGCGCCTCCGGCGGGTGCCTCCGCCGGCTCCCATTCGGCCGGCAACGAATCCGGACGGCCCGCGTTTTAAGTATGCTACAATATCGATCTTCTTGGCACGGAGTTTGAGCCATTTTCGAGTCGAGTAGGCCTGCGGATAAGGCCGGTCGAGCCCGGCGCGGGGGGTTCTTTTTGCTTTCCGCCGCGATCCACGGCGGCCTGCTCCTGGCCGCCTTCACTTACCAGGGCAACTACAAGATCTTCACCTACCCCGACAAGACCCGGGTCGCCTTCATCGTCCCCCGCGACGGGATGAGCTACCCGCTGGCCCTCCGAACATCCCCCCGCGCCGAGGCCGCGACAGCGGGCGAGGGGGACGACGTCGCCGCCCCCCCCGCGGGACGGGAGGCGGTCACGGCGGCAACGGCTCGTGAGGCGGGCCGGGCCGCGGAGCCCGATCCCCGGGCGGGCGCTTCGTCCTCCGACCGGTCCGCAGGGCCCGGAGGTGCGGGCGGCGCCCGGGCCGGCGACGCGGCCGGGCCGGGGGGCTTCGGCCTGCGCTATCCCACCGCCGACGCCAAGATCAGCCTCAATAAGTCGGCCGCCTCGATCGAGGACACACTCGTCCCGCCGGGTCTGTACCGCGACTATTCCAAGGTCGATCTGTCCAAGACCGAGGGAAACGCGGAAGGAGCACTAGGAGGCGGAGGCGGACGGGCCGTCGGCCAGGCGGTGCCGCGGGCCAAGCGGCAGACCGGCCGCAGCGCCGCCGTCCTCAAGCTTCCGGGCCTGGACTTCAAGCCCTGGGCCGAAGGGGTTCTCAACGCCATCCAGAAAAATTGGGCCTTGCCGCTCGATCTGGGCTCCGGCTGGAAAGGCGAGGTCGGCGTGCGGGTCATGGTGGCCAAGGACGGCCGCGTCCTGGGCGCCGACCTGGACGCGCCGACCAAGATCGAGCTGCTCGACCAGGCCGCGCTCAAGGCCATCACGGCGGCCGCCCCCTTCCCGCCTTTGCCGACGTCTTATGCGCCATCCAGCCTCGAGGTCTATTTTGTCTTCCGTTACGGCGATTAAACGGGTTCTCGCCCTCCTGGCCGCCCTGGCGGCGCTCGGACCGGCGCTTTCCGCCCAATGGAAGGACGAGGCGGCCCGGCTTATCGGCAAGGAGAGAAGCTACGCCGCCGCCGCCGGGATACTGGCGGAGGGGATTGCGGGATACCCCGCGACGGAAAAGGCCGACGCCGCCGCGCTGCTGGCCTTCTGCGCCTCGCGGATGCGCGATGCCGCGACGGAGACGCGCTGGATCGTGGAGTACTTCGACTCCTACAAGGCGGCGGACTCGGGCTTCGCCTTTCTCGACCTGGTCTCCCAGTCGGACGTCATCGGCTTCCTCAACGGCTGGCGGGTCAAGTACCCCTGGATCATGGGCATCTCGCTTGATCCGGGGGGTGGGCGAGGACGTCATGATGCCCGAGGGCATCCTGCCCCTGGTCGTGGAGATGTCCAACCCGGGCTACTACAAGTTCTCGGAGCAGGGCGAAGTGATCAAGGCCGGGCTCTTCAACCCCGGGTTCAATATCATCCCCTTGGACGCCAACGCCTTGTTCCTGGCCTCGGGCCGCCGGACCTACGGCCTGGAGATCAAGTCCGAGGGCCTCATCCTCAACCGGACGATCGACCTGGACGTCGAGGTCTCCTCCGCCCGGGCCAAGCCCGTCCCCGCCGCTCCCGGCCAGTCTTCGCGTCCCCTGGAATACACCCTGATCGTCTACATCGGCGGCGAGCCCGTCCTGGAGAGCCGTAAGACCATCCGGCCCGTCCCGCTGCTCGTGGGGATCAAGCCCAACAAGAATCCGTTCGGTTTCAAGCCCGACTACATGCTGAACCGGGACAAGCCCAACCCGGCCAACGCCTTCAACGTCATCAATGCCGTCTCCTATATTTACGGGCTGCTCAAGGACCTGCTCAAGAAGCGGGGGCGCAAGGACCTGCCGCCGCCCAAGGTCGAGACCGTGCAGGACCTGGTCCTGACCTATGCCTCCAAGGACGCGGACGGTGTGGACTACGAGACCAAGATCACACTCAGGCTGGCCTCCCGCGTCCGCCCCTTCGCCGTCCGGGCGCCCTGAGGGCCGCGAGCTTACCGCTTTCCGGATCGTCGCCGGCCTCCGATCCCCGCGAGTCCCCGCCAGAGACAAACTTTCGGTCAAAAAATCCGTAGTTAGGCGAGGGTACGGCGGGCCGCTTGCGTCAGCCGCCGTTCCCGGATCATAATGGTCCAAATCCCGACGGGAGGGCCGCCATGCTTCGCGACATCATCAAGAAAGAGATCCTGGAGACGATAACCAGTCCCAAGTTCGTCTTCACCTTCCTGCTCTGCACCATCCTGATCCTGCTCTCGGTCTATACCGGGATCACCAATTTCCGGGCCGAGAAGAGAGAGTACGACGCGGCCATCGCTCTGAACAAGAAGAACCTGGAGAGCCAGCCCAGCTACCAGGCCCTGGCCGGGCTGGGGACCAAGATCAACCGGCCGCCCCAGGTCCTAAGCACCATCGCCAGCGGCGTCTCGGAGGCGGTCGGCCGGGTGGCCACGGTCAACGTGGCCTACGACCCCAGCCTGGTGGACAGCAAGTACGAGAGCAACCCCGTCTTTTCCATCTTCGGGGCCCTGGACCTGTCCTTCATCGTCAAGATCGTCCTGAGCCTGTTCGCCATCCTTTTTACCTACGACGCCATCGTCGGCGAGAAGGAGCGGGGCACCCTCAAGCTGACCCTGTCCAACAAGGTGCCCCGCGACAGGCTGATCATGGGCAAGGTCATCGGCGGCTACATCAGCCTGCTCATCCCGCTGATCATCCCGCTCATGCTCAGCCTGCTGGTCATGCTCGTCTACCCCAACATCTCCATGGCCGGCGAGGACTGGATGCGGCTGCTGCTGATGTTCCTGATCTTCTTCCTCTACCTCTCGGTCTTCTTCACCCTGGGCATCTTCGTCTCGGCCCGGACGAGCAAAAGCTCGACGAGCTTCCTGGTGCTGCTCTTCATCTGGGTCATTTTCGTGACCATCATCCCCAAGGTCTCGGTCCTGGCCGCCTCCCAAATCAAGCCCATCCCCTCGGTGCACGAGATCACGGCCAAGAAGGACGCCTTCCTGCAGCAGATCCAGGGCGGCAGCCAGAAGATGGTCCAGGATTGGATGAAGGCCAACGGGCCCAAGCCGGGCGAAGACCCCAAGGTTTTCCAGGACAAGTTCAAGGCGTACATCGAGGACCTGCAGAGCGATCTGACCGGCCAGATCGACGCCAACAACGCCGCCCTGGAGCGCGACTACCAGCTGCGCAAGAGGGCCCAGGAGAAGCTGGCCGTCAACCTGTCGCGCATCTCGCCCGCCTCGGCCCTGATGTTCTCCTCGATGAGCCTGGCCCGGACCGGCTTGGAGGAGAACGACCGCTTCGCGGCCTCGATCCGGGCCTACAAGCCGATCTTCACCCAGTGGATCAACCCCAAGATGATGGAGGGCATCAATTTCGCGACGGGCGAGACGACGGGCAAGGTCTCTCTCTCCGACATGCCCCAGCACAAGTTCGAGCCCGAAACCCTGAGCAAATCGCTGGCCCGGACCCTGCCCGATTTCCTGGTCATGATCGGGCTCATCCTGGTCTTCTTCGTCGGATCCTATGTCTCCTTCCTGAAGTACGACGTTCGTTAAGAGGCGAGCCATGCTGGAAACCATCAACCTGACCAAGCGCTACGAGGACGGCCAGCTGGCCGTGGACAACCTGAGCCTGAAGGTCGAGCCGGGCGAGATCTTCTGCATGTTCGGCGCCAACGGGGCGGGCAAGACGACGACCATCAACATCCTGCTCGGCTTCCTGCCGCCCAGCAGCGGCACGGCCCTGGTCGAGGGCATCGACGTGGCCAAGGAGCCGCTGCGGTCCAAGGATTACCTGTCGTTCGTCTCCGAGAACGTCATGCTCTACGGCAACTTCACCGCCTTCCAGAACCTGGACTACTTCTGCAAGCTGTCCGGCAAGCGTAACCTGACCAAGGCCGCTTTCGCCGACGTCCTCAAGAGCGTCGGCCTGCAGGAGGAGGCCTTCAACCAGCGGACCAAGAACTACTCCAAGGGGATGCGCCAGAAGCTGGGTCTGGCCATCGCCCTGCTCAAGGACGCCCCCAACGTCCTGCTTGACGAGCCGACTTCCGGCCTCGACCCCAAGTCGGGCCAGGAGTTCCTGGAGCTGCTGGTTCGAATGCGGGACCAGGGCAAATCGGTCTTCATGTCGACCCACGACATCTTCCGGGCCAAGCTGATCGCGGACCGGGTCGGGTTCATGAAGCGGGGCCGGCTGGTCATGCTCAAGACCAAGGCCGAGCTCGAGGGTGAGGACCTGACCGAGCTCTACATCCAGTATATGGACGAACGGGACGGCTGAGCCGGAAGCCGCCGCCCTCGACCCGGCCGGAATCGCCGGCGGGATTTCAGCGGGCGTCGTAGCGGACGAAGGACGCGTAGGCGGCGGCAAAGGCCGCCAAGCCCAGTCCGGCCAGGACCAGGAAGGGGATCCAGACCGCTTTAATCCGCTCCGAGGCGGGCTGCGGGCGGAAGACGAAGCGGGGCATGTCGCTCACGTTGACCGGGGTGTTCCAGACGTCGCGGGTCGGCTCGGCCTTCTGGAGCTCGGCGATCTTGCGGCGCAGATAAGCGCCGTAGGCCTGATCCCAGGCGGTGATCAGATCCTTCAAAGTGCGATTGGCCGCGCAAGCCTGTCCCTGATGCGTCGGCGGAGAGATAAGTGAAAGCGGCCATGGGCGAAGCGGAGGAGATGGCCACGGACAGCCGGGTCTGGGCCTCCTCCTTGCGCCTTAAATCGTCCCTCAGGGCGTCGGCCTTGGCGTTCTGGATGGCGTTGGCCTCGTTCCAGCCCGCGGCTCCCGCGCTGCGCCACAGGTCGTAGGCCCGGGCGAATTCGGGATCGCGGCCGATCACGGCCTTGATATCCGCCTCCGTCATCCGCTCGATCCCCGTCAGGACGGGATTTCCTTTGAGCACGACCGCTCTTTTTTCCCCCGACAGCTTATTGCCGAGGGCGTCGCGATCGACGTCCGTTAGCCGCCGGACCTCGCGCCCGACCTTGATGGCCGAGGGGGCTGGGCGCAGCAGCGACGCGGCATAGGGGCTCAGGTTGGGCAGGACCAGGACGGCCAGAACCCAAACGAAGAGCGCGGTCATGATGGAGGACGCGCCGATCTGGTGGCGGGCCGAGATGAGCACGCCCAGGGAGTAGAAGAGAGTCAGGTAGACCGCCGAGCCGACCGTGATGAGGCCGAGGGCGATCCATTCCGGGCCCGACCAGCCGAGGCGCGGGCTGGCCAGGATGATCAACAGGCTCGCCGCCAGCGCGATCAGGAAAGGGATGAGCAAGGTGGCCACGCCTCCGGCGATCTTGCCCAGGATGACGGTCGACCGCGGCACGCCGTTGGCCAAGACGAGCTTGAGGGTCCCATCCTCTTTCTCGCCGCAGACGGCATCGTAGGACAGGATCAGCGCGGCCAGGCTCAGCAGCACGGCCACGATAAAGGTCAGGTCGATCAGGGGGAAGATGACGGGCAGGGGGTCGTTGTCGAAGGCTTCCATGTTGACGTCGTCGGAAAGCCCCCGGACCAGGGCATGGACGGGCAATGGGGGCTCGGACGGCCAGATAACGTTTTGCAGCCGGTTGAAGTGGGCGTATTCAGCCAGGTAGCGCTCGATGGAGGCCTGACGCTCGGAGGCTTCGGTCTGCTTGCGGACCGCGTCGTTGGACAGGACCAGGACCGTGGCCGGCAGGAGGACGAGGAGAAGGACGAAGACGGCCTGGAAGCGGAACGACAGCAGGTGGTTGCGGATCTCTTTACCGGCGATGGCGCGGAACATGTTGTCTCCTCATCTCACGTCGGTGCGGGCGACGGCCGCGTAGGCGCCGCCGAACAGGAGCACGGTGAAGGCCAACAGCCAGGCGACGTCGATCAAGCCGCCCTCGGCCAGGACCGCCCCCAGGGTGCGGTAGCGATAGACGAAGGGGGGAATGTCCTTCGTTCCCTTCAGCACATCGGGCATGATGCGGTTCTTGTATCCGACGATCTCGCGCTTAAGGCGGCCCTCCTCCGCGATGCCCGTTCCGGCGGCTTCCGTCGCGGTGGCCACGAATCCGGCCGCCGGCGATAGCCGGTTCAGGGCGCTGGCCAGGCGGACCAGCTTGTCGAAGCGGACCCGGTAGTCCTCCTCCATGCGGTCGAGCTCGTCGTTGATGGCGGCCAGATGCGGCGCCCGGCCGGCCGGATCGGTGTAGGACAGCAGGACTTCCCGCGTCCAGACCTGGTTGCGCTTCTCCTTCAGGGCCTTGACCGAGGGGACATCGACGAACTGCCGCGCGGCCAGGGTGCCCAGGTTGGGCAGGACGAAGACGAGCAGGGCCCAGAGAAGAAGCAGGATGACGAGCGAAGAGGACGACCGCTTGGTCAAGGCGGAGACGAGCAGCCCCAGGCTCAGGAACAGGGCGATATAGGCCAGGCTCAGCCCGAGCAGGAAGGCCAGCCGGCCCGCCGCCGCGCCGTCCAGGCGGAAGGACGGCGACAGGCTGAGCAGGGCGATCCCGATCAGGGTGATCAGCAGGAACGGCACGGCCAGGCTGAAGAAGCTGCCCAGCCACTTGCCCGCCATCAGCGTCGAGCGGGGCAGGGCATTGGCCAGCTGCAGCTTCAACGTGCCGGCCTCCCGCTCGCGGCTGACCAGGTCGAACCCGAAGAGCAGGGCCATCAGCGAGAGGACGACCTTGACGATGTAGACGAAGTCCGGAGCGGGAAAGAAGGCGAAGACCGGGTTGCCCCCGGCCTTGCCCGTCCTGGCTTCGACGCCGATCGCCCCGACCTCGAAGGACCGGGTCATGGCGTCGTCCAGGCCTTTGGCGAAGACCGAGAGCGGGTTGGGCGGCAGGACCGCGATCGGCTCGCCCGGCTTGGGCTTGATCAGCTGGTAGTCGGCCGAGCGGGCCTTGTAGTCGCGGCCCATGACGAACAGGCTGGTGAAGATCAGGACCGCGGCCAGCAGGATGACGACGAAGAACTTGTAGCTCAACAGGTTGGCTGCGATCTCTTTTCTTACGATGGTGCCGAGCATGATCCGTCTCCTTATCGCCCTCTCTTACCTCAGGTCATACCTCAGGAACGAGACGTAAGCCCCGGCGAAGAACAGGATCCCGTAAAACAAGAGCAGCGCCATGTCGGGCCAGACGCCCGCGAGCTCGTCGCGCAGCGTCCCTTCCCGATAGACCAGCTTGGGCGCGGGCGTCTCGCGGTCGAAGTCACTCATGTCCAAGTTGCCGAAACGGAGTATCTTCATCTTGCGGCTGATCTCGTTCTCGAGAAGGCTCGCGAAGGCCGTCTTGTTCTCCTTCAACCGGCCGACCTCGGACAGTCCGGTGCCCGCGATCTCCGTGACGCCGTGGAGGAAGCAACTGACCGGCGACAGCCGCGATAGATTCCGCGCCAGCCGGGTTTGCCCGTCATGCTGCATCCCGTAGAAGGCGTCGATCTTGGCCATCTCCGCGTCGATTCGCCCGCGGGATGAGCTCTGGATCTTGTCCTGCTTCTTTTGGTACTCGTCGATGAGCGGGCTCTTCTCGCGCTCGGCTTTGAAGAACTCGTCAATCGTCATGTCCTTGATGCCGGGCATCGACTTGCGCAGCTTGTCGATCTCGCCGTCGCCCTCCTTCTCCAACTGGGCGCGGACTTGGCCCTTTTCGAGGTCCACAACCTGCTGCGACTTGACCGGCCGGGCGACCTTGGAGGCGATGACCGCGGCCTTGGGCACCAGCATGAACAGGGCGACCCAGGCCATGATCAGGATGACCATGGCCGAGAGCGAGCTGCGGGAACGCGTCGAGATGAGCAGCCCCAGGTTGACCATGACGAAGATGTAGACCAGCGACAGCCCCGCCGCGATCAGAAACGGGACGAGGGTGGCGCTCTTGGCCCAGACCTCGAAGCCCCGGAGAGCCAGGTTCAACGCGCCTAGAAGCAGTCCGACGAGGAAGGCGGTCGCGATCAGGACGAACGCCGCGGCCATCTTGGCCGTGATGAACGTGGATCGCGGGACGGAATTCGAAAAGATCTGGGCCAGCGTCCGGCGCTCTTTCTCGCCGCTTACGCCGTTGAAGACGAAGAGCACGGCCAGGATCGACAGGATGACCGCAACGATGGTGGCCAGATCGAGAGGGCCATACAGATATCGGAAGGGATCGCCGAGGCCGCTCGCGTTGGTGGTACCGAGCGTGGGCCCGTTTCCGCCGACGAAGCCGACGGTGTCGATCGACGTCGGCAGCAGCGCTTCGACCCCGGCCGAGAGGGGCGCCAAGGGCGACGGGGGCCGGAACATCGAGGCGCTCTGCATGAAATCGGCCAGCTTCGGGTGGCCTTCCTCGAAGGTCCGGACCGCGTCCCGGTAGGCCGCCGCCTTGGCCGCGTATTCCGTGTGCTGGACGGCGAATCCGAGCGGGATCAAGATGATGCACAGACCCAAGGCTAAAAGGAAGCGCTGGTTGCGGATGTTTTCGAGGAGCTCTTTCCGGAAGATGGTGCCGAAGGGAGTATGTCTCATGGCGTCGCTCGGGCCTTATCTCGGATCGTATCGCAGGAAGGCGACAAACGCCCCGGCGAAGAAGAGCGCGTTGAAGAGGAGGAGCACGACGAAGTCCGGCAGCACGTCGCGCGCCACGTCGCCGAACGGGATCCGGATGTCGGGCATCCGCGGCGCCGGGTCGTCGGCCTTGCCGCCAAAGCTGATAACGCCGCCTCCCTCCACCGCCGTGACCTTGTTCCGGCTATAGATCTCCTCGTTCAGCGTGCCCAGGAACCGATCCGCCGCCTTGGTGAAGCGCTTGTACTCGAGCCACCCCGTGCCCGCGATCTCGGCCATGGGCCGGACGAAGCAACTGACCGGGGAGATCCGGGAGACCAGCATCGACGTCCTGATCTGGGCGTCGCGCTTGCGCTCGAACGCCTGGCGGGCCCTGCCGATCTCGGCCGCGAGATCGCTCTGATACCTGGCCCGGATGGCGTCTTGTTTGGCCTGGAACTCCGTGGTCCATTTCTGCCTTTCCGGGGCGATTGTGTCGCGGCCCCGGGGCATGGGGTTGGCTTTGACGAGCGCGTCGACCTCGGCCTGGCAGGCCGTATTGTTGACCAGGCGGATGCGGGCCTTTTCCTGGCCGAAGACCTGTTCCGACGGTGCCGGTGCGAGAAGGCGGGTGGCGATGACGCTGAGCCGCGGCACGACGGCGAAGAGCGCCGTCCAGATGAGGAGGAGGACGACAATCGACGTGACCGCCTGGCGGGTCAGACTCGAGACGAGCAGTCCCAAGTTGAAGAAGGCGGCGATGGTCAGCAGCGAGAACGCCACGGCGGTCAGGACGGCCGGCCAGGGCGAGGCTCCGCCGGCCGCCGCGGCCGGGGGCGGGGCGAGCGCCAGGCTCAAGGCCACGCCGGCCAGGAACGGTATGGCCAGCATCAGAAACCGGGCTGCGGCCTTGGCCGCGACGATTTTCGAGCGCTGGACCGAGTTCGACAGCATCAGGCCCAGCGTGCCGCTCTCCTTCTCGCCCGAGACGGCGTTGTAGGAGAAAGCCAGGGCCAGGAAGGTCATAACGACGGTGACGAGGAAAGAGAAGTCGAGCGGCCCGTGGAAGAACCCGTAGAGGTTGTCGAGGCCCTGGGTGTTGGTCAGGCGCATCTCCGCGGCGGATGAAATGGACTTCGCAACAGTCTCGGCCGCGTCGGGCAGCACGATCTCGAGCCCGTTCGATAGGAAGCTGAGGCCGGAGGGTGCGCGGAAGCCCTTAGCCCCCCCAGGCAGGTAAAGAATGTTGCCGACCGACTTCTTCGTGCTCTCGTAGAGGCGCTGCGCCTCCTGGTAATTCTGGAGCCGGGACTGGTAGTCGCGCCGGCTCATAGAGCTGCCCACGGGAAAGACGATCAGGCACAGGATGAGCACAACGAAGAACCGCCGCGTGATGAAGCCTTCGAGAAACTCCTTGCGGAAGATCGCCCGGAAGGTGTGATCGCGATCACGTTTGCTGCTCATCATTATTTTACTCGGCGGCAGCGGCGGATGTTCTCCAGCAGCTCCTTGCGGAGAATGGCTTTCAGCATGGCGGACTCCGGAACGGGGCGCGGCGCTGGCGGTGGGGCGGGAGCGAGGGCGCACGCCTCAGGCGGTCAGCGGCTCGGACTTCATGTAGTCGATGTAGATCTTGACCAAATCCTCGACCTGGAGCTCCTCGCGCGTCCGCTCCATGACCAGCCGGCCCTCCTTCATGATCCCGACCCGGTCGCCGATCTCCTTGGCCCGGAAGATGTCGTGGGTCGACATCAGGATGGCCTTGCCCTCGGCCTTGAGCTCGTGCAGGATCTCCTGAAACTCCTCGGCCGCCTTGGGGTCGAGGCCCGAGGTCGGTTCGTCCAGCAGGATGGCCGCGGCGTCCTTGATGATGGCGATGGAGATGCCCAGCTTCTGGCGCATGCCCTTGGAGAAGTTCTTGACCCGCTGCTCGAAGGCCTTCTCCTGCAGCGAGACCCGGCGCATGACCTGGTAGTAGCGCTCCTTGTCCAGGTCGGGCTTGCCGCCCAGCTTGGCGAAGAAGTCCAGGTTCTGGCGGGCGGTGAAGTTGCCGTAGAGCATGACGTTCTCGGAGACGAAGGCGACGTGCTTCTTGGCCTCCAGCGGGTCCTTGCCCACGTCGATGCCGTTGATGAAGCAGGCCCCGGTCGTGGGCGGGATGAAGCCCAGAAAGAGGTTGATCGTGGTCGTCTTGCCGGCGCCGTTGGCGCCCAGCAGGCAGTAGACCTCGCCCGCCCGAACGGTCAGGTTCAGGTGGTCCAGGGCCAGAACGCCGTCCTCGTAGCGCTTGGACAGGTCGTCGGCCTTGAGAATGATTTTGGATTCGGTCATGGAACTCTCCTCGATGGGATTACCGGACGTCGTATTTGAGAAATCGGACGTAGGCGACGGCGAAGGGGATGATGAGCCAGAGGAACAGGGAGATCAGGCTGCCCCAGTTTCCGGCCAGGGCCTCGCCGACGCCGGCGCGCCGGAAGGCGAAAGCCGGCAGGGTTTTCGGGTCGGCCATGCCGTCGATCGAAGAGGAGCTGGCCGTTCCGCCGCTGGGCATGATGATGGTCGTTTTATGGACGTGGCTGTACAGGGCGGCGTCCAGCGTTTGCTGGTGAGCCCGGACGGCTTCCCCGTAGCGGGCCCGGTCGATCTCGCCCGTGCCGCAGAGGTCGGTTATAAGGCGGGTCAGGGCGGCACTCGGCGAGATCAGCGCCAGGCTGGAGGAGATGGCCGTTTGGCCGGTCTTTTGACGCCGGAAGCTGCTTTCGATCTCCCGCAGCTCCCGGGTCTTGCGTTCCGAGTTCGTGGCTTCCATCTCGGTCTTGAAGGCCTCCCAGACCGGGCGATTGGCGGCGGGCTCAGGGTCCATCCGGAATCCCTTGTCCCGCCCGAACAGCTCCTCGTAGCGCCGGCCGAGAGCGCGGGCTTTTTCATTGTCGGCCGTTTTGGCGACGACCGATTTCTGCATCGAGATCACGGTCTCGGTCGGGATGGGGTGGATGACGGAGGCGACCATATCGCTGAGGCGCGGGATGGCCATTTGCAGAGCGATCCAGACAAGGAGGGTCGCGACAAGAGCCGTCCGGGAGCGGGCCGCGCTGGCGGAAACCAGAAGGCCCAGGGCGAAATAGGCCATCAGGAACAGGGACGAGCCGAGGAAGATCAACAGGAGCCGCGTCAGCATCCCGGCCTGGGTCAAGGGGAAGCCCAGCAGGCCCAGGATGATGATGCCCAGCAGGAAGACGACCAGGAAGGGCAGCCAGACCGCGGTGAATCCGCCCATAAACTTGCCCAGAAGTACGGTATGCCGCGGTGCGCTGTTGGCCAGGATGGCCCGCAGGGTGCCCATCTCCTTCTCGCCCGCGATCATGTCCGAGGCGAACAGCAGGACGATCAAGCTAGCCACCATCTGGATGATGAACAGGAAGTCGAGCTGGCCGAAGATCGACAGCACGGACTCCTCAGCCACGGCCGTGTCGCCCGGCTTGGAGCCCTCGGCGTTGAAGTCGTAGTACTTGGGCAGGGAGGTCTCGAATCCGGCCGCGAAAACGGCCAACGGCGAGGGCGGCAAAAAGCCGCGTAGGGGGATGCGGCCCATGTGGAGATCCGAGGCCCGGGAGGTGGACAGCTCCTCGCTGGCCAGCCGGATCTGTTCGTTGTAGTCGCGGACCCGCTTGCCGTAGTCCAGCTGGTGGACGTAGAGCGAGGACAGGATCAGCACGGCGCAAATGAGGAAGAACATCGGGAAGCGATAGCTGAGGATGTTCTCCAGCAGCTCCTTGCGGACGATGGTCTTGAACATGGCGGTCCTCCCGTTGCCCGCCCCGGCCTTACCGCCGGGTCAGCCGGATGCCGAAGACCACGACCCCGACCAGCAGCCCGACCAGCAGCACGACCAGCAGGATGACGCCCAGGACGTTGGTCTTGGAGGCCACGTGGACGCGGACGATCTTGTCCTCCGACTCGACCTTGCGGTTGTCGGCGCTGCACTCGGTCTTGATCTTGGGTTCGTAGTCGCCCACGGCCACGTCGGCCGGCGGCTCGAAGCGGATCTGGACGACCTCCTCCTTGCCCTGCTCGAGCGAGCCGATCAGGTCGGGGGTGATGGTCGACCGCCAGTTGAGCGGCAGATCGGCGGCGATGCGGATGTTGTTGAGCTTACGGGTGCCGGCGTTCTTGACCCGGACCTCCATGGTCACGCCTTCGCCGACCCGGATCTCGTGGTACAGGTTCACCGCCTGGACCTCGATCTTGCCCACGCCGCGGGGCAGGACCTCCAGCTTGACGCTGCCCGCTTTCAGGGCGGCGATGTCGGCCGGGCCGATCTCGGGCTTGCGGGCCAATACGGTTTGCAGCGAGGCGGCCTGGTCGTTGTCCAGGGCCAGGGCGAAGAAGGTGATGGGTTTGTCGATGACCACCTGGGCGTCGGCGTTCTTGGGCAGGTAGAGCTTGAGCTGGAGCTTCATCGAGGTGACGCCCTCGGTGAACTTGATCTGGGATAGACGGGCCGAGGTGGCCGGATCGCTGAACTCGTAGTTGATCTGGTGGGGCAGGTTCGCGACCTCGAGCTTGAAGACGTTGGCCTCGCCCGAGAACTTCTCCAGGGACAGGTCGAAGGTGGCGGTGCTCTCCAGGTCGGCCTCCTGCGAGAACTGGGCCGAGTTGACGGTGACGATGTTGGCCGAGACGCCCTTCTGCAGGTAGACCGAGGTCGTCTCGGACTTGCCCGAATAGAAGATGCTGATGTCGAGGCTCTCGACGTCCTTGAGCAGCTGGAAGGTCACGTCCCGCTCCGTCTCCAGGGGCATGGACGAAATGGTCTTTTCGTAGGGGTCGGAGATGGTCTTGGACTCCGACTTCAGGGAGACCGAGACGTCCTTGAGCTCCTTCATGAAGTCGATCGGGAAGAGGTCCTCGGCCTTGATGTTCAGGTTGTCCAGCTGCTTGAGCTCCTTGGAGGAGTAGCGCAGGGTGACCCGGACGAACTTCTTCCCGCCCGCATCCTGGAACTTGACCGCGCTGGCCACGTTGATGCGGGCTTCGCTGCCCATGAAGTTGATCAGGGCCTGCTGGTAGTCGACCTGGGCCTGCAGGTAGGAGGTCTGGACCAGGGCGAACTCCTGCTCCGAGGTCAGGCCCTGTTCCTTGAGCTTGAGCGAGCGGTCGAAGTCGCCCCGGGTCTTCTCCAGCTGCAGCTGGGCCTTCTTCAAGGTCAGCAGCTTCATGGTTTGCGAGGGGCCCTCCTGGGCCGATAGGGCGGCTGCCGCCCCGAACAGGATGAGGACCGCAAGAGCGGCCGATAGGGTCTTTTTCATCGTTGAACCTCCGCGGCGTCGGTGATGTGGATGTTGCGCTTGTCCAGGCTGACTCCCATGGCCTTGTCGAGCTGGCCGAGGGACAGGGTATAGTCGATCATGGCGCGCAGCTCGGCCGTCTTGGCCAGGGCCAGGTCGCGCTGGTAATTGAGGACGATGAAGTTGCTGCTCAGGCCGACCTTGAGCTTGGCCTCCTCGGCCTGCAGCTTCTCTTCGGCCAGCTCGCGCGCGGTGCGGCGGGCGGCCACGCGCTCGTAATTGGTCCCCACGGCACGCACCGCCGAGCGGATCTCGATCACGGCGTCCTGCTCCTTCTGCTTGAGCAGCAGGACCTGCTGGTCCAGCCCGGCCCGGGCCTGGACCTCGGCGGCCCGGGTGAAGACCGAGGCCAGGGGGATGTCGAGCGACAAGGCGATGGACCAGTTGTCGTACCGCAGGCGCAGCGCGTCGCGGATGGCCTGGCTCGAGCCGCCGGGCACCTTGCCGATGACGATCCCGGTCAGGGGATTGTCGTCCTGGTACAGGATCTGGTCGCCCGACAGGCCGGGGCTCCAGTACTGGGCGGTCAGGTTGAGCTGGGGCAGCGTTTGGTTTTTGGCGTAAGCCAGGTCGAGCTCGCGGTTGCGTACGCCCAAGCCCGAGGACTGCAGGTCGGGCCGGTGGACCTTGGCCGCGGCCAGCGCCTCATCCAAGCCGACGGCGGACTTGACGAAGCCGGGCGTGTCGGCCGGGACGATGTCGCCGGCGTCCTTATCCAGCGGCAGGGCCAGCAGGCCGCGCAGGGCATCGGACGAGTCCTTGACCAGCATCTCGGCCTGCAGGATGTCGGCCTTGCGGCTGGCCACCTCGGCCTGGGCGCTGATGACCTCCTTGGGGGCCAGGGTGCCGATGGCGGCCTCCTTGCGGCTCTTGTCCAGAAGGTCCTCGGCCAGCTTCAGCGACTGGCGCTGGACCTTGAGCGACTCGATTCTGTAGACGAGCTCCCAATAGGTCAGCTCGACCTGGTAGATGGTCTGCAGCAGCGACGCCCGCAGGTCGTTCTCGGCGATATCGCGGTTGTTGCGGGCCACCAGGATCTCCTTGCGGCTGGTCGTCCAGCCGAAGCCCTTGAGCAGGGGCTGGGAGAAGGAGAAGGACAGCGAGCCGCTGTAGCGGGGGTTGATCGTCTGGAAGCGGGTGTTGGACTCGTTCTGCCCGGTGCCCATGGAGACCGAAAGCTGGCCGCCGAAGGGGACGTTCTGGCTGACGCCCGCGGTGGTGGAGCTGGCCAGGGACGAGACGATGTCGTTCGAGTCGATCCAGGAGTAGGAGGCCGAGTTGCGGCTGTCCTTATAGAGGTCGAAAGTCAGGGAGGGGATGAACTTCTCCCCGGCCTGGAGAACGCCGGCGTCGGCCTGACGGAAGGTCTGCACCTGGACGGCGACGCCGAGGTTGCGCTTTGACGGCTTGGACGATGCAATCGTCCAGGCTCATAACCTGGGGTACCCCGGGTCCCGGGGCGGGCTTGTCCTGGCCGCCGGCGGCCCGGCCAGCAGGAGCGGGGCGATGAGGAGCATCCACAGGACCGTGCGCAGGCCGTGCGGACGAAAGGCGTTTGTCATGGGCGATACTCCGCGCTCGATGGGTTCATCGGGCAATGATATTGCACGAATCGTGCCAAGGATTCATACGGCGGGAAGGGGCATCGGTTCACCGCGCGGCCGGGAATCCCGTTACCCAGAGGGGGAATCGGATTACCCGATTTACCCGGTCTGGATTGAGTCGGGCCCGGGAATTTCGGCCTGGCACGAAGATTGCAAAATAAAGGGCGTACGAACCGCCTCTGTCTCCGGCAAGGAGCCCGCATGGTCTTTCATATCGCCAAAAAGGAATTCCACAACAACCTGCTTTCGGCCCGCTTCCTGATCGGTTTCCTGCTCTGCCTGGTGCTCATCCCCTTCAGCATCCTGATCAACATCGACGACTACCGCGACCAGCTCGGGCAGCACAGGATCGACCGCGACGTGGCCGAAAAGGCCATGGCCGAGGTCCGGGTCTATTCCGCCCTCAAGCCGATCGTGGTCTTCCCGCCCGAGCCCCTGGCCATCTTCGGCAAGGGGCTGAGCGCCCAGGTCGGAAACCAGGTCAAGGTGCGATTGGGCGTCAAGCCGATCCTGGCCGAGGGCAAGACCGCGGCGCGGGACAATCCCTTTCTGGCCTCCTTCTTCACAGTCGACTTCGTCGACATCGCGGCCATCATCTTCTCCCTTCTGGCCCTGCTCTTCAGCTACGATGCCCTGACCCGGGAAAAAGAGGACGGCACTCTGCGCCTGCAGATGGCCAACTCCCTAGGCCGCTCCAAGCTCCTGGCCGGGAAGGTCGTCGGCATCCTGGTGACGCTGCTGCCGGTCGTCGTCTTCTGCTTCCTGCTGGGCGGGATCATCGTCCTTTTCTCGGGCGACCTGTCCTTCGGCGGCCGCGGAGTGGGGCCGGCTGGCCTCTGCTGGCCCTGGTCAGCCTGGCCTATCTCATCGTCTTCGTCTTCCTCGGCCTGTTCATCTCCTCCCGCACCCGCGACTCCGTCACCAGCCTCGTCGTCTGCCTGTTTCTTTGGGTCGTGCTGGTCTTCCTCGTCCCCAACCTGTCCTCCACGTTCGCCGAGAGCTTCGTCCCCATCCAGTCCCGGGACAACCTCGACGCCGTCCTCAAGGACATGGACAGAGGCCTGCGAGGAACGCATCCGAGCGGCCGTCGCAGAAGCTCCCCGCGCCCGATTGGAATATGAACTGGTGGATGAACGGCGGCGACGACGGCTCCCGCGAGACCTATGGCTGCACGGCCTCGTTCTTCGAGCGGCAGCGCCGCGAGATGGCCTTGACCGAGCCGATGCGCCTGGACAACGCCGACCGGAAATGGGGGCCGCAGAAGGCCTACCTCGACAGCCTGTCGCGCCAGTCCCGGGCCGCCGAGAACCTGCGCGCTCCTCTCGCCGGCCGGAATCTTCCGGGCCGTGGCCACGGCCGTCTGCGGGACGGACCGCCGGGCCCAGGAGAAGCGGCTCGACGACGTCCGCCGCTACCGCGAGACGTTCATCTCCTGGCTCAAGGGCAAGAACATCTTCGAAAAGTTCGAATACATCACGCCGACGCCGCCCTCCTCCTTCCGCAACCCCGACCAGCTCGTCGCGGCCCGCTCCGGCGGGAAGTTCAAGACCATGGCCGAGTACGACGCCTGGGCGGCCAAGCAAACCGATTTCCGGCAGCGTTGTCTAGTCCTGTCGACGGTGAGCGTGCCCGGCGATTCAGCCCGACGACTTTCCCTTCCTGAACATAGGCGACATGCCCCGCTTCCCGGAGCGGCCGGTTTCCGTGGCGGCCGGCCTGGAGGGCTCGGCCTTCCGGCTGGGGCTGCTGCTCTTCGAGTGCGTCCTTCTCTTCGCCCTGGCCTATGTGGCCTTCATCAAGCTACGACGTGAGGTGAGCCGTGTGGAAAGCCGTCCTCAAGCGCGAGGTCCAGCACAACGTCTACAGCCTGCGGTTCGCCCTGTCGCTGGCCATGATCCTGGCCGTGTTCATCGCCGGTTCGCTGTCGTTTGTCCGCCACCACAGGGCCGACTTGGACAAGTACCGGGAGGCCCGCGACCTCGCTTTCAAGGCCCTCGAGGAGGACGCCGCGGCCAACGCCACCCGCCTGGCGGTCACCCGGCGGGCCTATCGACCTGCGGCCGCGCGACAACGCCTTCCTGGCCGACGCCAAGGAGAAGTACCTGCCCAACTCGATCACCTACAGCGCCTGGAACGTCTTCGGGTTCGCCAACAAGAGCGGCAGCGCCAACCCGTACCTGGCCCGCTACGACGAGGTCAGCTGGGCCTTCGCCATCGCCCTCCTGGTCAGCTTCGTCTCCCTGCTCTTCACCTTCGACGCGGTCTCGGGCGAGAAGGAGAGCAAGACCCTGTCCCTGACCCTGGCCAACCCGGTCTCGCGGGGGACGCTGCTGTTCGGCAAGTTTCTCAGCGCCGTCCTCTCCGTGATGGTCCTCCTCCTGCCCGGCGGTCCTGGTCGGCCTGATCATCCTGACGCTTTCCGGGACGGCGTCGTGGGGCTGGACCCTGGCCGCGGAGACCGCGGCCGTCCTGCTGGCGGCGGCGCTTGCTGGCCGCGGCCATGTCCGCTTTCGGCCTGCTCTGCTCGGTCCTGGCCCGCCGCTCCAACGTCAGCCTCCTGCTGGCCTTGACGGTCTGGCTGCTGTTCGCCATGGTCATCCCCAACTCCAGCGGCTTCCTGGCCAAGAACGCCTTCCCGATCGAGAAGGCCGAGTCCGTCGCAGAAGCGCGTCGGCCAGGCCCTCGACGACCTGAGCAAGGCCGCCCCTCCGGGGAGCTGGATGCAGCAGTCCAACAATCCCTTCCTGCCCCAGCACGAGCTGCGGGCCAACCTGCATGCGCAAGCGGATGGCGGCCGAGAAGGCCATCCGGGACGACTACTACCGGTCCATGTTCCGCCAGTTCGAGAGGACCCGCCGCCTGACGGCCTTCTCGCCGGTGGCCGCCTTCGAGTTTCTGGCCGAGTCGATCGTGGGCGGCGGCTATCCCGCGCTTCCGCCGGGTCTGGGACGACCTGCATATCTTCCAGGGGCAGTTCCAGAGCTTCTTCACCGCCCTGGACGCGCGCGATCCCAAGAGCCCGCATTGGATTAACCCGAGCGAGGATGTCTCGACGACCCGGCAAAAAGTCTCGCCGGCGATCGTCCCCATTTTTGCCGAGCGGACGTTGTCGTTCGCGGACAGGCTGGGGCCGGCCCTGCCCTTCCTCGGCCTCCTGGCGGCGACGGCCGCCCTGGTCTTCTTCCTGAGCTTTCTTGCTGTTCGTCCGCTACGACGTCCGCTGAACCGAGAATTCGCTGACCCATACTCGATTCCGGCCGGGACCGGGAGATGAATAAAGAGGCGGAGGGAAGCGGCTTGTTCCGCCGGCGTTTTTCGAATAAGCCGGGGCATTTGGTGTGGATCCGGGAATTGGCCGGGAATGGGCTTAGACCGAAATAAGTGTGTGTCTGGGAATTCGGGCAATTGATATAATGGCCCAAGGCCCACCATGAAGCTCTTCCGCTCCCGCCGCCGCGACGAGAAGCTGCCGCTCCTCGTCTTCCGCGAGTTCGAAGCGGGGGTCAACCTGATCGAGGACTACGACCAGATCGCCCGCAACTTCCTGGGCAAGATCAAGGAGGTCTGCCCCGGGCCCAAGCTCCTCCTGCTCGTCCACGATGCCGACAGCGGCCGCTTCCAGCCGGCTGCCTCCGTGGACGTCGGCGAAGCCGAGGGCCGGACGGCCGTCATCCCGCGCGACTCGCGCCTGGCCAAGTGGCTCAAGGTCAACGAAACCCACCTGGAGCTCAAGCGCCGCCCCGGGTTGCAGGAGTACCTGACCCCCAAGGAGGCCGGATTACTGGCCGCCCTGGGCATCGAAATCGCCTTCCCGCTGATCTCGATGAACCGCCTGATCGGCATCCTCCTCGTCGGAAGCAAGCCAGGCGGCACGGCCTTCACCCGCCTGGAGATCTCCTTCATCCGGGCCCTCCTTCCCCAGGCCGGCATCGCCCTGGAGAACGCCCTTCTCTTCAAGGAACAGCGCGAGCGCTTCCGCCGCATGTCGCGGGCCGACCGCTTGGCCACGGTCGGCGAGCTGGCGGCGGGCGCGGCCCATGAGATCCGCAACCCGCTGACGGCGATTCGCTCGACCCTGCAGTACCTCGAGGGCAAGTCGGCGGAGGAATCCTCGCGGAAGCTGATCGCCTCGGCCCTGCAGGAGACGGGCCGCATTAACGATATCGTCTCGGCCCTGCTGGCCTTCTCGCGCCCGGCTGAGATCGTGCGTGAGCGTCACGACCTGCGCGGCACTTTGGAAGAAAGCCTGGAGCTCGTCGCCTTCCAGGCCAGGTCCAAGGGCGTCGTCCTGCGGCGCGCCCTGCCTGAGGCCGCCCTCCCGGTGCAGGGCGACCGGTCCCAGCTCAAGCAGCTTTTCCTCAACGTCTTCCTGAACGCCATCCAGGCCATGCCCGCGGGAGGGGAGCTCCGGATCGAAGCCTCGATCAAGGATCCGCGCAAGGTCCTGGTCGCGGTGGCCGATACCGGCGAAGGCATCCCCGAGGAGAACCTGGACCGCGTCTTCGACCCCTTCTTCACCACCAAGAAGGGCGGGACCGGGCTGGGGCTGTCCATCTGCTACAACATCGTCAAGTCGCACGGCGGCGACATCGAAGCCCGCAGCCGGTCCGGGGCAGGGGACGACGATGCTCATCCACCTGCCGCTCGAGGGAGCGCGAGGCGTCATGAAGTTCAAGATCCTGGTCGTGGACGACGAGCAGTCCATCCGCGATATCTTCTCCCTGCTGCTCGAGGAGAAGGGCTTCGCCGTCGAGACGGCCCGCAGCGGCGGCGAGGGCCTTCTGCGGGCCCGGGCTTTCGTCCCGGACGTCCTGCTCCTGGATATGAACCTGCCCGACATGTCCGGCCTGGACGTCCTGGCCGGGGTGCGCGAGGCGCTGCCCGCCTGCCGGGTGATCATTGTCACGGCCTTCGGGACGATCCGCAACGCCG
>CAWDOL010000002.1:0-19243 GCA_963803915.1 Candidatus Aminicenantota bacterium | reverse complement strand
CAGGGACCGGTAAGCTCGAATGAAGGTCTCCTGCAGGACGTCTTCGGCGTCGGCCCGGTTGCGCAAATACTTGTAAGCCAGGCCGAAAACCCGCCCGTTATGGGCGTCGAAGAGCGTCCGGAAGGCGTCCCCGTCGCCTTCGCGGGCGGTCTGGATGAGTGCGGCTTCGTCCATGGCTTCTCCTACACTTATACGCCTAATAGCCTAATTGGGGGACACCGAAATGGGGGACACCATACATAACTCCCGAATACGTTTGTTTACGGCTATAGTCGATATATCGTGTTAGACAGGGTACAGTACACATAAATCCCTTTTTCCATTCCGCCGTCGCGACAAAGCTAGTTGTTTATAAACAACACTATAGGTGCGATGGGCAGGAATGAACCCGCCCCTCATCTTGATCGGTACGACATCCTGCCTGGATGGATTTTTTCCTCTTCCAGTGATACGCTGACCTGCACAGGCTTTTAGCAGCCCTATTATCCGCGAGGATAATAGGGTCGGGGCCGGGCGACCGGCTTTTTATCATGACGGGAGTGAGAGAAATGAAATCCAACACGCAATCGCGGTTCGCTTTGAGGTCCGCTCTTCTGCTCATTGCCGGCTCCCTGGCCCTGTGGCCTGGAATCGGGCCTGCTTTGAGAGCCTCCTCCCTGGCTCCGAGGGGGCTCCTGCCGCCCGTCGGCCAGGGCGCGACACCCGACGCCTACAACGTCGTCTGGGACACCCCCAGCAAGGACGCCCTCGGGTCCATGCCGCTCGGCAACGGCGACATCGGGCTCAACGTCTGGGTGGAGGCCTCGGGCGACATCCTCTTCTATATCGGCAAGACCGACTCCTGGGACGACAACAACCGGCTGGTCAAGGTCGGGCGCGTCCGCGTCTCCCTGCGACCCAATCCCTTCGCCGGGACGGGCTTCCGGCAGGAGCTGCGGCTCGGCCAAGGCGAAATCGTCGTCGATGGCCAAGTCGAGGGCAAGCCAGTCAAAGCCCGCATCTGGGTCGAGGCGGACAATCCGGTCATTCATGTCGAGACCGAAGGCGGTGCCCCGCTCGCGGCGACCGCGGCCATCGAGCTGTGGCGGACGGAAAGGCTCACCCTTCCCTCGATCGAGGTTAGCGACACCTACTCCTCCGCCCCGTCCGACAAGATCCAGCCGACCGTGGTCGAACCCGACTTGGTCTTTCCAAATCTCGGGAACGAGATCGCCTGGTGCCATCACAACATCAAGTCGGTCGGCCCCGAGCTGTCCATGCGCCACCAGGACCTCATGGAGGCGCCCTGGAAGGACCCGCTCCTTCACCGGACTTTCGGCGCACTTGTACGGGCCGAGAAGGGGAAGCGCGTTGACGACCGGCGCCTCGAAGCCGCGCCCTCCATCCGCCAGCACATCAGCATCTTCGTCCTGACCCAACAGCCGGCCACACCCGAGTCGTGGCTGGCCTCGGTCCGCAAGACGGCGCAAAAAGCCGAATCCGCGAGCCTGGCCAAGCGTCGCGCCGCGCACCTGGCCTGGTGGGCGGCCTTCTGGAGCCGCAGCCACATCGACATCCGCGATGCGAGCCGCGACGGTATCTCGCCGAATCCCCCGACCGCCGGGTATCGACGTCTCGCGCGGCTATGCCCTGCAGAGGTTCATCAACGCCTGCTCCGGCCGCGGCGCCTACCCGATCAAGTTCAACGGCAACATCTTCACCGTCGGCCGCCCCGGCAAGCCTGGCGATGCCGACTACCGCCTCTGGGGCCCCGGCTACTGGTGGCAGAACTCGCGCCTGCCCTACATCGGATCGTGCGCCTCGGGCGACTTCGACCTGATGCAGCCCTTCTTCGGGATGTTTGCCGGCGAGATCTACGAGGTCTCCAAGTACCGCACCCGCCGCTACTTCGGCCACCCCGGTGCCTACTTCGCCGAGTGCGTCTTCCCGTGGGGCGCGGTCTTCATGCAGTCCTACGGCTGGGAGGTCCCGGCCGCGGAGCGCGAGGACAAGCTCCAGGTCTCGGGCTACCACAAGTGGGAGTGGGTGGCCGGGCCCGAGCTGGCCTGGATGATGCTGGAATACTTCGACTACACCGGGGACAAGGCCTTCCTCAAGGCCAAGGCCGTGCCGCTCGCGCTCGAAGTCATGACCTTCTTCGACCGCCACTACAAGACCGATGCGGCCGGCAAGCTGGTGATGCACCCCTCGCAGGCGCTCGAGACATGGTGGGACTGCACGAACCCGATGCCCGAGGTCGCCGGCCTGCGGGCCGTGGCGATGCGCCTGCTGGCCCTGCCCGCGGGGAGCCTGGCCGCGGCCGAGCGGGATTTTGTGCTGGCTTTCGAGAAGAAGATCCCCGAGCTGCCGGTGCGCGAGGCCGACGGCGTCTGGATGCTGGCTCCCGCTGAGACGGTTCGCCGACAAGCGCAACGTTGAGAACCCCGAGCTCTACGCCGTCTATCCGTTCCGCCTGTCCTCTTTCGAGAAGCCCAACGCCGTCCTCGGCCGGCAGGCCCTGCTCCACGTGCTCGACCAGGGCGCCTTCGGCTGGCGGCAGGACGACATCTTCAAGGCCTATCTCGGCCTGGCCGACGGGGCGCAGGAGAACGTGGTCCTGCGGGCCCGCAAGAGCGACCCCGACTGCCGCTTCCCGGCCTTCTGGGGCCCGAACTACGACTGGACGCCCGACCAGGACCACGGCGGCGTGCTGGTCAAGGCGGTGCAGTCGATGCTCGTCCAGACCGAGGGCAAGACGATCTTCCTGCTGCCCGCCTGGCCGCGCGACTGGGACGTGGACTTCAAGCTCCACGCGCCGTTCCAGACGATCATCGAGGGCCGGGTCCAGGACGGCAAGCTGCAGAGCTGGAAAGTCACGCCCGATTCGCGCCGGGCGGATGTCGTCATCGGCAAAGGCTGGAAATAAGGCGAGCAGGTTGGATGCCGGCCTGCGTTTGAAATCGAAATCAGGACAGAGGAGTCGAAATTGAACCCAGACAAGCCGATCATCGATCGCCGTACATTTTTGGCCAAGGCGGGAGCCGTCGTGGCGGGGACAACCCTTCTCAAATCAAGCGTGGCGGGGCAGGCTGGACAAACGGCGCAGGCCGCCCAGGCCGTGCCGTCCGGGCCGCCGATCAAGCTGGGGCTCATCGGCTGCGGCGGGCGCGGGACATGGATCGCCGGGCTCTTTAAGAAGCACGGCGGCTACGAGATCGTCGCCGGGGCCGACTATTTCCCAGACCGCCTGGCCGAATTTGGCCCCAAATTCGGCATCCCCGCGGCACGCCTCTACTCCGGTCTCTCGGGCTACAAGCGCCTGCTCGAATCAGGGGTGGATGCCGTGGCCATCGAGAGCCCACCCTACTTCCATCCCGAGCAGGCGGCGGCTGCCGTCGACGCCGGCGTCCACGTCTACCTGGCCAAGCCGGCCGCGGTCGACGCCCCCGGCTGCCGCTCGATCGTCGCCTCAGGCCGCGGGGCGACAGAGAAGAGGCTGGCCTTCATCGTCGACTTCCAGACGCGGACGAACGCCTACTTTCGCGAAGCGCTCGACCGGGTCCATCGCGGCGAGCTGGGTGAGCTCGTCTTCGCCGAGGCCTTCTACCATGCCGACTGCCCGTTCGAGGAGCACTACGAGCTCCTCACGACCCGGCCGAACGACGCCGAGGCCAAGCTCCGGGCCTGGGGCCTGGATCGGGCCCTGTCCGGCGACATGATCACCGAGCAGGATATCCACGCCATCGACGTCGCCAGTTGGGTTATGGGTAGGCCGCCTCTGTCCGCCATCGGGACGGGCGGCATCAAGGCCCGGCCCAAGATAGGCTCCTGCTGGGACCACTTCGTCGTCCAATATGCTTATGCCAACGGCGTCGCCGTCCAGTTCAGCGGCCGCCAGTTCAAGGGCCATGGCACGGCGGAGGGGATCAAGAACCGCGTCTTCGGCTCGAAGGGCGTTCTGGAGACGACCTACGGCGGCCAAGTCCTCATCCGGGGCGAGAAGTTCTACCGCGGCGGCGATACCGCGGCGATATACCAGGAAGGCGCCGAGGCCAATATCGCCAAGTTCCACGGCATGATCCGCGGCGGCGATTTCCGCAACCCGAGCGTCGGCTCCAGCAACCTCAGCACTCTGGTCACCGTGCTGGGCCGCAAGGCGGCGATCGAGGGCCGGGTCGTGACCTGGGCCGAGATCGAAAAGGACGAAGAGCGACTGATGCCCGACCTCAAGGGATTGAAGGATTGAAGGCGATGAAGAAAAGCACGCTGACACTTTTCGCGGCCGTCATTTTGGCGGGAACGGCCGTTAGGCGCCGCGGTCGGGCAAACGCCCGCCGAGAAGTCGGCCGTTCGCTTCGGCGTCTGCGACTGGACGATCGGCAAGGCGGGCGATCCGGCCGCCCTGGCCCTGGCCGGCAAGCTGGGCTTCGAGGGCGTCCAGGTCAGCCTGGAGCCGGCGGGCGACGACCTGGCCCTGATGAAGGAAGAGGCCCGGCGCGCCTTTATGAGCGCCGCCGAATCGACCGGAGTGGCGATCGCCTCGTTCGCCATCGGCAAGCTCAACGACATCCCGCTCAAGAGCGACCCGCGGGCGGAAAAGTGGCTGGAACAGGCCCTGACCATCGGTCCGGCCATGAACGTCCGGATCGTGCTGGTGCCCTTCTTCGGCAAGGGCGACCTGCGCGGCGACGCGGCCGGCGTCGATGCCGTCGTGGCCGCCCTCAAGCGGCTGGCGCCCAAGGCGGAGAAGGCGGGCATGATCCTGGCCTTGGAGTCCTATTTGAGCGCCGACGACAACCTCAAGATCATGGACCGGGTCGGCTCGCCCGCCGTCAAAGTCTATTACGATGTGGCCAACTCGACCGAAGTCGGGCTGGACATCTTCAAGGAGATCCCCGCGCTCGGCGGCAAGATCGTCGAGATCCACGCCAAGGACAACAAGGACCTCTACGGCAAGGGGAATATCGACTTCGTCCGCGTCCGCGCCGCCATGGAAGCCATCGGCTACGCGGGCTGGTTCGTCTTCGAGGGGACGAAATACCCGCTCGGCCGGAGAGACTGAGTACGACCTGGACTATCTCAAGGAGCTCTCCGGTAGGAGGATGACCATGAGCTCGGTCGATAAGCCACTCCGAGCGATCCATCAAGATCCTCGCGTCCTGTTCCTGTCGATGGGTCCGGCGCCCCGGTCCTCCCTCATCGGCGGCCGCTTCCTGACCTTCAACACCGTCGTCCGCGTACGGCAGATCGAGGTCACCCGCGACACCGCCGAAGGCCCCGACGAATCGAGCGTCCACACCCCCGCCGAGGCCCGCACCTTCCGTGAGGCGATCGCCGGCGCCTGGCCCGGCGCCCGCATCACCTGGGCCTTCAGCTGGCTTGCCCTTCATGACGAGCGCGCGTCCTACCGCGAGCTGCGCGATCTCGTCGTGTCCTATCACAAGACGTACGGCGACGAGATCACGTTCATTCCCGGCGCCTACTTCGCCAACATGTACAACACCCGCGAACAGGTGAACCGCGACCTCCACGACGGCCTCAGGCGGGTTTCCGAAATCGTCGGCGGCGGCTACCGCCCGAAGAGCGTGGTGGCCGGGTTCCTGTCCGCCGAAAACCTCCGCTACCTGGCCGAGCAGGAAGGCATCCACGTCTGCCAGGGCAACATCTGGAGCCAATACGCCGTCGACAACGGCGACGGCGAAGGCTCGATCTGCTACCCCTACTACCCGTCGCGCGAGCACTTCCTCAAGCCCGCCCGCGGCCGGGACGACTTCATCGACTGCGTCAACCTGGACGGCTGGACCGTCGACTTCCTCTGCGCCCGGATCTCCGGCCAGCGCACCGTCGATGGCGAGCGCTGGCGCAGCCGCCAGGGCGTCGGCCCCATCGAGACGCTGCTCGACATGGGCACCGAGCGCGGCCTCCAGGCCATGCTCGCCACCACCGCCGCCCATTTCGACGACGGCTTCGCCCGCAACGGCTTCGCCTGGGTGACCTGCGGCTGGGAGATGTGCCTGGTCGAGGGCCGCAAGATCTACGGCTACGGCGGCCGCAACGGCATGGAGGGCCTGCGCCTCTGGCTGACCGAGATCCGCAAGCGCTGGCCCGAGGCCCAGCTCATCACCCAGGGCGAGTTCGGCGAGCTCTGGCGCGCGCGATTCAAGACCAACGACGAGATTGACTACCGTTTCGTTTACCAAGGCAGCGGCATCCGCGCTTCGGAAGCCGACAAGGAAATCCGCTGGTTCATGAACAAGGACTTTCGCCTCGCCCTGCTGCGCAACTGGAAAGAGAACGGCGCCGAAATGGTCATCGACTTCACCCGCTACGACCTCCCCGCCGCCGAACCCGCCGACCCCGAGCCCGGCGGCCACTCCCGCAACTGGAGCCTCATGAACCGCGTCAACCAGAAAGGCATCCGTCCGCAAGACCGGCCGATCCCCCTGGCCGGGCTCAGCGAGGAAGAGCGCAAGCTCATCGGCTCGCGATTATCCCGAGCTTTTTAAGATTCCATGAACCGCCATCGAGCCTTGACCCCGAGACTGGGAACCCCGACTGAATCCCTCATGCCCGCCACCCCAAAAAACATGCTCTTGGCCGTCCTCTCCCTCGTCCTGCTCGCGGCCCACCCGCCAGAAGATCGAGCTGCTGAAAAAGAAATCCTAAACGGAGGTTTGACCGATGCTCCTCTCTCATAAATCATCCCATGTCCGGCCCGTCGCCGTCTTCGCTCCCGCCATCGCCGTCATCGCGGTCTTTGCCCTCGGCTCGGTGTGCGCCAAGCGCCCGGCCGCGTTCGAGGCCAAGCCCGTCTTCGGGCTGGAGGCGCTGGCCCGGCCGGACCTCCTGGCCGTCCTGGACCCGACGGCCAAGGCGGGCATGGTCTCGAGCTACGACCGCACGGGCGGCAACGATGACGGCTTCTCGGGCAAGTACTCTTTCGTCCGCAAAGAGGCCGGAGGCCTTGTGCTGGCGGACCTGGAGGGGCCGGGGATGATCACCCGATTCCATACGCCGACGCCGACCGCGGACGTCGTCGAGTTCTATTTCGACGGTGAAGCCAGCCCGCGCATCAGCCTGAAAGTGACGGAGATGTTCGACGGCCTTCACGCCCCGTTCCTGGCGCCGCTTGTCTGGACGGGCGCGGGCGGATCGGTATCTTACGTCCCGTTGACATTCCAAAAGTCCTGCAAGGTCCTGGTCAAGGCCGAGTCGTTCCAGTTCATTCAGATCAACCACGTGCGGTTCCCCGCCGGTACCGCCGTGGAGACATCCGGTGCAGCGCTTTCCGAGGAGGCGCTCCGCCGAATGGAAGAAGTCAAAAGCCTCTTTGCGCGGACGGGGTCGGACATTGCCGACAGGATCGCCCCGCCCGGGGCCAAAATCGAGACCGAGACGGTCAACGCCATCCTGGCGCCGGGGAAGGCCCTGACACTGTTCGAATCGTCCCGACCCGGCCGCATCGTCGGCCTGCGGATCGGGCCGGCTTCCGCCTTCGCCGGCGCGGAACGGGACATTGTCCTGCGCATGTACTGGGACGGCGCGACGGAGCCCGCCGTCGAGTCCCCGGTCGGGGATCTCTTCGGCTTCAGCTTCGGCCGGCCGGCCATGCGCTCCCTCTTCGGCGGCACGGCCGACGATACGGGCTATCTGTATCTGCCGATGCCCTATGATCGTGCGGCCCGGGTCGAGCTTGTGTCGGAACGGACGGCCCCGGTCGCAATCCGGGCCGAGATTCTTCATGCCGCCGTCGGCCGGGCCCCCGGCGAAGGCCGCTTCTACGCCCGTTGGCGGCGCGAGAATCCGCCGCGCGAGGGCGAGTCCTATGCCTTTCTGAAGACGACGGGGCAAGGCCGTGTCGTCGGCATCATCCATCAGGCCCAGGGGCCCGAGCCCGGCCAGACGCCCTTCTTCGAGGGCGACGACAGAGCCACTCATCGACGGCGAATTCGCCATCCCTGGCACCGGCTCCGAGGATTCCTACAACGGCGGCTGGTACGATGTGCCGGGGCGCTGGTATGGCCGGGTGTCGTTCTCGTTGAGCGGCTGCCTGGATTATCTCAAGCCCCAGGCCCGCACCGGCGGCTACCGGTGGTTTATCGCCGATAATTACGGATACAACAAGAGCATCGACTTCACCATCGAGCACGGGCCGGAAAAGAACCTTATTGCCACCGACTACGCCAGCGTCGTCTTTTTCTACTCGCTCGAAACGCCGACGGGTTTGGAACCCCTTCCCCCCGCGGCGGCGCGCGGCATCGTAGCTCCGGCCCGGATCGTCTTCATCCCGGGCTGGAACGTCCCCATCCGATCGCTCTCCCTGCAGGAGGCGACCCTGACCAAGACCGTCGCGACCGTGGGCAAGGATCGCTTCCGCATCCTGTCGATGCGGACCAAAGGGGAAGATGTCTTCGGGCCTCACCACATCGCTTTCGGCTGTGATGTCCCGGCGGCCGGGCGCTATCGGATCGGAATCAAGGCGGTGCTCGGACCCGAGCAGGGGATCGTCCAGCTGGCCCGCAACGACCGCCCGGCGGGGGAGCCGCTTGATCTCTTCGCGGCGGAGCGGAAGAAGAGCGATCTGTTGCCGCTGGGAGAGATGGACCTTCTCGCGGGCGAGAACGAGGTCGTCATGCGCCTTGTCGCCAAGAACGCCAAGGCCTCCGGCATGAGCTTAGATTTAGCCGAGATCGTCCTTGAACGGATCCGTTAGCCGCGAGTCCTTCAGGAACCTCCGGCTCAAGACCTCTTGGGCTGCCTGATCAGGAAGACGTAGTCCAACCCGAACAGGCTGCCCGGCTTGGCGGCGGGATTTGGCGCCAGCGACTCGACCGTCAGCGTGTTCTGGCCTTTTTTCATCGGGAAGACGCCCAGCTTGGGGTGGAGCCAGAAGAGCTTGGGCGAGAAGCAATCGACAGGCTCGGCGACGGCCGTCCCGTTGACGGCCAGCTTGAAGCGCCCGTAATCGACGTTCTGGCAGAGATTGAGCTCGACCGAGTAGGGCCCTTCCTCCGGCGCCATGAATGTGACGGTCAGCTTGTCGCCGGGCTTGGCCCCGCGCCAGACCAGGTGCTCGGCCTCGGAGCAGTTGGCCAGCCGCTCCTTGGCCGCCGTGCCGCCTGTCGTCTCGAACGGCAGGCGCTCGCCCTCCTGTGGGTCGAGCATGTCGGCCCGCACGCCCAGGTCCACCGGGCCCAGAGCGCTCTTGTCGATCTCCGCCGGCCCCGGCGTTCCGGGTGCTGCATACCAGTAGACGACGTGCGACCAGGTCGGCTTGCAGGGCATCCAATGCCACATCTCCTGCTCGAAGCGCAGGCCTTCGCGGTAGGGGAGGGCGTCGAGGACGTACCAGCGATTGAGGCTGATGTGGCCGCCGCTGCCCGGCCCGTCCACTCGCGTCTGGGCGTGATACGGCCGGAAGAACGGCCGGTTGTCGCCGTAGGCGTAGCCGTAGTCGTCCTCGGTTCCCGTGCCGAAGGTGCTGGGGAAGGGCTCGTTGTCGACGAAGATCTTCTGGTCCCCCTCGCCCCACCAGATAAGGACCGGGTTGGCGATCTGGTAGACCGTGCCGACAACCTTGCCGCCCCCCTTCGCCGTCAGGACATTCCAGTCGAAGAACGGCCAGCTCTCGCGCGTCAGCGAGCCCCACTGTGTCCGCAGGTGCATGTCTCGGTCAGCGAAGGCCCGCTTTCCGACACGCAGGCGCAGCTCGACCTGATAGGGGGCGCTCCCGGCGTTGGCCAAGCCTAGCCGCATCGAGGTCTTGAACGGCATCAACAGCCGGCTGGTCATCGTACCGTCCGCGGCGACCGTGAAGAAGAGATTGGCATACGGATTGACGCCGGGCCCCGAACCGAAGAAGTCGCCCAGCGGCGTGCGGATGCTAGCTTGGCCGTCGAAGTCTGCCTCCAACAGCAAATGCCGGTAGGCGTTATGAGCTCGTGCGGGATCGGTCCAGCCGCCGTCCTCCCTCGTTCCCATGACGCGGGCGGACCATTCGTACACGGCCGCGGGGCCCGCGATCTCAGGAACGGAGGCCGTCCGTTCGGGTTCCACTTTGAGCCGATAAGTCCGCCATTCCGTACCGGCCGGAGCGGGAGCCGGTCGGGGAGCCGCCAGCAGCGCGGCCGTGCGCGCCTGGGCTTCGGCCCATTCGCCCGCCCGGGCCGGGTCGAACGACTCGGCCTTCGCTCCATCGTCGTAGGACCGATAGCCGATCTCGTAATAGAGTCGGGGGAATTTGTCCTTCTCCTCGATGGTGATCTTGAGCGATCGTGCGTAGGGGAGGGGATAGTAGAGATTGCCGCCCGTTCCGCTGATATAAGAGTAGACGGGATCGAATGGGGGTGTCGATCCGGTGAAGAGATTTTTGAGCGGCAGGGCCAGCCGCGGCCCCGTCTCGCCGTCGAAGTAGAACCGGACCGTGTTGTCCCAACCGGGATTGGCCGACCAGAACCGGGTCACCGTCCCGGGTCCCTTCAGGTCGGCCAGGACATGCTCGTTTCGGCCGTCGTTTGTTTCCGCCCGGACGTATTGGCCCACATCCTTGTTGTCGAACCAGGCCTCGCCTCCCTTTAAACTGGCCCGATCGAAGCTGCTGGCGGACGCGCTCTTATAGGGGGGCCGAGCCTCTCGCGCCAGATTCTCGAAGTCGACCATTTCACCCAACAGGGATTTGACGGTGATCGGATCAGCTACCTGCGCCTGAACGCCCGTCGTATCGCGGCTTTGCGATGAAAGGCCGAGAGGCTCAGGAGCCGCGGACGTCAGGGCTCGTGCGGCGATCAAGGTGGTGATAACAAGGGCGGGGATGAGGGCTTTCTTCAGGGTCATCGGCGGGTTCCTTTTTACTGCCAGGGCAGGCGGCTCAAATCGACGTTGCCGCCGGAGACGATGATCCCGATCCGGGCGCCGGGCGCCTCGAAGGCCTTCTCCCAGAGCGCGGCGAAAGGCACCGCGCTGGAGGGCTCGATGACGATCTTGGCCCGCTCCCAGATGAAGCGCATGGCCTCGACGATGGCCTGCTCTTCGACCGTGGCGATTCTCTCGACCAGCTCGCGGATGATCGGGAAGTTGTTGTCTCCGAGCGAGGTCAGCAGTCCGTCGGCGATTGTTTTCGGATTAGTCGAGGGGATGATCCGCCCCGCCTGGAACGATCGATAAGCGTCGTCGGCGCCCTTCGGCTCGGCCGCCACGACCCGTGTCCGGGGCGAGACGCCTTTGACCGCGAGCGCCGTTCCGGAGAGGAGACCGCCGCCGCCTACCGGAACCATCACGACATCGAGATCGGGAATCTCCTCGAGCAGTTCCAGGGCCGCCGTGCCCTGGCCGGCGATGACGCGCGGGTCGTTGGACGGGTGGACGAAGGAGGCGCCGGTCTCGCGCACGACTTCGGCCAGGGCCGCCTCGCGCGCTTCGTTGGTCGGCTCGCAGAAGACGATGCGGGCTCCGTATCCGGCCACCGCCTCCTTCTTGACCGCGGGCGCGTTGGAAGGCATGACGATGACGGCCGGGATGCCGCGCATCCGGGCCGCAAGAGCCAGGGCCTGGGCGTGGTTGCCGGAGGAATGGGTGGCCACGCCGCGCGAGGCTTCCTCGTCCGTCAGGGCGAAGACCGCGTTCACGGCGCCGCGGAATTTGAAGGCGCCGACCTTCTGGAAGTTCTCGCACTTCATGAAGATCGAGGCGCCCAGGCGCTTATCGATCGCGGCACAGGTCAGGACCGGGGTGCGATGGGCGTGCGGGCGGATGCGCTCCGCCGCCTGGAGAACGTCGTCGCATGTGGGTCTGGACATGGGTGCCTTTTTCAGGAATTAAGGGTGATCGAAGCTCCCAGCCCGCGCCGGACGGCTTCGACATAGGCCGCCGCCGCCGCCGCCGTGTCCTGCAGGGCCGTTCCGGTCGAGTCAAAGACCGTGATCTCGTCGTCCGAGGTCCGGCCCGGGATGCGGCCGGCGATGACGTCGCCCAGCTCGCCGTGGACGTGGCCGATGGTCATCAGCCCCGCGGCCATGGCGTGGTGGAGCTCGCCGACGCCGGCGCTCTGGTCGAGAATGTCGACGACAACCTTGGCGCCGGTCAGGATCGAGGGGTCAAGCTCCCGTTTGTCGGGGCTGTCCGCGCCCACGGCGGCCACGAACGTCCCCGGACGGACGAAGGCGTGTTTGAGATAAGGCGTGCGTGAAGGCGTGCACGTGACGATCACGGTCGAGGCGGCCGTCGCCGCTTCAAGATCCGTCGCGGCTTCGACCTCGATCCCCAGATCGGCCGACATGGCCGCGGCATAAGCGCGGGCGGCCTCGGCCGAGGCGTCGTAGGCATAGGCCTTGCGCAAAGCGGGGAGGACGAGCTTCAGCGCCCGCAGCTGAACCCGGCCCTGGTTGCCGCAACCGCAGATGGTGACCGTGTCCGCATCGCTTCTGGCCAGCCTCTTGGCCGCCACCGCGGTCGCCGCGCCCGTTCGCAGAATGGTGATCTCGATCGAGTCCATGACGGCAAGCGGGGTGCCGTTCGTTCCGTCGAAGAGGATGATGACCCCCTGGATGGCGGGAAGGCCGAACAGCTCTTTGTTGCGGAAGAACCCGCCGTTGGCCTTGAGGCCGACGAACGTCCGTGCGCCTATCCGTAAACCGCCTCCCTTGATGTGGAACTCGCCGCCGTCCGCGTCGATGTGCATGATTTCCGAACCCAGCGCCCGGCCCTCGGCCCGCATCCGGAAGGCCTCCTCGACGGCCGGAATGCAGTCGACCAAGGTCAGGACCGAGGCGATCTCGGATCGTCGCAGAAGGAGCAGGCTCGGATTCATGGTGGCCTCGCGTGCGTGAACAGGGTGCGTCCGGCCCGAGTATACCGTCCCGGGGGATGGGGTTCAAGGCGCGATCCGCCGCCCCTTCCGCGGCCTTGACTCCCCCTATGCGCGGGCATAGACTCCCCCAAAAGGGAAGAGCTTGGAGGTAGGAAGATGAAGCGTCTTTCGATTCTAGTCCTCTTGTCGCTTACCTTGGCCCTGTTGCTCCCCTCAGCCCCGACCGCCGCCGTCTATGACCCTGCGGTGACGCACGACCGGGCCGCCCTGGAGAGATTTCTGGCCGCCCGAGTCGAAGTTTTGTCCGCACCTGCCGTCTCGTTCCTTTACGGCGGCCGGCCGTTCGCGGGCCTGGTCAAGTCCTGGAAAGCCGCGATGGACGTGAACAAAGCCGGGAACAAGACCGTCCGCACGACCGTCTACTCCGATCCGGCGACCAGGCTCCGGCTGACGATCATCACGACGTCGTATGCGGACTACCCGGCCGTGGAGTGGGTGGCCAGGCTCAAGAACGACGGAGCCAAGGACACGCCTATCATAGAAAACTTGCAGGCCTGCGACGTCGTCTTCGCCGACCGGCCCGGGGGCGCCGCCGTTTTGCACCGAGCCCTGGGCAGCGCCGCCGCCCGCAGTGACTTCGGCCCGCTTCAGGATGCCTTGGCCGAAGGCAAAGAGGTCGTCTTCGGACCTTCCGCGGGCCGTTCGTCCGATTCGACCGCGCTGCCGTTCTTTAACATCGCCTCGGATGGGGCGGGCATCATGGCCGCTGTCGGCTGGAGCGGCCGCTGGACGGCCGCCGTCAAGCAGTCGGGGCCGGGTACCATCGCCCTAAAGGCCGGCCAATCCCTAACCCGCTTCCGCCTCCACCCCGGCGAAGAGGTCCGCACGCCGTCCGTGGCCCTGATCTTCTGGAAGGCGCCCGACCGTCTGGCCGGCCATAACCTCTTCCGCCGCTTCCTCCTGGCCCACCACGCGCCCGCGGTGGCCAAGCAAACCGACCTCCTGCCCCTGGCCAGCGGCGTCGGGTTCGGCGGCCCGCTGCCGTGCAACGAGTATGTCTGCGCCACCGAGAGCTACGCCCTGGCCTCGATCGACCGCCTCCGCCAGTTCGGCATCGAGCCCGAGGCCTGCTGGATCGACGCCGGCTGGTACACCAACCCCAGCAAGTATGTGGTGGGCGGGTGTGGGCGACTGGACCGTCAACAAGGCCAACTTCCCGCGCGGCCTGAAGCCGGTGACGGACGCCGCCCGGGCCTGGGGCGGCAAGAAGTTCGTCCTGTGGTTCGAGCCCGAGCGGGTCTACGAAGGGACACGGATCGACCGCGAGCATCCGGACTGGATCACCAAGCTGCCCGGAAATCCCAACCGGCTCTACAACCTGGGCGACCCGCAAGCCCTGCGCTGGATGATCGACGAGATCGCCGGCACCCTCAAGTCCGAGGGCGTCACCATCTACCGGCAGGACTTCAACTTCGATCCGGGGCCCTACTGGAAGGCCATGGACGCGCCGGACCGCGTCGGCGTGGCCGAGATGAAGCACATCGAGGGCCTCTACGCCTTCTGGGATGCCCTTCTGGCCGCCGTGCCGGGCCTGCTCATCGACAACTGCGCCTCGGGCGGCCGCCGCATCGACCTCGAGACCGTCAGCCGCTCCGTGCCGCTCTGGCGCACCGATTACTCCTATTACGAGCCCAACGGCTACCAGTGCCACACCTACGGCCTGCAGCTCTACCTGCCCTGGAGCGGGACGGGCAACGGCGATCCCGCGTAAGTACGCCTTCCGCAGCTCCATGGGCGGGGCCGTCGTCACGGGTTGGGAGATGAACGCCGCCTTCCCGGTGGCCGTCGCCCAGGACGCCATGGCCGAGTACCGCCGCGTCCGGCCGTACCTGCTTTGCGACTACTATCCGCTGACCGAATACGCCACCGGCGACGAGGCCTGGGCCGCCTTCCAATGGGACCGGCCTGAGGAGCGGGACGGCATCGTCCTGGCTTTCCGTCGGCCGCAGGCGCCCGGCGCCTCGATCGTGGTCAAGCCGCGCGGCCTCGATCCGGAGGCGGACTATGAAGTGGCTTTCGAGGACTACGGGATCACTTTGGTCAAGACGGGCCGCGAGCTGGCCCTGGGCTTGACGATCAAGATCCCGGAGGCGCCGGGATCCCTGCTCGTCTTCTATCGCCGGGTCAGGTAGACCGGGACTCGGGCGAGGCCTCCGCGGCCAGGGGGAAGCGGAGCTCGAACTCCGTCCCGCCGCCGAGCTCCGAGCGGACGTCGATCGAGGCTCCGTGCCGGTCGGCCACGGATTTGACGATCGACAGGCCCAGGCCCGTGCCGCCGTGCTCCTTGGACCGGGCCGGGTCGACGACGAAGAAGCGGTCGAAGATGCGGGGCAGGGCTTCCGCCGGGATGCCGATGCCGTTGTCCTTCACGGTCAGAACGGCTTGACCCGCGCGCTCGGCCACTCCGACGGTAATCCTGCCGCCGGCCGGGGTATAACGGATGGAGTTGTCGACCAGGTTGGCAACCAGACGCTTCAGCAGGGACCGGTCGCCGATCACCGTTCCCGGGGCGGCTGCGCTCACCTCCAGCGTCACGCTCCCGCGGGCGGCCGCGGAGGCGCGCGCATCCACGACCCGGGCCGCGACCTCGGCCAGCCGGACCGGGGCTGCGTCGGCTCGCGGGGACGATCCGATGCGGGCCAGGAGCAGGAGGTCGTCGATGATGGCCTCCATATGGCGCGACTCCTCGAGCGCGCTCTCCAGCACGGCCTTGTACTCTTCGCCCTGGCGCTCTTTGCGCAGGACGACCTCGATCTCGCCGCGGATGATCGTCAGCGGCGTGCGCAGCTCGTGCGAGACGTCGGCCGAGAAGCGGCGGATGCGCCCGACCGACTCCTCCAGCCGGGCGATCATGGCGTTGAAGGTTTCGACCAGCTCGCCGATCTCGTCCCGCCGCTTGCGGGCCTCGATCCGCAGCGAAAGATCCTCGGCCGAAATCTGGCGGGCGGCCTGGACGACATGGGAGACGGGGAGCAGGGCTTTCCGGATGATGAGGCCTCCCCCGGCGGAGGCCAGGGCCAAGAAGGCGGCGCCGGCTAAAACGAGCAGGATGGCCAGGTTTCTCAGGTCGGCGGCCATGCGCTCGGTGGGGAAGCCGACCTGGATGACGGCGTCGTCGCGGGTCTCCACGAGGATGAGGCGCACCGGTGTCGCCGAGAGACCCGGCTCGCGGATGGTCCGGTAGAGAGGGTCGTCGCGGCCGGCCCGTTCGGCCCGGGCGTAAGTTGCGCGGTCGAGCAGAAAGCGGCCGGCCGGAACGAGCGAAGACCGGGCCAGCTCGCGGGGCGCGCTTCCCTCACGGTCCTCCAGCCCGACGATGAGGATGAGCGGCCGGCGCGCTTCGAACTCCTCCTCGGCCCCGGCCACCGCCTGGGCCCAAGTCACGCCGCGCCGCTGCCACAAGGCCGAAACCCGGAGGGCGGCTTCATTCAGGCTTTCGTCCAGATCCTCGCGAGCGTCGCTGTTTGCGTGCTCGTAGATGAAGCCCAAAAACAGAGCGACCAGAATCGCCAGCAGGACGACGTACCAGCCGGTCAGCCGGAAGGTCAGGCTGCGGAGCTTAGCGGTCTTCATCGAGACGATACCCCTGTCCGCGCACGGTCTGGATGAGCTTGACCGGGAACGGATCGTCGACCTTCTTGCGCAGGTAATTGATATAGACGTTGACCACGTTGCTCGTCCCCTCGTAGTTCATGTCCCAGACATGCTCCAGGATCATGCTCTCGGAGACGATCCGGCCGGCGCTGCGCATCAGGTACTCGAGGAGGGCGTACTCTTTGCCGGTGAGCGTGATCGCCTGGCCCCCCCGCTCGACCCGACGCCGGGCCGGGTCGAGGAGAAGATCGCCCGCCTTTAGGATCGAGGGCAGAGGCTCGCGGCCCCGGCGCAGAAGCGCCCGGATGCGGGCCAGCAGCTCCTCGAAGGAGAAGGGCTTGGTCAGATAATCGTCCGCGCCCCCGGTCAGCCCGGCCACCTTGTCCTCGACCGCGTCCAGTGCGGTCAGCATCAGGATGGGCGTGCCGATTTTCGCTTCGCGCAGCTCGCGGCAGACGGCGAAGCCGTCCTTTTTAGGCAGCATGACGTCCAGGATGATGGCGTCATAGTCGGTGGCCGAGGCAAGATCCGAGGCTTCTTCCCCATCCCGGGCCAGGTCGACGGCGTACTGCTCCTCGCGCAGGCCCTTCTGCAGGAACCCGCCGACCTTGCGGTCGTCTTCGACGACGAGGATGCGCACCGGACCTCCGTCCGCCATCATTATATGCCCAAGGGGCGGGACCGCGAACGCTCCCCGCCCCGGCCGCTTTTCAATAGTGATCGTGCCCGACCTGGCCCAGGCTGCCGAAGCGAGGGTTGACCACGTTGCTGAAGATCGAGCCGAAGGTGTAGCTAAGACTGATGTCGAACCCGAGGTTGTAATCCGTGGCCAGCTCGCGCCGCTGTAGAAGGACCTCCTCGAGCGAGGCGCCGCCTTTGGGCAGGGCGAGCTGGTCGCGGATGCGCTCGTAGAAGGCGTCGACGTTGAAGTCCAACCCCTTGAAGATCCGGAAGGACAGCTCGGTCTGGAACTGGAAGCGGTTTTTGGCCAAGTCGTGGAAATAGTGGGAGCCTTCCAGCCCGGCCTCCAGGCTGCCCCAGGGCTCGATGATCTCCAGGGTGGCCGAGAGGGACTGGGCCAAGAGGGTTTCGCGCATCTTGTCGTAGATCGTCTCCTCCCGGTAACGGGTCAGCTCGGGGCCGACCCGGTAGAGAAATCGGAGTTGCCGCCGGGTGGACTCGGAGTAAGGGAAGAGGTCGTATTCAACGGCCGCCCAGGGCGAGATCTTCGAGCGGAGGTTCCTGTAGGTCGAGGCCGAGGCGCCCAGGAAAACGCCGGCCGACCAGTGCTCGCCCAGGCTCTTGACGAACAGCCCGCCGAACTCCTGGGACTCGGAATCGGCTCTGGATGGTCTCGTCGTCGTAATCGAAGGTCTCCCGGGCGAACTGCCCGTAGAGGCCCAGCCGGATCTTGAGAGCCGGGGTGATCTTGGCGGCCGAGGCCATCAGGCTCAGGGACCTGTCCGTGGTCTGGCTTTCAAGGTCGAGCTCTCCGCCGACGCTCAGGCTGAAGACCCAGAACTTCCAGGGGTCCACGACGTCGGTAGGATTGACCTTCTCCTTGAACTGCACGCCGATGAGGTCCCGGATCGGTGTTCTGGCTGCATAGGGGATGAGCCCCATCTTGAGTACGGCCACGTAGCCTCGCCGAACCTCCTCCTCGGTGTCGGTCTTGTTGGAGGCGTAGATGAGCTTGTTGTCCAGGCCCGTGCAGGTGCCGACGCCGATGAAGGCCATGGTGTATTCGCGGCCGCCGCTGCCCGTGGTCTGGGTGGTGATCAGAACGTGGACGTCGGCTTCCTTGCGGTCGCGGACGTAGTTGACGAAGGGGATCTCAGTCCGGATATAGTCATCGTCGCAGCTCTGGCAGTCCAGATAGACTTTGGGCGCGCTCTTGCGCAGCTCGGCCAGGTCGGTCCGGCCTGCCTGGGCCGTGAGGAGAGCGGGCAAGGCCGCCAGGACGAATAGGGCGGCGAGGACAAACACCGTCGTTCGCTTCGAATTCATAAACATCCTCCGGATCGGATCTACTGCGCGCCCCCCCCGCTCCGGCGGGAGAATTCCGGCCGCTGAGGGGATTCTACATCCGGAAGATTAAAAAAGCATGAGACCGGCCGGCCTATTCTGGTATCATCCGGCCGGAGGCGCCCATGACAAACCCTGAAGCTGTCCGCTCCGCCGAGCTCGACCGCCTGGCCGCGGAGGCCCGCGAGACGATCGGCAAGCTCCGAAGCCGCGTCCTGCGCAAGGCCAACGGGGCCCTGCCCTACGACTACATCGTCCCCAACGGCGTCTACGAAGAGCAGTGGGACTGGGATGCCTTCTTCGTCGGGCTCCACCTCATCTCGGTCGACCGCGCCGACGGCGTCTACCTCAAGAACTGGTGCCTGAACTTCCTGCGCCACACCGAGCCGGACGGTCACACGCCCGGCGGCATCCGGCCCTGGTCGGGCCGCGACGCCCGGCTCTATCACATCAAGCCGCTCATGGGCCAGGCCGCCTTCTACGCCGCGACCGCCCTGGGCGACTTCGGCTGGATCGAGCCGGTCTGGGAGACGATGGCCTCCTGCGTCACCTACCGCGAGCGGAAGATGGCCGACCCGGCCACGGGCCTGGTCAAGTGGTGGGACAGCATGGAGTCGGGCGCCGACAACAACGCCTCGCTCGTCCGCCGCTACCACAACAGCATGGCCGGCGCCGACGTCAACGCTTTCATGGTCCTGGATTATCGGGCCATGGCGGTCATCGCCGGTAAGCTGGGGCGCACGGCCGACGCGACCGCCTTCGCCGAGAAGGCCCGGCGCC
>CAWDOL010000001.1:0-141602 GCA_963803915.1 Candidatus Aminicenantota bacterium | reverse complement strand
ATCGCTGAGATCCGCCGGCCAACTTGCGTCGAGACGGGCTTCGCCAGCATCATGAAGTCCACTGCCGACGTCATCTCCGAGCTCATGGCCACGCCGCTGGGCCAGAAGAAGCGCATCTTCGGCATCGGGATGGCCGTCGCCGGGCTCGTCAACCGCACCCAGAACGTGGTCGAGTTCTCTCCCGATTTCCACTGGCATCGCGTCGACGTCGTCGGGGCTCTCGGCCGAGTACCACAAGATCCCCATCTTCTGCGACAACGTCACCCGGATCATGGCCCTCGGCGAAATGTGGTACGGGCTGGGACGGCAATTCCGGAACCTCATCTGCGTCAACGTGGGCTACGGGATCGGGGCGGGCATCATCATCGACGGGAAGCCGCTCTATGGGCCGATCGGCTTGGCCGGCGAGTTCGGCCACATGACAATGGACCGCAACAGCCGCGTTCTCTGCGAGTGCGGCAACCACGGCTGTCTGGAAGCTCTCTCGTCCGGGAACGCCATCGCCAAAGCCGCCCAGGCCCGGCTGAGGGAGCGAGACCGGGGACGGCGCCTTCCGGGAGGCTTGCAGCGGGAACTGGGGAAGCCGTGACGGCCGAGACAGTCGCCCGGTACGCCCAGCAGGGCGACCCGCTTGCCTATGAGATCTTCGACACGGCGGTGGAATACTTGGGCATCGGCATCGCCGGCCTGATCAACATCTTCAGCCCGGAGGCGGTGGTGATCGGCGGGGGCGTGGCCCAGGCGGGAGACATCCTCTTCGACAAGGTCCGTCAGACGGTCAACGCCCGAGCCCTCAACAAGATCTCCTCCAGCGTCGTCATCAAGCCCGCATCCTTCGGGATCAAGGCGGCGGTGATGGGCGCGGTCTCGCTCATCCTCAGCGAGGTCGTGAACCTGAACCAGGATGACCGACCCCTCCCGAAGCCCGAGTAACCGGCACCTGCGGCCGGAGCTTCTTGTCCTCGATGGGAAGCCCGCCCGGGCAAAGTCCGTTATTGACCTTCGATTTCGCTTCAAGGCGGCTTCCGCGGCGCGCTTGATCATGTTCTGGCGGGAGGGCGTCTCGACCGCCCGCCTCAGGAACGGGGCCAGGGCCTTGTCGCCCGTCTTTCCCAGGGACCGAATGGCTTCGGTTCGGACCTTGAGGCTCGCGTCCGTCTTGAACAGCTCCTGGAAAAAGCCGGTCTGAGCCTTGTCCTTGAGGTCTCCCAGGGCCAGGACCGCCGCCGTCCGGACATTGGCGTCGGCGTCCCGGCGGCCTGCTTGAGGACGGCGGCGGCGCCGGCCCCGGCCAGCTTGGCCCATGACTCCAGACGAGGCTTTCCGGACCGCCCAGAACGTGTCGGTCTTGACGCTGGCGGCGAGGGCGGGGACGGCCCGAGCCTCGTCCTTGAATCTGAGGAGCGCGGCGGCCGCGTCCATGCGGCCGATGACGTCGTCGCTCTTGAGCTGGTAGAGGAGCTCGTCGAGGTCCTTGGGGAACGCGACCTCTTTGATCAGGACATTGCCCTCGTCGAAACGAACGAGAAGCGGCTTGGTCTCGGCCGGGAACTCGAAGGACTCCCGCTTTTCCTTGAGCCAGACCTTGGTCGTGACGGCGCCCCCGGCCGTGACGATCTTGACGTCCACGGGGATCCGGAAGATCGGGATGCCGCGCGAGACGTCCTGAACCTGGGCGATCGTCATCTGGACGACCTTGCGGGCCGGCACCCACTGGGCGCCGATATCGAAGACGGGATGGCCGGGCATGTAGAGCCACTGGTCGAAGAACCAGTCGAGGTTCCATCCGGTGACGTCTTTGACCGTCCGGATGAAGTCGGAAGTCTCCGCCGGCTGGAAGGCGAAGCGGTGGAGGAAGACGCTCAGGGTCTTGAAGAACGGCTCGTCGCCCAGGATCGTCCGGAGCATGTGGAGGACGCGGGCGCCTTTGGGATAGGAATGGGAGTCGAACAGGTCGCCGGGCTTGTCGTAGCGGTCGGAGACGATCGGCCGGATGTAGCGGGTCTTGGCCTCGCGCAGGTAGGCGGCCAGCTTGTTGGCCAGGTTCAGGGCGCCCTCGTCCTCGCCCATCTCATAGCGGTGGTACAGGTAGTCGGAGTAGGTCCCGAAGCTCTCGTTCAGCCAGGCATGGGCCCAGCTTCGGAGGGTGATGAGGTTGCCCCACCACTGATGGGCCAGCTCGTGGGAGACGATGCCGATGGCCGGGAAATCCGCCTCGTCCGCCTCGTCGACCATGATCCGCTGGGTCATGGCCGTGGCCGAGGTGCTCTCGGCGCCGCCGCCCAAGGGGACCGAGACCTGGTCGTATTTCTGCCAGGGGTAATCGTAGCCGAAGGTCCTGTTGAAGTAAGCGATCATCTTCGGAGTCTTGCCGTAGGTGGGCATCGCCCTTCCCTCGTCCTGGGGATAGACCCAATAGTTGACCGGCAGCGTGCCGAAGGAGTCCTTGACCACCACGTAGGGGGCGGCGGCGAAGAAGATCAGATACGTAGAGTGAGGGAGATCCTGGGACCAGTGCCAGGTCACGGTCCCGGCGCCCGCGTCCTCGGTCACCCCGACGAGCCGGCCGTTGGCGGCGACCTTGTTTCCGGCCTTGACCGTGACGACGAGCTCGTTGGTGACCTTGTCGTTCGGGTAGTCGTAGCAGGGGAACCAGTGGTGGACGTTCTCGGGCCAGGAGTCGGACCAGACGAGCTTCGGATTGTCGGCCGTGGCCCCGACGAAGCGCAGCCCGATCTTGGGATCGCGGCCGGCGTAGGCGACGGTGAACGTCACCCGCTCGCCGAGCTTGGCCGGGCGGGGCAGGGTCACGGCCAGCTCGGTCTCCGACTGGCGGAAGGCCAGCGGCTCGCCGTAATCGCTCCGGACGGAAGTCACCTTGAACTCCTCGGCGTCGAGGACGACGGTCTTCAAGCCGTCGCGCAGCGAGGCCGCGGTCACAGTCGTCTCCCCGCCGAAAGTCTTGCCGTCCAAGTCGAGTCCGAGCTTGATCAGGTAGTGGATCGCATCGTAGCTCCGGCTCCGCTCGGACTGGAGCGGCTTCTTGGAGTAATCGATGGGTGAGGGCGCCTGCTGCCCGGGTGCGGCCAGGGCCAGGGTCAGGAGTAGGGCGGTGAGTCCGGCGGCTGTCTTTGTCATGGGCGTTCTCCTGTTCATTGTTTTTAAGGTCCCGGCTCAGTCGAGTCCCAGCTTCTTGAGCGACTGGAGAATTCCGTCGGTCTTCTTCAGGGCCTCGATCTGGGCGACTGTTCGGGGGCAGCCCGGGGAGAGGTTTTCGAAGCCCGTCTCCGTGACGGCGATCGTGTCCTCGATCCGTATGCCGATCTGCTCCTCGAGGCGGAAGAGCTGAATGTCGCAGGCGAAGACCATCCCCGGGGCCAGCACCTCGGCGGCCCCGGCGAACGTCCCCGCTACGTCGTGAGTGGCCATCCCGACCATGTGGTTATAGCCGCCCAGGCGGATGACGCCACGGAAGTCGGCGGTGTAGCTCTCCAGGCCTTTCTGCTTGAGCATCGCCGCGACCTTCTCGCCGACCTGGCCGAAGGTCAGGCCGGGCCGGTATGCGGCCAGGCAGGTCTCGTGGACGGCCAAGGCGACTTCGTAGAGCTCCCTCTGGTGGGGCGAGAACGCATTCCCGACGGGGAAAGTCGTGGAGATGTCCACGTGGTAGTCCTCAAGATCGGGGCCGGCGTCCAGGATGACCATCTCTCCGTCCCGGAGAGTCCGGTCGTAGGCGTGATAGTGGCCGTAGGCGTGATTCTTCCCGGACATGAGGATCGGCGAGTAGGCCATGTCCACGGCGCCTCCGAGGCGGCAGACGAACTGGAAGACGGCTTCGAGCCCCTTCTCGGACACGCCGGGCCGCGTCGATCGGATCAGGGCGTTGTGGGCCCGAACCCCGACCCTGCCGGCCCGGCGCATCACCTCGAGCTCGGCCGCCGACTTGATCTTGCGCAGCTCCCAGACGCGGGAGGTGCAGTCGCGGACGTCGACCTGGGGGAACTTGTCCCGCAGCTGTCTGACGAACTGCAGCTCCCGGGTCAGCCGCCCGTCCCAGAGGCTCTGGGTCATCGACCTCTGCAGAGCGTTGAACTTCTCGTTGGAGTTCTCCGGCCCGAGCTCCTCGGGCTTGAACATCGTGTAGAGGATGCGGGTCCGCTGGCTCAGGGACGTCAGCGCGGCGGCGAACTCCTCGTAAGCCTGGACCCGCTCGATCCCCGTGACCTCCCGGGCGTTCTTGACCAGGTCGATCGGGATCCCCTCGCCGGCCGCCTCCTTCTCGCTCATGGTGAAGAAGAGCGTGCTCTCCTTGCGGACGGCGTCGACGATCAGGGCGGCGTTGGGGATGCGGACGCCAGTGAAGTAGAGGAAGTCGTGGCCCTGCCGGAACTCGATGTCCCCTGCCGGCGGAGCCGCGCCGAGGAAGACGGCCGCCCCGTCGGGGATCTTTTCCATCAATCGGGCGCGGCGGGCGGCGTATTCCGCCTTATCGAAGGTGAGACCGCCGGTCGCTCGGAGCAGACCGGCCGAGACGAGGATCAAGCCGAGGACGGCGAGCGTTCGCTTCATGTTCAAGCCTCCTTATTTCGATCCGGTCGCCGGAAAGATCGTGATCCGGACAGGGGCGGTGGACTCCAGCCGGAGCCAGACGACGAGGTCGTCTCCCTCGAGCCGGAAGACGCGACCGACGCGGACGTCCCGGCCCGCAGCGACGGCGCGGCCGTCGATCTCGATCCGCGGCTCGGCCCGGCCCCAGTTCCGGACATAGAAAGCCGGATTCACGACCGGCGAATCCGCGCCCGCCCGGAGCGTGACGTCGAGCGCGGCGGCGTCGGCCGGGCCCGAGCGGGTCACGACAAACGCTTTCTGGGCCGGATCGAAGCCCTCGGCGCGGAAAGCGCCCGCCGCGATCTCCATGGGCGGGGCCTGGAGCCAGGACTTGGCCAGCGGCACCAGGCCTTCGGCCGGCTTGTCGCTCAGGCCGTTGAGCATGAGCATGGTCAGGCCGTCGGCCGACTCCTCGTAGGGCTGCCAGGACTGGATGTGGGCCAGGGAGCTGTGCGAGACCCGGTCGGGCGCGACCGCCCAGCGGCCGTTCGAGCGGATCTGCTGCGAGACCGGCCAATGGTTCCACCAGGGAAACATCGAGCGCTCGCGGATGATCTCCCCGGCGTAGCAGTCGATGGCCACGCCGCGGGGATCGACGATGACATAGGGGCTGGCCTTGGCCTTGAGGTTCACCCGGAGGATGTTGCCCCGGGGGGGAGCGTCAGCCACTTGTGGGCGGCCGTGTCCTGGTCGCTGATGCGATGGAGGAGGCTCAAGGTCTCGGCGTCGAAATCGGCGGGAAAGCCCGGCGCCTCCCTGGCCCAGGAGTACGTGTGCGTCTCGCCCTTCATGTTGGCCAGGGTCAGGGCGTCGGCCTGGATATTGTCCTCGGGACGGGTGCCGGGGGGATTGATGATGATGGCCTCGTGGAACTGGCGGAAGTTCTCCAAGCCCTTTCCCTCCGTCGGGACCACCGTGGGCTTCGTCGACCAGGTCCGGATCTTGCGGACGCACGTCCGGTCCGGGTAAACGGTGTACGTCTCCTCGACCCAGTCGTGCCAGCCTGTCAGGGGGTCCGGGAAGACGAGACCGGTTTCGACCGTCACCGGGGCGTAGCGCCAGAGGACGACGGCGCGCGCGTCGTTGCTTTCCAGGATGCGGGCATGTGAGAACCGGGCCTGCTTGTCGGCCATGGGCTCGACACTCGTCGTCATCGACCCGTCCTGAGTCTCGTAGAATTCGTTGTTGTACCAGATCCCGTTCTCGGTGACCCAGGCGGGGATGAAGCTCGTGCCGCGCCAGAAGACCAGCCGCTCCGCGCTCTCGTCGAAGCGGACGACGACGTCGGGGGAGTCGCCCACGCGCCAGAGCCGCTCCCATTCGTCCGTGTAGCGCAAGCGGGTCGCATAGGCGCCGAAGCGGCCGGGGCCGGGAGGCCCGGCCGGTAGGACGGGGGCGCGGAGCGGATCGGGCCCGGACGGCGCCAGGGCGGAGTGGGCGGCCCGGATCTCGTCCGGGCCGAGGGCGCGATCGTGGATCCGGACCTCGTCGATGATCCCGTCGAAGGAATAGGCGACCTCGGCCACGACCTTGACCTCGTGGCTGAGGCCGAGCGGCGTCAGGTTGCGACCGAGCCACAGATCGCTGTCCGGCGCGAAGGCGGGCTTCCCGGATACGGCCTTGCGGCCCGCGGGTTTGCCGTTGCGGTAGAGCGTGATCCCCGAAGCCGCGTCGTAGGTCGCGGCGAGGTGGCTCCAGGCGTAGAGAGGGAGCGCGGCGTCGGAGCGGCACTCCACCCACGTCCCGCCGACGGCGATCTGCAGGCCGAAATATCCTTCGGGATCGATGCCGAAGAAAAAGCCCGGCTTTGCGGTCCTTCTCCTGGTTGACGAGAGCGCACCATGTCCAGGGATAGGTTTGGATGGCCGCCCAGGCCTCGACCGTGAAAGCGTCTCCGAGACGGGGCGCCCGGGAGGCGGCCCGGACGACGGATGTCGTCTGCCCGTCGAAGCGAAGCCCCATTCCGGATACGCCGGGCACGAGTCTGGAGTAGCCTTGGATGGGATCGCCGCCTTTGGCTTGGTCGAATGTCCAGGAAGCCGTGGGCGGATTTTCGGCCATAAGCGACAGGCTGACGACCAGGACGGCGAGAGATCCGGATCGGAGGAGATGTCGATTATGGAGAGCCACGATTCCTCCTCTCACTCTTGCGTGCGATCAGCGGGCAAGATCTGGATCTCGACCCGCGACGCGCTCTTCATGGGCAGGAAGACCACGAGGTCGGCTCCCTCGAGCTTCGCCGAAACGGCGATCTTCGCCTCGCCGGCTTCCCGGCCGTTGACCAGGATGCGGGCTCCCTCGCCGTTCCAATTCTTGATGGTGAGGGCGGGATTGATGATAGGGGCCGCCGCGCTCCCGGGCAGGGTGACGTCGATGCGGCCGGGGCGCCCGCTCCCGTTCTCGATCTTGTAGCACCGCTCGCTCCGGTCGTAGGCTCCCGAGACCGTGGCGCCCGGATTGAATACGGGCGCGGGCGCCGCGCTCCACGAATTCCCGAATTCGACGAGGTCCTTGAGAGGCATGGCATTCATGCCGTAGAGAGCGTACCAGAGCTCCCGGTCCCCGGCCGCGTGAATCACCGGCTCGGAGATCGGGAAGCTGGAGCAGTGAGACGGCTTGTCCGAAGTGAGTGTCGTCCGCCCGTCGCAGCGGGCCTGCCCGACCGGGAAATGGTTGCAGCCGCTGGCCCGGCCGTAAGAGGCCAGGTTCTCGTAGCGCAGAGACATCTTGTTGCCCGGCTCGAAGAAGATGAACGGCTTGTTCCTGGACTTGAACTGGTATTGCTGGATCGTAAAGGGCTTGGTCGCATCCCAGCGGAACGGGCCGTAAGGCGGGAGCGCTGGGGTTCTCCACGTAGGACGACCCGCCCGTCCGGCCGGAATAGTCGGCCACGATCACGTAGTCCTTCTCGAGGAGGTCCGAGACGGCTTGGCCGGGGTGGAGCAGGGCCAGGGTCTCCTGGAGCTGGAACGTGTCGCCCAGCGTGCCCTTCTTCCAGGAGACCTTGCGGACGGCGCTCGCGTCCGGGTAGATATAGTAGTATTCGTCGATCCACAGCTCCCAGCCCGTCTTGGGGTCTATGTTCCAGGTGTTGTTGTAGGCGCTGACCGGCGCGTAACGCCAGTGGACGACTACGCGGGCCGGGGTGTTCTCGATGATCCGGACGTGGGAGAAGCGGCAGTGCCGGTCCTGCATGTGCTCGAAGCAGCCTTCCCGGTCCCCATCGCCCGTCCCCCACGTCTCGACACTCTGGTCGGTCATCCAGTTTCCGTTCTCCGAGACCCAGGCCGGGCTGTAGCGTGTCCCGCGCCAGAAGACGAGCCGGACCGGGGAATCCTTGAAGCAGACCACGATGTCGGGGTCCTGGTCGACCGGCCAGAGGTTGTCCCAGCCCGGGTAGTACTTGAGCTTCGTGGTGAAGGCCCCGAACCGCCCCGGCTTGAAGTCGACCGCGGGCAGCTTCCGGGGAGCGATATCGGGGGCGCTGGGCTTGACGGCGGCGAACTCGGCCTTGATCCGCTCGGCCGGCAGGGCCGCATCGTAGACCTTCACTTCGTCCAGGATCCCGTCGAGGCCGAAATACGCCGGCAGCGTGCCGTGCGTTCGATGGATGTCGGAGGGCTTCTCGGGACGGGCGACCATGCCCAGGACGTAGCCGGCCCGCGGCGCGAAAGTGATGGCGCCCTTGACGGCCTGCGACGCGGCCGGCTCCCCGTTGAGATAGACGGTCAGGCCGGAATCGGCCCGGTAGACGCCCGCGACATGAATCCAGGTTCGAAGCGGCAGCGCGTCCCGCGCGGTCGTGCAGGCGATCCACTGATTCCCGATGGCGCACTCCAGGGAAGCCTGCCCCAGCGGCCCGACCATCAGCCGATACCCCTTGACCTCGTCGGATTCGGCGGTCAGGATGGGACACCAGTTCCAGGGGTATTCCCCGAGCGAGATCCAGGCTTCCACGGTGATCTCCCGGCCGCTCACGATCCGGTTCGCTTCGGCCGTCCTTAAGCAGGCCGTGAACCCGTCCAGGCGCAGGCCGGCGCCCTTGACTCCGGGGGCCGTTTCGAAGAATCCCTCCAGCGGATCGGAGCGACCGCTCACGATCTCCTTTGTCTGGCGGTTCTCGATCGTATCGAAGCTCCAATGGGCTTTGGGCTCCTGGGCCAGGGCGGGCAGGGCGCAGGCGCACCAGGATCAGCGACAGGAACAGCTTTTGGCTCACGGTATGCTCCTTTTGCGCCTTAGACGATCGTCGCCTTGAGGCGGTAGAGCTTCGCGAAGTCGCGGAGCTCGCGCTTGTAATCACCGTAGAAGAACAGCTGGTGGAAGCCGGGGAAGGTCAGGACATCCTGGTCGGAGTCGAGCTTGACCCGTACCGAAACGACGCACCCCCCGGCGGGCGGGACGTCGAGGTTGTCCATCACCGTCCCCGTCGAGATGAGCAGCTCCGTCGGGGCCGTGCCCTCGCCCGGGAAGCACGTCGAGGCAGGTCATCCGCTGGCCGGCTCTCCAAAGGGCCGGGGCACGGCGTCGCGATTGCCGTGGTGGTGGACGAGGTCGAACGGCGCCTCGGGCCCCTCGAATCCGTCGAGCTTCGTCGGGCAGCTGCAATGGGCGCCGATGAGCGCGTCATGGACGGTGTCCGGCACCGGGTCCTGCTGGAAGCCCGGCCGGTCGAAGAGGGCCTGGACGAGGATGTGCGAGGCGATGGCCCCCGTGTCCGCCTCGCAGGCGGCCGGGATGCCGTCGTCGTTCATCCGCGACCAGGCGATGCACGGCAGCGAGATCTTGGTGGGACCCAGGGCGCCCAGGCAGTCCATGGAGATCGCGTCCGCCTCTTCCCGGTCGAGGATGGCCGTGGCCACGCGGTAGCTCTTGATGCCGTTGACGACGTCCTGGCGAGTCGCGCCCCGGACGGAGCGGGCTTGGCGCATGTAGTCGTCGGCCATGGCGACCGTCTCGGCCGGCTCGCCCATCCGCTCGTATTCGGCGATGAACGAGGCGGCCGGGACGTACCGCAGGGAGATCCCCAGCTCCGTGAGCCTTGCTTCCGAGCGGTCCTCGCCCTGGATGACGGCGCAGCGGGTCCGGCGGATCCGGGCCCCGGCGGCCAGCATCTTCAGGCCGTAAGCGGCCTGGTCGAACGCGCCTGCGGTGGAATAGACGACACAGCCCGGCTTGGCGGCCACGGGCGCGGTGTTGGTCGTGAACGCCGTCCCGAGCGGCGCGAAGACGACCGTCGGCAGCCCGCTGTCGGCGGCCTTGGCGGCCGTCGGCCAGGCGTGCTTCTGCCGGTCGAGGACGACCAGGAACAGGCCGTCGGCCTGGGCTTGCTTCGCCTCCGTGATCCAGGCGTCCGCCTCGGCCGGCGCATAGATCGGCTCCGGCCGCAGGACGATCTTGGCTCCCAAGGCCGCCCCGGTCCGCTCGATGTCGGCCGTGTAGCGGACGCGGGCGGCCCGGCCGTCGTAGATGTCGCCCGGCCACAGCATCCCGTAGTCCTCCTTGCGCCGCACGAAGGCCGCGTGGATCACCGGGACGTGCTTCGAGGCCGGCCCTCCGCGGCGGACCCGAGGGACGCCCGCCTCAGCCGCGCCGGCCGTGCCGCCGCCCAGGAGGGCCGGCGCCAGGACCGTTCCGGCCGCCGCCTGAAGGAACTCCCGCCGGTTGATGCCCCCGCAGGATTCGTGATCATGAGCTGCGCATCGATGTCTCTTCATCTCCGTCTCCTTGGCCGGCTGCGGCCCGGCCGGATGTCACTTGAGCTTTTTCCAGAAAAGACACGGCTGGATCGGGCCAGACGGCAGGCTCGGACTGTCGTTCTCCGAGAACCGGCGCTCACTCGAACCTCAGGATGCCGAAGCGCCAGGGGCGGTGGAAGTCGATCTTCAGGGTGGGGCTCCAGGCGTCGTAGCGGGTCTTTCCCGGGGCGGGGGCGTCGATCCGGTAGAGGTTCATCCGCCACGTGTCGCCCGGGGCCGGCGGAACGCGCGGGGCGCCGACGAGCGCCGCGAGAGGAATGGCGTATTCGACGCTCCAGGATCGCGCCCCGCCGGGCCGGTCGGTCTCGCCGTCGACGAACACCCGGGTCGCGAGGCCGGCCGGATGCCAGTCCTTGAGCCCGGTGATGCTCCGGTCGGGGGCGGCTTCGGTCTTGGGATTCAGGATGCAGGCGTCGAAGACGACGCCTTTCGGGCTGACGTTGATCTCGTAGTACTGGTGCGGGCTCCCGGCCGGGTTCAGGAACGCCTCGACGCACTCCTCGGCGTAGATGTCGGAGTCGGGCGCGGTCCGCGTTCCCCAGACGAAGTCGTCCCGGCAATCGAATCCGATATACAGGGTCGTCGCGCTGTAGAGGAGGCGGACCTCCGTGCGGCGCTCCGCCGGCGCTCCGGTGTCGGCCCGGACGAGCCGGACGACGGCGGCCTTCGACCAGAGCGGATCGGACAGGCGCCCGTCGAGCGCGAGGTCGCGGTCGATCCTGCGGCAGACGTAGACGGGCAGGCCGTCGCCGGCGGGCGCTTGCGCCGTCGGGGCGGGCGCGGCCGCCGTGGACAGGGCCGCGGCCATAGCCAGGGCGGCGGCAAGGCGGTGAGTCGTCGGGGCGGCCGTCATCTGCGTCTCGGCGCGCTCCGCCCGTCCTTCTTGTATCTTTCGAGGAGGGCGGTCAGTCGGGCCACGATCTCGGGCTTGTCTTCCCAGAGATCGTTCCTCTCCTGCGGATCATCGGCCAGGTTGTAGAGCTGGCCCGGCGTGCCCGGCGCGGGCGGCTTGCCGGCCGGCGTCATCCAGCCGCCCGAGGTCTTGTTGTCGAGGATGAGCTTCCAGGCGCCCTGGCGGATGGCGAACGTTCCGTTCTCCGAGTGGGAGACCAGAGCCTCCCGGATCGGAGCGGCGCCCGAGCGGCCGAGGAGGGCGGGCAGGATGTCGTAGCTGTCCGGGCCCGCGTCCTCCGGAAGCGCGGCCCCGGTCAGGGCGGCGAAGGTGGCCAGCATGTCGGTGAGGCAGATGGGCTCGTCGCTCACCGTACCGGCCGGAATGCGCTTCGGCCACTGGGCGACGAAGGGGACGCGGTGGCCGCCCTCCCAGATCTGGGACTTGAGCCCGCGCAGGGCGCCTTCGGACCTGTGGCCGTTGGTTCCCGGGTGCGGCCCGTTGTCGCTGGTGAAGATGAGCAGGGTGTCGTCCGTGACGCCCAGCCGGTCCAGCGCCTTGGCGATCTCACCCGTGCACCAGTCGGCGAGGAGGACCAGGTCGCCGCGCGGCCCGTCCTGGCTCTGGCCCTTGACGAGGGCGGGAGGGAGCCAGGGCGTGTGCGGCGCCGAGAGGCAGAGCGAGACGAAGAAGGGCTTCCCCGGCGATTCCCGGCGGCTGCGCTCCATGAAGGCGATGGCCTTCTCGGTGAACCGGAGGTCGACCTCCTCGAGCTTATGACCGGGGACGATCCAGCCCTGGCGCGGGCTGCCTTCCTCGCCTCCGGTCATGTCGTAATAGTCGGAGACCTGCTTCGTCGGCAGCCCGACGGTCCGGCGGTTCTCGATGAAGGCGAAGGGGCCGTCGATCGTCGGGCAAGCGGCCGTGAAGTACGCCTCGTCGTAGCCGTGGTCCACGGGCCCGCCGGCGACGGGCTTGCTGAAGTCGGCGTTCAGGCCGGTCTTCGGGTCGGCGTCCTGCGAGGACCCCGGCCGGAGCCTCTCGGCCTCGCGCCAGTCGGGCGCGCTGCCGTTCATCCGCGTCCAGGCCAGGCCGAGATGCCACTTGCCGAAGAAGCCGGTGGCGTAGCCGCGGCTCTTGAGGAGGGAGGCGGTGGTCATCCGGTCCGGTTCGACGAGCGGCGGCGTATAGCCGCCCAGCACGCCCCGCTTCAGCCAGGTCCGCCAGGCGTAGCGGCCGGTCAGAAGGCCGTAGCGCGTGGGCGTGCAGACCGCCGAGGGGGAGTGGGCGTCCGTGAACCGGACGCCGCGGGCGGCGATCCGGTCGACGGCGGGCATCGGGATCCTCGATTCCGGGTTGTTGCAGCCCGGATCGCCGTAGCCCAGATCATCGGCCAGGATGAGGACGATGTTGGGCGGCGTCGGCCCCAAGGTCGCGTTTGCCCGCTGACGACCGGCCGGGCCGGCGCATGCGGCCGCCCCCGCGGCCAGCGCGGCTCCCAGGAAATCCCGGCGTTTCATCACCGTCATGACGGGCCTCCTTCTTCCGGGCTTCCGGCCGGCGGCTGTCTGCCGGCTCCGGCGTTCCCTCATCTCCTCGAAACGATCGGGGCCGAGAACTCGTATCGGCCCGAGCCGATCGCGAACACGCAGCTTCCCGCTTCCACCCCGCGGAAGACGATGCCGGGGGCGGAACCGGCGGGCTTTCCGCCCTCCTTGACCGAGGCCGGATCGAGGCCCGGGACGAAGACGACCGCCGTCGCATTGGCCGGCACGGTCACCGACAGGAGGAAGCGGCCGTTTTCGATCCGCCAGGCGCTGGCGGCGTCGCCCCGGGCGGTGCGGAGGCTCGCCCGGGCCCAGGTCAAGCTCCCGGCCGGCTGGGGCCGGAAGACGATCCGGTCGTAGCCGACGGCCGCCGGATCGGGCTGGATGCCGGCCACCCAGGCGAACAACCACTCGCTGACCGAGCCGAACATCGGATGGTTGTGGGAGAAGGTGTTGTCGCTGAATTCCCAGTGCTCCCAGAGCGTCGTCGCTCCGTGCTCGAGCATGTAGCCCCAGCCCGGGAACGACGTCCGGTCCACGAGAGCGTAAGCCAGGTCGGCCCGGCCATGGCGCGACAGGACTTCGAGGAGGTACTTCGTCCCGAAGATCCCGGTCTCGAGGCGCGGTCCTTCGGGGCCGGCGACCTTGCCCGCGAGCGTCCGGACGGCCGCGGTCAGCTCCGCCTCGGGCACGAGGTCCAGGGCCAGGGCCGCGGCCAGTCCGGCCTGGGTGAGGGAGTTGTACTTGTCCGGGCCTGCGCCGAGCCCTTTCTCACGGTACGCGGCGGCGATGGACGCAGCGAGATCGCGGTAGCGGGCTTCGTCTTCCGTGAGCCCCAGAAGGCCGGCCAGGCGGGAGACGATGCGGGCCGTCTCGGCGTAAAGCGGTGTCACGAGCGCCGGGACGGGCGTGGCCTTGAGGCTCTCGTGGTCGGCCAGGCCGTCGACGATCAGGCCGCCGGGATTCATCCCCGTCACGAGGTCCAGCCAGCGCCGGGCCGCGTCGTACTGCTCCTCGACGAGGCGTCGGTCGGCGTAGTGGCGCCAGAGCCGGTCTTGGACGAGCGGGTGGGCCATGGCCCAGGCCAGGCCGCAGTACTGAATCCCGACGAACGGGGCCGTGTCGGTGAGCATGCCGTCGGGCCGGGCCGCGTCGGCCCAATCGGCCGCCGCCTTGGCGTAGAAGCCCTGCATGTCGAAGTTGGCTAGGAAAGCGTCGGCGGTCGCCACGAGGTCCCCGCCGTAGCCGAACTTCTCGCGGTGGGGGCAGTCCGACTGGACGCTGAAGACATTGCTCAGGAACGTCCGCCGGGTCATCTCCTGAATGCGGTTGAGGAGCTCGTTGGAACAGGCGAACGAGCCGGCCTCCTCCAGGTCGGAGGCGAGGAGAAGCCCCTCGAGGTCCGTGAGCGCGGGCCGGCCGGGCAGGCCGGTGACTTCGGCGTAGCGGAATCCGTGGAACGTGAACCGCGGCGTGTAGGACTCTTCGCTCCCGCCGCGGGCGATATAGACGTCGGACTGCTCGGCGATTTCGGGTGAGCCGGGTCCGCCGATCAAGGAACCGTCCCGGCGCTTGCCTTTGATCTGGCCCGCGACCGAGGTCATGGGGTTGAGCCGGCCTTTCGCGTCCAGGAGCTCGCCGTAGCGGATCCGGACCGCCGTGCCGGCCGGGGCTCGCAGGCGCAGCCGGGCCCAGCCGGCGAAGTTGCGGCCGAGGTCGAAGACATAGACGCCCGGCGCGGGCTCGGTGACGGCCGCGGCGGCGATCCGCTCCCGGACCCGGATCGGCGGCTGGGGCTGGGCCTGGAGCCGGCCGCCGGGGCCGGCGACGGGGACGGCCGGCTCCCACCCGGCCTCGTCGAGGCCGGGTGCGTCCCAGTCGGGGATCTCGCGGCGGGCGTCGACCACTTCTCCGAGATAGACGTTGTTGCGCAGGATCGGGCCGCCGCGGGTCTTCCACGCGGCGTCCGAGCCCACGACCGTGGCCGCCCCGTCTGCGGTCTCGAAGTTCAGCCGGGCGATGAAGCGAGGCCGTCCGACAGGCATGTCCTTTCTCAGGTTCCGGCCGCCCCACATCCGGAGGGGGAGGGGGTTCCACCACCCGTTGCCGAGCGTCACGCCGAGGCAGTTGGCGCCCGCCCGGAGAAGGTCCGTCACGTCGTAAACACTGTAGTAGACGCGCCGGGCGTAGTTCGTCCAGCCGGGATCCAGGACGCGGTCGCCGACCCGCCTCCCGTTGATCGAGGCTTCGTAGTACCCCAGGCCGGCGATGTAGAGCCGGGCTCGCCGGATGCCGCCGGGAACGGCGAATTCGCGGCGGAAGAGGGGCGCGGGGTCGTCCTTGTAGAAGTCCTCGTCCGCGGCGGGATCCGGCTTTCCGTCGCCGATCCAGACGCCCGTCCAGTCCTCGGGGCGCAGGAGGGCCATCTCCCAGCTGCCGGCCGAGCTCCAGTCCGATGGGCGGCCCTCCCGGTCCCAGACGCGGACCATCCAATGACAGCGCTGGCCGCTCCGAAGCGGCACGCCGGCGTAGGCGACGGACAGGCTCTCGGCGGAGGCGACCCGTCCGCTGTCCCAGAGATCGCCCCGCTCGGCCGCCAGCGCTTCGGGCGAGGAGGCGACGAGCACGCGATAGGCGGTCTGGACTTCGCCCCGGCGGCCGGAGGCGAGGACCCAGCTCAATCGGGGCCGTTCGGCATCGATCCCCAGGGGTTCGGACCGGTATTCGCAGCGCAGGTCCGTCGCCGCGATCCTCCCCGCCGGGAGGGAAGGGCCCGGTCCCGGCCGGGCGGCGCCGCCCGGCCCGGCCGCCGGCAGGATCGCCAGCGCCGCCGCGGCGGCGAGGAGGAGCCTGGAGCGGATGCGGGAGGTCATGCGAACTTGGTCCTGTCGGCGAGCAGCTCGCGGATTCGCTCCTGGCAGCGCGCCCGCAGATCGGACAGCACCGGGGCATAGCGGGGATCCGCGGCCAGGTTCCGCTTTTCGTCGGGATCGTCCTCCAGGTCGAAAAGCTCGACATACTCCGGATGGGCGGGATACTGGATGTATTTCCACCGCTGGGTGCGGATGCACTCGCTCCGCGGGATTTCCGGATGGTCCCACAGCTCCTCGCAGAAGATCTCGCTTCTCCAGGCCGGAGCGCCCCGGCCGAGCAGAGGCCTCAGGCTCCGGCCCTGGACGAGCGCCGGGATCGGAACGCCGGCCAGGTCCAGCATCGTGGGGCCGAGATCGATGTTGAGAGTCAGGTCGCGCTTGACCAGGCCCCGGTTCTCCCGCGGTGCTCGCGGGTCGAAGACGATGAGCGGCACGCGGATGGAGAGGTCGTACATCAGCCACTTGTCGGCGTAGCCCCGTTCGCCGAGGAAATAGCCGTTGTCCGAGGTGAAGATGATGACCGTGTTCTCGCTCGAGCCTGAGGCGGGCGAGCTCGGCCCGGATGCGGCCGAGAACCATGTCGATCCCGCTGATCATCCGGAAGTAGCCCTTGACCATGGCCTGGTATTTCTCGGGCGTATCGAATCGCCAGCCCCAGCGCGTCCGGCTCATGGTGTTCTTCAGGAAGGCGGGCTGGGCGTCGTAGTATTTCGCAGCGGCCGTCTCGGGGACCGGGATGTCGACGTCCCGGTACAGGCCGTCCACGGCGGAAGGCCAGAAATACTGCTTCGGGTCGTCGTCGTCGGCGTGAGGCGCCCAGGGGCACCAGACGCAGCAGAAGGGCTGTCCCGGCCGGACGCCGCGCAGGAAGTCGATGACCGCCTCACCCTCGACTTCGGTCTTGTGCCGTTCGACGCCGGCGACCGTCTCGACGTGGGGCAGGCTGTCGAGGTGCAGGAAGTCGAACATCCGCTCCCGGGCGCCGTCCTCGACCGCCACGCCGAACTTGCCGACGAAGCCGGTGCGGTAGCCGGCCCGGCGGAGCAGGGCCGGATAGCTGATGTCGGTGAAGGCGCGCGCGAGGGGAGGCTTGGTGAAGGTGTAGGCGTGGGTCCGCTCGTGAGTTCCGCTGAAGATGCTGGCCCGGCTGGCGGCGCAGATCGGGGTCGTGACGAAGGCCCGGTCGAACCGGATTCCGTCCCGGGCCAGGGCATCCGCGTTCGGCGTCCGGATGATCGGGTTGCCGGCGCAGCCCAGGGCGTCGAAGCGCTGGTCGTCGGTCAGGATGAAGAGGATGTTGGGCGGGACAGACGGTCCGGCTCCCGCAAGCCGCCCCGGCCCGAGGGCCAGGGCTCCCAGGCCGGAGGCCGAAGTCCCGAGGAACTCGCGGCGCGTGAGCGTTGCCATGCCGTCACCTGTCTTTCGGCTTGTCCTTTTGCTTGTCGGAGTAGATCTCCCGGACGCGGTCGACCACGATGGCCAGGAGGATAAGCAGGCCGAGGAAGGAGTTGGCGTAGTAGGGGTTCGCCTTGACCTCGACCAGTCCGTGCTTGATCAGCATGAAGATGGCCGAGCCCATGAGGATGCCGAGAGCGGAGATGATGCCGCCGTTCAGCCCGGTGCCGCCGATGATGGCCACGGCGAAGGAGATGATCAGCCAATCGTCGCCCGTCTCCGGGGCGGCCGAGCCGAGCTTGGAGGCCCACAGGACCGCGGCCAGGGCGGCGAAGAGGCCGGAGAGGACGTGGGCCGATACGATCATGCGGTCCGTGGCGATGCCGGACAGGCGGGCCGCGGCGGCGTTGCCGCCCGTGGCCAGCATCCGGCGGCCGAAGACCGTGTTCCGGTACATGTATCCGACGCCTCCGAGGAGGGCCAGCACGAGGAGGAAGACGTAGGGCACGCCGAGCAGGCTCTTCTGCCCGATGAAGCTGAAGGATGCGGGGACTTTGTACGGAGACCCGCCGGAGATGCCCGAACGCAGGCCCATGAAGATGAACATCATCGACAGGGTGACGATGAAGGAGTCGATCTTCAGCCGGGTGATGAGCGTGCCGTTGAGCCAGCCGGCCAGGGCGCCTACGCCGAGGGCCATGAGGACGGCCAGGGCCGGCGGCAGCCCCCACGTGTCGAGGCCGAGCCCCAGGACGATGGTCGTGATGCTGCCGATCGCGCCGACCGCCAGGCTCATCTGGCCGATGACCAGGACGAAGGCCTGGGCCAGGGCGACCAGGACGTAGAAGGCCATCTGGCGGGAGATGACGAACATCGTATAGCCGCTGAGGAAGCTCTGCGAGAGGAGGGCCAGGGCGGCGAAGAGGGCCGCCGTGGAGATGACCAGGCCGAGCGTGCGGCCGCTGATCCGCTCGCGGCGGTCGCCGGCCGGGCGGCGCAAGGGGGGATGAGCTTCGGGCCGGGGATCGTTGGGTGTCATGGTCGGGTCTCCGTCAATTGAGGTAGCCTCCGATGGCCGCGCTGACTTCGGCGTAGGTCTTCGTCCCGTCGTCGAGGCCGGTGATCTCGCCCGCGATGCGGCGGTCCTTGAAGACGAGGATCCGGCTGGCCACCCGGATGATCTCGGGCATGTCCGAAGAGATGAGGATGATCGCCTTCCGCTTGTGACGGGCCAGGTCCCAGAGGATCTGGTGGATCTGCTCCTTGGCCCCGACATCGACGCCGACGGTCGGCTCGTCGACGATCAGGATGTCGCAGTCGGCCGCCAGCCACTTGGCCAGGCAGATCTTCTGCTGGTTGCCGCCGCTGAGGTCCTCGGTCCGCTGCTCGGGGCCGGTGCCGCGGATGCTCAGGTCGCGGATCATGTCGCGGGTGATCTCCGAGCTCCCGCGTCCGGCTGATGAAGCGGGTCAGGCGATGGGCGAGCCGCGGCCAGACGGTGATCGTGATGTTCGTCCGGACCGGGAAGGCCAGGAGCAGGCCCTCCTCCTTCCGGTTCTCGGTGATGTAGCCGATCTTGTAGCGCTCCAAGCTGTCGGTCACGCTCCGCATCCTGGCCTTCTCGCCGCGAACGTAGATCGTTCCGCCGTCCAGGCGGTCTTCGCCGATGAGGACCCGGGCGAGCTCGGTCCGGCCGGCGCCGACAAGGCCGTAAAAGCCGAGAATCTCCCCCTCGCGCAGGCGGAAGCTCGCGCCCTCGACCTTGCCTTTGCGGACGACGGACTCCGCCCGGAGCATCTCCCGCCCCGCCTCCGCGTCGAGCCGGCCCAAGTGGGCCTGCCTGACGTCGCGGCCGATCATCATCGTCACGAGCTCCGTTCGGGTCAGCTCGTCGATCCGCCGCGTGCCGACGAGCCGGCCGTCGCGCAGGACGCTGACCTTGTCGCACAGGGCGAAGACTTCCTCGAACTTGTGGGAGACGAAGATGATCGTGACGCCCTTGTCCCTCAGTCCCCGCAGGAGGCCGAAGAGGTTGCGGGCCTCGTGCTCGGTGAGCGAGCTCGTCGGCTCGTCCAGGAGCAGAACCCGGGCCTCGGCGGCCAGGGCCTTGGCGATCTGGACGAGCTGCTTGTGGGCGGCGCTCAGGCGCTTGATCACGGTGTCCGGCGGGAGCGCTAGGCCGACCATGTCCAGATAGCGGCGGGCCGTCCGCTCGACCGCGGGCCAGTCGACGATCCCCGTCCGCCCGCGGGTGATGAGCTTGTCGAGCATGATGTTCTCGGCGATCGTGCTCTCGGGGATGACCTGGATCTCCTGGCTGACGATATCGATGCCCTGCTCCAGGCTGTCGCGGTAGCTGCGGAAGCGCAGGGGCCGGCCCTCAAAGAGGACTTGACCCGCGTCGGGCCGATAGATCCCCGTGATGATCTTGATGAGCGTGCTCTTGCCGGCGCCGTTCTCGCCGACCAGGGCGTGGATTTCACCCGGGGCGAAGGCGATCCCGACGCCGTCCAGAGCCTGGACGCCGGGGAACCGCTTGCTGATGCCTCGTAGCTCGAGCATGGCCGCGGGGTCCGCCGCGCTACTTGGGCGCGCGCAAGTACCTGGCTTTCACGTCGGCCGTGATGCCGTCCGTGATCCTGCGGACCTCGGCGGCGTAGCTGTCGACGTTGTCCTTGGTCACGACGACGATGCCCGCGTCGATGAACTGGTACTCGCGGACGGGCGTCCAGCCGTCGAGCAGAAGCTTGAGGAGCAGGCAGGAGATGTAGCCGTGTCCGGGCGGGTTCTGGGCGATCGTGGCGTCGATGGACCCGTCGCGGATGGCCTGCAGGACCGTCTCGCCCGTGTCGATCCCGATGAACCGGATGCGCTTGTGTTTGGCGTCCTTGTGCCATTCCGTCAGGACGGAGGCGGCGGCGATCGTCGGGTTGTAACCCGTCGTGATGATCCCGTCGATCTCGTCCCTGCGGGCGGCCAGGGCGCTCTGGAGCTTGACCGTGGCTTCGCTGACCTGGGTCATGTCCGAGATGGTCTGGATGATCTCGACGCCGGGATGGCGGGCCACGACCTCCCGGATGCCTTCGTCGCGCTTCTTGGTGTTGATGTCCGTGACGGTCTCGAGGACGTTCAGGATCCGGCCCTTCCCGCCCATCAGCGCGATCAGCCGCTCGGCGGCCGTCATGGCCGCCCCCTTGATGTCGGTGGCCACGGTGAACGGCACGGGGGTCGGCAGGGCCGGCTCGGCCCCGTAGGCCACGACGACTTGGCCCCGGCCCATCAGCTGGGCGAAGAGGGCGTTGGCCCCGGACGGATCGCCGGGATAGATGCTGAAGGCCTTGTGGCCCTTGGTCGAGAGAGCCTCGACGTTGACGTTCTCGTTGTCCTGGGTCCACTGCTGGCCCACGACCTTGAGGGCGGCAGTACCCGTCTCGGCCTCGAACCGCTCGACCCCGCTGCGGACCTCGGTCTTGTAGGGGTGGGGCATCATCCCGTACCAGACGATGGGCTCGACGCCGGACTTCTTCCGGCCGAGGTTGACGACGACGACGACCCCCGCCAGGATGACGACGAGGGCGATGAGGGCGATCTTTTTCATCGGTGAGTCCTCCCGCGCGGGGCCCGCCGGGCCGGCCGTCCGACGCCGCGAGGGCCGGTGCGCATTATACTACGGCTCAACGGCCGCTCTTCCCGGTCCCGCAGCTGCGCTTGAGGAGATCGTGGACGTCCTCCGCCGCGGCGATCCGGGGATGGTTCTTGTAGTCGGGCAGGACGAGCGAGGCCCGGGCCAGGGCGGCCAGCTCCTCCGGGGGGATCCGCAGGTCGCCCAGGCCGATCCGCAGGCCGATCCGCTCCAGGAAGGCCTCGATCGCGTCGCCGCAGCGCACTGCGGCAGAGTCGTCGTCGAGGCCGGCGAGCGCCGGATCGAAGATCCGGGCCGCCGCGGCGAACCTCGCCGGCGCGGCGTCCCAGCTGAAGCGGATGACGGCCGGATAGACCGCGGCCAAAGCCTCGCCGTGGGCCACGTGGGGATAGAGGCCGCCCATGGCCATGCCGATCCCGTGGGGCAGGGTGACGCCGGCGTTGGCGATGCACAGACCGCCCAGAGTGTCGGCCCAGGCCATGTCGGTCCGGGCGGCGAGGTCGGCTCCGTCGTCGACGGCCGCCGGGAGGCGGCCGGCCACGAGCCGCAGCGCCTCGAGGGCCATCAGGTCGGTGTAGGGCGAGCCGCCCGGATGGATGAAGCTCTCGAAGGCGTGGGCGAGGACGTCGAAGCCCGTCGTGGCGGTGACGTGCCGGGGCGCTGAGAGCACGAGCTCGGGATCGACAATGCTGATCCGGGGATAGAGCCGGCTGTGGTAGAGGGCCGACTTGTTCTTTTCCCCGGGGTTCGTGACCACGGCCACCTGGGTTACGTGGGAGCCGGTGCCCGATGTCGTCGTCACGGCGACCACGGGCAGCGTCCGTTCCGAAGGCTGGTCCGGCTTGAAGAAGAGGTAGTCCCAGCAGGTCCCGTCGTGGCTGGCTTCCACGGCCACGGCCTTGGCCGTGTCCAGGCTCGAGCCTCCGCCCAGCCCCAGGACGACGTCGGCCCGGAGCTCGCGGGCCACGCGCGCGCCGGCGGAGATCACGTCGGTCGTCGGGTTGGGTACGACCCCGTCGAAATGGGCGACGTCCAGCCCTGCGGATTCGAGCGACGTCCGGACCTTCGCCAGGGCCGCGGCGAGGGCCGGATAGACCGGTTCGGTGACGATCAGGCATCGTCGGCCGAGGCGGCTGGCCGCCTCTCCGACCTCGACCGCCCGGCCCGCGCCGAAGCGGATCTCGGTCGGCTGAAAGTAGGTGAATGGTTTCATTTTTAATGGCTCCTTCGATCCCGGCTCTGTCCCTGCTTCGCTCACAGGTCGATGAAGACCTTCATGCTCCGGTCGGCCTGGGCATCGATGAAGGCGTAGGCCGCCGGATACTGCTCGAAGGGGAAGTGGTTCGAATCCAGGGGAGCGGTGACGACGTCGCCGCTTTTCATCAGCCGGACCGCCTTGACGAAATCGCCGTACTGGTACATCAGCGTCCCGATGATGTTCAGCTCGCGGTCCTGGACGAAGCCCATGTTCACCCGGGGCCGGTCGCCGTAGACGCCCACGGCGACGATCGTCCCGCCCTTGGCGATCGGTCGAGACCGCCTCATCCAAGGCCGCCTCGACACCCGCGCACTCGAAGGCGACGTCGAAGCCCTTCGTCCCGAACGTCCGGGCCGAGGCTTGGGCCAGGGATTCCGCCGCGGCGTTCGATACGGACTTGAGGCCGCAGGCCGCGGCCACCTCGAGGCGATAGGCGCTCACGTCGGTGATGAGGACTTTCGCCCCTTGGGCCCGTGCGACCTGGCCGACGAGGTTCCCGATGGGTCCCGCGCCGAGGACGGCGACGCGCTTTCCGGCCAAACGACCTGCTCGGGCGGTCGAATGGACGGCGACGGCCACGGGCTCGACGAGGGCGCCCTGCTCGAAGGTGAAGGAGGCGGGAAGGGGGACGACCTTGTCCGCCTCGGTGATGAACCAATCCTGGGCGCAGCCGGGCGCCTGGAAACCACGGACCTTCAACACGTCGCAGATGTGATAGTCGCCCCGGCGGCAGGGGGGACACTTGCCGCAGACTTCCTGGGGTGTCGCTGTGACCTTCAGCCCGGGCTTCAGCTTGGCGACGCCCTTGCCCACCGCCTCGATGAGGCCCGAGAACTCGTGGCCCTGGACGACCGGGTAGGGAGTAAAGGGATGCTTGCCGTGACGGACATGGACGTCGGACCCGCAGACGCCGATGCGGCGGACGCGGACAAGGACTTGGCCTTTTCCGGGAGTTGGCTTAGGGACGTCCTTCATGATGATGACCCCCGGCTCGGTCATGACGGCTTGTCTCATTCTTTGCCTCCGTAGCTACGGAAGAGCCCCGTCATAAATTGAAACCGCCTCGAGGTAAGGCACTCTTCCTTTATGTTAAAGTTTAATATATCTTAATTACAGCAAGAAATAAACAAGGAGAGTCGAGGCGGAGAGCGTGACTTCCGTCGAGATGATCCGATGAGACGGGAGGCGACGCCCCGACCCGAGGATGGAAGACCGGTTCGAAAAGAGCGATAATGAACGAGGAGATGCCCATGAAGTCCGCCCGAATCCCGTACCTCGTCGTCCTGCTGGCACTGGCGGCCGCCGCCTTCGCCGCGCGTCTCGCGCCTTCATCCCCAGCCATGCCGGCGCTCGAGAACCACAATCTGTCCCTCGAAGTCGCGGGCACCGGGCAGCTGCGCCTGACGAACAAGCTGAGCGGCAAGGCCTACGATATCGCGGCTGCGCCGTTCGAGCTCGTCCTCGAGGCCGGCGGCCGGCCCGCGGCCGTCACCGCTGCCGACTTCGCCGACCCGCCGACCGTGCGTCGCGCGGCCGACGCGCTGACCATCGTCTACGCCGGCCGCGGAGCCTGGACGGGGGTGAGTGTGGCGGTCGAGTACGCCCTGCCCGCCGACGCCTGGTATGTCCGCAAGCGTCTGACGGTCGAGAACGCGAGGCCGGAGCCTCTGACCGTCCGGGACGCGACCGTCGAGGCGTTCCTGATCGAAGGCCTGGCGCTTCCGGCGAAGGCCGAGAACCCGGTCCTCCTCGACGGCCAGCTGTTCTGGGGTCTCGAGTGGCCGATCGCCGAGGCGGCCCTGCGGAACGGCCGCCTCGCCCTCTCGCACTATCCCGCGGCGGCCGTGGCACCGGGCGGAACCTGGACAAGCAAGGCCTCCGGCTTCGGCGTCGCGGCGGCCGGCCGGGCCGAGGAGGCTTTCGGCCGGTACATCCAGGCCATCCGGGCCAACCGGGTGGACTTCGCTACGTTCTACTTCGACTGGCTTTGCCACGACAACTCCGGCCCGCTCGAATCCGAGGTCCTGGCCAACTTCGCCGCCTTGCGGCGGCTCAAGGACCTCTACGGCCTTCGGTTCGACATCTACAACTCGGACGCGGGCCTGGTGGAATCGCAGGGGACGTACTACCCCGAGTTCAAGGCCAACTTCCTGTCGCGGTTCCCGTCCGGCCTGGGACCCATCGCCGCCGCCTCGGCCGCGCTGGCGATGCGCCTCGGCCTCTGGCTCGGCCCGGACGGCTTCGGCGAGACGCCGGAGTCGATGGCCGCCCGCCGCGGCCAGCTCCTGTCCTGGGTCAAGGACTTCAACGTCGGCCTGTTCAAGATGGACACGGTCGTCTCGGCCCTCGACCACAAGGACAAGTACATCCTCGAGAAGAAGTACCAGAGCCTGGCCGATGCCCTGGCCGAAGCCCGTCGGATCGATCCGGAGTTCGTGGCCATCAACCATCGGATCAACAACTCGCCCTACATGCTGACGATCACCGACTGCCTGCTCTGGCGCGGGCAGGAGACCTACATCGACGTCCATATCAGCAACCGGACGGCGAGCCTGTACAACCGCGACTGCTCCATCGGACGGGAGCTGACCTCGAGCTTCTTCGGGACGCCCTTCCGCCAGTTCGAGGACCACGGCATCTGCTTCAACAGCTGCCTCGAGAAGTGGGAGGACGACCTCGTGGCCCAGGCCTTCGGCCGGGCCTCGGTCCTTTCGCCGGAGATGTACGGGACGTTCTTCTTTCTCGGCGATGAGGACTACCCGCGGCTGGCCCGGCTGATCCAGCTCCACAAACAGCTCGAGCCGTTGCTGAAAGCGGCCTTCCCGCTGCCCGGCGCCGACATCGCCCATGCCGACGGCGCGTCGTCCCTGGTCCTGGTCCGGAACATGTCCTGGGAGCCGGTCGTCAGGACCATCCCTCTGGATGCCACGATCGGCCTCGCCGCGACGAACGGTGCGCCGCTGACAGTCCGGCAGCGTCATCCCTACGAGTCGCTGATGAAAGCGGCCGGCGACGGCGCGGCCTTCGGCGGGTCGGTGGCCGTGGAGCTCGATCCCTTCAGCCTCAAGCTCATCCAGATCGACACCGTCCCCCCGGCGGAGCCCTCCGTCACGGGCCTTCCCTACGAGATCGTCCCCGGGCCCGGCGACGGCAGCTTCGGGCTCAAGCTCCTCGGGCGGACGGGGCAGAAAGCATCGGTCATGCTCCGCGGATTCGAGGGCCGATCCGTACAGACAGCGTCCGGGATCCCCGTCCCGACGGGGGAGAAGCCCTGGCCCGTCACGTTCCCCGGCGCGCCCGCAGCCGGCCCGTCCTTCGCCCGGTTGGCCGACCTCCGCGACGATGCCGGCGCCGCCGCGGACGGGCGGCGTCTGACGGAGCTGGCCAAGTTCAGCCTCGATGACGACGCTCTCGAGATCCGGGAAATGGCCCGGCTGAAGCGCGAGCCGTCGAGCCTGGCCGAGATCGAGGCCTGCCGGGCCTACATGTGGGACAAGGTCGTGGCCGCCGAGGGGACATACCGTAACGCTTTCGACGGGAATCCGGCGACGCGCTGGAGCGACGGCTTTCCCCGCCGCAGCCCGTTCACGGGCAGCCCGGCCGCTTACCGGAGCGAGAGCTCGCTCTGGCGGATCGATCTTGGACGCGCGACCGATCTGGCGCGCCTCGAGCTGCGGGTCGTCCGGCGGACGGACGCCTCCCTTCTCGAGGCCGTCGAGACTTCGTCCGATCTGACGACATGGACCCGCGTCGGCGGGCTGTCGCTCGCCGCCGCGGACGGCATCCCTCCGTCGGGTGAGCTGAGGCAGCGGAACAAGACGATCAAGATCTTCGACGTCGACGCCGGCGACAAGGCGCCCGTGGCGATCTCCGTTCCCGTCCCCGGCGGCCCCTGCCGCTACGTTCGCGTCCGGGGGCGCAACTTCGGCGTGGCCGAGATCCTCGGCTATAACGCCGCCGGTAAACCCCTCGACCGCGGCGCCTGGAAGGCGACGAATTTCTTCGGCGAGACGGCCGCCCCGCGCCGCGTCCTGACCGCTTCCCACGTCCCGTCCGAGGCCGCTCCCGGCCGGGAGTATGCCGTCGCGGTCACGGCCGGCCCGGCCAAGTTCGATCCGGTCGACGGGGTCTATGTCGCGGCCCTCATCGACGGTCGGGCCGTCGTGCCGCGTCACCGCGCGCCGAGCTATCCCTACCACAACTATGAGTGGACCTCCGGCTCGCCGAAGCTCGCCGGGATGACCTTCCGCCTCCCCATCGATCCGGCCTGGAAGGGCAAGACCGTGGAGTTCCGGGTCATGATGTACGGCGACGGCGCGGACGGCGCCGAGGCCGTCCTCCGGCTCGTGACGCCCAAGCCGTTGTTCTCGGAGGTGATGCTCCGCATCGGGCCGCCCGGATCAGGCCGGCCAGCGCCGGCCGGCGCCGGCGAAGAGGAACGCTGAAAGGCGAAGGACGCGGACATCCCGTCCGCTCATTCGGATTTCCGGATCCCGGGGCCCTGCGGCGGCGCACCCTCCTCGTAGGAGATCGCCCCGCCCGCGTCCACGCGGTAGCCCCATCGCTCGAGGTAGAATCGCCGCGGCCGAAAATCATCGCCGATTGTCCGCAGCTCGGAGCGGAGAGCTTCGTCGCAGCGGGCTTGCGCCTTCGCCGCGGCGGGGACGCCCGCGAGGTTGGTCAATTGGAAGGGATCGGCGAGGTTGTCGAACAGGAGCCAGGGACCGGCGAGGTCGCGGACGTACGTGTATCGGCCGGTTCGGACGCCGCGGTACTCCCGCATCCCGGGGATGGATGGCGCGACGCTCATGATCAGGGCGGCCCGGTCGCGGTCGGCGGCGCCTCGGACGACGGCCGACAGGTCCTCGCCTTCCGTTGCGGAGGGGGCCGGAAGCCCCGCCAGGCCCGCTAGCGTCGGCAGGATGTCGGGAGTGCCGATCGGTGTCCCGGCCGAGCGGCCCTCCGCGCCGTGGAGGGCCGGATAACGGACGAGGAAGGGCACGTGGACGGACTCGTCCCAGGGATGCTGCTTCAGCCTCGGCCGGACGCCGTGGGCTCCCATCATCTCTCCGTGGTCCGAAGTGAAGACGAGGATCGTGTCTTTTGCGAGCCCGGTTTCCTCAAGCGTCCGAACGATGTCCCCGACCGAGCGGTCGAGGGCCGTGCAGTGGCCATAGTAGCCCGGCAGCTCCTTCAGGACGCCCGGGCGCTGGTCCGCGGGGACGTTGGGGGCGAGAGTCAGCTTCTCGGAAGGGTAGAGGGCCATGGATTCCCTCGGCGCCGTCGCATGGGGGAAATGGGGCGGGCCGAAGGAGAGGACCAGAAGGAACGGCTTGCCGCCGCGGGCGCGGCGGCGGATATAAGCCCGCGCGTCCTGCGTTTGGGCGAAGGCGTCGTAGCCCTCCCAGGTCCTCATCTCCGGAGAATCCCCGGCGTAATAGTGCGACTTCATGTAGTCGTGGTCGCACTCGGCGGCTTTCCAGTACGCGAAGCCGTGGCGGCGCTCCGGCGGGATGAAGGACCTGCGCCCGTGGCCGTCGACGTGCCACTTGCCGATGAAAGCCGTATCGTAGCCCGAAGCTTTGAAGGTCTCGCCCAGGCCGGTTTCGCCGGGCGGCAGAGCCAGATCGTTCAAGAACATGCCCGTCGTCGTCGGGTAGCGGCCGGTCAAGAGGGAAGCCCGGTAGGGCGTGCACACCGGGCAGCAGGAGACGGCGTTCGTGAACCGGACGCTCGCCGCGGCCAGGCGATCGAGGTTCGGCGTCCGGACGTTCGGATCGCCGGCGTATCCAAGGGCGGAAGCCCGCCACTGGTCGGCCAGGACGAAGACGACGTTGGGGTGCGGCGCCTCCCTCGAGGTCCAGGAAGGGAGCGCGGCCGCGGCGAGGCCGGATCCGGAAACCCTGAGGAACTCACGGCGCGTCCAGCGGGACATGGCTACCTCCGGCGTTCCGGCCCTCGTGAGGGGATCCCGGTAGCGGGTGCCTCGGGCGTGATGAGCCGGACCGGCCCGAACAAGCCCGATCTCATGAGCGGCGGGATCTTGTCGTAGACCGGCCGCGTCGCCCCGCGCGGGACCCGGCCGTAGGAGCTGTCCGACGTCGGATCGGTCTGGATCCGGTCGATGTTGCTCCGGGTGAAACGCTCCGCTTTCGGCCGCAGCGAATCGGCGTTCAGCCGGTTGGCCCAGAGATTCGCCACCCGGATCTCCAACTCGTTCCGTCCGGGGCGCAGGGCCCCGGAGATCTCGATCCGGAAGGGCGGCAGCCAGACAAGCCCCAGCCGTCGTCCGTTGAGCGTGACTTCGGCGATCTCCGCCAGGTCGCCCAGCTCGAGGAACAGCCGGTCCCGTTCGGCCAGCGCATCCGGCAGCTCGAATGTCTTGCGGTATGTGGCCATCCCCGAAAAGAACCGGATCCCCTCATTGTCGGACTCGGTCCAGCTTTGCAGTGTCGGGAAGGTCGCCGCTCGCGGCGCGCCCCAGCCTTCGGGGAACTCGATGTCCCAGGTCCCGTCCAGGTTCAGGGGCGCCGGAGAGTCCGCCGCCCGGAACGTGTCGCGAGCCAGCGGATCGAGCTCGGGACCTTGGGAGTCCTCGGACTTGCGGAAGACGACGAAGACCGAGCCCAGGGCGCCGAGCTCCAGCCGGACCTCCGTCCTTCCCTCGGCCGTCGTTCGCCACTCGCGGCAGGCGGTGCGGCGGCCCGAATCGGGCCACCAGAATTCGGGCTTCCGCCCGTCGGCTTCGGCGGCCACCCGGAAACGGCAGGTCAGGGCCTGCGGCTCCCGCGTCGTGTTGCGGACGAAATAGAAATCCTCGTCCCGGGTCCGCCGGTGGATGAAGTCCAAGGGACCCAGGTCCCCGTCAGGACGCCCGGAGACCTCGAAATCCGGAGCGATCCCGATCTCCCGCAGGGCCCGGCTCCTGTCCGCGGCGATGACGAACCGGCCCCGGCCCACGGGCCGGATCGACACCGCCGGCGCGGCGCCTTGGTTCGGCGGTTCGCTGCGGCCCCAGATCTCATCAGTCCATCGCTCCATGTCCCGCGCATTTTTTTCGCGGTCCTGGAGGCCCGGGACGCCGGTCGGCCTGCGGCGTCCGATGACCGTCGCCCCGTCGGCGAGCAGGGCCCGGACTTTGGCCAGAACCTCCGACGGAATAGGGTCCTGCTCCGGCAGCACGAGGGCCGCATAGCTCATCCCGTCCGGCAGGACGATCCGCCCCTTCTCCACGCGCATCCGACGGAGGATCACCTCCGAGGAGCAGACGTCGAAATCGTTCCGCGGATCGAGGCCCTCCAGGAGAGGCTTTTGGGGCACGTTGCACAAAGGGGGAAAGAAGTTCGGCGCCTGGTCGCCGTAGAAATAGCAGACGTCGGCGACGAACCAGCCCTGTCGGAGCATGTAGGAACAGCGGGCCAGATAGTCCATCAGTCCGGAGGCCATCGGCCACCAGGGGACCGCGGGATTGATGTCCGTGCCGGCATGGTAGACCCAGCCCGGAAGCCCGGCCTCGGGCGGGGAGCTGGCGAAGGTGTGCAGGGAGAAGCTGTTCAAGCCTTCGCCCAAGGCCCGATCGGCGATCGCCTTGTGGTTCAAGGGCCCGTCGACCCAGCGCCGCCAGGTGGTGAAGGATTCGGCGTCGACCAGGCGCTTGTCGTACACGTGCGCGGCCGAAGCGATCTCCTTGACCAGGAAGATCCCGCGATGGCGGATCCAGAACTCTCCGCGCGGGATATCGACGGCCCCGAGGGCCTTAATCCCGTCGACCGGGTTGGAATCCCAGATGGGAGGCCCCGGCCCGCCCGCCTCGGCGATGAGGTTGACCCCGTAGGAAGAGAGGAACCGGCGGCCCGTTACATAGTGCGACTCGATCAACCGGTCGCTCACCGTCTTCCGCCAATCGTAGAGAAACCGCTCCTGCGTCTCGCGGTCTGACAGCGTCCAGCCGGCGAGCACGGGGAGGAACCGGACGGCCGAATACCCTGCCCGGCGCTGGAACTCGGCGGCCATGGACGCGTTCCACGGCGTAAAGCCGTCGAGCTCCATGCTGTCGAACTCCATCGTCTTGAAGCTGGTCCCCTGGAACGAGGTCCGCCCTAGGTCCTTCAGGATGGCCGAGACGATGTGGCGGAGATGGAATTCCGTGGCGGCGGGCTCGAAGAAGTCGATCATCGGCCCGCCGGATTTCGGGCTGGGGACGATCAGCTGCTGGCCGTGATTCGCGCAGACGAAGCGGAGGATCGTCCAATCGCCCGCCGGGACGTCCCAGCGAAGCCTGGCCTCGGGGCCGATCTTGTCGGTCAGGTCGAGGATCCGGCCCCTATCGGCGATGGTCTTCGTTTCGTCGTAAGGCAGGGCCAGCACGGCCACTTCGCTCAGGTAGATCGGCCGTCCGCGCTCGTCCCGAGGACAGAGCTTCGGCAGCTCGGGCAGGGGCAGGCCCTGGTGAAAGAGTCCGGGCCCGGCGACCCGGGTCAAGGAATGATAGAGGCCTTTTCCGGCGTGTTCCGGCGGGATCCAGCTTCCGCCCGCGTTCCAGCCGCTCGAGGCGACGAGACCGATCTCCAACCCGAGACGGTCCGCCTCGCGGATGGCATGGACGATCAACCGGGTGGACTCCGGTCCGAGAAACGCGGGCCCGGCGGGGACTCGCCCGTCCGGGTCCGCGTACGCGGCTACGTCCCAGATCTCGCCGCCGCGCATACCGGCCCGCTTCATCGCCTCCAGGTCCCGGGTGATCTGGTCCTTGGTGATCGCCCCGTTCAACCAATCCCAGAAACAGCCGGGACGAGCCTGGAGGGGCGGATCGGCGAAAGCCTCGGGCGAAAGCCGGTCATCGGCCCTGGCCGTTGTCGCCGGTTTTTCCGGGGACCAGGTTGCCTGACGAATGGCCAATGTCTCTCGGCTCTGCCCCTGACCGTTCGGCCAAGCAAAGGCCATGAGGATGAGGATGAGGATCGAGCGGAATGCTCGAACTCGGCCTTTTGATCGAAGGCTCGTCATGGCGGATCACTCTCCCTTCATCATGTTCGCCGGTGCGATCCCGGCCCGTCCGCGGGCGCCGGACCGCTATCGTGCCGCGGCCGCGCCCGCGGTCGCTTCCTGCCGCGTCACAATGGGGACATAGCCGACCTCGAGACCCTTCGGGGGTGTGACGAGCAAGGCCGGATCGAGCGCTGCGAGCTTGCCCTTGCGCAGGGGCGGCATGTAGTCGCGGTCGATCGTCCAGGCGGCGTGGACCTTCTCGATGAAGGCCTGGAGCTTGGCTTTCTTGGCCTGGCTGAAACGGTACGGCTGGAAGGACGGCTGATCGACGAAGCGGTACCAATAGTAGGTTGCGGTCGAGCCGTCGGCCAGGGCGGCCTTGAAGGGCCCGCGGGCCGGACCCGGCTTGGCCCAGGCGCCTGTGGTCGGCGAGGTGTAGGGCACACCCGTCTCGGCCTTCGGGAATTCCTGGACGCGGAGCTGGGTCTCGACGGGCACGTCCGATTCGGGGACCATCTCCCGCTCTTCCCCGACGTGCTTGTAATAGCGCGGAAACTTGCCCATCGCGTTCCTCGTGCCGTCGAACCATTCGAGGCCCCAGACATTCGGCTCGAAGATCTTGGTGTTGAAGACCTTCTCGACGCCGGTCATCTTCTTGCCGCCCTGATCGAACCGCGTCGTCTGGGTGGTCAGGCTGGAGGCCCAGGAGCCGTTCTTGTCGAAGCGGCCCGAAGCGGCCGGGCCGCCGTCGCGCCAAGACTTCACGGCGTCGTAGAGAGCGGCTTTGGAGTAATAGACCACGTCCTGAACGAGGATCGAGCGGCCTTGCTCGTCGACCGGGAACTGGATCTTGGGGAGCTTGGAATAGGCGTCGCCCTTGGCGTCGAGGGCCTGGTAGCAGGGCACGGTGTTGATTTCCATGGCCCCGCCGTTGATCCGGCCCGGACGGGCGTCGAGGCCGCGGCCGTAGATGTAGGGATAGCTGAAGATCTTGCCCAGCTTGCTCCAGGTCTCGGGGATGTAATAGGCGATCGGGCCCTTGAAGTTGGCCGCGCTCAGGAAGCAGGTCCAGGCCTGGTCGCCGGTCGGAGGGTCGCCGGCGACGGGCTCGGTGAACGGCAGGGCCATGTACGTATAGCCCAGGAACTCGCCGTTCGGGTGGCCCTGGAAGGGGAGGGCGTCGGGCGGGATGAGGATCCGGTTGCTCAGCTGGGCGATGCCGAGGCGGTTGTCGGGAAGGGCCTCGTTCGTGTAGAAGAACGACCAGCCGGGCGAACCGACCTCGTAGTCGTAGCCCTGAGGGGTGGCGTTCATGCTGAACTTGGGTGGGCCATAGCGGAAATGGTTGCGGGCCCAGTAGCCGAGGCCGCCCTCGACGGTCATCCAGACGCTGTTGTAGGTCGGTCCCCGTTCCGGCCAATTGTCACGGGCGTGGGTGCCGATGGGGGCGAGGGGGATATTCGCGTTGTCGGAGTTGTCGGGGACGATCCAGGTGCTGGGCAGGCCGATCTGGAAGCGGGACAGGGGCTCATCGATCAGCGGCCAGACGGCGGCATAGAATCCCATGCCCATATTGTAGCCGCCGCCCTCGGGCGGCTTGGCGGCGGAGAAGCTTATGTAACCGTGCAGGCCGCGGCCGTTCAGGGCGACCTTGCCGGGCTCGAGCACCGGGCCGTCCGGCTTTTGGGCCGGCGGCTTGGGCTTGGCCTGGGCCGGCGGGGCTTGGGTCTGGCCGGAGGCGAAAACGAACGCGACCGCGACAACGCTGAGGAACCGAAGAGACTTCATCGTGCCTGCTCCTTGTCGATGCCCACGGTGGGCCGGACGAGCGCTTGGCCGTTGAGGCGTGGTACAGATATCCAGCCCAACTTAAATTCTTATATTAAATTACTAAGCAAACGGTCAATGTCAAATTTTTTATTATCAATGCGCTAACGCGATTGTTTTGAAGCTTCGGCAATCTTGCAAAGGTTCGCCGCTTCAGGTCTAATTGGGCCTTGCGGACTGTGTTGAGAAGCGGGAGGACAATCCGTGAAGCTGAGAATCGCGATCCTCGTCCTGGCCCTTGCGGCCGGCGTCGAGGCGCCGGCGGTCTCGGCGACCGGCCATCCGGAGGCCGTCGAGCCCCGGATCTATTGGGGGAACAGCGTCCCTCGCGGCTGGACCGGGAACTGGCCGGAAGCTCTGCGGACCGTGCCCGAGCAAACAGCTTATACCCGCACGACTTCCACCCTCCAGCTGCTCGAGTTCATCGACGCTCTCCGCTGGAAGAGCGAGTCGGTTTATGTCTTCACCATGTTCACCAGCCCGCTCGGCCGGACCTGCCCGGTTCTGGTCCTCGCTTCGCCGCGCGTGACGACGCCGGCCGAGGCCGTCGCCTCGGGAAAGACAGTCGTCTATCTGCAGGGGAATATCCATCCGTACGAGGCCGAGGCCAAGGAGGCGCTCCTTGTCCTTGTCCGGGAGATCCTCCTGGGCCGGCTGCGTCCGCTCCTCGACGATCTCGTCATCCTCGTCTGCCCGTGCTTCAACGTGGACGGAAACGACATGTGGCGGCTGAACGACGGCACGCCGCACATTTTGAGCGGCGGGACCAACGCGGCCGGGATGAACCTCAACCGGGACGCCATCAAGCTCGAGACCGTCGAGGTCAACGCCCTTTACAGGAACGTTTTCAACCGCTGGGACCCCGTCCTGATCTACGACGGCCACGCCATGGAAAATGTCCAGCACGGCTACGCCATCGGCTACGCGACGAGCTCCGTGCCGGCGTCCCATCCCGGCCCGCGCGATCATGTCTTCGACAGACTGTTCCCGGCGGTCCGGAACGACGTCCGCCGCGACTTCGGCCTCGAGACGTTCACCCACTGCGAAGTCGACGCCCGCTGGCCGCCGACGACGTGGAGCCACGAGGGCGCCTTCTGGACGACCGAGGCGAAGTTCGTCGCGGCCGCCTATGCCCTCCGCAACCGGATGTCCATCCTGGCCGAGACGCCTTTGCACCTGTCGTTCGAGCGCAAGATCTACGCTCAATACGCCCTCCTGGCCGGAATCCTGCGGTACGCGGCGGCGCACGGCGGCGAGATGAGCGATATCTGCCGCCAGGCCGACCGCGAGGTCGTTGAGGCCGTTCGGACGCGGGCGGAGAGCGGCCGGCTCCGCAACTTCGTGGCCGGGACCTATGTCTCGCGCGGGAAGATCGACATCCTGGCCTACCGTGAGAAGAACATCCCGGGCTATCTCCCCGGCACGAGCGTCCGGGCCGCCGTCCCGGCCTCGCTTCTCGGTCCCCCAGAGCTCGTTCCCGGAGTGGAGGACATGACCCGTACTGTCGGCACCCTTGAGGCGGCCGTCCCGCGCGGGTATCTCTTCCCGGCCGGACTCGTCACCCTGGCCGAGAAGCTGCGCACGCTCGGCGTCACGGTCGACGTCCTGGTCAAGGCGGCGACGGCGACGGGGGAGGAGTTCGCCGTCGACCGCCTGGTCAAGTCGACGCGCGGCGGCTTCTCCATGACCGGGCTCGAAGGGGCCTTCGCCCCGTCCCCGGCCCGCGATTTCCCGGCCGGGACCTACCACGTCGACCTGGCCCAGCCGGCGGCGAACATGGCCTTTTACGCCCTCGAACCGCAGGCCGCCGACGGGTTTGCCGCTTGGGGGTTGCTTGACGCCTGGCTGAGATCGGCGGGCGTCGAAACGCGGCGCGTCGTCTATCCGGTGTATAAGTATTTCCGTCTTAAGGAGTGACCGAACATTCCGGACACGCCGAGGGAGAACCTGGTCCTGGGGACCGAGGGCTGGATCCGGGTCCACAGCCCGATCTATCGGCCGGAGAAGCTGACTGTCAGCCTGAAAGCGGCCGCCCCTGGCGCCCGCGAGGAGCGGGAGATCTCCCTTCCCGTTACGGGCAACGGGTACAACTATGAGGCGGTCGAGGTCATGCGCTGCCTGGGCGAGGGACGGCCCGGATTGCCGTCCGCCTACCGCAACAGCGCGTCCGGATCGGTGGCCCGGTAGCGGCCGGCTTCCCCCGGATCGGCCGGAGCGATGCGTTTGATCTCGACGGAGGCGGCGAGCCAAGGTTTCTCCGATTTTTCCGGCCCAAACCAGGCCTCGAGGCAGGTTCTGCCCGCGGTGAGGTGAACGCTGAACTCGGCCGCGGTCATCTCCGGACTCACCGGGCTTGACCGGTTGACGTTGCCGACCCGCAACCGGGCTTCAGCCGGGGCAGCGATCGCGGCCCCTTCGCGGGTTTCCAGAATTTTCTTCCCGGACTCGGGAGGCCGAACGGAAAGCCCGGATGGCATATTCCCCCGCCCTCTCCGCCTCGATCACCCAGACCTGGCGCGCCCCCTTGCGATGGGCATCATGACCATGGACGACCGCCGGATTTTCACGGTCCGATCCGATGATGATGTCGTTGTAATCGTCGAATTTCGGGGAAACATCATCCCACCAGGCTTCATACCGGCGCAGGAGTTCGGCCACCGTGTCGGGATGCCGGTCGGCGACATTGATCCGCTGCCCGGGATCCGCTTGGATATCGTAGAGCTCGAGGTGCTGGAGGGAGATCGGATCCGACTCCCCCCGGCCTTCGGCCTCCTCTTTCGGGGGAGGAGGCTGGATGAGGCGCCACCGTTCGGTCAAAACCTGGAACTCCTTGTATTTCACCGGAAAATCCACCCGCTGATTATGGACCACGAGCGTGCGCTCGGCCCGGTTCGCCCCGGGTTCCCGGAGCAGGGGCAACAGGCTCGTCCCGTCGAACGAGGTCCCGGGAGGAAGATTCAAGCCGCAACACTCGACGAGCGTGGGCAGGAGGTCGAAATGGGCGGCCAGGCGGTCCACGTCCTTGCCGCCGTCGATCCCGCCGCCCGGCCAGCGCACAAAGCAGGGCACCCGGTGGCCGTTCTCGTAGCCCCAGATCTTGCCGCCGCGCATCCCGGCGCTATAGCCCTCGAGGACGAAACCATCGTCGTCGATGACGATGCCGCCGTACCAGGGGCAGGGCCCGTTGTCCGACATGTAGATGAAGAGGGTGTCGTCTTCGAGCCCCAGGTTGCGAATTTCGGCGAGCAGCCGGGCCAAATCCTCGTCGAATTTGGCCAGCATGCCGTAATAAGGGGCCAGGCGGTCCGAGACCATCGACCGGTAAGGAGCGGCATATCGATCATCGACATTCAGCGGCGCGTGCGGAAGATTGGTCGGCACATAACAGAAGAAGGGGCGGTCTTGATGGGTTCGGATGAAGCGAATGGCTTCGTCGAACCAGACGGTGTTGCAATACCCCTCGTATTGGCGGGCTTCCCCGTTCCGGATGTAAGTGTCGTCAAAATAATCGTTCCCCCAATAATCCGGAGCGGCCCCGACGCCGCCCCCGCGATGGACGAGCGTCTCCTCGAAGCCGCGGTCCTGGGGCCGGAACGGATAGTTCTCGCCGAGATGCCATTTGCCGAAGATGCCGGTCCGGTAGCCGGCGGACCGGAAGAGCTCGGCCATGGTCGTCCGGTCCCGGGCGATAAGCGACCTCCCTCCGATGGTGTGCCAGACGCCCGAACGGGCTGAGTACTGGCCCGTGAGAAGGGAAGCCCGCGTCGGAGAACAACAAGGGTCGGTGTGGAAATTGGACAACCGGACACTCTTCGCATGCAGGGCGTCCAGGGTCGGCGTCTTGACATAAGGACTCCCGTGCGCGCCGATATCGCCGTAACCCTGATCGTCGGTCATGACCAGGACCACGTTCGGCCTTTTTGTCCTGGCCGTACACGCGGTCGTTTTCATCCCCGTCCATATGGTCAGGGCGCCCGCGGCCGCCCCTCCGACGGACTTGAGAAACTGCCGACGGGATCGATTTTTCATGGACTTTCCCGGACCGCGGAAGGCAAATTATTCATTCATGATGTCATTCACAAATAATCCACACGCATCGTTCAAGTCAAGCCTTCTTCGTCCCTCAGGCCTCATCCTGCCCGGCTCATCCTGAGAATCCGCTCGACCATGACCTGATGGATTTCAGATCCCTGCCATTCGTTCCTGTCGACCGATAAGCTTTTTATCTTCGATTCGGGTTCGGCGTGGGCATCCGAGCCCCCACTTCACCGTGCCACTGGTGGAGCATCTGTCGCAGCTCGGCAGCCTTGTCCGGCATTCGGGCCGCCAGGTCGTTCCGCTCGCCGAGGTCGTCGCGAAGATTATACAGCTCGACGTGATGGTCTTCATAGAATTCGATCAGCTTGTAGTCGCCCGCGCGGACGGCCCCGCCGGGCGAACCGCCCTGATTGCCGTAGTGCGGGTAGTGCCAGAAGAAGGCTCGACGGCCCGGCCGGTTGGCCTGCTGCAAGAAGGGCCTCATGCTCCGGCCGTCCACGTGCTGATCGGGCTTGGGCGGCAGGCCGGCCATCTCCAGCATCGTCGGGTAGAAGTCCGTGCTGATCACCGGCTCCTCGCACAGGCTGCCGGCCCGGGTGACACCGGGCCAGCGAACGATCATCGGCTCGCGAATGCCGCCTTCGTAGAGCCAGCCCTTGCCCGCCCGCAGCGGGAGGTTGCACGTGGGGTGGCCTTCCGAGGTCGAGAGCCCGCCGTTGTCCGAGATGAAGAATACGATCGTGTCCTTCGCCAGGTCCAGCCGATCCAACGCGTCGAGCACCTTGCCCACGGCCTGGTCCATCGCCTCGACCATTCCGGCGTAGACGGCGTGATCCTGCACCAGCCGGACCTGCCGGTCGCCCTCCTGGCCCCAGTCGGGGCCTTCATGCTTGACCAGCTTCGCCTTCTGCTCGTACTTGGCCTTGAGATCCTCTCGCGCCATGAGCGGCGTGTGGACGGAGTAGAAAGACAAGTAGGCCAGGAAGGGCCGGTCCTGGTTGGCTTCGATGAATCGGCACGTCTCGGTCGCCAGACGGTCGGGCAGATGTTCGCCGTCGGGACCGTCCGGCAGTCTCGGGTTGCCATAGGGCGAGAAGTACTTTTTGCCGCCGTAGGGCCCGCCCCGTTCGATGCCGCCCTTGTTGACATCGAAGCCCTGATCCTCCGGCCAGAATCCCTCGGGCCCCAGGTGCCATTTGCCCGCGAAGAAGGTCGCGTAGCCATGCTCCTTGAGGGCCTCCGCGACCGTCACTTCCTTCAAGGGCAGCCGGTCTTCGTAGCGGGCCGGCAGCAAGGGCTTCGTTGTCCAGTACTTGTCAACCGTATCGGGCTGGGGCGCGCCGAAGTAATCCGTCGTCGCCAGCCGGGCCGGGTACTTGCCCGTCAGATGCTGGCTCGCGTGGGCGAGCAGACCGGGCAGGCCGCGTAGGCGCTCGTGAACCGCATGCCGCTTGCGGCCAACCGGTCCAGGTTCGGCGTCTCGTAGAACGTGCTGCCGTAGCAGCCCAGGTCCTTCCAGCCCAGGTCGTCGACCAGGAAGAACACGAAGCTCGGCTTCTTTCGTACGGTGCCTGCGAGCCTCGACCGGCCGCCGCATCCCGAGAACCAGAGCGCCCCTCCGGCCCCCACCGCCTCGAGAAAGTCGCGACGCCTCATGAGTTGACCTTTCCGTTTGAGTACCGTTCGGGCGTGCTTCGGCCGCGGTCGATATAATCCTGCAGCAGAGCCTTCAACCGCTTGACCACATCGGAAATGTACCACCGGCCCGTCGGCCGAGTCCAGTCGCGCGCGAGAAAAATTGGCCAGCTCCGTTGAAGCTTTTCTTTTCTGCACGGCGAAGTCGCTTTACAATAGCGCGGTGGAGTTCTCCTCGAAGGTCCTGATCTATCGGAATACTGTCCATATTGGAATGGGAGACGGTACAAATGAAAAAGATGGTCAGGCGCGACTTTTTGAAAGACATCGGCACGATCGGCGGCGGGATCGTTCTCGGCGGGGCGCAGGCCTTGCAGGCCGGAAAGGCTTTTTCGTCGGAAGCCGGAGCTCCGGCCATCCGCAACGTCCTCCTCTTGGTCACGGACCAGCATCGGGCGGATTGCCTCGGCTGCTCCGGGAACCCCATCGTCCGAACTCCGAACATCGACCGTCTGGCGGCACGCGGCGTGCGCTTCACGAGTGCTTTCAGCCCCACGCCGACCTGCACCCCGGCCCGGGCTTGTCTCCAGACGGGACTCCGTGCCCACCGGCACGGGCTCACCTTCAACCCGGAATATCAGTCCCGCAACGGCGGGCGGTTGGATCCAGAGCCGGGCGTCCGCTTCTTCAGCCAGGACCTCAAGGCCGCGGGCTGGAACCTCGCCCACCTGGGGAAATGGCATATCGGATCCGAGCGGACGAAAGCCTCGACGAAGGGATACGAAGCCGTCGATTTTCCCAATTACGGGTTTCCCGGTCAGCTCAACGACGGTTCGATCCATCCGGGCTACCGGGGCTATCTCGAGACGTTGGGCGTGGACGGCTTCAAGATCGACAAGGAGATCCGTTCCTCCGACGGCCTGCGGGCCTTCGCCGGGATCCAGGAGGGGCCCGAAGAGGCCAACGAGGCGGCTTACATCGCTCACCTGGCCGGGGAGGCGATACGCCGCTTCAGCCGCCAGGACCGGCCGTTCCTCGTCTCCTGCAGCTTCTGGGGCCCCCACGCTCCCTTCTGGATCCCGGCGAAATATGCCGGGATGTACCGGGGAAAGGACATCCCGGTTTGGCCGAACTTCGATGCCCCGCTGGGCGATAAGCCGGCCGTGCTGGCCCGCTACGGGGAATACTGGAAGACCGGCGAGTTCACGGCCAAGAGCCTCTCCGAGCTCCTGGCCTGGTACTACGGTTACATAACGCTCATCGATGCGGCCATCGGCCGGATCGTCGAAGCGCTCCGGGCGACCGGCCGGCTCGACGAGACTTTGATCATCCTGACGGCCGACCACGGCGACTCGGCCGGAGCTTATCGGATGTGGGACAAAGGCTTCGGGATGTACGATTGTCTCGTCCGGGTGCCCCTGATCGTCTCTCACCCTTCGATCCGGCCTCGGATCTCGGACGATCCCGTCACGCTCCTGGATATCGCCCCGACCATCCTCGATACCGCCGGTATCCCCGCGCTGAGCGGCCTCGACGGCCGTTCGCTCCTGCCCTTGCTGCGGGCGGGCGGCGGGAGCCGCGACGAGGATTTCGTAGTCGTTCAGGGGTTCGGCCACCAGCTGCCGTTCTGGCAGCGGATGGTCCGGACGCGGGACGCCAAATATGTCTTCAACCCGACCGACCGTGACGAATACTACGACCTGCGGAGCGATCCCTGGGAGACGCGGAACATCGTCGATTCCGTCGGCCCGGGCGCGCTCTCGGAGATGAAAGGCCGGCTGCGGGATTGGATCGCCCGGGCCGGCGATCCGATCGGCTTCTGGAGCCGCCCGATCCTCTGAGGGGAACGTTTGCCGCCGCCGGCGGAGATCCTCAGGAAATCGCGTCGACTCATCGTCATCAGCGCGATTCGAGCGCTTTCGGCGCGCCGTGACAAGCCCCGCGGGCCGGCCGGATCAGAACGGATTCTTCCGGACGATCTTGAAGACGTAGGCGAAGTCGCCCGTCTTCGTCTTCGGCGTCTCGATCGCCAGCCCGGCGGCCGTGTTCTCCCACGGGAGCTCCTTTCCGTCGCCGAGCATCGTGACGGACGCGATCTCCTCGGTGTAGAGGCCGTTCCAGCCGGTCCAGGAGAGCGAGCGGGGGGCCAGGCTCTTGATCAGGAGCTTCTCGCCCGGCCAGTCGAGGACGACGGCGTAGAGGACGTGGTCCTTGACCGTGAAGCGGATGTCCTGGCCCGTATAGGTCAGGTCGTTGCGCTCGTTGAAGCCCGCCGTGCCCCGCTCGAGCTTCGTCGGGCCCTCGCCGGCCAGGACCCAGGGCGTCGTTCCATAGATGGCCTCGCCGTTGGTCTTGAGCCAGGCGCCCATCCCCAGGAGAAGATCGCGGGCCTGGTCGGGGATCGTCCCGTCGGGCTTCGGGCCGACATTGAGGAGGAGATAGCCGTTCTTGCTGACCCGGTCGACCAGGTTGTCCACGAGGTTGTCCACGGTCTTGAAGCCCAGGCCCTTGACGTAGCCCCAGCCCCGGCCGTTGTCGACCGTCGTGTCCGTGATCCAGTCGTAGTAGGTCAGGTCTGCCTCCTGGCCCCGCTCGAGGTCGAGAAGCCCGGCGCCGGGGGGGAGGTCGTGCCGCTTGTAGGTGACGACGACCTCCTTCTTGCGTTCCGCGGCCTTGTTGTAGAAGTGGGCCAGGACCCCCATCTTGGTCCAGTCCGGGATGAGCTCCAGACCGTTGTCGAACCAGATGAGGTCCGGATCGTACTTGTCGATGACCTCGACGATTTTGCCCGCCCAGGTGTCGAGGAAGGCTTTGGTCGGCCGCTCACCCATCCGGTGAATGGGGCCGTAGAGGCCGGAGTAGCGGGGGTCGCCGCAGTCGAGGCTCGCGTCCGAAGTCGGGAAGTAGACCCACTGCTCGGCGTGGTGGAAGGCGGCGACGAACTTCATGCCGCGCTTCTTGATGGCCCGGGACAGCTCGCCCACGATGTCCCGCCGGGGGCCCATCTTGGCCGCGTTCCACGGGGAGTACCGGGTGTCCCACATCGCGAACCCGTCGTGGTGCTCGGCCACGGGCCCGGCGAAGCGCGCCCCGGCCTTCTGGAAGAGGTCAGCCCAGGCGTTGGCGTCGAACTTCTCGCCGGTGAACATCGGGATGAAGTCCTTGTAGCCGAACTTCCGGATGGGACCCCAGGTCTGCTCCCAGAGCTTGCGCTCGGCCGAGTCCGCACCCCAATAGGCCTTGTTGGCGAACCAGGTGGCGTTCGGACCCTGGGCCGGGACGGCATAGACCCCCCAGTGGGTATAGATGCCGAATTTGCCGTCGCGCAGCCAATGCGGCGTGCGGACGTTTTTCAATGAGTTCCAGGTCGGCTTGAACGACGGCTCCTGGGTCGTGGCGGCGGTGGTCAAGGCCAGGCATCCGGCCAGGACGACGACGGCGGCCAAAGCGGCTGATATTCGAGGGTGGGATTTGTGTCCGGGGCGATTCATGGGTTCCTCCGAAGAGCTTCATGTATCAGATTATTATGGTGATCGTCAATACTTACGAAAAGAAAGAAAAAAAGTCACCGCTTGTTGCGGCCCTGCGCATAATCGGCTATAAGTTGAGCGAAAGGCCGGCCGAAGCCGGATGCCGGCGGCCGGCGAAAGGTGAGCTCTATGACCCGGTCCCTCCGCTTCGTCCGCTGGTCCGCTCTCATCCTTGCCGGCGCCTTCGCCTTCGGCGCCCCACAGGAGCCGCGGAGCCCTCTCCTCAGGTCCTTCGAGTCCTACCTCGCCCTGAAGCGCTCGTCGGCTTTCGCTCTCAAGTGGATCCCGATCGGGCCGGTGATGAATTCGGCCCGCGCGGCCTCGGTCCAGATCGATCCCGCCCGTCCGGCGACGATGTACGTGGCCTTCGGGCCCGGAAACCTCTGGAAGACCGTCAATCGAGGCCTGACTTGGAAGCCGATCTTCGAGAACCAGTCGGCCCTCGGCATCGGCCACATCGCCCTTGCCCCGTCCGATCCGAACGTCCTCTGGCTCGGCTCGGGTGTGAACCTCAAGAAGCCCCGCAACTTCACGATGCCGGGGACGGGCGTCTTCCGCTCGGACGACGGCGGCGCGACCTGGCGCAACACCGGGCTTCCCGACTCCTACCATATCGGCAAGATCGCCGTCCATCCGAAAGACCCGAACACGGTGATCGCCGCGGTCCAGGGCCACTTCTGGACGACCAACGAGAACCGCGGGCTCTATCGAACGACCGACGGCGGCCGGTCGTGGTCCCGCGTTCTCTCCGTGAACCCGAAGACGGGCGGCAACGACGTCGTTTTCTCCCCGTCGGATCCGTCGGTCGTCTATGCCTCGCTCTGGGAGAACTACCCGGACATCTTCGGGCCGGAGAGCGGCGTCTATAAGAGCACGGACGGCGGGGCGACCTGGACGCGCTTGCGCGGCGGCCTGCCCGACGGGCCGAAGACCGGGCGGATCGGCTTGGCCGTCTCCTGGCAGAATCCCGACAAGGCCTATGCCCTGGTCGACAACTTGAACAAGGACAAGAGCCTCGCCGCCGAGCTCTACCGCACCATCGACGGCGGCCGGACCTGGGCGCGGACCCATAGGGACGAGCTGCTCATTTACCCCGGCATCGGCTGGTATTTCGGCTGCTGCCAGGTCAATCCCCGCAACGACGATGAAGTCTGGGCCTGCGGCGTGCGCATCGCCCATACGGCCGACGGCGGACGAACCTTCGACCTCGTGGGCGGGGATGTCTTTCATGTCGTTCCGAATCCGGCCGATCTTCTCCATCTCGATCACTGCGAGATCTGGGTGAACCCGCTCAATCCCGACCACTTAGCCGTGGGCAACGACGGTGGGCTCTATGTCAGCGAGGACAAGGGCCGGACATGGACCCACTTCAACAACCTGCCGGTCGGCGAGTTCTACGACATCGCCGTCGACGAGCAGGACCCCTACAACGTCTACGCCGGCGCCCAGGACGACGCCACGGTCTACGGCCCGGCCCGCGCCTGGAACCCGAAGGTCCCCGACGGCTGGAAATACGTCTGGCTCGACGCCTGGTCGGGCGGCGACGGCTGCGTCACCGCGGTCGACCCCGTCGATCCGAACACCGTTTACTTCTCCAGCCAGAACGGCGGGATCCGCCGCAAGGACGTCCGGGTCGACCGTTCGGTCGGCATCATGATCCGCCCGTCCAAAGAGAGCGGCCTGCGGCCCGTCTACAATTTCATCGCCCCCTACATCCTTTCGCCCCACGACCGGTTCACGCTCTACCACGCAGGCAACTACGTCTTCAAGAGCGTCAACAGGGGAGATGCCTGGCAGCTGATCAGCCCCGACCTGTCGAAGTCCGCCGATCCCGACAAGGTCTCCACGGCGGCCGGGGCCATCGCCGAGTCCCGCCTAACGCCCGGGCTCCTCTACGTCGGCACGGACAAGGGCGCGCTCTGGGTGACGAAGAACGACGGCCGCGATTGGACCGAGCGCTCGGCCGGCTTGCCGAGCCGTTACATCCGGAGCATCTGCCCCTCGCGCTTCGTCCTGTCCCGCGTCTACCTCACCCTCTCCGGCCTCAATGACGACGACTTCGGCGTCCATATCTTCGTTTCCGAGGACTTCGGCGCGCATTGGACCTCGATCGCCGGCAACCTCCCCGACGAGGTGGCTTACGGCATCCTGGAGGACCCGACGAATCCCGAGATCCTCTACGCCGGCCTCTACCGGGGCGTCTACATCTCCGTCGATCGCGGCCGGAGCTGGTCGCACCTCGGGCCGGAGATGCCCGGGGCGGCTGTTTCCCGCCTGGTCATCCAGGAGAGAGAGATGGACCTCCTGGCCGGCACATACGGCCGTGGGATCTACAAGATGAACCTGCGGCCGGTCCAGGCCGCCTTCAAGAGCGGGCCCCCGCAGGGCGACCGGCTCTTCGATCCGCCGACGGCCCGCCTGCCCTGGATCAACGACACCCATCACGACCCGCGGCTCAGCACCGTGGAGAAGGTCCCGCTCACGTTCTTCCTTCTCAAGGACGCGGCGGTCATGCTGGCCGTGAAGGACAAGGCGGGGAAGGCCCTCTGGTCCAGGCCGGTCGCGGGCCGGGCGGGATTCAACCAGATTCTCTGGGACCTCGTGACGGCCCGGACGGACAGCCCCCAGCCCTATTTCACGGCTTATCTCACGTTTCTCCCGGCAGGAACCTACGAGGTCGGTCTGAGCGGAGAGGGGATCGATCTCCGCGCGCCGCTGACGATCGTCCCACGGACGGCACCCGGGCGGTAGGAATCGGAGCTTCCCTCACTTCATCGGCCGGCTGTAGCCCTGGCTTTTGTATTTGTCCAGCAGGGTCGCCAGCGCGGCGGCGATCGACGGATTCTCGGCGGCGAGGTCTTTCGCCTCCCGCGGATCCGCGTCCAGATCGTAGAGCTGGCCGCTCCCGCCTTCGGATTTGGCGGCGAGGTATTTCCAGCGTCCCTGGCGGAGGGCCAGGTCGCCGTTCCCGGCCTGGAAGACGAGCGCTTCGTGAAGCGGCTTGCCCGTCGGCTTTCCCAGCAGCGCCGGAAGGACGCTCCAGCTGTCCTCGGCGGCATGGTCCGGCAGAGGCGCGCCGACCAGGTCGGCGAACGTCGCGAACAAGTCGCCCAGGCTGACGAGCTCGCCGGAGACCGCGCCCGGCTCGATTGTCCCCGGCCAACGGACGATGAACGGCACGCGGTGGCCTCCCTCCCAGATCTCGCTCTTGTATCCGCGGAAGTCCATCGCGGATTTGTGCCCGTTCGCGCCCTTCTGGCCCCCGTTGTCGCTCGTGACGATGAGGAGCGTGTTTTCGGAGATGCCGCGCTTCTTCAGGTGGGCATCGACCTCGCCAACCACCCAATCGAACAAGGCCACGAGGTCTCCGCGCGGGCCTTCCTTGCTCCGGCCTTTCATGAATTCCGGCACGAGCCACGGGATATGGGGGGAGTTGGGGGAAACGACGAGGAAGAAGGGATCTTTCGGCTTCTGCTGGAGATGGCGGTCGATGGCGTCCCGGGCCTTGCCGGCGAGGACGACGTCGATGTCTTCCTCCGACCAATCGTCGGCCATCGGACCCGGCAGGAATCCCGGAAGCCCGCGCCATTCATCCTTGCTCATTTGGGTCGGCACCGCGACCGGCCGGTCGTTCTCGATGAAGACATAGGGCGGATCGTTGCTGGGGCAGCCGGCGTTGCCGTAGAAATAGTCGAACCCGAGACGGGTGGGCCCGCCCCCGACCGGCCGGCTGAAATCGACGCGCCACTGAAGCGTCTCGTCCGTTTGGAAAGCCTGGTCCCGGCTGTAGAATTCTTCAGCCTTGCTGCCGTCCTTCGTCGTCCATTCCAGGCCGAGATGCCACTTGCCGATATAGGCCGTGCCGTAGCCGCGGCTCCGGAGGAGCGAGGCGACGGTCATTCGCGAAGGCTCGATCAAGGGAAGCCAGTACGGCATCACGACGCCCTTTTTAAGGCGGGTTCTCCACGGATATCGCCCGGTGAGAAGGCTGTAGCGCGTCGGCGAGCACAGCGCTGCGGGAGCGTGCGCGTCCGTGAACCTCGCGCCTTCGGCCGAGATCCTGTCCATATGGGGCGTCGGGATCAACGATCCGGGGTTGTAGCATCCGGGGTCCCCGAAGCCCATGTCGTCGGCCATGATGAGGACGATATTCGGCCGCCTCCCCGGAGGGCCGGGCTCTCCCCGGACGGCCCGGGAGAAGGGAAATGCCAGCGCGGGCGCGCCGAGGCCGATAGATTTCAGGAAGCGGCGTCGATCCATATGCCTCTCCTCCTTCATCCGGTTCTCTTTCACCCCATAATGGCCTATCGAAAGCGTCGGATGGTCAAGCCGGATGGGAAGCGGACGCGGACTTGAGGTCGCGTAGCGAGACGGCCGTGGCGGCGGCCAGGATGACCGCGCCTCCCAACAGCGTCCGGCCGTTGGGAATCTCGCCCAACAGGGCCAGGGCCAGGACGATCCCGTAGACCGGCTCAAGCGAGGCGATGATGCTGGCGGACTGGGCCGGGATCGTCCGCATGCCGTCGATGAACAGGGTGTGCGCGCCGGCCGTGCAGAGGATGCCAAGGACGGCAAGAAGCCCGATATCTGCGGCCGAAAGAACGGGCCGGACGATGAAAAGAGCGGGCAGGAGGACGACGGCGGCGACGAAATCCTGGCGGAAGGCGATGACGATGCTGTCAAATCGCGTTGTCAACCGCCGGTTGAGAACGCTCAGGAGGGCGAAGGTCAGGCCGGCCCCGAGTCCGAGGACGACGCCCTGAAAGACGCTGTCCGTCCAGGAAAAGCGCGGCACGATCAGGAAGACCCCCAGCAGGCATAGCCCGGAGAAGAACAAAGCCGCCGGTTCGAGCCGCTTCTTGGAAAGAGCCGGCTCCAGGAAGGCCGTGAAGACGGGGAAGCTGGAGTAGGAGAGAAGCCCCACGGCGACGGTTGAGACCTGGACGGAAAGGAAAAACAGCGTCCAGTGGACGGCCAGGAGCACGCCCAGGCCGAAGAACATCCCAAAGTCGTGCGATGATCCCGCTGCGGGTGTGAGGCTCGTCTTCCGCCGGCGCAGCAGCCAAACGGCTCCCAGGACCAGGCTGGCGAAGGCCACCCGCCCGAAGACGATGACCATGGGAGAGAGGGTCAGCCATTTTCCGAACAGGCCGGCCAGCCCGAAAAGGATCACCGCGCCGTGGATCTCGGCCAGGCGGAAACCCCGGCTGCGACCCTCCTCGGCCGTCATCGCATCAGCCCGAGAAGGTAGAAGATGCCCAGCAGTACGGGTTGATGGATGACATAGATCCAGAGCGAGTGTCGGCCCGCGGCATTGACCAGCCAGACGGGGCGGCCCCAGGGAAGCAGGCTCCGACGGGTAGCATAGAAAGCCTTGCCGATGGCGGCACCCGCCAGGAATACGCCCAACCAGGGCAGGAGGGGGAAGTAGTCGTACGAAGTGAATGTGTCGCTGACGATGCCGAAAGGCAGGAGCCAGTCGGATCGGATGGGTGTGTTTTTTAAGATGATGGGGACGGCGATGCTGACGGTAAAGACGGCTCCGGATGCGATGAGGCATGCGATAGGCCCGGCCTTCTCCAGCGTTGCACCATAGAGGAGGATGCATACAGCCAGGCCATGCAGGATCCCGAACAGGATGACCTGATTGGGGGAGAAGACGTAGCTGGCGGCGGTGACGAGCAGAGCTACCGCCAGAAGCTTGAGGCCTCGCCGAAAGTTGCTGCGGGTCAGGCTGCCGCTGATGCCGCAGAGGACGATGAACAGCCCGGCAAAGAAGGCAACGGCAATCCGGAAGGGGCCGGACTGGAGGTCGACGGCGATTCCCGCGACCCGGCGTACCCCGGCCAGCTCGACCAGGTCGAAGCCGAAGTGGTAGGCGACCATCAGCAGGATGGCCAGCCCGCGCAGGAAATCGATCTCCCAGATGCGTTCGGAGCGGTCATGAGGCGCAGGCATGGGGTCTTTCCCGGGCCGATTATATCCGGTCCGGTCGACGGACTCCAGGCCGAAATAGCCCCAAAAAGGCTTTGCGACGCCAACCCGTCCTGTGTTAGTCTATATTGCTCCGTGGCATACGGAACCTCCCTGTTCCGAGGGTATCAACAGCGCATGCAATACTTGGTTTACGCCCGGAAGTACCGGCCTAAGACGTTCGAGGAGATGATCGGCCAAAAGGCCGTCGTCCGCACCCTCCAGAACGCCATTTCCAACAACCGGGTGGCCCAGGCGTACCTCTTTTCCGGCATGCGCGGTGTCGGCAAGACGACCGCGGCCCGTATCCTGGCCAAGGCCCTCAATTGCGAAAAGGGACCGACCCCGACCCCGTGCAACGTCTGCGAAAACTGCCGCGAAATCGATGAAGACCGCTCGCTGGACGTCCTGGAGATCGACGGCGCCTCCAACCGCGGCATCGACGACATCCGCCAGCTCCGCGACTCGGTCCGCTATAAGGCCATCCACAGCCGGACCAAGGTCATCTACATCGACGAGGTCCACCAGATTACCAAGGACGCCTTCAACGCCCTGCTGAAGACGCTGGAAGAGCCGCCGCCGCAGACGGTCTTCATCTTCGCCACGACGGAGTTTCACAAGGTCCCGGCCACCATCGTCTCGCGCTGCCAGCACTTCGAATTCAAGCGCGTCTCGCACCGCGAAATCGTCAATCACCTCAACGGGATCGCCGGCAAGGAAGGCCTGACCATCACCCCCTACGGCTTGGGGCTGATCGCCGAGGCCTCGGACGGGTCCATCCGCGATGCCCAGAGCCTGCTCGACCAGGCCGTGGCCTTCTGCGGCGAGTCGATCGGCGACGCCGAGTTGAAAGAGATCCTCGGTGTGGTCAGCCGCGACCTCCTGTTTGCCTTCTCCACGGCGGTCCAGGACGGCCGGGCCGACCTCGTCTTCGGGCTGACCGAGACGGTGGTCGAAGCCGGGCACGACCTTCGCGTCTTTTACAAGGAATTGATCCAGCACTTCCGCAACCTTCTCCTGGCCCGCACGGTCGAGGCGGCCCAGGACATGCTGCTGTTTACGGCCGAGGACATGGCCAAGCTCAAGTCCGAGGCGGAAAAGGCCACGCCCGAGGATTGGCTGCGCCGGCTGCAGGCCCTGCAGGCCGCCGAGGGCGGGCTGCGGTTCGCCTCCCACCCCCAGATCTACTTCGAGACCATCATGGTCCGGCTCTGCCATTTCCGCCGCCTGGTGGCCGTGGAGGACATTCTGCGCGAGGTCGAGATTCTCCGGGCGGCCGGCGGCGGGGGCGGGGGAGAGCCCCGCCGCGAAGGATCCGCCTCCGGTACCCGGCCGGCGCCCCGCATGACCCCGGTCCCTTCCGCAACTTTGCGAACCACCCCCCGGACAGTACCCCCACCACCCGCGCCCTCCGGAGCGAGGCCCGAGCCGCCCCCGGCCCGCCCGGCTACCTCGGCCGACGCTCCCGCGGCGCCGCGCGCTTCCGAGCCCGCGGCCGCGCCCACCGGGCGGGATGCGGACCGCGAGCAGGCCCTCAAGGACCCGGCTCTGCGTCTGTTTATGGATAAATTCAAGGCCCGTATCGTCTCCGTGGACAATAAGCCCAAGCCCCCCGAAGAGGAGCGCTGACATCATGAAGGGAATCGGCGACATCAACAAGATGCTCCGGACGGCCAAGGAGATGCAGGAGCGGATGCAGAAGGAGCTGGCCGAGATGCGGGTCGAGGGAAGCTCCGGCGGCGGCATGGTCGTCCTGACCGTGGACGGGCAGAGAAACCTCCTGGGGATCAAGCTCGATCCCGAAGTCGTCGACAAGAGCGACGTCGGCATGCTGCAGGACCTCATCGTGGCCGCCTTCAACGACGCCGCGGCCAAGGTTGAGGAGCAGCTTTCGCAAAAGCTGGGAGCCCTGGGCGCGGGTATGAAGATTCCGGGGATGTTCTGACGATGGATGCGGCCCAGCCCCTGACCCGCCTGATCGAGGAGCTCCGGCGCATCCCGAGCATTGGGGCCAAGACCGCCCAGCGCATCGCCTTCCATATCCTGGCCCAGCCGGCGTCCGAGGCCGAGGCTCTGGCCGAGGCCATCAAGGACATCAAGAAGAGCCTCTTCTCCTGTTCGGTCTGCAACAACGTCACCCACGTCGATCCCTGCGCCTACTGCTCCGACGGGGCCCGGGCGGACGACGTCCTGTGCATCGTCGAGGAGCCCTTCAATATCGGGACCATCGAGAAGACCGGCGTCTTCCACGGCCGTTACCACGTCCTGCTCGGGGTTCTGGCCCCGCTCAAGGGCGTCGGCCCGGAAGAGCTCAAGCTGGACAAGCTGCTCAAGCGCTTGAACGGCGGCGGCGTCCGCGAGATCATCATCGCCACCAACCCGACCGCGGACGGCGAGGCCACCGCGCACCTCCTGGTCCGGATGCTGCGCGACCGGCCGCTCAAGCTGACCCGGCTGGCCATGGGGCTTCCGGTCGGCTCCGACATCGACTACGCCGACCAGGTGACCATGCGCAAGGCCCTGGAAGGCCGGACGGAGATGAAAGACTAGCCTCTTTAAAATCATAGCGCCGCCCCGCGGGGCGGCCCAAGGAGTGTCCGATGAAGAAAAATTACAAGACGATCGACGGCAACACCGCCGCGACCCACGTGGCCTACGCCTACAACGAGGTGGCGGCCATCTACCCGATCACGCCGTCCTCGACCATGGGCGAGCTGGCCGACGAGTGGTCGGCCGCGGGCCGCAAGAACATCTGGGGCCAGAAGGTCGACGTCGTCGAGCTGCAGTCGGAAGGCGGCGCTTCCGGCGCCGTCCACGGCTCGCTCTCGGCCGGCGCCCTGACCACCACGTTCACCGCCTCGCAGGGCCTGATGCTGATGCTGCCCAACATGCACAAGATCGCCGGCGAGATGCTGCCCACGGTCTTCCTGGTCTCGGCCCGCTCGCTGGCGGCCCAGTCCCTGTCCATCTTCGGGGACCACAGCGACGTCATGTCGGCCCGCAACACCGGCTTCGCCCTGACCTGCGCCGGCTCCGTCCAGGAAGCCCAGGATCTGGCCATCGTGGCCCACCTGGCCACCCTGCGGACCAAGATCCCCTTCCTCCACTTCTTCGACGGCTTCCGGACCTCCAATGTTGTCGAGAAGGTCGACCAGGTGTCCTATGAGACCCTGGCCGGGCTGTTCGAGCCCCAGTACCTGGAGGACTTCCGGCGCCGATCCCTCAACCCCGAGCGGCCCATGATGAAAGTCGGCCAGCAGAACCCCGACGTCTACTTCCAGGGCCGCGAGACGATCAACAAGGACTACCTCGAGTGCCCGGCCCTGGTCCAGCATTATATGGACAAGGTGGCCCAGGCCATCGGCCGGCAGTACCATCTGTTCGACTACTTCGGCGCCCCCGACGCCGAAAACGTCATCGTCATGATGGGCTCAGGCGCGGAGACCGCCGAGGAGACCATCAACTACCTCAACGCCCGCGGGGCCAAGCTCGGCCTGCTCAAGGTGCGGCTCTACCGGCCGTTCGATGTGGCCGCCTTTAACGCCGCCTTGCCCAAGACGGTCAAGAGGATCGCCGTCCTCGACCGGACCAAGGAGCCCGGCTCCATCGGCGAGCCTCTCTACCTGGACGTCGTCGTGGCTCTGGAGGGTCGCGGCCTCAAGATCATCGGCGGCCGCTACGGGCTGTCCTCCAAGGAGTTCACGCCGGCCATGGTCAAGGCCGTCTATGATCATCTGGCCGGGAAGGCGACGCACGGCTTCACCGTAGGCATCGATGACGACGTCACCCACACCTCGATCCCGGTCGGCCCCGTCCTCGATACCGAGCTCCCCGGCACGGTTCGCTGCAAGTTCTGGGGCTACGGTTCGGACGGCACCGTCGGGGCCAACAAGAACTCCATCAAGATCATCGCCGACAACACCGACATGTTCGGCCAGGGCTACTTCCAGTACGACTCCAAGAAGTCGGGCGGGATCACCATCTCCCACCTCCGCTTCGGCAAGAGCCCGATCCAGTCCCAGTACTTCCTGAACACGGTCGACTTCGTAGCCCTGCACAAGCCCTCCTATATCGGCCGGCTCGATATCCTGGAGGGGATCCGCGAGGGCGGCATCTTCCTGATCAACTCCGATTGGAAGGCCTCGGAAGTCTTCGAGAACCTGACCGAGGACATGCAGAGGACGATCATCGACAAGAAGGTCAAGGTCTATACCATCGACGCCCTCAAGATCGCCGGCGAGCTGGGCTTGGGCCTGCGCATCAACTCGATCATGCAGGCCTGCTTCTTCAAGCTCTCAGGCGTCCTGCCCGGGGACGAGGCCATCGCCCTGATCAAGAAGGCCATCGAGAAGACCTACGGCCGCAAGGGCCAGGACGTCGTCAAGATGAACTGGGACGCCGTTGACCGCGCCGCCTCCGGCCTGGAAGAAGTTCCCGTCCCGGCCCAGATCGCCAAGTCCGCCCCGATGCTCAAGCTCATCCCGGACGACGCCATCGCCTTCGCCAAGGACGTCATCGATCCGGTCACCCGGTTCAAGGGCGACAGCCTGCCGGTATCCAAGATGTCCTTCGACGGCACCATTCCCACCGCCACCTCGCGGCTGGAGAAGCGCGGCATCGCCACGGAATGCCCCCAGTGGCTGCCCGCAAACTGCACCCAGTGCAACCAGTGCTCCTTCGTCTGCCCGCATGCCACCATCCGGGCCAAGCAGATCGCGGCCGAGGATCTCAAGAGCGCGCCCGAGGGCTTCGCCGTCCTCAAGTCCAACACCAAGAACGAGCGCGGCCTGCAGTACCGCGTCCAGGTCTATGTCGAGGATTGCGTCGGCTGCGGCTCCTGCGCCCAGGTCTGCCCGGCCAAGACCAAGGCCCTGGTCATGACCCCCATCGCCGAGCTGCGCGCGGCCGGCGAGACCCAGAAGGCCGAGTTCTTCGACAAGCTGCCCGACAACGTCGTGGACGGCATCAAGCCCGAGACGCTCAAGGGCAGCCAGTTCCTGCGGCCCCTGTTCGAGTTCAGCGGCGCCTGCGCCGGCTGCGGCGAGACGCCCTACGTCAAGCTGGCCACCCAGCTCTACGGCGAGCGTATGATCATCGCCAACGCCACCGGCTGTTCCTCGATCTACGGCGGCACCTTCCCGACCTCGCCTTACTGCGTCAACGTCGAAGGCAAGGGGCCGGCCTGGGGCAACTCGCTGTTCGAGGACAACGCCGAGTACGGCTTCGGCATGCGCCTGGCGGTCGACGCCAACCGGCGCCTGCTGATGGCCTCCATCGATGCGGCGCTGGCGGCTGGTGTTACTCCGGCCCTGACCGAGGCGCTGGGCAAGATGAAGGCGGCCTGGACCGGCGTCGGCGAGGAAGCCAAGGCGGCCGCCAAGGCGGTCGTCGCGGCCCTGCCCGAGGCGCTCAAGGCGTCCGGCGCGGCCAAGGCGCCGCTGACCAAGATCGACGAGCTCAAGGACTTCCTGGTCGAGAAGAGCGTCTGGTGCATCGGCGGCGACGGCTGGGCCTACGACATCGGCTACGGCGGCCTGGACCACGTCCTGGCCTCGAACCGCAACGTCAACGTCCTGGTCCTCGACACCGAGGTCTACTCCAACACCGGCGGCCAGGCCTCCAAGTCCACGCCGACCGGCTCGGTGGCCAAGTTCGCCGCCTCCGGCAAGAAGACCTCCAAGAAGGACCTCGGCCGGATGGCTATGACCTATGGCTACGTCTACGTCGCCTCGGTGGCCATGGGCGCCAACATGATCCAGTGCCTGAAGGCTTTCCAGGAAGCCGAAGCCTTCCCCGGGCCGTCGATCATCATCGCCTACTCGCCCTGCATCAACCACGGCATCGACATGAGCAAGTCGCAGGCCGAGGAAAAGCTGGCCGTCGACACCGGCTACTGGATCCTCTACCGCTACAACCCGCTGCTGGCCAAGGAGGGCAAGAACCCGCTCCAGCTCGACTCGCGCGAGCCGAAGCTCGAGTACGAAGTCTTCCTGAAGAATGAGGTCCGCTACCGGACGCTGACCCAGCAATTCCCCGAAATCGCCAAGGATCTCTTTGCCCAGGCCGCGGCCCAGGCCAAGACGCGCTACGAGTCCTACAAGAAGATGGCGGAGTAAGCTCCGCCACGCATCGTCCCTCCACGGCCGCTCCGGTGCTCCCGGGGCGGCCTTTTTTTTCGGCCCGGGGATTCTGGTAGAATGGGGGCCGTCGACAAGGAGGCCCCCATGACCACTCGCAGGGAATTCATCAAGACGGCGGCGGCGATTGCGGGCGGCGCGGTCCTGTCGGGCGCCGGGGCCCCGGCTCCGGTCCGTGCTTCGGCCGCGGCAAAAAGCCGGGTCGTCTCCGCGGCCGCCGATGACATGCTGATCGAGTCGCGCTATAACCCGGCTGCCGTCGGCCGCGCCTTCGCCGCCGGGATGAAGGAGCTGACCGGGGAGAAGACCGAGGCCGCGGCCTGGGCTTCGCTCTTCTCGCCCGATGACGTGGTCGGGATCAAGATCAACTGCCTGGGCGCGCCGCGCGTCTCCTCCTCGGTCGAGTCGATCCAGGCCGTGGCCGCGGGCCTCAAGTCGGCCGGGGTCAAGGAGAACGCCATCATCGTCTGGGACCGCATGGACCGCGAGTTTCAGAGGACCGGGCTGACCCTCAACAAGGGGCCGGTCGGCATGCGGGTCATGGGCACCTCCACCCAGGGCGAGTCCATCCTGCCCTGGGTTGAAGGCTACGACCGCGACGTCTTCCTCTCCTTGGAGGACGGCACGCTGAAGAAGTTCCGCGAGCTCGTCCGCGGCGACTTCCTCCAGACCGCCTCCTACCGCCAGATCTTCAACTCCGTGACTTGGCTATGGATGCTGAGCCGGATGGGGGACCAGCGGGCGATAGCCTTCGAGCCCGAGCTTCGGCGCCTCTACTCCGCCTACGACGATCGCGAGGGGATCAAGACAGATCGCCGAGTCGGTCATCGACAAGTTCGAGGGCGTGACCATCCCGGACGAGGACAAGTCGTGCTTCTCCCGCATCGTCACCCGGGACATCACCAAGCTGGTCAACATCGCCGTCCTCAAGCACAACGAGGACAGCGGCGTGACCTGGGCGACCAAGAACATCGCCCTGGGTGTCACGACCAACAAGGTGCGCTTCCACATCGACTATTGCGCCAAGGCCATCCCGGCCATTCTCGTCCATGCCCTGCCTGAAGGACAAGATGGTCCTGCACATCGGCGAGGCGGCCAAGATCTCGACCGTCAGCGTGGCCGGGACGCACCTGGCCACGGACAACCGCATCTTCTTCAGCCGCGACCCCGTGGCCATGGACCGGCTCGGCCTGGACATCCTCGAGGACAAGCGCAAAGCCCAGGGGCTGGAGTCCATCCGGCCGATCGCCACCCATGTCGCATCCTGCGCCGCGGCCGGGCTGGGGACGGACGATCCGGCCCGCATCGACCTGCGTGAGCTCAAGGTTTGATACATTCGCGGCGCCACACCCAACGGGTTCAAGAATTGCGGGCGTAGCGCACGTGCTCGGCCCGCAGGCGGGCCGCGTCCCAGCGTCCCGGATGGACCAGGATGCGATAGCGAAGGGTCATTTTTTCGCCGGCTCGCAGGCTCAGCGTGGCCGGGCTCAGAAGGGCCGGGTTGAAGAAGCTCATGACGGCGGATCGCACGACATACCACGGGCTCGGCGAACGGGGGTTCGAAGGGTGGTCCAGCACGGCGATGCCGGCCGGCCGCCCCGCGGCCAAGCCGGAATAGTCCATTCCGATATGGTTCCCGCGATACCGATCGTCTTTCATCTCTCCGACGGGCCCGTCGCTCGTGACGGGCTCGCGCTCCTGGATGCCGACGGCCAGCCGGACGGCCAAGCCGGCGTAGCCCCCGTTGACCTGCCCACCCGGCTCGCCGGGCATCGGGGTGCGCCCGAAGACGAGGTCGGTCGAGGCGGAGAAAACGGAGGTCCAATCCAGGGCGTAGCTTCCATCCGATCGGGGCGCCCCGACATCGATCGTGCGCCGTTCGGTCAGGACCGGAGCTGCTGAGCCGACCGGACGATAGTTCAGGTCCAAAGCGATGCGGGCGCTGAAGTCGGGGCGGGTTTCGACGACCGGGTTGGTCCAGGATGTGCGTCCGGCGGGCCGCCCGGTCCTGGGTTCGACTTCCCAGTAGTTGACGCCGTTGATGGTTTTCCAGCTGAACCACAGGCCGTGATGCCAGATATGGTCCGCCGGCTTATCGGCGGTGAGAACCGTGCCCTCGGGCGTGCTCAGGGGATGGAAATAGGCGTGGTCGAGGTCCGACGCATGGTTGAATCGCCATATCGCGCCGGCCGGTCCGATCAGGGCCAAGGCGGCGCCTTCCGTCTTTGACCAATGGAGACCGCCGGGCGGCGCTTGGGGACGGGATGCCGCGACGATCGATAAGAAAAGGAGCGCTGCGAAAGCGAGACGACGGAGCCAAGGATTTCGAAGGCGGCCGGTCATGCCCGAATGGTAGCCGCGGGGGCCGGGACTGTCAAGAAACGGCGCAACAGAAACGGCGGAATGAGTTGCGCCGGCCGTCCGAAAGGGGTAAATAAGGGGCCATGCCCATTCCCGGCTTGACCATCATCGGCGAATCCATCAACGACTCGGTTCCCTCGACCAAGGTCCTGTTCGACGCCGGCGACATCGACGGCCTGATCGGCCTGGCCCGATCTCAGGACGAGAGGGGAGCTTCCTACATCGACGTCAATGTGGGAGCCCGGCCGCCGGAGTTTATGGCCGAGCTGGTGCGGACGCTGCAGCGGGCGACCGCCAAGCCTCTCTCGATCGATACGCCGGACCCGGCCCTGGCCGCCGCCGCGCTCGAAGCCTATGACCCGGCTCTGGCCGGGGGCCGGGAGCCCATCCTGAACTCCATCTCGCCCCTGCGGATGGAGATGTTCGACCTCTACCGCATCCGGCCTTTCCGGCCCATCCTGATGGCCTCGGAGCGGGACGAGGGAGGGCCCTGTCCCAACCGCACCCCCGAGGAGACGCACCGGACGGCCCTGAGACTGCTGGATGAGGCCAAAACCCGGCTCTCCGGCTTCCGCGGCGAATGGGCCATCATCGATCCCGGCATCGCCCCGATCGGGAGCGACTGCGAGGGGCAGCTGAGGCGCGTCCTGGAGTCGCTGGCCCTCATCCAAGCCGATACGGCGCTCGCGGGCGTGCATATGTCCGTCGGCTTGAGCAATTTCACCGTCATGCTGCCCTCCAAGCGGGCGGACGGCTCGCCCGTCAAGGGCCCCCTGGAGAGCGCCTTCCTAACCCTGGCCATGCCCAGGGGGCTGGACACGATCATCGGCTCTATGTCCCGAAAATACGAGATCCTGCCGGACGGCCACCCGGCCCTGACCTGTCTCAAGGACATCCTGGGGCTGGAAGGGTACGATACCCTGATGCGGCTGCGGGAGTTCTACGCGTGAGTGCGGCCCGGGCCGCGTTCCACGTCGAGATCCTGACCCCCAAGCGGGACTCCGCAGACCATCGAAAGCGATCTCGAGAAGTTCGCCGAGAAGTACCGCCGTGTCCTGGCCGAGGGCGATTCGATCTGCATCACCGACAACCCCATGGGCCTGCTGAGCTTCCAGGCCACGGAGGTCATCGAGCTGTTAGGGCTGCCCGTGGTCCCGGATCGGCTCATGGTCCACCTCAACACGTTTCATACCAAGATAGAGATCGACGGGCTGCTGCGGACCTATCGCGAGATGGGGGGCAGGCTACTTCTCGTCGTTTCGGGGGACGGCAGCCAGAGACTCCACCGGCTCGAGCCGGAGGAGATCGGCATCCCGGCCGTCACCGTGACCTCGGTCGAGCTGATGCGCTACATCGCCCGCGAGCACCCGGGCGCGTTCCACTGCGGCGTCGCCTTCAACCCCTACGAGCCGCAGGAGGCCGAGCTTCGGAAGATGAGACGCAAAATCGATGCCGGGGCCGAGTTCATCATCACCCAGCCGATCATCGGATGCGACGACCGCGTCCTGGCCCTGCCGCCGTTCGGGCGGCCGGTGATCCTGGACGCCTGGATGTCGAAAAAGCTTCACCTGCTCTCGGAGTGCGTCGGGACGACGATTCCGGAGGACATGCCCTACGACCCTGTGGGGAACTTGAGACAGCTGCGGACCCTCTACCCCGAATTCGGCTCCTACCTGGCGCTCCTGGGCTTCAAGGCCCAGTACGCCCAGCTTGCGGCCCTGCGGGGCTGAAGCCGAGCCCGGGGAGTCTAACGGGTTAATTGACAGGGTTTTGCCGCGGAGACTATCATCTCGCCTGCCGGCCGCGCCGTATGTCCACGCGCCGGGGAGGTCAACATGAAGCGAATCAAAGTCGGACTGATCGGGACGGGCTACATCGGGGTCGTCCATCTGGAGATGTTGCGACGCATCCCTGAGGCCGAGGTCGTGGCCGTGGCTGATCCGAACAAGGACCTGGCCGGCCGGGCCGCCGAACGGCTGGGTATCGGGCGGATTTATGCGAATGCGGATGCTCTGCTCGCCGACCCCGAGATCGAGGTCGTCCATAACTGCGCGCCCAACAACGTCCATTTCGACCTCAACCGGAAAGCCATCCTGGCCGGGAAGGATATCCTCTCCGAGAAGCCCCTATCGCTCGACGCGGTCGAGTCGGCCGAGCTCGTCCGCCTGGCGGGGGAGCGGGGGACGTTGACGGCGATCAACTTCTGCTACCGCTACTACCCGGTCGTCCAGGAGGCCGCCGCCCGCGTCCGCAGGGGCGATTTGGGCGAAGTCCGGGCTTTCATGGGACACTTCCTACAAGACTGGCTGTTCTATGATTCGGACTATTCCTGGCGCCTCGACGCCGCGGTCGCGGGCCGGGCCAACGTCGTGGCCGACCTGGGCAGCCATTGGTGCGACCTTGTCCAATTCGTCACCGGGCAGAAGATCGTCGAGGTCATGAGCGAGCTTCACACCTGCATCCCGGTCCGCAAGAAGCCCAAGGCCGGGCCCCTGTCCTTTTCCGCCAGGACGGACGTCGAGACGGAGGATGTGGTCGTCGGCCTGGACGATTACGCGGCCCTCTTTCTGCGGCTGGAAAACGGCGCCCGGGGCAGCTTCACCACCTGCCAGGTTTGCGCGGGGCATAAGGTGGACATCGATCTGCGGGTTTTCGGCTCCAGGGAGTCGTACGGCTGGAGCCACGTCCACCCGAATGCCCTATGGGTCGGCCACCGGGATCGAGGCAACGAGGTCTTCTACGAGTCTTCGCAGCTGCAGGCGCCCGACACGGCCCGTTACGCCGCCCTGCCCACGGGCCATCCGATGGGCTACCATGACGCCGTATACAACCTCTTCCGGGACTTCTACGAAGCGGTCGCGGCCAAGCGCGAGGGCCGGGCTTTCGAAGTCCGTTTCCCCGACTTCCGGACCGGCCACGAAGAGATGAGGATCATCGACGCCGCAGTCGAGTCCAACCGCACGGGCCGCTGGACCTGGGTTGGATGAGCCGGCGAGCCGATCCTTACCGGGAAGAGATGCGGGCCCGGAGCAGGCGGGCCAGCCGGGCGACGCCCTCCTCGAGGTCCGCCGCGGGCGCATAGGAGAAGTTCAGCCGTATCTCGTCGCGACGCTCCGCCCCGCGCGTATAGAACTTGGCCCCGGGGATGAAGGCCACCCCGGCCTTGGCGGCTTCGAAGAAGAGGGCGTCCGTGTCCACCTCCTTGGGGCAGGTGACCCAGATGAACAGCCCGCCCTCGGGTTCGGTCCAGCGGACGGGCTCGGGCATGGCGGCTTTCAGGGCGGCGATGGTCACGTCGCGCTTGGCCCGGTAGAGGGCCCGGATCCGTTCGATATGGGGCGGCATGAAGCCCCGCTCCAGGAACCGGGCTACGACGCGCTGGACCACACCTTCGGGCGAGACGATGACCTTCTGAGCCCACTTGGCCATGGCGGCGATAAGGGGCGCCGGCCCGACGGCGAATCCCAGGCGCAGGCCGGGACCGAGGATTTTGGAGAACGACTTGCAGATGGTCACGGTCCGGTCGTCGCCGAACTCGGCCCGGGCCAGGTTCCAGAGGCTGGGCATCCGCTCGCCGTAGAAGCGGAGGTCGCGGTAGGGCTGGTCCTCGAGGATCAGCACGCCCTCCTCCCGGGCCGTTCGGATCAAGTCGCGGCGACGGGCCAAGCTCATCGTGCGGCCGCTCGGGTTCTGGAACTCCGGGATGGTATAAACGAACTTGACGACCCGGCCCGCGGCCCGCTTTTCCCGGATCACCTCCCGCACCCGCTCGACGACCAGGCCTTCATCGTCCATGGGCGCGGGCGCCAGCTCCGCGCCGCACGCCTCGATGGCCACCAGCGAGCCGTTGAAGGAGGGCGCCTCGCAGATGACGACGTCCCCCGCATCGATCAGGGCGCGGGTGAAGAAGTAGATGGCGTTGGTTGTGCCGTCCGTGATCAGGATCTCGTCGAGGCCGACGGACGAATCCCCCTCGTGCCTCAGGATCTCGGCCTTGAGGAGCTCGTCGCCTTCGCTGGCGCCGTATTGCAGGACGTCGGCGCCCTCCGTCTCGACGACGCTTTTAAAGAGCCCGGCCAGAGTCTCCGTGGGGAAGGACTCCGGCGAGGGCAGTCCGCCGGCCAGGGAGATCATGCCTTCGACCCCCTTGGTCGCCTTCAGCATCTCCCGGATGAACGATACGCCCATCGACCGCGTCGTCCGCGACAGCAAGGCATCGGGAAAGTCCATGGCGCCTCCTTAAGTTAGAAAAGATCATTATACTTTACAACGGCCGGGCACGGGCACTCCCCCCCGATTGACGGGAGCGCTCGGTGTGCATATGATCGGCCTTCGCGGGCCGAGGCTCGAGCCCGCCGATTCTCGATTTGGGAGTGTGCCCGATGTCCCAGCCCGTCCGCTCCGCCGTTCCGGCCCTTGTCCTGACCGTGCTTGTCGCCGTCCTCGTCGGCGCCCAGGTTCCCCCCGATCGCTGCCTGGTCCCGGCCTCCGTCCGGGAGCCCATTGTCCAAGAGGCATCCGGCGAGAAGGCCTTCCTTCATGTCCAGATGCTGGCCGGCAGCCGCGATCGTACGCCCGAGGAGTACCAGGGCCTTTACTACGAAACAACCTACCTCCGGGATCAGGCCGTCCAGGCGGGCTTGTCCGATGTGACCGTCGAAACGTTTCCCACGCGCGATACCTGGGACGGGGAAGAGGGGGATCTCTGGCTGGTCAAGCCGACTCTGAAAAAGATTGCCAGCCTCAACCAGGTGCCCACCTCCCTGGCCCAGGGCAGCATGAGCGCCGACGTAGAGGCCGAGCTCGTCTATGTCGGGGCCGGCCGCGAGGCGGACTACGCGGGCAAAGACGTGGCCGGGAAGATCGTGCTGGGCAGCGGCTCGGTCGGAGCGGTATTCGGTGCCGCGGTCAACATGCGCGGCGCCGCGGGAGCCCTGGGCACCGGATCCGCCGGCGTCAACGGCAACGCGCCCGGCTACACCTTGGACCAGATCGGGTGGTCCTCCGTTTCGTCCCGGCCCGACAAGGGCGGCTTCGGCTTCGCCCTTTCGCTTCGCCAGTTCCTGGAGCTGCGCGCCCTCGTCGAACGCGGAGAGAAGGTGGTTCTGCGGGCCCACGTCCGGGCCAAGACCTACCCCTCCAAGATGAACGTCGTCTGGGCCCGCATCCCGGGGAGCGACCCCGCCGCGGGCGAGCTGCTCTGCGTCGCTCACGCCTTCGAAACGATCGCCACCCCCGGAGCCAACGACAACTGCACCGGTGTGGCCACCATCCTGGAGGTGGGCCGGACTTTGGCCCGGCTGATCCGCGACGGCGTTCTGCCGAAGCCGCGGCGGACGATCCACTTCGTCTGGGGCAACGAAATCTCCGGCACGACTGCCTTCATGCACAAGCATGCCGACCTGCAGGACAAGCTGATCGCGGCCCTGAACTTCGACATGACCGGGGCCAACACGGCTTCGACGGCCTCCTATCTGCGGATCAAGATGACTCCGGACGGCCGGGCCTCCTATCTCAACGACCTCGTGGGAAGCCTGCTGCGCTACGTCGATCAGATCGAGATCCGGACGAACCAGGGTGCCAACGCCGTCTTCAACTACCGGATGGCCCCCCTGGCCACGATCACCTCCGGCAGCGACCACACCGTCTTCCTGGCGGCCGGCGTCCCGACCATGCAATTCAATCACTGGCCCGATAACTTCTACCACAGCAGCGCGGACCGTATCGTCCATGTCGATCCGACGGAGCTGAAGCGGGTCGCCGTCGTGGCTGCATCCGCCTTCGCCTACCTGGCCAACGCCGCCGTTCCCGAAGCCAGGGATCTGGCCTGGGAGGCGGCCGGCAACGGGGCCCAGTGGATCGCCGAGGTCGGGCGCCAGAGCGTCAGGCTTCTGGGCAGTGATCCGGCCAGGATTCACGAACGGCACAAGGCCGCCCAGACCAAGGTCGAGGGCGCCTTTGGACGGGCCGGGAGAAGCGTGGCCTCGGTTCGAACGCTGGCCGCTTCGCCCGAGATCGAGGCCGACATCAAGTTTCTGACCGAAAGCTTGGCCGTCGACCGGACCGCGGCCGCGAAGCGAATCGAGGCGGTCTATCTAGGGCTGTGCGCCGGGCTCAAGGTCAAGCCGGTCAAGCCGGCGCCGACGCCGCAGGAGCTCGAATACGACCGTCTCATCCCGCGTCGTAAATACAAGGTCTACGGCGAGGAGGCCCAGAAGGCGAGCCAGGCGGCGCGGGCCGGGCAGCCGGCGGCCAAGCCTGAGCTCAAGCCGGCGGCCGCGATGCCGGCGCAGGCCGCTGCGGTTGCCGCGCCTGGGGACAAGACGCCGCCGCAGGGGATGAGGCCGGCCGGGGGCCGTGGCATGGGCTTCGCCTCGAGCTCGACCAACTACTTCATCGACGGCAAGCGCAGCATCCTGGAGATCTATAAAGCCGTCCGGGCCGAATGCGGCAACCTCCAGATCGGGAGCCAGGACGGCAAGTATGCCTATAACCTGGGTTCGGAATATCCGGACGTGGACCTGGAGACGGTGGCCGGCATCATCCGCAATCTAGAGAAAACCGGGGTCGTGGAGATCGTCACGGCACCCAAGGGGAAGAGATGATCCGGCTGCTTCGTCCAGCCCTAACCGAAGTCCGGCTGGTTCGGGAAACAGGCGGCCTGGAGAAGTACCGCGACTTCCCGGCGGCCGCCCCGGACGTTCTCCCCGGCGTCATCGTGGAGGATTCCATCGGCCGCTTCGAGGCCGGCGAAGAGTGGTTCTGGTGCGGACCGCGCCTGTTCCTCGAGGTCGAGAGCGGTGTCATTGCCGGATCGGGCAGCTACCGGCATGCGCCCCGCGGCGGCGAAGTCGAGATCGGATACGGAGTCGCCCCGGCTTGCGAAGGCCGCGGATTGGCCTCCCAAGGCACGGCCCTGATGATCGAGGAAGCCTTTGGCCGCGTCGAAGTCGTCGCCGTAACGGCCGAGACGGCCGTGGCCAACCGGGGCTCGGAACGGGTTCTGGAAAAGAACGGCTTCGTGCGCACAGGGAGCCGTGTCGACCCCGAGGATGGTCCCGTCACGCGCTGGCGGCTCGACCGGCCGATCCCTCAGGCCTGACCGAGCAGAACTACGGGGAGGCGTGATCCCGCCTCCCGGACCGGCCGACTCTATCGTTGCGCGTCGGCTTAGAAGCGCCGCGAGGCGCCCCCGCCGCCCGACCGGCCCCCCCCGAAGGACGAACGCGAGCTTCCGGATCGGCTTCCACTTCCCGAGGACGTGCTCGAGGAGGATAGTCGCGGAGTGTTGTGTTCCTTCATATCCCCGAAGAGGCAGTTCGGATTCAAACACTTGCGGACAACTCGGACTTTCCCGCCATGGCTTGTCGTAGCGGAAACCAGGGTGGTACGGGTCTCATTAAGCGATCGGCGATGGCACTTGGGGCATGTCGAGGCCCCGCCGAGCTTGGCCGAAAGCCGCTCCTGGAAACGGCAAGACGGGCAGGTCCAGACTTCATAGTCCATCCCACCGGCTTTTTCTTCGGCCGCCTCTTCGACCGAGAGGAGGGCGTCGTCCAGGTTCTCAGGAGTCAGATCCATGGCCGTGCCGCACTTGGGACAGGGAAGCCGATACGAGTCGAGACGGCGGCGCAGCATCCGGCGGAAGAAGCCCTGGCCGATCGTGACGCCCGTAGGGGAGAGCAGCGACAACAGCGAGGCGCCCAATCCGCTCTGGGTCGCGGCCAAGCCGACCAAGCCGGCGGCGGAGCCGGTCCAGAGCAGCGCCGTCACCCCGTTGGCCTTAGAGATCACCCGGGCCCGCGGGGCCTTTCCCCGTGTTTTTTCGTATTTCCGGTAGATGTTGCCCAGACCCAGCAAGCCCCACAGGGCGGCCAGTCCGGCCAGGATCAGGGGGCCTTTACCCGATCCCTTGTCGGCCGGTTTGGCGGCGCCGGGTTCCTTTTCTTCCGCCGCGGCGAGGGCCGGCTGAGCGGGCCAGGCGGCGGGATCGGCCGTCTCCAGGGCCACTCCTTGCGCCGCGGCGATCTTAGCGGCCGTGGCCTTGGCCAAGGCATAAAGCCCGCGGCCGAACTCGTTCTTGGCCAGGAAAGGCACCGCCTCCTCGTCGAGGAGCCGGGAGGACGCGGCGTCGGTAATGATCGGCTCCAGGCCATAGCCGACTTCGACGCGGACGGCGCGATCCTGGGAGGCGAAAAGAATCAGAAGTCCGTTATCTTTGCCCTTGACACCGATTCCGAAGCGCTTGAAGAGCCGATCGGCGAAGTCATCGACCGTCGTCCCGCCCAGGTCGTGGACCGTGATGACGGCCATCTCGGCCGTGGTGGTGTCCTTGAGGCGGCGGCAGATCCCATCGATCAAGGCGATATACTCGGGCCCCAGGACTGCGGCGTTATCGCCGACGAAGAGTCCGGATGAGGTCAAGGGATTGGGAATATCCTCGTGCCTTTCCGCGGCGTAAAGAGTGAAGCCGAGGATCAAGGCGATGCTGAGGGCCAACGCCTTCGGTGTGAACAATAGGCGGCGACGGATTCTCATGAGGCCTCCCTGGCGGGGTCATGGTGGTCGGACGGGGCCATTCTACCGGATTCGCGTCTTGGGGTCACCGGGAGGATGGGGATCGGGCGGAAAGACGAGGGAATCCGAGCGGGGGGATTGAAAAAACGTTCGGGAGCGACTAACATATCCCCAGCAACGTGCTTGCGTTAGGAGGAGCCATGAAAAAGACCGCGATCGCTTTGGCGGCGGTTCTCATGTTGTCTGCGACGCTTCTGGCCGGTCCCGTTCCGGCCCAGGACGAAAAGCCCCGCATCGGAGTCCTGCGGTTCACCAACCAGACCAGCGCCGGCTGGTGGAGCGCCTCGGTCGGGTCCGAGCTGGCCGATATGCTGGCCTCGGAGCTCGTCAGCACCAAGGCCTTCCAGGTCCTGGAGCGCAAGGAGATCGACGCCGTCCTGGGCGAACAGGATTTGGGCGACTCCGGCCGGGTCAGCCCCGCCACCAAGGCCAAGATGGGCAAGATCAAAGGGGCCAAATACCTCGTCGCCGGCACCGTGTCTTCGTATGAGGAAGGGACCAAGGGCGGCAAGGCCGGAATCAGCGTCGGTGGGATCAGCTTGGGCGGGTCCAAGGAGAAGACCTATATCGCGGTCGACCTGAAGGTTGTCGACACCGAGACGGGTGAAATCGTGGACGCCCGGACGATCGAGGCCGAGTCCAAGGGCGTCGGCCTGGGCGGCAGCGTCTCGATCAAGGGAGTCTCCCTCTCCGGCGGCGGCTTCGAAAGAACGCCGGCCGGCAAGGCCATCCGGGCCTGCGTCATCTACCTCTCCGAGTACCTGGAGTGCTCGCTGGTCAAGGGCGAGGACGACCGGTGCATGAAGAAGTGGGACAAGATGGACGAGGATCGCAAAGCCCGGACCAGGGGCGCCATCGACATCAAGTAGGCGGATGAGCCCGGGGAGTCGAAATCCGGAGCTCCCGGGACAACGACGAATCGGGCGGCGGCTTTCCGCCGCCCTTTTTATACGTTCGCGGCGCAAAACCACGATTTTCAAATCGGGGTAAAGGCGCCGCTCAGTATTACCCTGAATAGACCCCGGGCTTTGGCCCGGGGTGTCTAACGGGTTAATTTTTCGCCGGACGTTGTGGTAGAGTGGCCTTTCCGGATTCGACCACGGAGGTCCGAGCATGAAACACCGCCCGATTTGCGCCGCGCTGGTTGTCTTGGCCTTGCTGGCTTGGACTTCCCTGCATCCCGCCGTCGCCCAGCCCGCGGCGGATGATTATGCCGCGCGCCGGGGCGCGTTGATGCTCAAGGTTGGGACGGGGCTCGCCCTCATCCCCTCGCAGGTCCCCAGTCCCCGAGGCCCGCAGGACAACAAGGACTTCTATTACCTGACCGGGGTCGCCGAGCCGGATGCCGTCCTGCTGCTTTGGCCGACGGCGGAGAAACGGGAGGTCTACTTCAACCGGGCCGGCAAATGGCCGCGGACTGCGGGAACGCCGATCGACGCCCGCCCCTTGTCCGAGCTCCGCTCGTTCCTCAGCCGATCCGTTGCCGAAAAGGCTGTTTATCTGCCGTTCTCAGCTCTGGAGGGAGTGCTCGCATCCGCGGGCGGCGCAAACGCCCTGGCGGCGGCATCGACCACGATCAACCTGGACCCCGTCCTGGCCGAGATGCGGATCGTCAAGACGGCGGAGGAGATCGCGCTGCTGCAAGCGGCCATCGATATCACCGCCGAGGGTTATATGGAGATGCTTAAAGCGGCCCGGCCCGGGATGACCGAGGTCGACCTGCAGGCGGTGCTCGATTACATCCACACCCGGCGGGGGGCCGAGTCTTCGTTCACCCAGATCGCATCCGGCCCCAACTCCGTCAACATCCACTTCGGCGCGACCGCACGGGAGATGAAGTCGGGCGATATCATCGTTTTCGACTTGGGAGCCTGGCGCGAGAAGTACACCTCGGACATCAGCCGGATGATCCCCGTCTCGGGGCGCTTCAGCAAGGAACAGGCCTCTCTGCACGAGGTCGTGCTATCCGCCCAGCTCGAGGGCATTGCCGCCATGACCGCGGGCAACGGCATTCAGGCCGTCCAGACCAAGGTCGAAGATGCCTTGTTGCGCGGCTTGGCCAAGCTGGGCTTGGTCACGGACGTATCCAAGGCCTGGCAACGGCGCTTCTACATTCAGCACGGCTTCATCCACGGCATCGGATTGGAGGTGCACGACGTATGGGGCTGGTTCGCCCGTCAAATGCGGGCCGGGCTGGCCTTCAAGCCGGGCATGGTCCTGACCATGGAGCCGGGGCTCTATTTCGCCCCGGGAAGGCTGGACAAGGCGCCCGGCGGGATGGGGCCTCAAGTCCCCGCGGAGGAGTGGAAAGCGTTCGTGGAGGCGGTAGGCCCGACCTATAAGCGCTTCGAAGGCATGGGCTGCCGGATCGAGGACGACGTGCTCGTCCTTGAAACCGGGAATCGGGTGATGACGGCGGCTGCCCCTAAGACAATCGCGGAGATTGAAAGGACAATGAAGCTGCCCAGCCCGTTCAAGCCGGAGAAATAGCCTCGCGACGGCTTAGCCCTTCCGGGCCGCCCGGACCTCGTCCAGGTTGGCTTTGGCCGGCGGAACCTTGGCCATGAAGTCGCCGATCGTGGCGCAGCCGTCGAACTCCGGGCACAGTCCGCAGTTGGAGACACCCTTGGCCGTGCCGCAGACCCGCATGGCGCACTCGGAACAATGCCCGATGTGGGGGCCCGTGACGGTGGTGCAGCCGACACAATCGACCATCTCGGGCTTGAAGTCGGCCTGATAGGCGGTCGACCATTCCTTGGCCGTCTTCTCGCGCAGGACTTGATCGCCGGTCAGGTGGGCGACATGGGCCGGGCAAGTGGAACAATCGAGCCCGCAATAAGAGATCATTTTGGTCATGGTTTACTCCTCAGTCTGGGGTAAGGCCTTCTTGAGCTTGATGAGCTTGCCTGTCGCTGTGGCCAGCTCCCTACCTTCGGGATCAACGAGGCGGGATTCGCACTCGATCACGCGCCCGTTGACGGCGATCATGCGGCCTTCCAGGACGACGGGGCTTCCGATCCGAACGGGCTTCTTGAACTTGACCGTCATCTCCGCGGTTACGGCCGCCTCTCCGGCTCCCCTGGACGCGCCGCCGTAGGCGTGGGCCAGGGCCTCGTCGAGCAGGGTGGAGATGATGCCGCCATGCAGGATGTCCTGCCAGCCCTGGAAACGGCGCTCCGGTGTGACGACGGCCCGGCAGCGCCCGGGCTCGGGGTATTCGAAGACGATGCGCAGGCCGTCGGGGTTCTTTTCTCCGCAGACAAAGCAGAAGCGGTCGTCGGTCAGCGGCGCGGTTTCGCCCATGGCGGCCTCCGTTGGGAATTTCCTCATTATCCCCGGCCGCGCGCGCAAGTCAAGGTCCTAGGATTTCGGGCCGACCGTCACCCAATGCGCCTTGGCCGGATCGAGGATGCTTCTCGCGTGGGCGTTGATCTCCTCCAGGCTGACGGCATCCACCTCGACGGCGAAGGCTTCGAAAAAGTCGGCGCTTAATCCCAGCGCCTCGAAGGAGGCCAGCGTGGAGGCGCGCGAGATCTTCGTCTCGTTGCCGCGCAGGAAGAGCGACTTCAGCCCGGCTTTGGCGACCGTAAGCTCCTCGTCGGTCAGTCCTTTCTCCCGGACGTCCGAGAGGACGGCGGCCATGGCCTGCTTGGCCTTGCTCGTGTTGTCCGGATCGGTCTCCAGGTAGGCCTCCCAGAGTCCGCCCGATTTCATCTGCAAGGCGGAGGCGGCCACGTTATAGGCCAGCTTCTGCTCCGTCCGCAGGCTCCAAAGCCGCGTGCCCGGGCCGCGGCCCAGGGCGTTTTCGAGCAGGGCGTTGAGGACGTAGGCGCGGCGGCTTGTCGGCGGCAGGGGATAAGCGGCCGAGACGTAAGTCTGCAGCGCGTCCTTTTCAATCTCCCGCGACGGCTCGGCCGGCGCGGCGACGGCGATACCGGGTGCCGCCTCCGGCCCGGAGCCGGAGGCCTTGAAGCCGCCGAACAGCTTTTTCAGGATCGCGGTTGTCCGCTCCCGATCGAGATCGGTGACGATGACCAAAGTCATATTTTCGGCCGTGAACTGACGCTCGTAGAAGTCCTTGATGTCCTTGGCCTTGATCGCCTCCAGGGAGGCTTCCGTCCCATACATCGACCGGCCGTAGCCCGTACCCGCGAAGAAAGCCCCGGCCTGGGCCAGGCGCCCGGCGTTGCCGGCATCATCCGACTCCAATCGGCGCTGATGCCGCATGTAGTCCTTGATTCGTTCGATCCGGAGGCCCGTAAAAAGCGGGTCCTTGAGCATGCCCACGAAGGTCGCGGCCGCGTCATCGAAGTATTCGCTCAGGCTTTCGAGCTGGATGACGGCGAAGTCGCCGCGCACGGTCAGGCTGTGATGGACGGCCTTGATCACGAAATCCTGGGCCTTGCCCTGGTCGGGGATGTCGATGGCCAACCGGGATGTCAGGTAGGAAAGCCCGGCCTTGTCCTCGGGCTCCGCGGCCTGTCCGCCGCCGACGCCGACGAACAGGACGGTCACTTCGGAGGCGGGGTCGTGCCGGAAGACGACGGACATCCCGTTGTCCAACCGGATCCGGTCCTGCGGCTCCGGCCGGGCGGCGAGGCTCGCGGTCAGGGCCAGCGCGACAAGCGCGAACGCAACGGTGCGGAATCTCATGGGACCCTCGGCTTGACGGTCACGACGACATATTCCGCCCGGCTCAGATACCGGGCTCCCATCTGGCGCAGATCCGAAGGCGAGACTTTGGCGATCCGCTCCAAGTAGTCGATGCGCGATGGGGTTTCGTTGAGCATGATGTGCATGGCCAGCGATTGAGCCAGGCCCAGCCCGCTCTCCCAGGCCTTCTGGACGGCGATGCGCAGCTCGTTGCGGGCCCCCGCCAGGTGTTCGTACGCGTAGGCCTGCTCCTCGCCCTGAAACTCGTTCTTGGAGAAGCTCTCGTTCCGGACGCGCCGCAGGTAGGCCAGGGCCTCGCGCTTGGCCGCCTCCATGTTCTTGGGGTCGAGCGAGGCATAGACGATGAAGGCTCCGGCTTTCTTGAGGGCGATGTAGCTCATGGTCACCGAATTGACCAGGTCGCGACGACCGCCGCGAAGCGCCTGGACCAGCTTGGGACTCAAGCCGCGGCCGAGAGCTTCGGTCAGAACGTCCGAGGCGTATTGGTCGGGACTGTTGTAGTCGGGGCCGGCGGTTCCGATCACGAGATAGCCCTCCTCGACGTCCCTTTCCAGCTCGATGGTGACGGTCTTGGGGAGGGGGGGCGGAGAGGGGAGCGGCGCGGGCCGGAAATCGGTCTTCGGCAGAGGGCCGAAGACGGCGCGAACCCGGGCTTCCATGTCGTCCAGCCCGAAGTCGCCGACCACGGCCAGCGCGGCGTTGGCCGGGACGAAAAGCCGCTTATAGAAGGCCTCGACATCGGCGGCCCCCAGCGTCTTGAGGACTTCGGGCTTGCCGTAGACCGGGTTGGCATAGGCGTGGCCGGGAAAGAGGTTCTGGTAAACGAGGGAGCCGCCGATGCGGAACGGGTCTTCCTCGATCTGGCGGATCTCCTCCAGAATGACGTCCTTCTCCGCTTCGACCTGGTCGGCGGAGATCTTGAGGTTGAACAGGATCTCCCGCTGGTTGCGCAAGGCGAAGTCGGCGTATTCCGCCGGCGCGGACAGCTCGAACAGCGCCAAATCCTGGCCGGTGTGGGCGTTGAAGTAGGCGCCGTGGCGGCGGATGTCGGCCGCTACCTGATTACCGGACCGAAGCTCCGTGCCCCGGAAGAGGATATAGTGTTCGAGAAGGTGGGTGACGCCGCTCGAGGCGGCCGTCTCGTCCTTGGTTCCCGCGCCTACGGCCACGACGACGTTGACCAGGGGCAGGTTGCGGCGCTCGAGCAGGACGACACGCAGGCCGTTGTCCAGGGTTAAGACACGGTCCTTGGATGCGGCGTCCCGGCCGGGCCGCGCGGGCGCCGCCGCCCAGGGCCAGGAGGATGCCTGCCGCCGCAACCAGGCGTCGAACGGGGAATCGTTGGCTCATTCCGCCTCCTTCATGCGTCCGTTCCCATTTTAACGACTCGGAGCGTCTTTGGCAAAGCCGGCCCCGCCATCGCTCTCCATTCACCTTTGCGAGCAATAAACATGCCAGTCCCCCTGGACAGGGGCGGCGCGTTCGGGCCGCCCGGGTTCGTGTAAAGTCCTTTGACGGCGGGCGGCGGTTTGGGCCGGCCCGACGCTGTGCTACAATCGGTCCCCTGGGAGGCCGCATCCGATGAAAACCGAGCGCAAGGCCCGCGTCCTCGTCATCGACGACGAGGAGAACATCCGCAAATCCCTCAAGATGATCCTGGAGTACGAGGGCTTCCAATTCCTCGAGGCGGGCGACGGCGAGGACGGGCTGCGGACGATCGACGAGACCCCGGGCCTCGACATCGTCCTGCTCGACATCAAAATGCCCGGGCGCGACGGCCTGGACATCCTCAAGGACATCAAAGCCAAGCCCTTTTCGCCCGAGGTCATCATGATCTCCGGCCAGGGCACCATCCACACGGCGGTCGAGGCCACCAAGCGGGGGGCCTTCGAGTTCCTGGAGAAGCCGCTCCACCGCGACCGGGTCCTGTTGACCATCCGCAACGCCCTGACCCAAAACAGCCTGGCCCGCGAGAACATCGACCTGCGGCACAAGGCCGAAAAGCGCTACGAGCTCATCGGCAACCACCCCCTGATGAAGAAGCTGTGGAAGGAGATCCAGTCGGCCGCCCCGACCAACGCCACGGTCCTCATCTACGGCGAGAGCGGAACCGGCAAAGAGCTTATCGCCCGGGCCGTCCACGCCCAGAGCCTGCGGGCCAAGGAGGCCTTCGTCCAGGTCAACTGCGCCGCCATCCCCGAGGAGCTGATCGAGTCGGAGCTGTTCGGCCACGAGAAGGGCTCCTTCACCGGCGCCACCGAGCGCAAGACGGGCAAGTTCGAGCAGGCCGACGCCGGAACCATCTTCCTGGACGAGATCGGCGACATGAGCCTCAAGACCCAGTCCAAGGTCCTGCGCGTGCTGGAGGAGGGCGAGGTCCAGAAGGTCGGCTCGAGCAAGATCAACAAGGTGGACGTCCGGGTCATCGCCGCGACCAACAAGGACCTCAAGAAGGAGATCGAGAAGGGCGGCTTCCGGGACGACCTCTACTTCCGGCTGAACGTGCTGCCCCTCTATTCCCCCGCGCTGCGCGAGAAGAAGGAAGACATCCCCCTGCTGGTCGACTACTTCAGCCGCCGCTTCGCCGACGAGAACAACTTTCGGGCCAGAGGCTTTCACCCCCGAGGCCATGGAGGCGATGACGAAGGCCCCCTGGAAGGGCAACATCCGCGAGCTGCGCAACGTGGTCGAGCGGCTCCTGATCATGGTCGACAAGGACGCCATCGACCGCAAGGATCTGCCCGAGAGCATCCGCGGCGGCCACGCCCTGTTCATGCCCGAGCCGGACAAGATCAAGACCCTCAAGGACTTCCGCGACCAAGCCGAGAAGGAGTTCATCCTGGCCAAGCTGGAGAGCAACGGCTGGAACATCTCGCTGACCGCCCGCGAGATCGACACGCCCCGCTCCAACCTGTACAAGAAGCTGGAGCAGTACGGCATCAAGATCACGGCCGGTGTCGGGGAAGCAGGCGGGCCGGAGGACGAGCCCGAAGCCAAGACGGACTGAGGCCCGGCCGAACGGAGGCTGGAAGGCGGGATTTCGCGCTCCGCCCGCGCCTGTGGTATAACGGTGGAGGCTGGAGCCGGTGCGGCGGTTGCTTCCGCGGCCCCGCAAGGGGCGCACGGGAGAGGAAAGTCCGAACTCCGCAGGGCAGGATGGTCGCTAACGGCGACTCCGGGCGACCGGGGGAAAGTGCCACAGAAAAGACACCGCCCGCAAGGGCAAGGGTGAAAAGGCGAGGTAAGAGCTCACCGCCCCGGTGGCGACATCGGGGGCAGGGCAAACCCCATCCGGAGCAAGGCCAAACGGCCCCCTATGGAACGGCCCGTTCCGGGGGCGGGTCGGCCGCATGATCCCGCGGGCAACCGCGGGGCTAGTCAAATAACCGCCCCCGCTTCACGCGGGAACAGAATTCGGCTTACGACCGGCTCCAGCCTCTTTCCCTTCCCGGGGTCTTCCTACCGGGCGACCTTGAGGAAACTCTTCTGGGACAGGGATCCCGCCACACCGCGGATCGCCAGGAGGCGCCAGGTCCGCGTCATCCTTGGAGGAGACGAAGCCGACCAGGGTGATGTGGCCGCCCTTGACGATGATGTGGATCGAGGGGTTGGCCCCCATCGAGTAGCGGTAGAGATTCGACGTCCCGAAGAGGGCCCGGTAGGCGCTCATCCGGACGGCGTCGTCGCTCGGGGAGAGGGGCAGGACCTCGACGGAGTTGACGACCTTGCCGACTCCTTTGATCCTGGCCACGCGCTTGCCGGCTTCCTCCTTGGTCAGTGGGCAGCAGGACCTGTCCCGACAGGACGACGTCGGCGCCGTTGATCTGGAAGGCCAGAATTGTCGAAGACTCCGTAGTGGGGGAGCGAGAAGAGGGCGTCGGCCACGGCCTGCTCCAGCGGCGGCTGGACGGCTGGGCCCATCCCGTGGCGCACAGCGCCAAAACCGCGGCCAAGGCGACGATCCGGATGCGAGCGTTTCATGGTGACCTCCAAAGGAATTCGATTTTCCGAAGCGTCTCCCTTCGGGCCACACTCCTCAATTTAGCGTCTTGCGCGGATCTAAAGTCAAGAAATCCTATCGTGTATGCCGTAGTATCGACTTCATCATGGGAATCGGCATCGGGCGGCGGCCGACGAAGCCGGCCAGCGCGGCCGCCGCCAGCAGCGACAGGGCGGCCCCGAACAGGAACGGCGCGGCCGGCCCCAGGGTTTGCCAGAGAATCCCGGCCAGGAAGCTCGCGGGAAGGGCGCTGACGCCGACCGCGGCGTTATAGATGCCGTAAGCGGTGCCTCGTCGGCCCGAATCGGCGACCACATCGGCGACCAGGGCACGGGCCACACCCTCGGTCGCCCCGTAATAGGCCCCGTAGAGCGTGTACAGGGCCCAGACCTGCCAGGCGCGGGTGGCGAAGGCGAAGCCGATATAGATCAGGCCGTAGATGGCCCAGCCGGCGACGATGACCTTGGGCCGGCCGATCCGGTCCGAGAGGGCTCCGGCCGGGTAGGCGACCAGGGTCGTGACCAGGTTGAACATAGCCAGCATGAGCAGGATCTCGATGAGGGACAGGCCGAGCTGCTGGGCGCGGAGGATGAGGAAGGCATCCGACGAGTTGCCCAGGGTAAAGACGACCATGATCCCCAGGAAGGCCCGGAAGCGCCGGTCGAAGCCCTTGAGGGACAAGCTGGGGAGAGCCCGCTTGATTTCGGCCGGGCCGCGGTCGCGGATGAAGGCCGCCACCAGAAAGACGCCGAGCAGGGCGGGGACGGCCGACAGGAGGACGAGGTTGCGGAACGTCCCCCGGGTCATGACCCTGACCGCGGTGCCGCCCAGGGCGATCAGGCCGGCCGCCGTCAGCAAGCCCGAGGACCGCGCCCAGCGGGTCCATGGCCCGGCTGTAGCCGAAGGCGCGGCCTTGCCTGCCGGCCTCCGTCGAGTCGGCGATCAGGGCGTCCTTGGGCGACGTCCGCACGCCTTTGCCGACCCGGTCCAGGAACCGCAAGACCATGACGAAAGGCCAGGAGGCGGCGAAATAGAAGAGCGGCTTGGAAAGCGCGGAAAGGGCATAGCCGGCCAGGACCATCGGCTTGCGCTTCCCGATCTTGTCGGAGAGCCAGCCGGAGAACAGCTTGAGCAGGGTGGCGGTGCTGTCGGCCAGCCCCTCGATCAGGCCGATCACCGCGGTCTTGACGCCCAGGACGTTGGACAGGAACAGCGGCAGGATGCGGACGGTGATCTCGCTGCTGAAGTCGTTGAGCAGGCTGACGAATCCGAAGACGAAGACGTTGCGGCTCAGGCCGAAGATCCTCTTCTCGCCGGGCTCGGAAGGCACGTCGTTATCCTCCTGGCGTCAGGGACGATCAGGATAGCCGAAACGGTCGGGAGCGGCAAGATATGTGGGGCGTACCGGCGTACCGGCCCGATTGACGGCCTGCGCCGCGGGGGGTATGCTCGTCCTTCATGAACGTGATTTCCCGCGAGGCTGAGGCTGAAGTCGAGGTCCGGAGGTCCCGCTTCCTGGCCAAGACCTTCCGTGTCGCCTCCGCGGACGAGGCCGCTGCCGCCCTCAAGCGCGTCAAGGAGGAGCGGCGGGACGCCGATCACCACTGCTGGGCCTGGCGCATCGGGCCGGCCGCCGAGCAAGCCCGCTACAGCGACGCCGGCGAGCCGTCCGGGACGGCCGGTCCGCCCATCCTGCAGGTCCTGACGCGGCGCGAGGTGAGCAACGTCCTGCTCGTCGTAACCCGGTACTTCGGCGGCGTCAAGCTCGGGGCCGGCGGCCTGGCCAGGGCCTATGGCGAGGCGGCCAAGGCGGCTCTGGACGCTTCGAAGCCCCGCCCTTTGCGGCTGATGGCCACGTTCCGGGTGGACCTGCCGCACTCTGCGCTGGCGCCCTTCGAGCACTATCTGGCCAAGCAGGGCTTCGAGATCCTCGGCCGGGAGTTCCACGAGATCGCGGTCGTCGTCATCCGCGTGCCCGTCGACAAGGAGCCGGAGCTCCTCGCCTTCCATACCGGGCTCGTCGGCGGCCGCCTTCCCTGCGCCGCGCTGGGCCGTGAGTATGCCTGAACATTCGCGGCGCCATACCCCGATTTTCAAATCGGGGTAATGAGCGCCGCTCAGTATTAACCCTATCGAGCGGGTTTATCCGTTTGACCGCGGGGGGCGATTTGGGTTATGAATCCCCCCAATGCCACTGAGGAGACGCCCATGAAGAACATCAACAGAACCGTCATCGTCGGCCTGGCCGTCATCGCCTTGGCCGGGATCTTGTCCGCCCAGGAAGCCCCCAAGCCCGCCGACATCTCCGGAGTCTGGGAAGTGACGCTCCAGACGCCCCAGGGCGAAATGAAGGTCGACACCGCCTTCGAGCAGACGGGTGAAGTCATCAAGGTGACCATGACCAGCCCCATGGGCGAGACCAAGGGCGAAGGCAAGGTCAAAGGCAACGAGGCCGACTGGACTCTGACGGTCTCGACTCCGGGCGGGGAGTTCCAGCTGATCTTCAAGGCCAAGATCGACGGCGACAAGATGGCGGGCGAAGTCCAGATGGGCGACTTCGGGACCTCGGCCTTCACCGCGGTCAAGAAGCCGAAAGCCTGAGCTTCAAGCCGGCCGCACCAGCCGGGCCCCGTCCGAAGGCACGACCAGGCTCGGCTTGATGACGTGTCCGTGCGCTTCCTCATAGGCTCGAGCCAGAGCGCGGCCGATCGCTTCTTCCCGGCCCGCTTCGACCAGAGCCACGACGCTGCCCCCGAACCCGCCCCCGCTCAGACGGGCGCCCAGCACACCCGGGATCGTCCGCGCCGCCTCGACCAGGGTGTCGAGCTCCGGGCAGGAGTTCTCGAAGTAGATCATCGAGCTCTTGTGGGATTCGAACATCAGCTTGCCGAAGCCCGCGGCGTCCCCGGCTTTGAGCATGGCCGCCCCGAGCAGGACACGGCCGTTTTCGCCCACCGGATGGGCGGCCCGGCGCCAGATGGCCGGATCCAGGGCGCCGCGATGGGCCTCCAGGTCGGCCCAGGTGACGTCGCGCAAGGCTTTGATCCGTGGGCCCAGAACCCTGGCGAAATAGGCCGCGGCCTGTTCGCAGCGCTGCCGGCGCTCGTTGTACTCGGAGTCGACGAGGGCGTGCTTGACCGCGGTGTTGGCGATCATGAAGGATGTCCCCGGCGGCAGCCCGACCGTCCGCACCTCGAGGCTGCGGAAGTCGGTGAAGACCAGCGAGCCGGCCCGGCCGAAGAGGCTCGAGATCTGGTCGAGCAGCCCGCACTTCACGCCGGCGTATTCGTGCTCGGCCCTCTGCCCGATGCGGGCCAGGTCGAGCGGGTCGGGGGAGACGCCGTGGAAGGCGGAGATGGCCAGCCCGGCGGCGATCTCCAGGGCGGCCGAGCTGGACAGGCCCGCCCCGATCGGGATATCGCCGATCTGGGTGCCGTCGTAGCCCTTGGGGGCGAAGCCGCAGCGCTCACCCAGGAAGGCCAGCACGCCCCGGCTGTAGTTGGACCAGCGCTCCTTGTCCGTCCGCCCCGGCTCGGCGGCCGGGAACGTCACGGACGCCTCGAAGTCGGCGGAGTAGTGCCGGCACTCGGGCGTCCCGTTGCCGGTCAGCCCGAAGGCGATGCCGGTGTCGATGGCGGCGGACAGGACGAAGCCTTCGTTGTAATCGGTGTGGTTGCCCAGGATCTCGACCCTGCCGGGGGCATAGGCGATGAAGGCGGGCTCGACACCGTGGCGGCGGAGGTGCTTCTCGGCCAGGCGTTCGGTCAACGCGTTCATGAGGCTTCTCCTGATAAAGGCGGCGAGCTCACGAGGATAATGCGGCCCGGCCGGCCGTGTCAACGGAATTGACAGAAGCTCCGGGATATCGCAAACTACACCCTCCCACGAGACGAACGAAGCGCATGCACGACCCGCAACACCCTCCCGCCCGGGGCCAGGACCGGGTCATCCTCGAGGCGCCCCATCACCCCATCGTCCGGGAAGCCATCGATTCCGACGCCCTCAAGATCATGGAGCGGCTGGACCGGCAAGGCTTCCTGGCCTGCCTGGTCGGCGGCGCGGTCAGGGACCTGATGCTCGGCCGCCGGCCCAAGGATTTCGACATCGCCACGGATGCCCGCCCCGGCCAGATCAAGAAACGGTTCCCCAACGCCTACGTCATCGGCCGGCGGTTCCGGCTGGTCCACGTCCACTTCCCCGGCGACAAGATCATCGAAGTGGCCACTTTCCGCAGGTCCATCCCGCCCGAGGAAGAGGAGGCCCAGGCCGCCCGCGAGGCGGCCGGCGAAGAGGTGCCGCCGCATCGATCCCTACGGCTCGCCGCGCGAGGACGCCTTCCGGCGCGACGTGACCATCAACGCCCTCCTCTATGACGCCGTCCTGGACGCGGTCATCGATTATACGGGCGGCCTGGAGGACTTGGAGCGGCGGCGGGTGCGGGTCATCGGCGATCCCGAAACGCGCTTCGCCGAGGATCCCGTCCGGATCTGGCGGGTCGTGCGGCACGCCGCCCGCCTCGGGCTTCCAGATCGAGGAGTCCGCGGAAAAGGCCATCCGGGCCCATGCCTCGCTCGTTGCCGGCTGCGCGGGGGCGCGGCTCTACGAGGAGATGAACAAGGATCTGGCCGTCGAGACGCGACCGGTCCTGGAGAAGCTCCGCCGCTACGGCTTGCTCCGGCACATCCTCGGCCGGCTGGGGCAGGACTACGAGGCCGACGCGGCGCTTTTCGCCCGGCTGATGGTCCTGATCGACCAGGGCGGCGTGGGGTGCGTCAAGACCGCTCCGGGCGATGCCTATGCCGTGCTGTTCTACCCTTGGGTGGAGCGGCTCTTCAGCCGCGACGACATCGACCTCGGCCGCGTGCTCCACGACGAGCTGCAGGACCTCAAGACCGGGGCCACCATCCCCAAGCTGGTCCGGGCCGATGCCGTCCAGATCCTGGCCCTGGCCGGATCCATGGTCCGGGGCATGCGGACCGGGCGCTTGCGCTGGTCGCTGCAGAAGCGGGCCCACTGGGCCAAGGCCGAGCGGCTGTTCTTCCTCGTCACCGAGGGCGGGCCGCCGGCCCCGGGCCGCACCTTCGAATCGCTCTTCCGCGGCAGCTTCCCGCGCAGCGGCTTTGGGGACCGTCCCAGCCGCCGCCGGCGGACCCGGCGTCCGCAGACCGGCGCTTAAAAAAGCGACTCGGCGGCGCGGCGGACGAAGGCCAGGATGTTGCCCGGCAGAAGGCCGAGCTGGAACATCCCGACCAGGCCCAGGAAGAGGACGAGCAGGGCGGAGGGGTTCTCGGTCTCGATCTCCACATCCGCGGCGGGCGGCTTCATGTACATGACCACGACGATCCGGACGTAGTAAGCCACGGCCACCAGGCTGGTCAATACGCCGAGTACGACGAGCGGGACCAGCCCGGCCCGGATGCCGGCGGAAAAAACCAGGAACTTGGCCAGGAATCCGCCCGTCGGCGGGAATCCGGCCATGGACACCAGGATGACCGCGAAGGGAACCCCGATCCAGGGGTACTTGAAGCCCGCCCCGGCGAAGTCGTCCAGCCGGGAGTATTCGCGGCCTTTGCCCGACATGGCCGTCAGGGCGGCGAAGGCGCCCAGCCCCATGAAGGCATAATTGACCAGGTAGAAGAACAGGCTGCTGCCGTCCACGGCCAGGATGGCGATGGCCATGGTCCCGGCATGGGCGATGCTCGAGTAGGCCAGCATCCGCTTGACGCTCGTCTGCCGCAGGGCGCCCCAATTCCCCAGGACGAGGGTCAGGGCGGCGACGCCGTAGAGGAAGGGAAAGACGGGTGTCGAGGTCCAAACGGATGCGGGTACGGCCGCTGCGAGCCGCAGCAGGACCAGGAATCCGGCTGCTTTGGGCGCCACGGCGATGAATCCCGCGACCGGAGTCGGGGCGCCTTCGTACACGTCCGGCGCCCACATATGAAAAGGGGCCAGGGCCAGCTTGAAGGCCAGGCCGCTCAGGATGAACCCGAATCCGAGAAGGGCCAAGGGACCGTTCCCCAGGACGGCACCCGCCTCGGCGATGCCGAAGCTCCCGGCCTGCCCGTAGAGGACGGCCAGGCCGAAGACGAGGAAAGCGCCGGCGAAGCTGCCCATCAGGAAGTATTTGACCGCGGCTTCCGAGGCCGCATCATCGTTGCGCTTCAGGGCCGTCAGCCCGTAGGCCGAGACGGAGAACACCTCCAGGCCGAGGAAGACGACCAGGAGATCGCGCGTTTGGGACATGATCATCAGGCCGCAGACGGCCAGGAGCAGCAGGCCGTAAAACTCGCCGAAGTCTGCGTCCATCCGTCTGTTCCAATCCCAGGCGAGCAGGATGGCGAGGGCGGCGGTGGTCAGCAGGATCAAGGTCGCCAGGATCGCCGCGTCATCAAGCCTCAGCGACGCGGCTTCGAAATAGGATGCGTCGGATCCCCAGAGGCGGACGGCGAACACCGCGGCCGCGGCCAGGACGGTCAGCGACAAGGCCGCCAGGTGGGTTTTCGACTCGCGCTTCCAGAAGGCGTCCAGGAGGAGCACGACGAGCGCGCCCCCGGCCACGATGGCCAGCGGAAAGAGGGCGGCCGGTGTCGTCATCGGGCCGGCTCCCGGCCCCGTTCGAGCCCGGCGATCGGCGCCGGCCGGGGCTGCTGAACGAAGATCCGATCCCGGCCCTTGAGCATCCGGATATAGCCGGCGACGGTGGCTTCGGTCTTGGCCAGGAAGGTTCGGGGGAACAGCCCCATCCAGACGATCAGGATGACGATCGGGGCGGCCACGACGATCTCGCGCGCGGTCATGTCCCGAAGCCCGCGGACCCGGTCGTTGACCACGGGGCCGTGCAGGACGCGTCGGAGGAGGCCGAGCAGATAGGCCGCGGCCAGGACGACCGTGGGCACCGCGAGGACGGCCCAGAGCGGGCGGGCCCCGAAGATGCCGTAGAAACAGAGGAACTCGCCCACGAATCCGTTGAGCCCCGGAAGACCGAGCGAAGACAGTGCCGCCAGGAGCAGGAACGCGGCGAAAACGGGCATGACCTTGCCGACGCCGCCGAAGTCCGCGATGCCGCGGGTATGGGCCCGTTCGTAGAGGACGCCGACCAGGAGGAAAAGGAGCCCCGTGCTCAGTCCGTGGCTGAGCATCTGGAAGACCGCGCCCTGGACGGACTCGATGTTCAGGGAGAAGAGGGCCAGCATGACCAGGCCCATATGGCTGATGCTGGAGTAGGCGACCAGGGACTTGATGTCCTTCTGGACCAGGGCCATCAGGCCGCCATAGAGGATGCCGGCGATGGCCAGCCCGGCCAGCGCCGGAAGGAAGCGGGCCGCCGCGTCGGGAAAGAGCGGGATGGCCAGCCGGAGAAAGCCGTACGCCCCCATCTTGAGCAGGATCGCGGCCAGCAATACGGAGCCGGCCGTAGGCGCCTCGACGTGGGCGTCCGGAAGCCAGGTGTGCAGGGGGACCATGGGCACTTTGACGGCGAAGGCCAGGGCGAAGCCCAGGAAGAGCCAGGTCTGGGTTCCGGCGGGGATGGCCAGGCGGTAGAGCTCGAAGATGTCGTAGGTGGCGCTCCCGCCCGCCCGAGCCGACAGGTGGCCGAGCACCAGGATGCCGGCCAGCATCAGAAGGCTTCCCGCCATCGTCACCAGGACGAACTTGGTCGCGGCGTGAACCCGACGCGGTCCGCCCCAGACGCCGATCAGGAAAGCCATCGGGATGAGCATCGCCTCCCAGAAGACGTAGAACAGGAAGAGGTTGAGGGCGGCGAAGACCCCGATGACGCCGGCTTCCAGGAGAAGCAGGAAGAACAGGTATTCCTTGATCCGCACGCTTATGGCGTTGCGGGAGGAAAGGATGGCGATGGGCAGCAGGAAGGCCGCGAGCAGGATGAGGACGAGGCTGATGCCGTCCACCCCGAGGTGGTACTGGATTCCTCCGCCGAGCCAGGCCGTCTTCTCCACGAACTGGGGCGAGTCGAGGCGGCCGTCGAAGCGGACGAAGGCCCAGATCGCCAGAGCCAGGACGATCAGGGTGACGGCCAGCGCGGCGGCGAAAAGGAGGTCCCTGCGGTCCTTGGGCAGGAAGACGAGGATAAGCGCCCCGCCGAGCGGTACGACGATAAGGAGCGTCAGGATGGGCAGGCTCACAGCAGCACCAGCCCCAGGAACGCTGCCGCCCCGAGCAGGAAGCCCAGGGCGTAGTCCTTGATCCGGCCCGTCTGCAGCGACGCCGCCCAGCGGCCGATCCGTTCGGCCGCCGTCCCGGTCCCTTCGACGGCGCCGTCGATCACGGCCAGGTCGAAGCGGCGGTGGACGATCTCGGAGCCGCGGACGAGCGGCCGCACGAAGACGGCCCCGTAGATCTCGTCCACGAAATACTTGTTCAACAGGAGCTTGTGAACCCAGGGAAACCAGGCCGCGAGCTTGGCCGGGATCGCCGGTGTTCGCCGGTAGAAGAGCCAGGCCAGCGCAATGCCGAGCGCGGCGGCCGCGGTCGAGGCCAGGATGAGGCTCCACTCGGTTGCCGTGCTCACATGCGTGCCGTGGGCGGGCGGAATGACCGGGGCCAGGAACCGACGCAAGAGGTCGGCCTTTTCGCCCAGCACGGCGGGCAGCCCGATCCAGCCGCCCAGAGCCGCCAGCCCGGCCAGAATGGCCAGGGGGATGGTCATCGACGGCGGAGATTCGTGGAGGCGGGCCTTGGCTTCCGGCGTCAGCCGCTCCGGCCCGTGGAACGTCAGGAAGACGAGCCGGAACATATAGAATGCGGTCAGGACGGCTCCCAGGAGGCCGGCCGCCCAGAGCAGGCGATGCCCGCCGGCATAAGCGGCGGAAAGGATGGCGTCCTTGGAAAAGAAGCCCGAAAAGAGCGGGACGCCGGAAATGGCCAGCGCCCCGACCAGGAAGGCGGGGTAGGTGCGGGGGAGATGCCGGCGCAGGCCGCCCATCCGGCGCATATCGAGCTCGCCCGAGAGGGCGTGCATGACGCTTCCCGCGGCCAGGAAGAGCAGGCTCTTGAAGAAAGCGTGGGTGGCCAGGTGGAAAACGCCGGCCGCGTAGGCCCCGACGCCGCAGCCCAGGAACATCAGGCCGAGCTGCGAGATCGTGGAGTAGGCCAGGACGCGCTTGATGTCGTTTTGGACCAGGGCGATGGTCGCGGCGAAAACGGCGGTGAAGGCGCCCACGACGGCCACGACCTCGGCCGCCGTCCCGGAGAAGGCGAAGAGGGCGTTCATGCGGGCCACCAGGTAGACGCCGGCCGTGACCATGGTCGCGGCGTGGATCAGGGCGGAGACGGGGGTCGGGCCCTCCATGGCGTCGGGCAGCCAGACGTAGAGGGGGAACTGGGCGGACTTGCCGGCCGCTCCGGCGAAGAGAAGAAGCGCCGCCAGTGTGGCGGTGCCCTTGGCCAGTGCGCCGCCCGCCACGGCCTGGTCGACGGCCGAGAACTCGGAGGCGCCGACGGCGAAGAGAAGGACCAGCGTGCCCAGGATGAACCCCGCGTCGCCGATCCGGTTCACCAGGAAAGCCTTCTTTCCGGCCGCGGCGGCGGCCGGCTTCTCGAACCAGAAGCCGATGAGAAGGTACGAACACAGCCCGACGCCTTCCCAGCCCACGAACATCAGGACGAGGTTCGAGGCCAGGACCAGGACGAGCATCGAGAAGGTGAACAGATTCAGGGCGGCGAAGTAGCGGGCGTAGCTTCGCTCATGGGACATGTAGCCCGTGGAGTAGATGTGGATGAGAAGCCCGACGCCCGTGACGACCAGGACCATCACAGCGGAGAGGGGATCGAAACGGAAGGCCGCGTCGGCCCGGAAGTCGCCGGCCTTGATCCAGGAGAAGAGAACCCGGACGGGGTAGGGGTCGGCGCCCGCGACGGGCCGCAACGCAAGAAGCGAGACGACCGCCAAGAGCCAGGGACGCCGCCACGGACCCGCAGGCCAGACGGGCCACGACGCGCCGGGACAGGAAACGCCCGAAGAGGATGAGGGCCAGGGCCGATGCTCCGGGCGCCAGGGGAATCAGCCAGGAGAGGTCCACCGATCATCCCTTCAGGGTCCGCAGGTCCTCGCCGCGCACCGACTTGCGGCGGCGGAAGACGACCAGAACGACGGCCAGGCCGACCGCGGCCTCGGCGGCGGCTACGGTGATGACGAAGAAGACTGCGGCCTGGGCATCGGCGGCCTTGGCCGGGTCGGCCAGGGCCAGGAAGGCCAGGTTGGCGGCGTTGAGCATGACCTCGACGGCCAGGAACTGGGTGACCAGGTCCCTGCGGACGAAGAAGCCGAGGATGCCCAGCGCGAACAGGATCGCGGCCACGGCGAAGAAAGCGCCGGCGGGGATCATGCTTCGTCCTTCTTCTTGACCAGGACGACGGCCGCGACCAGGGCGGCCATGATGAGGAGCGAGGTGATTTCGAAGGGATAGATGTAGCGCTCGAAGAGCAGCCGGCCGAGGGCGGCCGGCTTGACGGCGGCCGCGTTGGCGGGTCGGGGCGAGAGGAGCAGGCCGCGGGAGGCCAGGCCGATCTCGGCCAGCAGGATGAGGGCCAGCGCCGCGGCCGCGGCCAGGGCGGCCTTGCGCTTCTCGCGCGGGATGTCGGCTTTGACGTCGATGGTCATCAGGACGAAGAGGAACAGGACCATGATGGCCCCGGCGTAGACGATGACCTGGACGGCGGCGGCGAAGGGGGCTCCGAGAAGTCCGTACAGCCCGCCGAGGGCGGAAAAGGCGGGAACCAGCCAGAGGGCGGCGTGGGCCGGGTTGCGGGACAGGATCATGCCCAGGACGGAGCCGATCGAGACGGCGGAGAACAGGAAGAAGAGGATTTCCGCCATGATCGGTGACAATTATAAGGGATTCCGGGGTGGAGTCAAATGGAACTTCTAAGTGTCCTGATCGGATAGGTTGACGGGACGGGCCGTGCGAGGCCCCTTTACATCCGGGCGATTCCATGTATAATACCGGGGTGACTGCGGGGTAGAGCAGCCTGGTAGCTCGTCGGGCTCATAACCCGGAGGTCGTTGGTTCAAATCCAACCCCCGCTACCACCGAATATTTCCACCTCCCCAATAGACAAGGCCCTCGGGCCTTGTCCGTTTTTCCGTCCTTCCGGCCCGCTTCCCGCTGAGGAGAGGACGGATGAATTCTCCGACCGCAGCGGCCCCGTGTCTTCGTTCGGCCGCGGCGTCTTTGACTTCCCCCGTCCGAGTCTGTTAATCTCCAGGCGATCGCCCGCGCGTTCGAGACCATCACAGGGAGGATACCCATGTTCGATGCCAAGACGTATGCCGCCCGCCGCAAGACTCTCCGCCGCGCCCTCGGCTCCGGAATCGCCCTCTTCCTGGGCAACGACGACACCCCGATGAACTACGCGGCCAACGGCTACCATTTCCGCCAGGACTCCACGTTCCTCTACTTCTTCGGCCTGGACTCGCCCGGCTTGGCCGCGGTAGTCGATGTCGAGGACGGCAAGGACATTCTGTTCGGCGACGACATCGATATCGAGGACATCATCTGGATGGGCTTCCTGCCCACCATGAAGCAACGCGCGGCCGAAGTCGGCGTCAAGGAGACCCGGCCGGCCAAGGACCTGGCCGCCTTCCTGCAGGCCGCGGCGACCTTGGGCCGCACGGTGCACATCCTGCCGCCCTACCGGGCCGAGCACAAGCTGAAATACCAGGACCTCCTGGGCATCCCGCCGGCCGAAGCCAAAGGCCGCGCCTCCGCCGCCCTGATCAAGGCCGTGGTGGCCCAGCGCTCGATCAAATCCGAGGCCGAGGTGGCCGAGATCGAAGCCGCGCTGAAGACGACCTACAAGATGTACGAGACGGCCATGCGCATGGCCCAGCCGGGCGTCACCGAGCACGCCATCGCCGGCCGCATCGACGGCATCGCCATCGCCGAGGCCGGGGCCACCGCCTTTCCGACCATCCTGACCGTCAACGGCCAGATCCTGCACAACCACGGCCACGCCAACAAGCTGACCAAAGGCCGCCTCCTGGTCGTCGACTCGGGCGCCGAGTCGGCCCTCCACTATGCCGCCGACATCACCCGGACCGTCCCGGTCGGGGGCAAGTTCACCTCCCGCCAGAAGGACATCTACGAGATCGTCCTGGCGGCCAACACGGCGGCCATCAAGTTCGCCAAGCCCGGCCTGCCCTACAAGGAGGTCCACCTCCTGGCGGCCCGGATCGTCGTCGACGGCCTCAAGGACCTGGGCCTGATGAAGGGCGACCCGGCCGAGGCCGTGGCCGCGGGCGCCCACGCCCTGTTCTTCCCGCACGGCCTGGGCCACATGATGGGCCTGGACGTGCACGACATGGAGAACCTGGGCGAGAACAACGTCGGCTACGACGACTCGGTCGAGCGCAGCCGCCAGTTCGGTCTGGCCTACCTGCGGATGGCCAAGCCCGCTCGCGCCGGGCCACGTCATGACGGTCGAGCCCGGGATCTACTTCATCCCCGCCCTGATCGACAAGTGGAAGGCGGAGAAGAAGAACCCTCGATTTCGTGGCCTTCGACAAGCTGGATGCCTACCGCGGCTTCGGCGGCGTCCGGATCGAGGACGACATCCTGGTGACCAAGGACGGCGTGCGCGTCTTGGGCCAGCCGATCCCCAAGACCGTGGCCCAGGTGGAGGCGGCGGCCACGGTTTGAGCCTCCCCGGCTTGCCTGCATCCGACCGATCGGTTACAATGGCCCGCTCCCAAGGCAAAGGCTCCGACCATGAAGATCGCCCTCGTCCAGCAGCACGCCGGCCCCGACCTCGACGACAACCTGCGTCGCGGCCGGGCCGCCTTCGAGGCGGCGGCCCGGGCGCCGGCGCCGAACTCATCGCCTTTGCCGAGCTGGCCTTCCTGCCCTTCCTGCCGCAAATCCCCGCCGCCGACCGCCCGGATTACGAGCGCTTCGCCCAGACCATCCCGGGCCCGCTGACCGAGGAGTTCGGCGCCTTGGCCCGCCGCCACGGCGTCGTGACGGTCCTCAACCTCTTCGAGCGCGAGGGCGACCGGACCTACGACGCCTCGCCGGTCATCGATGCCGACGGCCGCTGGCTCGGGACGACCCGCATGGTTCACATCATGGAGGGACCCGGCTTCCACGAGCAGGGCTACTACACTCCCTGCGACCGGCCCCGCTTCGTCTTCGATACCGCCGTCGGCAAGGTCGGTGTCGCCATCTGCTACGACCGGCACTTTCCCGAGTACATGCGGGGGCTGGCCCTGCTCGGAGCCGAGATCGTGGTCATTCCCCAGGCCGGCGTCCGCGACGAGTGGGGCGAGGGGCTGTATGAGGGCGAGGTTCGCATCTCGGCCTTTCAGAACGGCTACTTCGCCGCCCTCTGCAACCGGGTCGGCCGGGAAGACGTCCTCGATTTCGCCGGGGAGTCTTTCGTCGTCGATCCGGCCGGCAACGTCCTGTCCCGGGCCCCGTCGGGCCGCGACCATATCCTTTATGCCGACTGCGACCTGTCTCTCATCCCGTCCTGCCACGCCCGGCGGCATTTTCTGCCGGACCGCCGCCCCGACCTCTACCGCGAGCTGAAGCTCACGGATTGAACACCAAAATGGAAAGCTGGTATGTCGTCCAAACCAAGCCGAAGAAAGAGTTCCACGTCGAAAAGATGTTCCTTGAAGCCGGCCTCCAAGTCTACAACCCACGAACCCGGGAAGGGGCTTTCGTCAAGCCGTTCTTTACGGGCTATGAATTTGTGTTTTTTGACTACCCTGCTCAGTTCAAGCTGGTCAAATACACCCGAGGCGTGAGAAAGCTTGTCGGCAACGATCTGGGGCCCATCCCGATCGACGGAGTCTGGGTCGAGGAGATCCGTTCGCGCGAGCGCGACGGGTTCATCGTCCTGCAGAAATACGGTCTGGAGCCTTCCGTAGGCGACGAGATCGAGGTCGCGGCCGGCCCGCTCAAAGGGCTGCGGGGCGTGTTCAAGGCCGACCTCTCGGACCAGGACCGGGTCCTGATCCTGCTCAACTGCGTTTCCTACCAGGGCAAGCTTCTGATCGAGAAGGGCAAGCTCAAGAAAGTCGTCACTTAATCCGCTTGTCCCGGTCCGCACGCAAGGCGGCTAGAAACTCGGGCTTGAGGGCCGTGCCGGAGAAGAAGATGTGCCCGGCAGTACCCAGGCGGCGCCCGATCTTCACCTCGGCCATCATAATCTCCGGCATCGACTGGTTGTGGGACGTCGTGATCCCGATCCCGGGCAGCACGGGCAGACGGCCCCCGGCGGCGTCCATGGCCTGGCGGACGTATTTCTCGAAGAAGCCCAGGTTATTGGTATAAAGCATGGGGCAGAGCATGTCGATGAGCCCCTCCCGGCACCAGGCGGCCCAATCCTGACCGATCAGGACCTTGGCCTCCTCGGCCGACGGGAAAACGGCGGCCGAGACCTTGACCGGACGGCCCAGGGCGGCCAGCCCGGAGCGGAGCTCCTTCAGGAAGGCGGTGACCCGGCCGCGGTTCCAGACGATCCATTCGTTCCACATGATGTTGCCCGAGTCGCGGGCCTTCATGTCGACCGGGTCGAGGCCCGAGTATTCCTTGAACAAGGCCCGGGTTTTGGCGTCCCAGCTGAAGTAGACCTCGCGCGGCGAGGACGGATACCGGATGTAGTCGAGGTGGATCCAATCCACCGGGTAGGCGGCGGCGACCTCGAGCATCAGGCTGCGCTCGTAATCGCGGACTTCGGGCAAGGCCGGATTGGCCACTCCGACCATCTCGCCCTCGGGCGAACGGATGAGCCATTCCGGGTGCTTGCGGAAAGGCCCCGGGATGGCCCCCTCGTTAAAGACGCAGAACCAGGGCTGGACGGCGATCTTCTTTCGGCCGGCTTCCTCGATCAGCAGACCGAGAAGATCATAACCGACGTAGGCCGGATCGCGATCGGCGATCTTGGATGGCCAGTAGACCAGGCCGGAGGTGGTTTTGACCAGCATGATGACCGTGTCGATCCCGGCCCGGGACCATTCGTCCATGGCCTCCTGCATTTTGGCCCTGGCCTGGGCGGGATCGGGCCCGAACTGTCCGGGGTGGGCCCAGACCGCCCGGATCTCGGGGCCGGTCGCGGCGGGAACAGCCTGGGCGGCCAAGGCCGCCGACGGCGCCGAAGTCAACAATGTCATCAGCACGGCGAACACGCCTAAGCGAAGACGAGCGGGCATGGGCACACCTCCTCATAAGATCGGGCCGGGATTGGAACGGCTCCGGTCCCGCGCTTCAAACGGCACCTACCGGCCGGATAGGCCGCGCGCACTTATCTTTTCCGGACGTTCAACCGGCCGTAGCCGAACCTGGTGTCCGGGCCGGAATCGCCGAGGTCGACGGCCCGGTCCTTGAAGATGGCGATGATCTGGGCCATGGCATAGGGCGTGCCGCCCTTGAGCAATCCGAGGGCGCCGGCCAGATGGGGGGCGGAAGCGGATGTGCCGTAGAAATTGTCGTCGCCGTAGGTGGAGGTGGAGACGCCGGAGGGGGAGCCGAAATCGGGCTTGAGCCGGCCGTCGTGCGTCGGGCCCCGTCCGCTGTACGAGTGGTAGGCGTCGCTTCTAGCATCCGTCGCCCCGGCCGTCAGAGCGTCGGCGGAGTCCGCGGGGATGGTGACGCTCCGCTCGGGGACGTTGTACTCCACGGCCTTGCTGTTGCCGTAGGCGAAGAGCTCCAGCCGGACATTCTTCGCGCCGCTGTATCTGCGGATGGCGACGGCCCAGTAGGTGGAGATATTGGTGTGCCAACCGAAGACCTCTTCGGTGGGCCACTGGCTGCCGGTCTGGTCGGCCGTCGAGCTGTCGACGAATTGATAGGCGAAGCCGTTCCAGACGTACAGATACAGGTCGTAGTCCTGGTTCGAGCCGGTATAGTCGAAGCCGTCATAGACGCCCCAGTCCTTCCAGTTGAGGAAGGCTCCGACCGTTTCGTTGGCGGGGACGTAGAAGTCCAGCAGCTCGTCCGCTCCCGCGAAGTTCAACAATCCGTCCGCATCGGGGTCGTTGAAGAAGCCGTCCCAGTGGTCGAGCGCGCCGTTGCCCGCCGAAACGGCCCAGACCGCGTCGGTGGCGGCCACGTCGGCGCAGATGGGCCCGGTGCCGTCGCCGGCCCCGGCGTTGTACCAGCCCAGCGAGTAGGAGATGACGTCGACCTTGCCGTCCAGCCAATCGACGGCCTGGGCCTGCTCCACGTCGGTGTCGATGTTGACCAGGTAGAGCTCGGCGTTGGGGGCCATGTCGTGCACGATCTCGGCGCAGGCGGTGCCGTGGTCCTCGAACGCGGACAGGTCGCCGTCGGCCCGGAAGGAGCGCGTCGTGACCTTGTCCGGCAGCTCGTCGCCCAGGAGCGACTTGTAGCCCATGAAGCCGAGGTCGAGGATGGCGATCTTGGCCGGGGTGCCGTTGTGGAAGGAGGCCAGGCCGCGCCACTTGTCGGCGCCGGTCTTGGACACGCCCTCGCTGACCACGGCCTGCTTGAAGGGCCGCAGAGGCAGGCGCAGGTAAGCGATGTCGGGATCCTCGGCCAGGGCGCGCAGCGACGACGGCGGCAGAAGATGCTGGATGCGGTTGCGATGGGTCGTCTCGACCCGTCCACCCAGCGACTGGATGCGGGTCTTGACCCGGGGAAGATTGCCCCCGACGAGCCCGGACAGTTTGCCGGTTGCGGTCTCCGCAACCACCCGGACCAGCCCGTCCGACCAGGTCAGGCGGCGCTTCCGGGCGAACTCGGCGGCGGCGGCCGGCCCTTCCCCCGCCTCGATGGCCGCCAGGCGGACCAGGGCGGCCTGCATCTTGGGGTGGGCTTGTCGGATGGGAAGGGACGCCGGCGAGAGGTCCATGGCCGGCGGATGATCCAACGCTTGCGGCCGGGCGACGGCGGGCGGTCCGTAGAAAAGAGCCGCGGCGGCGGCCAGGGCCAGGACTCCGGCCCAGCGAATGCGGATGGTTGTGCGCGGTGCGTGCATGGCGGTCCTCCGGTCAGCGTCCGAACGAGAAGGAAAGTCCCAGGCCCACGATGAAGGCGTCCAGGTTCACGCCCTTCATCGTCCCCTCGGCGCTTTCGGAGCCGAGGTCGTCGCTGATTTTCCAGGTCCCGTTGGCCCGGCAAAAGCGGTATCCGGCCTCCAGGATGACCCACGTGCCTTGGGTCAGAGCGGCTTCGAGTCCGATGCGGGCCGAGGCCGAGAAGGCCAGACCCAGCTTCTCCTCCAGGCTGAACCCGATGTCGGTCCAGCTCTTGATAAGGCCGGAGTCGAGGGTATGATGAGGCAGGGCGAGGCCGACCCGGGCTCCGGCCAAGAGAGCCAGGGCGGATCCCAGCTTAAACCGGCCCGTCAGCCCCATCTCGACGGGGATGAGGAGCACGGATCCGGCGCTCAAGCCCTCCGGATCACTATCGTTCGAGGCCAGCAGTCCTGAAGCGGCAAAATCGAGGCTCAGGCCTTTGGCGATCTCGAAGCCGACGGCGAGGCCCATGACGCCTCCGTTTCCGATCTTGGGGTTGCCCGTCAGGGCGTACCCGCCGCTTAGGGTGAAGCGGCCGGCGGCAGCGGCCGGCAGAACGGCCGCGAGAGCGGTCAGGATCAGAGCGAACGCTCTATGTCTCATTTTTCCTCCTCGGCGGGCGGGGCTCCGTAGCCGCCTCCGCCGGGCGTTTCGATGCTGAGGATATCTCCAGGCTCCACCTGGAAGTTGGTCTTGGACGGCAGAGTGATGCGCTTTCCTTGGTGTTGGAGCGTGTTGCGTCCGGGCGCGCCGGCGCTACCCCCGGCCAGGCCGTAGGGCGCAAACGTCCGGCGGTCGGACATGATGGTGACCCGCGACGGGACGGCAAACTCGTATTCCCGGATGATGCCGTCGCCGCCGCGATGGAGGCCGGCTCCGCCTGAGCCCGCGCGCAGCCGGTAGCCGCGGACACGGATCGGCAGGTCGTGTTCCAAGGCTTCCAGCGGCGTGTTGCGGGAGTTGGTCATGTGGGTGTGGACGCCGCTTAAGCCCGGCCGCTCGCGGCTCGCCCCCATGCCGCCGCCGATCGTCTCGTAGTAGGCGAAAGGCCGGTTGCGGACCGGGTCATGGCCGCCGACGGTAATGTTGTTCATCGTCCCCTGGCTGGCGGCCGGGATGCGGCCGGGGATGGCCTTAGCCAGGGCGCCGAGCAGGACGTCGACGATCCGCTGCGAGGTCTCGACGTTGCCGGCGGCGGTTGAGGCCGGGAAGCGGGCGCTGACGACCAGCCCGGGCGGGGCGACGATAGTGATGGGCCGCAGGAGGCCGGTGTTGAAGGGGATGTCCTCCTCAACCAGCGAACGGAAGACGTAGAGGACGGCCGAAGCGGTCACGGCCGCATTGGCGTTGATCCCGCCCCGCGTCTGGGGAGAGGAGCCGCGGAAGTCGACGATTGCCCGGCTGCCCCGGATGGTCACCCGGACGGAAATCTTGACCGGCCCCGGGTCGATGCCGTCGTCGTCCAGAAAGTCCTCGAAGGCATAGGCGCCGTCCGGGATGCCGCGCAGGGTCTGGCGCAGGAAGGCTTCGGTGTAGTCCTGAATCAGGAGCGTATAGCGGACGGTCTTGGCCAGTCCATATTTGGATACGGCTTCGCCGATGCGGATCTTGCCCGTCTCGCAGGCCGCCGCCTGGGCCAGCAGGTCGCCCCGACGCTCCTCCGGCGTCCGCACGTTGGCCAGGATGAGCGACAACACGTCCTCGTCCGTTTGGCCGCGGCGGACGAGCTTGAGCGGCGGGATGATCAATCCCTCCTGGAAGATCTCGGTGGCCAGGGGCATGGAGCCCGGGGTCATCCCGCCGACGTCGGAGTGGTGGGCCCGGTTGGCCACGAAGAAGGCGGGCTTGCGGCCGATAAACACGGGCGCGATGCAGGTGATGTCCGGCAGATGGGTGCCGCCCCGATAGGGATCGTTGACCAGGACCAGGTCGCCGTCCTCGAAGGTCAGCGCCTCTAAAGCGGCCTGGACGGACATCGGCATGGCTCCCAGGTGGACGGGAATGTGCGAGCCTTGGGCCAGGGTCTCGCCCCGGGCGTTGAACACGGCGCAGGAATAGTCCTTGCGCTCCTTGATGTTGGGGGACAGGGCGGTCCGGCCGAGCAGCGCGCCCATCTCCTCGGCAATCGATACAAACAGGCTTTTGAAAAGCTCGAGCTCTATAGGATCGAAGCCTCTCATGGCCGACCCTCGCGGCGGAGGCGGAGGTTGCGGTAAGCGTCGACCGTGAGGCCGAAGCCGGGCGGGAGAAACGTCGTCGAGCCTTCATCGACCACCAGGGCGGGACCACGCAGGCGGGCTCCCGGCGGAAGCTTGTCGCGGTCGTAGACGCCGGCCGGGTAGCGACGGCCCGCATAATAAACGGGCCGCGTCCTGATCCGCGAGGATGCCGCGGCCCGCCCGGCGGCCGCCGGCGCGAGCAGGCGTTCCGCCCGCAAAGGGATCTTCTCGGTCAGGCCGCGAGCCTTCACCCGAACGGTCACGATCTCAACTCGAGCCCGAGGGTGGGCATAGCCGTAAAGCCGCTTATGCTCGCGGTGGAAAGCCTTGGCCAGCCCCTCGCCCGCGCCCCGGCAGGGTAACGAAATTTCGTAGGATTGGCCGACGTACCGGACGTCGATCCATCGTTCGAGCACGATCCGGGCGGGCGGGAAGCCCTCGCCGCGAAGCTCCTTGATGCCTTCGGCTTCAAGGGCACGGAAGACCCTCTCCAACTCAGCCCGGCCGGTGCGGTCGGCGGGACAGAGCAGGGTCCGGCTGCCGTCCTTGACCGCGTCGGCCAGGAGCAGCCCGAACGCCGAGAGCACCCCGGCCCGCGCGGGGACGACGACGCCGTCCATGCGCAGATGATCGGCCATGTCGGCGGCGTGCAGTCCGCCGGCCCCGCCGAACGAGAACAGGGCGAACTCCCGCGGATCGAAGCCGCGCTCGATACTGATGACCCGGACGGCTTTCTCCATGTTGGCGTTGGCCACGTCGATGATGCCTTGGGCCGCGGCCGGCACGGATTTGCCCAGCTCGGCGGCCAGGGCCGCCAGGGCGGCTTTGGCGCGGCCGGGGTCGACGGCCATCCGACCGCCCAGGAAGAAGGCCGGGTCGATCCGGCCCAGGACAAGATGGGCGTCCGTGACCGTCGGCTTATCGCCGCGACCGTAGCAAGCAGGCCCCGGGTCGGCGCCCGCGCTCTGCGGCCCGACCCGCAAGGCCCCCCCCTTGTCGCGATAGGCGATGGAGCCGCCGCCCGCGCCGACGGAGAGGATGTCGATGATCGGCACCCGGATGGGGTAATCGCCGATGGCCGCCTCCGCCGTCCGGCGGATACGGCCCTCGATGAGAGAGACATCGGTGGAGGTGCCGCCCATGTCGAAGGAGACGATACGCGGGATGCCGGCGGCCTTAGCCACGGCCAGCGCGGCCACCACACCGCCGGCGGGGCCGGAGAGGGCGGTGCGGATGGGCTCGCGGCGGGCCTTGGCGGCGGGCATCGTCCCTTCGTTCGACTGCATGATGCGCAAGTCGGCGGCGGCCAGCCGCGCTTCCAGGGCCGCCAGGTAGGCGTCCAATACGGGCATCAGACAGGCGTTGACCGCGGCGGTGGAGGTCCGCTCGTATTCCCGGTACTCGGGCAGGATGTCGGTCGAGAGGGTGACCAACAGGCCGGCCCGGCGAAGCGCCCGTCCCACTTCCCGCTCGTTGGCCGGATTGGCATAAGCATTGATCAGCGACACGGCCACGGCACGGATGCCGCGGCGGTGGATACGAGCGGCCAAACGGTCCGCATCGGCCGGATCGACGGCCTTGGCCACCGTCCCATCCGGCCCCGTCCGCTCCTCCAGTCCGAAGCAGTCGGCGCGCTCGATCAGGGGGTGACGATCCTCGCCGGTCAAGCTGTAGAGCCGGCGCCGCGTCTGCCGGCCGATGGCCAGGATGTCCTCGAAGCCGCGGGTCGTGACCAGGGCGACGCGGGCCGTCTTCCGTTCGAGCAGGGCGTTGGTGGCGACGGTGGTGCCGTGCACGATCCGCCGGTCCGCCTCCCCGGCCGCGACGCGGTCCAGTCCCTCGAGGATGGCCCGCGAGGGATCATCGGGTGTGGAGGGCACTTTACCGGTGAACAGGGCGCCGCCGCGCAAAACGACGAAATCGGTGAAGGTCCCGCCCGTGTCGATTCCAACGCGCAGGCCCGGCCGGCGGTTCATTTGCAGGTGCTGCAGGAGTGGCTGGAGCAGGATGTGCAGGAGTGACCGGAGTCCTTGAGGCGACTGCCTCCTCCGCCGATGCCGAAGGCGGAGAAGAGCTTCTTGACCGGGCCGCCGCAATCGGCGCAGCAGACCTCGGATTCGCCTCCCAGGCGGACCAGGGCTTCGAACTTTTTCCGGCAGGTTGGGCAGTGGAATTCGTAGAGAGGCATGAGAGGGGTATTGTAAAGGACTTCCGCCCCCGCGACAAGGGAGGATTCGGAGGAAACGATTCGGCCGGCGGCTTGCGCGGGGGGAAGCGTTCATCATAATCTAGGGTGCGATCAGCCGAAGAAATTCATGTCGCATACGACTCCCGCCGCCCCTTCCCCATCCGGCCTCGTCCTCTTCGCCATCCTGGCCGGGGTGGTGGCCACGTTCGGGCTGGGCTATAGCTTCGGTCTGGGCAATCACGTCGAGCTCCTGCCTCACGTCGAAAGGCTGTTGGATCCGTCGTTCGCGGTGGGCGATTTTTCGGTCGACGCCTCAGCCGTCGGCCCGCGGCAGTACTTCGCCCGGCTTTGCGCCATCCTGGGGCGCGCCCTCGGACTTCCGGTTGCCTTTCTCCTGCTGACGCTGCTCCAGAACGCAGGCGTAGCCCTGGTCACGGGATTGGCTGCGCGACGCATGTTTCCGAGGGCCCCGGCGGCTCCTTACTTGGCCGTCCTGTTGGTCTTGGCCCTAGAAGGGCCGCGGCTGGGCGAAGCCGGATTTCTCCGTCTGCCCACGGCCGTTGCCTTTTCCGTGGCCACACCGTTGGCCCTGGCGGCTTTCTGGTGGGGGATGACCGGCCGGCCCGGAGCGGCCTTGGCGGCCGCTTTGCCCGCCACGCTCGTCCATCCTCTGGTCGGGCTCGAAATCGCGGGCCTGGGGCTTGCGGCTTCGCTCATCGAAAGACTACGGAAACGGGCCAACCTGTTCCAGGTGTTTCGTGCCGGCGCGGCGCTTGCCGCCCTGGCCGGTTTCGGGGCCCTGATCTGGCTTCGCGGCGGCCCGCCCCGGACCTTGTCTTCGCGGGCTTTCATCGATATTTATGCCCGGTTTCGCGTTCCGCATCATCTCTGGCCGTCCTCGTTTCCCGTCCTCGACTGGATCGTCGCGGCGGCGTTCCTGATGTATGACTTTCGTCCTGGTGCTGCGCTGGGTGCGTCGGGAGCCCGGTGAAGCGGCCCTGGCTTCGAGAATCCTCGTCGTCCTGGCTTTGCTCGTCATGGCCATGGCCGCGGGCTGGGTCTTCGTCCAGGCGGTGCCGATCCGTTCGGTCGCCGTTCTGCAAACGTTCCGCCTGACCGCCGTCCTCAAATGGCTGGGATACCTGCTTCTGGCCGGAGCCGTCGGCGGGAGCCGATTCTTCGCCCGCCCGGGACGCGAGCGGCGGCTTCCCGTCTTCCTGGCCGTGGCGAGCCTGATCATCCTCGTTGCCGCATCGTCCGGCCGGATGGACGAAGCCTCGCTCCCGACGCGGCTGCAGGCCTTGACGCTGGCCGGACTCGGATTCTTAGCCGCGGCCTGGATAAGGACGGCGGGAAAGACATTCGGCCGCCTGGCCACGGCGGTCATCAGTGCGGCTTTCGTGGCGATCATGGCGATTCCGTCGGGAACCAAGCTCTTCGCTGCGGGCAGTCTGCTGCAGAAAGCAAGACCGGTGTACACTCTGGAGCAGGGCCGCCAGCGCGAGGATGCCGCGGCCGCTTTCTGCCGCGAAGCTCTGCCCAAAGACGCGGTCGTGCTGACCCCGCCTCTCCTCGGCCGTTTCCGGCTCGTGGCGCGCCGGGCCATCCCCGCGGACTTCAAGTTCATGCCGACCTCGGACGAGGCCCTGGTGGAATGGCGTCGCCGCCTGGAAGAATGCTACGGTCCCGTCGCCGGATCGGGCTTCGCCGCGGCCCGGGCTATGGACGCGGGATACCATAAGATCGACGAAGCCCGTCTTCTGTGGCTTCGCGATCTCTACGGCATCGGCTACGCGCTGCTCTACGCCGAGACGCCGTGCGGCTTCTCCGTCCTCTACAGGGACGTGTTTTTTAAGATAGTCGCGCTGCCACAAGCCCGTTAGGGCTTGACGGCGATGAGCTCGATCTCCACCTTGACATCCTTGGGCAGCCGGACGACCTGGACGGTCGAGCGGCCAGGGAAGGGGGCCGGGAAGTATTCGCCGTAAACCTTGTTCATGGCCGCGAACTCGTTCATGTCGGTCAGGAAGACGGTCGTCTTAACCACGTCGGCCATGGTGCAGCCGGCGGCGGCCAGGACGGCGGTCTGGTTCTTGAGCACCTGGTGGGTCTGCTCTTCGATGCCGCCGGTGACGACGGCACCCGTCGCCGGGTCGATCGCCACCTGTCCGGAGCAGAAGACCAGGGTGCCGTGACTGACGGCCTGGGAGTAGGGCCCGAGGGCCTGGGGGGCTTGATCGGTGTGGACGGCTTGCTTCATCGCGTGTCTCCTTGCGGCGGCGGAAGCGCCGACGCGGGTGGATTGACCGGGCCCGGACGGCCGAGGCGCGGTCAGCGCAGGACCGTGATCCGGACGGGACGGCTGTCGACCGTCGCCGTCCCATTGCGGGCGCGGGCCTTCATTGTAAAGGAACCCGGCCGCAGTTTCCAGGACAGGACGTAAGGCGGACCGCTTTGGCCCGCTTCCTCCCCGTTCACCCACCATTCCACCGCCTCGGGCCGGAAGCCTTCCGCCAGGACGACACGCAAGCGAATGGACTGGAACTCGCCGCGCAGGACGGGGTCGAGCTTGAAGACGTCTCCGTCGGCCGGTGTCAGGACCGCCAGGCCCGTGTCCGGGATGCGGGCCCCGACTCCCGCCGGGCTACGCACGCCGCCCCGCGCCGTCTGCTCGTGGGCCAGGGTGCAGGAGGCTTGCGGCTCGCTGCCCTGGACGAAGACCTCGCGGATGATGCCGTTGCAGCGGGGCCCCGGCTTGAGCCCCGAAATCGGGCAGATTTCGGTTCGGACGAGCCCGGCCGGATCGACGAACGGCCCGGAGGGGCGGGCCGCCGCAGCGAGCTGAATGACGTCCCGGAAGATCGGCCCGGCCCCGGTGATGCCCGAAACGTTCTGCATGGGCTTTCCGGTGAAGTCGCCGGCCCAAACCCCGACCGTCACGGCGGGCGTGTAGCCGACTGTCCAATTGTCCCGGTAGTCCTTCGATGTACCGGTCTTGGCCGCCGCGGCGAAGGGCAGGTTGAGCGGGGAGTAATACCCGAAGGAGGGGATGCGGGCATCCCGGTCCGAGAGGATGTCCGTGATGATATAGGCCGCGCCTTCCGAGAAGACGCGCCGCGGAGCGGGCGGGGGAGCGCTCTCGATCGCACGGCCGTCCTTGCCGATCGTGCCGAGAAGGCTTCGCTCGCTCCGGAAGATGCCGCCCCGGGCCAGGGCGGCGTAGGCCCGGACCAGCTCGAGCAGGGTCGCCTCGGCGCTGCCCAGGGTCAGGCCGACGCCGTAGAAGCCGGGCGGCTGGGTCAGTCCGGCGAAGCCTATCTCGTGCAGCTTGGCATAGAGGAGGTCCGGGCCCAAAGCCTGCAGGACGGCCACGGCGGGCACGTTGTAGGAGCTGGCCAGCGCGCTCCGCAGCCGGATCGGGCCGTGAAAGGACTCGTCGTAGTTCTCGGGGGCGAAGGCGCCGTCCGGAGTGGCGAACGGGGTCGGGTCGTCCTCCAGGATTGAGGCGGCGGTCAGGCCGTTCTCCAGCCCCAATCCGTATGTGATGGGTTTCAAGGTGGATCCCGGCTGGCGGAGGGCCAGGGCCCCGTTGACCTGCCCGTCATAGGCGGTGTCGAAAAAATCCCGCGATCCGGCCATGGCCAGGATGTCGCCCGTGGCGTTGTCGAGGACGATGGCTGCGGCGTTGGTCACGCCCTTCTTCTCCAGCCGGGACAGGCCGTCGCGGATGAGGGCTTCAACCTTGGTCTGCATGGCCGCATCCAGGGTCGTACGGATCTCGGCGATGCGGGGCCGCTCTTCCGCCGGCACGCGGGACAGGATCCAGTCGCAGAAGTGGGGCGCCCGGAACTTCTCCTGCGGCGGCCGCGGCTCGACCGGTTCGCGCAAGGCCCGTTCCAGCGCGGCCTGGTCGATGTAGCCCAAGCCATGCATCCGGCGCAGGACCTCCTCCTGGCGCCGCTTGACGCCGGCGAAGTTGCGGTAGGGGTTGAGCACGGTCGGGGCCCGCGGCACGGCGGCCAGGAAGGCCGACTCGGCCAGGCTCAGGCGGGCGGCCGGCTTGTCGAAGTATTGCAGCGCGGCGGCCTCGATGCCGAAAGCCTGGTTGCCGTAGGCGATGCGGTTCAGGTATTGGAGGAGGATATCCTCTTTGGACAGGGTGTGGTCGAGCCTGACCGCCAGCCAAGCTTCGCGGATCTTGGACGGCAGGGTGCGGCGGAAGCGCCAGATGTTGCGGACCACCTGCTGGGTGATGGTGGAAGCGCCCGAGACCACCCGGCGGCCGCGAAGGTTCTGGACGACGGCCCGGCCTACGGCCGCGAAATCGACCCCCGGGTGGGAGAAGAAGGACTTGTCCTCCGAAGCCACCGTGGCTTGCAGCAGATGGGGGGAAATATCGGCCAGCCCGACCCAGCGACAGCGGCCGCCCTCATCCGACAGGACTTCGCGCAACAGCCGCCCCTCGCGGTCGGTGATGCGCAACGAGACGACGGGTCCCGGGTCGAGCCGGCTCTTCGGGATCGGCCAATAGAGCGATCCCAGGGCCGCCAGGACCAGAGCCAAGATCCCGGCGGCTACGAGCCTGCGGCGCCTGCGCCTCACTTCACGATCTTGACCGTCTGCTCGCCGCTGCGGCCGAAGGTCTCGGGGGCGTACATCATCTCGGCCTTGCTGCCCGGCAGGGCGAAGATGCCCGGCGTCAGGGCCCGGGCCAGGTAGCGATGCTTGTGCACGCCGACCTGCAGCGAATCGGCGAAGAGCAGGACGCGGTCGTCGCGCATCTCGATGTGGTTGAAGCCCCACCACCACCAGCGGTCGTCGTCCTCTTCGGCGGCGATGGCGTTGAGCTGGCGGCTCTTCTCCTCGCTTTCGGTCTCGAAGGTCGGGTTGACCGCCTCGAAGCCGGCGGGCAGCGGGTCGTCGACGACCACGAAGAGGCTCTCCTTGGGCACCAGAACCTCCAGCGTCACCAGGACGATCTGGCCGGCCTTGATCTCGGCCAGCGGCTTGCCGTCCAGTGTGGTCAGGGTCTTGTAGACGGCAAAGCCCTCGTCGCGGGCTTCCAGGGCCCGCTTGGGGGCGTAGGTCAGGCGCAGGCCGTAGTACAGCGTGCCCGGCCCGGTCTTGTCGATCTTGACCGCCTTCCCGGCGCCCGCGGCCACTTCGGCCAGGCTCATCGAGGCGGTGACCGTCTTCTGCATGGAGGCGAAGGCGTCTTTCAGGATGGTCTTCCCGGCGAAGGAGATCTCGGCCCGGAAGTCGGGCTGCTCGCTCTCGAAGGCCTTGTAGTACTCGTTGAGGGCGTAGAAGACGAAGAAGTTCTCCTGCGTCGTGTGCCAGCGTCCGGCCTTCCTCTGGGCCACAAGCCAGCGGGCGATCTGCGGCGACAGGGGGTGTTTCCGGCCCGTCTCGAGCAGGGTCTGCAGGACGAGGGCCGTGGTGCGGGCGTTGCTGGAGTAGATCCAGGTCAGGTCGGAAGCCGTGCTCTCCTCGAAGTGGGCCTGCGAAGCTTCGACCTTGACCAGATTCAACATCTCCTGCAGCAGGGTGTCGCGAAGCTGGGCCGTGCCGTTCCCGGCGCTGACGGCCTTGGCCAGCAGGCTGCGGCCGAAGAGGGACAGGTTGCCGCGGGCCTGGAAAAGCATCTCCGCGGCGGCCGGCTTGTAGCTTTTAAGCAGGGCCAGGTCGTAGAGGGCGAAGGCCTGGGTGGTCAGCCAGGCGTCCCGGCCGTAGGGGTAGGGCGAATCCGCGGGCTTGGCCGAGAGCAGCTGGCGCAGGTAGTTGGCCGCCTGGCCCAGCCGATCCTCGTTGACCGCGTAGCCCGCCTGGCGGGCCTTGATCTGGGCGAAGACGGCATAGACCGTGGCGTAGGGCGACTCGCGGGCCGAGTCCGGCCACAGGGCGTAGCCGCCGTTCTCGCGCTGGAAGGAGTCCATGTCCTTGAGGATACGGCGGACCAGGTCCTTGATAGCCTGGGGCTCGAGCTTGCTCAGGTCGAACTCCTCGATCAGCTTGGGCGCCACGAGGTAGGGCAGGATGGACGAGACCTTCTGCTCCAGGCAGAGGTAGGGGTAGTTGGTCAGGTAGTCGATACACCCCTTGAGGCCGGTCAGGGCGGAAGCCGCCGCCGTCACCTCGAGCTTGCTGTGGGCGGGCAGGATCGAGTCGGGCAGGTTGACCGTCTCTTCCTTGGGTCCGGTGGTCTGGTCGAAGGTGGCCACGGTCTCCGTGCCCCGGGTCGTCTGGACGGGGAAGCCCATTTCCAGCCCATCGGAGTCGGGGCCCATCATGGCCCGGACGGCCAGGCGGGCCCGGCCTTCCGCCGGCGCCTCGAAGGCAAAAAGAACCTCACGGCTCTCGTTGGGGGCCATCTCGAAAGTCCGTTCGGGCTTGTCCTTGAGGGTCAGGCCTTGGGCTTCCAGGGACAGGACGACCGATCCCTTGCGGCCGGAGTAGTTATTGATCACGACACCGGCCTGGAAGGCGTCGCCGACCCGGGCGAAGCGCGGACCGGAAGGCAGCAGGAGCAGCGGCTTGCTGACCTTGAAGCTCAGCTCCTGGCGGCCGAAGGAGGATTCCTTGGTCTGGGCCACGGCCATCACCCGGAAGGTGGTCAGGTTGTCGGGCAGGGTGAACTCGAAGGTGGCCGTCCCGTCGGCCGCGGTGATCAGTGAGGGGTTCCAGTAGGCCGTGGTCTTGAAGTCTCCGCGCAGCTCCACCTCGGACAGCCGGGCCGAGGCCTCGGCCTCGCCGCCGCCGCCGCCCTCGTTCTCGCCCTTCTCGCCGTAGTGGCGCTGGCCGACGACGTGGATGCGCGAGTCGGCGGTCTGCACCGACAGCGGCTTCTCGCCGTAGTACCAGGAGAACGGGTCGGGCGTCTGATAGCCGATCAGGTTGAGCACGCCGACGTCGACCACGGCCACGGTCAGCGACGCCGGGGCGCCGGCAGCGGCCGCGTCCTTGACCTTGAGCGTGACCTTGACCTTGTCGCGCGGCTTGTACACGGGCTTGTCGGTGGCCACCTCGACGGCCAGCTTCTTCAGGCCGGGGTCCACACTCAGGCCGACGTAGCCGATCTTGAACTGGGGCTTGCCGACGTCGTCATCCTCGGTTACGGCGGCGCCGGCGGTCCGGCCCTGCACCAGCAGGACCGAGACGAAAACGTTGGGGATGTGGTCGGCGGTGATGGGGATGTCGACCGGCACCGCGCTGCCGACGATGTCGACGACGCGGGCGTCGATGATCGACTCGCGCTCGACGGTGATCAGGGCCTTGGCCCGCTCATAGGGCGACTTGATCAGGATGCGGGCGCTTTCGCCCGGCTTGTACGTCTCGGCGTCCGGCACGAGCTCCAGGGCGTCGTCGTCCTGCCGCTCCCAGGCTACATAGTCGGACCCCGTGACGTAGACGTAGGTCGAAGTGGTGATGGTGTTCTTGCGGCCGTCCTGGCCTTCCGCGGTCAGGACGTAGAGGCCGGACTTGTCCACGGCGAACTCCGCCGTGACCGGCTCGCGGCCGGTGCGGACGGAGCGGGAGGCGACCTCGGTGTCGGTCTTCTCGGAAACCCACTCGTACCGTCCGCCGACGCCGGCCTTGCGGGCCGAGCGCCACTCGCGGCGGAGGAGCTTGACGGTCAGCCGCTTGTCGGGCGCCATGGCGCCGTCGGGCAGGACGGAGATGAGCTCGGCGGCCAGGCTCTCGCCCTTCTTCAGGAAGGAGGAGAGGGGCTTGATCCCGATATAGTACTCGCCCCTATGGACGAGGGTCTGGATGCGGTTGGAGATGGACTTGCGGCTGGCGCTGGTGACGGTGGCCTCGAGCGCCGCCGTGACCGAGGAGGTCTCTTTCTCCGCCACCAGGGGGGCGTTGATGGCCAGCTTGCCGTCCAGGTCGAGGGTTGTCGAGCCCGAGGCGAGCAGCCGGCTGTTCTCGGTGTATTCGGAATCCCAGAGGTCGATGTCCGCGCCGTAGATGAAGCCCTTGTGCCCGGGCGGGTCGAACGAGGTGGGATTCAGGCGCAGCGTCCAGTCGGCCTTCTGGTTGGCCATAGCCCCGCCGAACAAGTAATTGGAGCGGATCTCGGCCTGGAAAGGTTCGCCGAAGACGAAGGCTTCCTTCTGGGCCCGCAGATGGACCTCGAACTCGGCCGGCCGGAAGGCCTCGACCCGGAAGCTGCCGCCGAAGTCCTCGCCTTCGCCGCCGGGCGCCAGGGCGGGCGTCTTGACCGCGACGTTGTAGTAGCCCAGGGCGGCGTCGGCCGCGGTCTCGATGTCCAGGGTGAAGGAGCCGTACTCGTCGAGCTGGGATTTGCCCTTGTGGACCGAGGCGGAGAAGGGATCGCTCACTTCCACGTCGACCGTCTTGAATCCGGGCAGGGTCCAGCGGCCCTTTTCCCGGGTCCGAATCAGGCCTTTGAGGTGAACCGTCTCGCCGGCCCGGTAGATGCCGCGCTCGGAGAAGACATAGCCCCTCAGCTGTTCGGGCTCGGGAGCCCAGTCGTAGTTGATGTTGAAGCGGTAGGCGTCGATGCCCGTGCCCCACTCCGAGGAGGCGAAGGCGGTGTCCGTGCCCTTGCGGGCGAAGATCCACTGTTCGGGCTTGGACCAGTTGCCGTCGGGCTTGATGCCCAGCGCCTTCCAGCCGGGGGCCATGGCCTTGCCGTCCTGGTCCGTGCGGCCGCGCCAGCGGACCTGGTTGTTGCCGTCGCGGATCTCGACCTCGGCCTCGGCCACCGGCAGGCCGTCCTTCAACCCGGTTACCCAGATCAGATTGTTGTCGGGGGAGAACTTGCCGGTGACGGCCATCTCCGTGACCTGAATCATAGCCTTGGGGTAGCGCTCCCACGTGTCTTCGGAGAAGGTGTCGAGCTGGAGGAAGACCAGGCCGTGCTTGTCTTCGAGAAGGCCGGCCAGCGAGACGGGCGCCAGCTGCCGTTTGTTGCGGGGCATCTGGAGCATCTTGACCTCGTTCAATTTGTAGAACGAGGGGCGGGGCTGGATCATGGTCTTGGCCCAGAAGAGCTGGTCCGTCTTGAGCAGGGGGATGATCTCATCCCGCGACAGGGTCGCGCCCATGACCCGGACCTTGTCGGCGTTGACGGCCGTGATCGGGTAAATGGGGTCGACGTAGGCCTCCAGGACGGCTTGCCCGGTGGTCATACGCACGGAACGGCGGTAGGGGCCGGTCTTGAATTGGACCACGGCGTCTTTTCCGAGCGTGTTGCCGAACTCGTCTTTAAGGGCGGCCGGGATGCGGGCCGTGTAGGCCGTATCGGGGGCCAGCGGGAGCGAAAGCCAGATATCGTCGTTGCCGTGATCCCAGTCCTGGTAGTACTCGGGAATCTGGACCGCCGGCTCGAAGACGATGGCCTTGACGAAATCTTTGTAGGGGACCCGGTTGCTGAAGCGGAAGAGGGGCCGCTCGCCGGGAGGCAGGGGATCGTCGGCCTCGAAGCCCACGAAGACGAAGGTCCTGAACGTCTCGAAAGCAAGCACGGCGGGCTTTTCCAGGCCCAGCTTGCCTTCGCTCCCGGGCAGGCCGGCCTTGATCTCGACGGAGTAAGCGAAGTCGGGCCGCAGCTTCTCGCGCGGCGCCAGGCGCAGCACCCGGTCGGGTGTGGCATCGATGGCGAGCTCGCCGAGCTCGGCCGCGGTCGGCTCCTGGAGGGTGAACCCCGGCTCGTGCGTTTTACTTTCGGGCCCGACGCCGGCCAGGGACAGGAACCCGGCCGCCTTCGACTTCTCGATGGCCTGGCTGAAGATGAGATAAACAGCTTGGTCGAGCTTGACCTGGCTCGATTCATGCGAGGGCAGGGAGCGGACAAGGTAGGGGCGCTGGGTTTCGAAAGTCCAGCTGTAGTCTTTCCTGAGCTCGAATCCGTCCTGCGAGCGCAGGCCGGCGGGCACCGTGATCTTGACCTCGGTCCCGAAGGGGAAGCGATCTTTGGGGGTGAAGGCCAGGGCCTTGGTCCCCATCCAGCGGTATTTGCCGGGGAACGGCGGCTCGATCTTCAGGATCTCCTGGCTGTCCTCGATCGGCAGCGGCTCGAGGGGGGCCATGGTGTGGTCGAAGATGACCACGATCTGGTCGGTGTCCCTGGCGCCGGCGACAGCACCCTGCGGGCTGGCGTGGACTATGGCCAGGTCGCCCTTGGCCTCTCCGGTGGGAGGCGCGGGCCGGCCGGCGGGCTTGGGCGCGCAGGCGGTGGGCCCGATCAGGGCAACGATCAGTCCGACGACGAACAGTCCGAGAGTGATTTTCTTGGCCATGGACGCTCCTCTCTCCTTCGCACGGATGCACTCATGCTACAAGAAACAGGAGGTGGAGACAAGAAGCCCCGCCCTCGGGGAGCCTTGAAGCGTCCCGGGGGCGGGGCGGGGGTTCGATCCGGAGAAAAAGCCTCAGCCGGCCAGGGCTTTCAGCGTAGCCACGACCAGCGTCCAGAACCGCTCGACCGAGGCCGCTTCGACGCGCTCATCGGGCGAGTGGGGGTTCTGCAGGTTGGGGCCGAACGAGATCATGTCCATGCCGGGGAACTTCTCGCCGATGATGCCGCACTCGAGGCCGGCGTGGATGGCGCCGATCACGGGCTCCGTGCCGAAGGCGTTCTTGTAGATGCCCTTCATGGTCTGCAGCAGGGCCGAGCCCATGTTGGGCGTCCAGGCGGGGTAGCCCTCGGGCTGCTTGATGCGGGCGCCGGTCAGGTCGGCCAGGGCTTTCAGGCCGTTGCGAACACCCTCCAGCGCCGAAGCGACCGAGCTGCGGCTGGAGCAGAGTATTGTGGCCTTGTCCTTGAGGGTGCGCAGGATGGCCAGGTTGGTCGATGTTTCGACCAGGCCCTTGAGCTCGGCATGCATGCCCAGCACGCCGTGTGGGCAGGCCAGCAGGAAGTCGAGCAGTGCCTTCTGCGACTTGGGGGTCAGAGGCAGGAGCTTGGCCGCGGGCTCGAAGGGCTCGAGGCTGAAGACGAGGCTCGGCTCGATGGCCTTGAACTCGGCCTTGATCTTGTCGGCGGCCGTCTGAAGGAAGGCCGATGCCGCTTTGGCTTTGGCCGGCGCGAGCAGGAACTCGGCCACGGCCTCGCGCGGGATGGCGTTGTGCTTGTTGCCGCCCTCCATCTTGAGCAGGGCCAGGGGGAACTTGGCCTGGGCTTGCCAGATGACGCGGGCCAGGAGCTTGATGGCGTTGCCGCGGCCTTCGTGGATGTTGACGCCGGAGTGGCCGCCGCGAAGTCCGGAGATCTTCAGCCGGAAGCCGGCCTTGGCCTTGACGCCCTTGCGGGCCAGGGGAATGGCGAGGTCGGAGTCGGCGCCGCCGGCGCAGCCGATGGTGAAGGTGCCTTCCTCCTCGCTGTCCAGGTTGAGCAGGATGCGGCCCTGAAGCGCGGTCGACTCGATCGTCCGCGCGCCGTCCAGGCCGGTCTCCTCGGCGACGGTAAACAGAAACTCCAGCGGCCCGTGGACGAGCTCGGGCGATTCCATGACCGCCAGACCGGCCGCGACGCCGATGCCGTTGTCGGCGCCCAGGGTCGTGCCCTCGGCCTGGACCCAGCCGTCCTTGATGACGGGCTTGATCGAATCCTTCATGAAGTCGTGCTTCACGTCGGAGTTCTTCTCGTTGACCATGTCCAAATGGCCCTGCAGGACGGCCCCGACGGCCTTGTCCTTGCCGGCCGTGGCGGGCATGCGGACCACGATGTTGCCCGTCTTGTCCTTCTTCCAAGCCAGCCCGAGGCGCTTGGCCTGGGCGATGACGTACTCGCCGACCGCCTTCTCGTTGCCCGAGCCGTGCGGGATCTTGCAGATCTCTTCGAAGTGCTTCCACAGGGCGGACGGTTTCAGACCGGATATCGCGGACATGGTGGCCTCCTCGTCGCGTATGAGTCGTATCTTGAGCAAAAATGATGCCACAACGGGGATTAAACTCAAGACGATGCCAGGCGGACTTTTGACTCAGACGAAGAGCGCCTCCAACGACTTTTCCATTAGCGAACCTCATAATCGACCGAAAAAAACTTAAAATCTTTATAAAGGACATTCGTTTTCGATCGTGTAGGAGGCCCGGATTCTTGAAGGCTGTCCCGCGCCGGGGGCGTATCGAGTCCAATCCTGAGCCATTTCAAAAGGCTTCAAAACATCTAAAAGAGGATCGATGAGTTCATCGACATCTTCCGTGCAGTAATAATCCAAAATAACGCCCTCGAGTTTTTGGCAATACGCGGAAGTGGCTCTCGAACACGGCCGGAAGATCGAACGGCGGCGTCTTGGTTTCCTGCGCCTCTGTGAACGGAATCCAGACAAAGGCGAGGATCAAGATGGTTTTTATAAGCAGGCCTTGTCGCCGAAGAGGATTGTTGTTAATGCATCTGAACATCGTTTTTCCTTTCTAATCAATGATGAATTCCGAGCGGATACTTGAGCGGTCATTATTGGGAAGAACGATGGTCACGATCAATGAGTAGACACCGGGTTCAATTTTCGGCAGCGATAATCGTGCCAGCCAATAGACGCCCTTGCGATCAAGGGAAGTCGAAATGATTTCGATGGGAATGTCGATCGTTCGATCGGTTTCCGTGCCCGTTAGAGATGCCGTCAGCTTAGCCGACGCGAGGTCACGCTTTTGGCCGACGCATCGAAAAATAGCACGAAATTCGGAACCGCTTTTTTAATTCTTTCCAAGAAGGGGAGAATAGGAAGCCGGGTGGAAATGAAATAAATCCGTGAATAAAAAAGGCTTCCATTGATTGTTCAATCCATAGATGTCTTTTTCATCAATAAAGATGCAATCTTCCGGCGATGTAAGGAGAAGAGGAGGATAAAGAGACGGATCATCTGAATTGCCAATGAGCGTGTTCTCACCGGCTGAAGCAACGGCGGCGCGACCGGTTTGCAGGTTGCGGATGATGATCCGATACTTATTAAGCCCCGGGGGAGCTGAGAGCACGAAAGATGAATAAATTCTCTTGTTCGAGAATGTCGAAAAATCGACGATGTTCCGGCGTGAATCAACAAGGTCATCAGAGGCGTTAAATACTAAGCCTATAACCTCGGTGGTCTTTCCGAGTACTGCGTGCAGCTCTTTGGCGTGGATTTCGGCGATTAGCCCGATATTGTTTGGAGGATTCGCTGTTATGGGAAACGTATAGAGAGGAAACCGAATAGGTACCTGAGATAGCGGGGTTTCGGCCAAAGCAAGATCGACTAAATCGAATTTCTTTTCCAATTCCGAGTAGTCGGGAAACGGTTTGGGGTTGAAATAACCGGATTGAGCGCGGACGATACAATCAGGCCGGGTGACTATGACTTTAACTTTGTGGAAGCGATCGTCTGCGGCCTTCGTCTCGGGATAGCCTAAAACATAATAAGACTCGGTTAAGCGTTGGATTTCAACAAATTGATCAGCCGATCCGATAGCTCGCCCTAGATACTGGCCGCCCGAGGCCTTTGCGAGCTTATCGAGGCTGACAACGCCGCTTGAGGAATCGCTGTTCTCGGAAAGCGGGTCCGTGTTGATGGGATAGACGGCGGCATTCGCATTGGAAAACTCTTTGCCCATATCGTCATAGACGAAACGAAGATCCATATTCGAATTCTCGTTCCATGACCCCATAGGCACCCGGGCCATAGCGGCCATGGCCGCCGCGGCCTTCCTCTGGAGCCTGGCGGGGCTCTTCATCAAGGTCCTCGACTGGCATCCGCTGACGATCGCCGGCGTGCGCAGCCTGATCGCGTCTTTCGTCATCCTGGCGTATCTCAAGCGGCCGCGCTTCCATTGGTCGGCCCCCCAGGTGGCCGCGGCCGTGGCCAACACGGCGACCATGGTCCTCTTCGTCTCGGCCAACAAGACGACCACCTCGGCCAACGCCATCATCATCCAATACGTCGGCCCCGTCTTTACCGCGTTCATCGGGGCCATCATGCTTAAGGAGCGGCCCCGCCGCGAGCATTGGATCGCCTTCCTGTTTGTGGCCGGCGGCATGATCGCCCTGTTCGGAGACAAGGTGGGCGGCGGCCGGATGCTCGGGAATGTCCTGGCCCTCTTGTCCGGGCTGGCCTTCAGCTTCCTCTTCGTCTTCATGCGCATGCAGAAGGAAGGCTCGCCCCTGGAGTCCATTTTGTTGTCGCATTGGATGACGGCGGGGATCGGCATCGTCGCCTCCTTTTTTCTCCCCGCGCCGCGCCTGACGGCGGCGGCCGTCGGCGCCGTCGCCGTCCTGGGCCTGGTCCAAGTCGGCGTCTCGGCCATTCTCTTTGCCTACGCCATCAAGCGCATCTCGGCGGTCTCGGCCAACCTGATCGCGGTGATCGAGCCGGTCTTCAACCCGGTCTGGGTTTTCCTGGTCCTGGGCGAGGCCCCGGGCGCGCGAGCCCTGGCCGGCGGGGTGGTCATCCTGATCGCTGTTACCGCGGCTTCGGTCGTCAGCGCCCGGCGGGCGGGACGCGAGCTTACATCGCCCCGATGAGCTTCCAGTAGAAGACGCTGACCCAGAGGGCGATCAGGGCGGCCCCGAGGTAAAGGAAGGCCGATTTGAAGCGGTCGCCGTCGGTGTAGGCCTTCTTGGCGGTCACCCCCTCCGTGATCACCGTCCAGATATTCTGGTAGGGGAACCAGAAGATGTGCAGGGGCAGGTAGATCGCCCCCACCAGGACGAGAGGGTCCATGCCTCGGGCGGCGATGAAGCCGTGCAGAGTCAGGAAGAAGATGCCGATGGTGATGAACCCGACCGGGTCGATGAAGCGCATGACCACGACCAGGGCGGCGATGGCGGTCAGCAGAAGCCAGGGATTGCCGGCGAAGGGTTGGATGGCCGGGATGATGAAGTTCCCCAGCCAGGCGCTGATCTTGAAGGCCGTGATCACGGCCGACAGGCTCAGCACGCCGCCCACGAATAGGGCCAGGTTCCAGGAGATGCCGGTGCCGATCTCCGCCGGCACGAGCACCTTGGCGGCGAAGAGCAGGGTCAGGGCCATCATGCCGATCGCTTCGGCGGGCACCTTGTGCAGCGGCTGGGTGATCCAGGCGACGACGGACAGGCCGATGACCAGGGCGGTCATCTTTTCGGCCGAGGTCATGGCGCCCAGCTTGCGGTACTGCTCGCGGACAAGCTCGCGGGTGGTCGGGGCGCCCGACTTGGGGGCCAGGGCCAGCCGGTTGGCCAGCAGAACCAGGACGCAAAGGATAATCGTGGGCACGGCCATGACTTTGGCATAGCCCAGCCAGGTGATGGGCATCTTGAGGGAGTTGTAGAGCCCGGTCAGGTAGGGGCCCCACAGGGCGCCGGTCAGGATGGCGCAGCCCGGCAGGACGGCCATCTGGAAGGTGCTCAGGATGATCAGGGCCGAGCCGCGGCCGGGCAGGGGCAGCTCGAGGGCCTGGACGATGGCCCAGGCGATAGGGATCATGATCGCGGTGCGGACCGTCATCGAGGGGATGCCGAAGGCCAGAATGACGCCGATGACCAGGAAGGCGAAGATAATGCCGTTGTAGGTCGGCTTGAAGACGAGGAGGATCCGATACGAGATCCGGCGGGCCAGCCCGGTCTTCTCCATGGCCCGGCCGAAGAACAGCACGCTGATCAGGATCCAAAAGGCCGAGGAGGAGAAACCCGCCAGCGCCGTCGCGGGGGGAATCTTGAAGGCCAGCAGGAGGCCAAGCGCTCCCACGGCCGTAATACCCGAGGCCAGGACGTCGGTGGCCCAGAATCCAACCGCAAGCACGATGACGGCCAGCGCTTTATGCCCGGCTGGATCGAGGCCCGCCGGCTTCAATAAAAAGAGGACGGCGGCCGCTGCAGCGGTGGAAAGAACGGCTCCCCAGATCTTGCGCATGGCGATGTCCTCCTCGCGAATCCCTGACCTAACCGGCGGAAGAATAATCCTCCGCGCGAGGGGGAGTCAAGCCGCGCTTATCAGGGCTTGACGGCGATGCAGTCGATCTCGATCTTGACCCCAAGGGCCAGGGCGCCGATCTGGAAGGTGGCCCGGGCCGGGCAGGGCGCCTTGAAGAACTCGGCGTAGACCTTGTTCATGGCCGCGAACTCGGTCAGGTCGGTCATCAGCACGGTGCATTTGACGACTTGGTCGAGCGAGCTGCCGGAGGCTTCCAGGATGGCCTGCAGGTTCTTCAGAACCTGGCGGGTTTGCTCCTCGATGCCGCCCGGGACGACCTTGCCCGTGGCCGGGTCGACCGGAAGCTGCCCCGAGCAGTAAACAAACCCGCCGGCCACGACGGCCTGGGAAAACGGCCCGGTCGCCTTGGGCGCTTTGTCCGTCTGGACCACACTCTTGGCGGGCTTGACGGCCTGCGGCGTCAAGGCGGCGACGCCGAATCCGGCCATGGCTAGGGCCATAAGGGGAACGAGGTGTTTCTTCATGGCCTCAATACTCCGTCGGGATGCGGGCCAGGACCTTGTTCACGCGCTCGGCGGCGCCGGCAAGCTGCAGGGCTTTGAGCATGTTGCCTTTGAGCTTGACCTGACCGCCCAGAAGGGCTTTCTGGGCCGGGATTTCGCCGCGCAAAACCTTGGACATGACGTCGTAGGTTCCCGTCAGATGGAACTCGGCGGCGGTCGGCTCTCCCGTTCCGAGCGCGAGCTCGGTCAAAATCCCATCCTGGAACCGGAACACGAGATTCTTGGTCCCTCCGCCGGGGCAGTCCAGGTAGACGTTCGACATGGATGTGGTGACATTGTTCATCTGCTCGGGCTTGAGCTCGCTCTTGAGACGGCGCTCGGCTTCGGCCCGCCATTCCTCGGACAGATAGCTTACAGGGGACATGGTATTCTCCTATTCAGCCTTCTTTTATAGTGCAGGGGTCGGGCCCTGTCAAATCCCGGCCCGGCGCTTGGCGCCTGCCGGGCGCGTTAGGCTCGCGTCGAGAAGACGGGCGGGAACGCGGGTCAGGATGTTATGGCAGAAAAGGCAATGGCTGGCGGTGCGGCCGGGAAAATCCGACCCCCCGCTCGATCAGACGGCGCCGGATCTCGCTCAGGCCGCTCTCGAATACGGCCCGGACAAAGGGGGAGCGACGGGCCTTGGCGATGATCCTGGCCGCCGAATCCCTTTTGATGTTGCCGATGGTCAGCCGTTCCGAGTCCGTGGCGTAGCCGCAGCAGGGCTTGACCGAGCCGTCCGGCAGGACGAAGAGGATGTGGCCCGGACCTTGGCAGAAGTCCTCCTCGAACCATGGACCGCGCCAGGGATCGGCCAGCCCTTCGGCCCGGCCGACCGGCACGAGGTCGACGGTGGAGATCGGGACGTGCAGGGATGCGGACTCGATGCGCAGCCTGCCGCGACCGCGCACGATACGGGCCTCGAGCCGGGCCGCCAGGGCTTCCAGGAGGGACCGCGTTTCCTCGTCCCGTGCCCCCCGCACCGCCAGAATGGTCGTGGCCTCGGACCGATTCCAGATTTCCGCCGCGGTCCGGATGAAGACCGCGGGTTTGGCGATATTCCGGCCGTGGAAGGCGTCCAGGCTGACGTGGAACGAGCCGTCGTAGCCCTTGTGGTACAGGCGCGTCAGGGCCGCGGTCAGCTCGTCCCGGGTCTTGAACCAAGCGGCGTTGGTGGTGATGCGGTCGAAAAGCAGGCCCAGCCGGACGGCCCGGGCGGCGACCGCCTCGAGAAAGGCGGGGTAGAGGAAAGGCTCTCCGCCCGTGAAGCCGACGCGCTCGACCGACGTGCCGCGGCATGTGTCGAGGAAGCGCAGAGCCGTCGCGATCGGCAGACGCCGCGTCCCCGGCGACACGGAGCAGTGTCGGCAGCGGAGGTTGCACGCATCGAGCGGCGAGAAGAGGACCTCCGTGGGATGGAAAGGGCTTCCGCCGGGCCGCGCTGTTTCCGTCATAACCGCTTCCCCCCGTCCTCCGGCTACTTGAGCTCCAGAACGACCACGGACTTGGCGGGCAGGTCGGCCGTGACGATGCCGTCCTGAAGTCGGGCGCCGCGGAGCTCGACCGGGGCGATCGCGGCCGGGGCCTCGAAGGTGTTCCGGGTCCGCATGTCGGCTGCGGTCAAGACGCGCCCCGTCACGGTTGTCGCCGCGCAGCCGCGGAGCTGGATGCGGACCGGCGCGGACCGGTTCGGGTCGAGGTTGCAGATCGAGACATGGATGGCGCCCGTCTTGTCCTTGGAGGCGGTTGCGCTCAAAGCCGGCATCTTGTCCGTGCCCGACTGGTAGGATTCGCACCGCACGTCGGTCGGCAGCAGCAGCGCGTCCTGGTGGACCTGATACATGTCGAAGACGTGGTAGGTGGGCGTCAGGATCATCTCCTTGTCCCGGGTCAGGACGACGGCCTGCAGGACGTTGACGGTCTGGGCCAGGTTGGCCATGTGGACGCGGTCGGCATGGTTGGCGAAGATGTTCAGGCTCAGCCCGGCCACCAGGGCGTCGCGAAGCGTGTTCTGCTGGTAGAGGAAGCCGGGGTTGGTGCCCGGCTCGACCTTGTACCAGGTGCCCCACTCGTCCACGATCAGGCCCACCCGCTTGCGGGGGTCATAGCGGTCCATGACCACGGCGTGCTTGGCGATCAGCTCGTCGATGAAGGCGGCCTTCTTCATGGTCTCGAACCAATCGGCCTCGGAAAAGTCCGTGGCCGAGTTCATCCGGCTCCAGCTGCCCGGCACGGTGTAGTAATGCAGGCTCAGGCCGGACATCATCCCGGCCGCCTCCCGCATCAGGACCTCGGTCCAGCGGAAGTCTTCGCTGTTGGCGCCGCAGGCGATCTTGTAGACGCGGTTGCCCGCGAAATTGCGGACATAGGTCTGGTAGCGCCGATAGACGTCGGCGTAGTACTCGGCCCGCATGTTGCCGCCGCAGGCCCAGGTCTCGTTGCCAAGGCCGAAGTATTTGACCTTCCAGGGGGCTTCGCGGCCGTTTTTGCGGCGCAGGTCGGCCATCGGGCTGCGGCCGTCGAAAGTCATGTACTCGACCCACTCCTGCATTTCCTGCACCGAGCCGCTCCCGACGTTGCCCGTGATATACGGCTCGGCGCCCAGCAGCTCGCACAGGAGCAGGAACTCGTGCGTCCCGAAGTGGTTGTTTTCGGTCACCCCGCCCCAATGGGTGTTGACGATGGACGGGCGCGCCTCCCGCGGCCCGATGCCGTCTTTCCAGTGGTACTCGTCGGCGAAGCAGCCGCCCGGCCAGCGCAGGATCGGGACCTTGATCCGCTTGAGGGCCTCGACGACGTCCGTCCGGATGCCGCCGCACGTTGGGGATGGGGCTCTCCGGGCCGACCCAGTAGCCTTCGTAGACGCAGCGGCCGAGGTGTTCGGAGAAATGGCCGAAGATCATCCGGCTGATGGTGTCACGGCCCAGGTCGGCGTTGATGGTCAGGACGGCCGGCGCCTGGGCGGCGGCTTCGGCTTGGCCGCGGGAGGGAGCCGGCGCGGCGCCCGCGGCGAACAGAAGGACGGCGACACGCGGCGAGCCCGGCCAGGCGGGGGAGAGGGACGGCACGGTGGGACATGGGATTCTCCTTGCGTCCGTCTTATCGTTTTTCCGGGTCCGGGTCAATCCCCAAGGCGCCCCGTTTCGTTGACATTTCCGGTTTCGGTCCCTACAATGCCTTTGCCTCCTCCGGCCACCGAACCATGAGCCCCCAATTGACCGCCGCCACCGCTTTCGCGCTTGGGCTTGCGCTCGTCGTCCCCGGCAACGCGGTCCCCAAGCTCTCCGTCGTGGCCACCGTCTTCCCGCTGGCCGAGTTCGTCCGCGGCGTCGCGGGGGAGGCCGCCGAGGTGGCGCTCCTTCTGCCTCCCGGCGCCGACGTCCATACCTGGCAGCCTCGCGTCGGGGACGTCCGGCGGCTGGTCGGAGCCGACCTTCTGGTCTCGATCGGCAGCGGGCTCGAGCCGTGGCTCCCCGGCCTCGTCCGCGGCGCGGGCGCGTCCCGACTGCGTCGGTTGGAGGCATCCGCCGGACTTCCTCTTCTGCCGGCCCACGCGGGGCATGGCGAAGAGGGTGAGGAACACGAAGGCGAAGCCGGCGAGGCTTTCGATCCCCATGTCTGGCTCGACTTCGGGCTGGACGCGAAAATCGTCGACGCCCTGACCGCGTCCCTCTCGGAGATGGCGCCCGCGGAAGCGGCCGGGTTTGCCCGCCGCGCGGAGTCGCTCAAGGCCCGCCTGCGGGAGCTGGACGAGGCCTACCGGCGGGGACTGCGCGATTATGCCGGACGGGAGATCATCCTGGGCGGTCATGCCGCCTTTGCCTATCTGACCCGCCGCTACGGACTCGTGCAGACTCCGCTCTACGGGGCCAGTCCCGACGCGGTACCGACCCCGAAGACCCTGGCCGATATCGTGGCCCGCGCCCGCCGGGCCGGAGCCCGGACGATCTTCTACGAGCCGAGCGTGGGCGACAAGATGGCCCGCCTGGTCGCGTCCGAGATCGGCGCCGATGTGCGCCTGCTCCATCCCGGCCACAACCTCAGCCCCGGCCAGGCCGCGGCCGGGGTCACTTTCTTCGGCCTGATGGAAGACAACCTGGAGGCCTTGCGCCATGGCTTGTCCCGCCGCTGACGCGGGTCCGCTCGTCCGGGTCGAAGACGTCTCCTTCTCCTTCGGCTTCCGCCGCGTCCTGGAGGACGTTTCGATGGACATCGGCCGCGGCGATTTCCTCGCTCTCCTGGGGCCGAACGGCTCCGGCAAGACGACCTTGATCAAGCTGATCCTCAATCTCCTGACGCCCGCCAAGGGCCGGGTCGTGTTGATGGGTCGCGAAGCGACGGCGTTCCATGAATGGGAGCGGGTCGGCTACGTTCCCCAGAAAGCCACCCACTTCGACCCCGCGTTTCCGGCCTCGGTCCGCGAGGTCGTGGCCATGGCCCTGCGCTCGGCCAGGCCTGCGGCCCGCCGGCCTCGGCGGGAGCAGGAGGCGATCATCCGGCGGGCTCTGGGTCTGGTCGGGATGGACGAACACCGCGACCGGCCGATCGGGCGCCTATCGGGCGGACAGCAGCAGCGCATCTTCATCGCCCGGGCCATCGTCACGGAGCCCGAAGTCCTCTTTCTGGACGAGCCGACGGCCGGGGTCGACTGCCGAGACCCAGGAGCGGTTCTACGACCTGCTCGGGCGCCTGAACACGGACCAGGGCATCACCATCGTCCTGGTGACGCACGACATCGGGATCGTCAACAAGCACGTCAGCCGGGTGGCCTGCCTCAACCAGCGCCTGATCTACCACGGCAGCCACGAGGATTTCTGCAGCTCCGGGGCGGTCGACGAAATGCTGGCCGGCGGGCATCACCTGGTCTCCCACCGGCATTGAGGCATCCCAAGTGATCGCCGCCGTCTTCCACTACGCCTTCCTGCAGCGGGCCCTTGCGGCCGGGCTGTTCATCGCCCTGGCCTGCGCCGTCCTGGGCGTCTTTCTGCTGCTGCGCAAGGACGCCATGATCGGCCACGGGCTGTCGCATGTGGCCTTTGCCGGTGTCGCCGTCGGGCTCCTGGTCGGCTGGATGCCCCTGCTCTCCGCTCTGGTCGTTTCGGTGGCGGCGTCGCTGGCCATCATGAGGCTCAAGGAGACGGCGGGGCTGCACGGCGACACGGCCATCGCCATCTTCAGCTCGGTCGGGCTGGCCGTGGGCGTGACCCTGGCCTCGATCTCGGGCCGTTTTAACGTGGCCCTCTTCGGCTACCTGTTCGGGGACGTGCTGGCCATCGAGCCGGCCGAAGTCGCCCTGTCGATCGCCCTGGCGGCCGCCGTGGTCGGGCTGGTGGCCTTCCACTATCACCGCTTCCTGTTCATGACCTTCGACCGGGAGGCGGCCCGGGTGGCGGGCGTCCCGGTGCGGCGGCTGGATGCGCTGATCACGGTCCTGGCGGCGGTGACGATCGTCCTGGGCATGAAGATCGTCGGCATCCTGCTGGTGGCGGCCTTGCTGGTCATCCCGGCCGCGGCGGGGCTGCAGGCGGCCCGCAGCTTCCGGGGCGCCGTCCTGGGCGCGTCGATCGTCTCGGCGCTCTCGGTGACCGTGGGCCTTCTGGCCGCTTATGCCCTGGACTGGCCGGCTTCGGGGACGATCGTGCTGGCGGCCTTTCTTTTCTTCGCCGTGCTCTATCTGCGCCGCCGTCGCCTCTTAAGCTAAACTCCCTCCCCATCAATTGAAGCTCTGTTCCCCCGATTCCGGAAAAATAACGCGGTTTAGGGGTGCCGGCCAACGGCGAAATCGCGAGGCCGGCGCCTTTTTCCATAGCTCTCTGAGGGAAGCCAACGGCCGCCGAGGACTGTTTGAGCTAGGCAAGAATATTCGAAGAAGAGACAGAGTGGGAGGGCATGCAAGTCAGCGCGAAAGAAGGCGTGAGTTCCGAGGCGCCGAAGAGAGCTGTGGGAAAAGGCGAGAAGAGGCCGAAGCCGCCGGGTCGGCACTCCTAAACCGCGTTTCCCGGAATCGGGTAAGGTCGACGCGTCTACTTGATGAATACGACTACCTTGTTTTTCCCTTCCTTCTTGGCCCGGTACAGCGCCGCGTCGGCCAGGCCGATGACCTCTTCGGTCTTTTGGCTCAGGAAGGGCGAAGCGTAGACGCCGATGCTGATGGTGATGCGGCAGGCCTTGTCGTTGCCGGCACCGATGCGGAAGGGGAAGAGGGCGATCTCCTTGCGGATGCGCTCGGCGGCCGCGGCCGCGTCGAGGCAGGAGGTCTGCGGCATGATGAGCAGGAACTCCTCCCCGCCGTAGCGTCCGGCGACGTCCGAAGAGCGGATGACGTCCTGCAGGAGCTCGCCGAAGGCCCGCAGGATGCGGTCGCCGACGACGTGGCCGTAGCGGTCGTTGAGAGGCTTGAAGTCGTCCAGGTCGATCATCATCAAGCTCAGGGCCGACTTGTAGCGGTCCGAACGGAGGATCTCCTCCTGCAGGCGGGCCTTGATGTAGGACTGGTTGTAGAGGCCGGTCAGGCCGTCCCGGACGGCCAGCGTCGTCAGCCGGTCGCTCAGGGCGATGCCGCTCAGGGCGATGAGCAGAATGACGACAAAACCGAGGGTCAGGACGGACCGCTCCAAGGCCTTGAACCCGATCCAGTTCCAGTACTGGGGGATGAGGTCGCCCAGGGAGATGTAGACGAGGTAGGCCCCGACCATCACGATGATGGCCCACAGCCTCTTCTTCAAGCCCGTGGTCACGATCGGCATTTTGCGCATGGCCTTGTCCTTGTGATCGCCTAGGCCTTGTCGAGCTCGGCGTCCATGCGGGCGGCGATCACGGCCGCCGCCCTTCGGATGCGCCGCCGCAGCGAGGCGGCCCGGCCGGCGATATTGGCGCGGAACCCGGCATCCTTGATGCCGGGCAGGTTGATGCGGACGTTGTAGAAGGCGCCCTCGGCCGCGGCCTGCGCGGTGAGGGCGGCCACACCCGCGTCGCTCAGGGAGTTGCGGTTCCCGTCGCGGACGGCCTTGGCGGCCAGGAGCATGAGCTGCAGGGCGGCCTCCAGGGTCCGGAACGGAACCAGGGTGGCCTCCTTGGTGGCGGCCTCCACGGCGGCTTCCCGCTCCCGGACCTGCTCCTCGGTCGCCTTGGGCAGCCGGAAGGCGTCCATGACCTTGTTGAAGGCCTGGGTGTCGAGGTCGACCAGGGCCAGGCATTCGTCCTTGAGGGCCTGGGCCCGCAGGGCCGTCCGGATCATCGTCTTGGCGGCCTTCTCGTAGCCCTTCTTGCCGACCGTCAGGTTGGCAACCATCGACGACAGCCCGGCCGAGAGGGCGCCGCACAGGGCGGCCACACTGCCGCCCCCGGGGGCGGGCGACTCCATGGACAGCTCGTCGGCGAAGCCGCGCAGCGTCATTCCGACCAAGGCCTTGGCCGGCTCGTCGAACTGATACTCGATGATCTTCTTGCGCGGGTCGAAGGGGGCCACGTCGGCCAGGCCGAGGGATCGGACGGCGGTCCGGATGAGCTCGGCTTCAGGCTGGCCCGGGCACTTGCCCTGTTTGGTCAGATAGTGGCGGCCGGCGGCCAGCAGGGCGTCTTTGGGGATCAGACCGACCAGCTCGCTGCCGGTGACCCGCAGCCCCATCCGGACGGCCTGGTCGCAGACCTCGTCGAAGACGGCGTGGATCGGGGTGATCTTGTAGTTGGTGAAGTTGATCGAGATCTGGGCCGTCTGATAGTCCTCGATGTACCAGCCGACGGCCTTGACGTGGCTGAACTTGCCCGCCAGCTTGACCGTGTTCCCGGCTTCGTCGCGGACGATGGCGCCGTCCTTGTCGCGCTGGGCCCGGCCGCTCTCGCGGATGTTGAGGGCGATCTCGTTGGCCAGCTTGCGGTCGCGGGTGTTCAGGTTGATGTTGTAGGCGATCAGGAACTCGCGGGCCCCGATGACCGTGGCCCCGGAGCGCGCGCTGGAAGACCGGATCGCCGCAGTCGGGGGCCCAGGCCGGATCCTTGAGCTGCTCGGCCAGGCCCTCGTACTCGCCCTGGCGGACGATGGCCAGGTTGCGGCGCTCCGGCTTGAGGGCCGCCTCCTCGTAGAAGTAGACCGGGATCCCCAGCTCGTCCGCCACCCGGCGGCCGAGGGCGTGGGCCAGGGCGACGCAGTCGGCCATGCTGACTCCGGAGACCGGGACGAAGGGGCAGACGTCGGTCGCCCCGATGCGGCTGTGGGCGCCTTTATGGGCCGACATGTCGATGACTTCGGCCGCCTTGCGGATGGCCCGGAAAGCGGCTTCGGAGGCGGCTTCCGGTGTGGCCACGAAGGTGACCACGGTGCGGTTGGTGGATTCGCCGGGATCGACATCCAGCAGCTTGACTCCGGCCACGCCCTCGATCTCGTCGGTGATGGCCCGGATCTTGTCCTTGTCCCGTCCTTCGCTGAAGTTGGGGACGCATTCGACGATCTTCATTCAGGGCTCCTTTCGGTCGCGGCTCTTGCTGTACTGGAACTGACCCTTGGCGTCGTAGTATTCGACCAGGTCGAACTCGACCAGCCGCTCGTCGCAGATGGTGCGGTCGCCGGCGATCAGGATCAGGAAGGGCGCAGTTCATCCTCTGGCGGGCCGTCTCGGTGATCCGCTCCGGACCCACCGTCCAGGTCTGCTCGTAGTAGGAGTTCCAGGCCTCGTCCCCCCAGCCGGAGGCCTTGATCAGGGCCACCCGCGAGGCGAAGTCCTCCAGCCGGGCCAGGCGCAGGGGGAAGCTGCCGATGACCACGGTCTTGGCCTGCAGGATCTCGTCCACCGAGACGGGCTCGCGGGCGGGACCGCGCAGAACGGCCAGGAGCTGCTCGGTGGCCGGGAACAGGACGCGCGGGGAGACCAGGGCCCGGGCCAGGAAGAAGGCTCCGACCCGGAAGTGGTTGACTTCGCTGAAGGCGTACTTGGCGTAGCTCCGGCTTTCGCGCAGGCTCATGAACAGGCGCGAGTTGAGCGTCCCGCCCAGGATCTGGTTGAGAACGGACAGGGCGAACCGTTCGGGGATCTCCGGCGGCGGATAGATGGCTCCGGCCAGGACGGCCGCGTCCTTGGCACCCGGGACGTCCAGGAAACAGACCCGGTCGCGCTCCAGGACGGGCGGGGCGAGAGGGGGCAGGGGCGGGATTTCGCGCTGCGGCCAGACGTAGAGATGGCGGCTGATGCGGCGGGAAGCCGGGTCCAGGCCGATATTGCCGACCAGGATGATCTGGGCGTTGTTGGGCCGGTAGAAGCGGTCGAAGAACGCTTTCAGGTCGCCCAGGCTCCAGTTCTTGATGACGTCGCGGCTGAAAGCGAGGCTGGCGTAGGGGTGGTCCTGGAACATCAGGCGCATAAGGTGGCGCCGGGCGGCGAACTCCGGGTCCTTCTCCCGCTCCAGCAGCTCGTAGCTCAGGTTGGTCCTGACCTGGACCAGCTCGCGCTCGCTGAAGGCCGGCTGCAGGAGGAGCTGGGCCAGCAGGGCCACCACCGCGTCCAGCGACTCCTCCAGGAACTGGAAGGTGACGAAGACGTGGTCCTGGGTGACGTCGAGCGACATCGAGCCGCCCAGGGACTCGATCAGCTCCTCGACCGCCGCGGCCGAGCGGTTCCGTGAGCCGCGCAGGAACATGTGGGCCGTGCAGGTCGCCAGCCCGGGCAGGTTCTTCGGCGAGCGGAGCTCACCGGCGTTGAGGACGAGCTGCAGGCTCATCAGCGGGCTGTCCGTGCGGGTGGCCACGGTCAGGCGCAGGCCGTTGGACAGGCCGACCGTCTCGATGGCCGGCAGCTTGAGGGCCGGCAGGGGGTCGGCGGCGGGAGGCGTGCGGCGGAACCTCTCCTGTCCGAAGGCGGGGGAGACGGCCAGGGCGGCCAGCACGGCCAGAGCCAGGCCGCTCGCGCGCCTCCCGGTCATCGGGTCCTCATGTTGACCGTGAAAGAGTTGGCCGGGGTGAAGTAGCGGGCCGCCAAGCCGACGATGTCCGCCGGGGTAACGGCCAGGAAAGAGGCCAGCTCGTACGGCGCCGTCTCGATGTCCCGTTGCATGAACCACAAGTCGACCAGGTAGAGGGCCCGCTCGATGGCCGTGCCGATGCGGCGGTAGTATTCCCGCCGGAACAGGGCTTTATAGCGGTCGAGCTCGGCGGTAGACAGGAGGTTGCCTTTGATCCGTCCGAGCTCGTCGAAGATCTCGGCCTGGCTGGGCTCGATCTGGGAGGGGTTGGCCTGGGCGAAGATCTTGTAGATGGATCGCTCGCGGCGGCGTTCGATGCCCCCGGCGGCCCGAAAGGCGATCCGGCGGTCCGGGTCCGTGAGCCGGCGCGTCAGCCGCGACGTCCGGCCGCGCATCAGGACGAAGTCCAGCAGGGCGAGGGTGTGGTATTCGGGCGAGGTCGAGGACGACAGGCGGAAGGCCAGGCTGAAAGCCGGCGAGAGAGCCGCGGAGTCGACGAGGTTGCGGACGTCGGGCTTGCGCCCGGGCGGCGGGCGGAGGCTCGAAGGCCGGGGCCAGGTCGCGGCCCCGGGGCAGGCTTTCGAAGTAGCGGGCCACGAGCTCGCGAACCCTGGCCCGCTGCACGTCGCCGGTGAGGCAGAGCACGGCGTTGTTGGGAGCGTAGCCGGCGGCGTAGAAGGCCTTGGCATCCTCCAGGGTCAGGGACCGGATATCCTCCTCGGTCCCCGCGGCGGCATGGCCAAAGGCGAAGTCGGGATCGATCATCTGATCGAAGGCGGCCAGCCCCTCGAAGTAGGGCTCGCTCATGCGGCGCGCACGGGTGTCGTCCAGGAGCTGGCCGCGGCGGACTCGAAGCGGGCCTCGTCGATCTCCAGGAAGCGCATCCGATCCGACTCGAGCCAGAGAGCCAGGCCCAGGGTGTTGGACGGCACGGTCTGGTAGAAGACGGTCCGGTCCTCGGTCCCGGCCGCGCTCAGGGATCCGCCGACACCGTTGATGAAGCTGATGTGCTGCAGTGGGGCCACGTCGGCCGAGCCGGTGAACATCATGTTTTCGAGCAGCGCGGCCAGCCCCGTCTTGCCCTGTGGCTCGTAGATCGAGCCGGCCTTGTAGGCGACGACCACGGAGACCAGCGGCAGGCTGTTGTCCTCGGAGATGATCACGGTCAGCCCGTTCTTCAGCCGGTATTGGATCAGCGGGAAGTCGGCCCGCCGGTGGCCTGGGGAGCAGGGGCCTGGGAGGCCCCGAAGGCGAACAACCAGGGGAGAAGAACCCCGGCCATGACCAGACTTCGACTTACGCGGGCTTTTTATCGACAGCCACGGCGATTAAGTTACCACACTTCGGGCCCCAAAGGGAACGCGGCGGCTTCTCCGCCGCTGGCGACGCCGTTATCCCATAGCCTCGGTCGAAAAAACGATTCGCGAGAAGCATTCCGGAATGTGCGAATCGTAGACCCCGTGCCGGTTGAGGGCCCATCCGGGATCGGGCGAGACCCGGACGCCGGCGGCATAAAAAGCCTCGAAGCGGCTGAAGTCCATCCGCCATTCGTCCCCGTCCCGGGGCGGCAGGGGTCGGCCCTGGGCCAGGGCGGCGAATCCGGACCAGGGGAGGGCCAGCTCGACCCGCCAGCCGCGGTCGATGTCCCGATCGTCGTTGAGGGTCCCGTCCACCCAGACCGCCCAGCGCAATCCGGGAAAGTCCCAGTCCATGAAGGCCCAGCGGCGGCCGCGAAGGTGCTTGCCGTAGCGGGAGGCGTCCTGGAAGCCGCCCAGGACGTCGACCGGATGGGCGGCCAGGTCGAACTCGGGCCGGCCGGCGAAGCCCGCCCGCCGGTAGGCGTCCTGCCAGATGTAGAAAACCTCGTAGATCGTGCCGCGGGCGTTGATCTGGAACTCGTAGTAGGCGTCCGGTCCGGCGATGAACAGCTCGACGTCGTTCTCGGTCCAGATGAAGGAGTCGCGCTCGGTCAAGCGGGCCTGCACGTTGGGTTCCTCCACCCAGTAGCCGATGTAGAGCGCTTCGTCGTCCCAGAGCGCGGCCATCCTGGTATCGAAGGGGCTCGGGGTGCCGGTGACCAGGTCGACGAAGCGGGGTGAGCGCTCGGCCCGACGCCAGGGCTCGGAGTCGAGACGGCCGTCCAGGGCGGGCGGATGCGGCGTCCGGCGGCAAATGTAACGGGTCAGGTCGGACTCGGGACAGCCATAGGCCGGGCTCATGGCCGCCTCATTTTTTGGCCGCCCTTTCGACGGCGGCCAGCAGGCGCAGGAAATTGCCTCCCAGGATCTTGCGGATGTCGCTTTCCTTGTAGCCCCGGCGCAGGAGCTCTTCGGTCACGGCGATCAGCTTGCCGGCGTTCTCCAGCCCGTCCGGGGCGGCGGAAATGCCGTCGAAGTCCGAGCCAAGTCCGACGTGGTCGGCGCTGCCCATGATTTTGACGACGTGGTCGATATGGTCGACCAGCGTCTTGACGTCGACCCGGGGCAGGCTCTTGTCCAGCTCGGCGATCCGCTTGTCGGCCAGGGCCCAGGCGGGGTTATTATGCTCGGGATCGAGGCGGGAAGCTTCGCGGTAGTCCGTGGGCAGGCCGTTTGCGCGCATGGCCGCCTCCCAAAGGGCGATCCGCTTCTTATCGGAAGCGGCGTCCAGGAAGCCGACGGCATAGTTGATCCCGACCATGCCGCCGTTCTTGGCCAGGGCCTTGAGCATCTCGTCGGTCAGGTTGCGATGGTGGTCGGCCAGAGCCCGGACGCAGGAGTGGGAGGCGACGACCGGGGCCTGGCTGACCCGCAGAACGTCGGCGAAAGTTTCGTCGTGGGCGTGCGAGACGTCGATGACCATGCCCAGCCGGTTCATCTCTCTGACGACGCTTTCGCCGAGCTCGGTCAGGCCGCCGAAGGTCGGGGCCGGATCGCCCGAGGCGTCGGCCCAGTCCGTGTGCGTCCAATGGGTCAGGGTCATCAGCCGGACGCCGGCCCGATGGAAAGCGCGCAGCAGGTCCAGGTCGTTCTGAATGGCATAGCCGCCCTCGATGCCGATCAGCGCCGCGGTCTTTCCGGTGTTGCGGACGGCGGCGATCTCGGCCGTGGAGCGTACAACCGTCAGGTCGTCGGGATTCTGGGCGGCCAACCGGTAAACGGCCTCGATCTGACCGAAGACGCCCTTGGCCGAGGTCGCCTTCTCCAAGTCCGTGGCGGGCGGCGGAGCGTAGCAGGCGAAGACCTGCAGGTCGACCGCCCCGCGCTTGAGCTTGGGGATGTCGATGTGGCCCTGGGGCAGGTCTTGGCGCAGGTCTTCTCCGGCCATGAAACGGCCGATGGTGTCGCAGTGCAGGTCCGCGACCAGGGCGTCCTTGTGCAGGAACTCGGCCCGGAAGCGGGGATCGAAGAGGTTGTCTTTGGTGTTGTCGGCCAAGGCTTGAATCACCTCCGCGTGGTATCGTCCGGCCAGGGCCAGCAGCTCAGGGTCGATGGTTTCGGCCCGGTCGCCCGGCCGGTGGTATTCGGGATGCTCGTCGTCCAGGGCCTCGGTCAGGATTTCCCCGGTGCGCAGGCTGAGGGAAGCCACGCCCTTGTCCCAGAACGTGGAATGATCCGAGCCGCGGTAGTTGACCCGGGGCTTGAGGCGGGCGGTTATGGCCGGGTCGAGATTGGGCCGGATCAGATCGAACAGACGGGCGTATTCGAACAGGCCGCCGACCATGAGGTCGGAATCACCCGTCCCGACCATATCCATATTCAGGTAGCAGACGGTCTTGTCCAGAGGGACGGTGGGATGCTCGGTGTAGTAGCGGGATCCAACCGTGCCGATCTCTTCGCCTGCCCAGGCCGCGAAGACCAGGCTGCGGGCGGGCCGGTAACCGGCTTCGCGGATGGCCCGGGCGAGCTCCAGGATCACGGCCACGGAAGCCGCATTGTCGTCGGCTCCGGGGTAGGTGAAGCCGTTGAGGGCGGTGCCGAGATGGTCGAGATGGCCGCCGATCACGACGGCCTCGGCTTTAAGCTTGGCCTCGCGTCCGGGCAGGATCCCGAGCACATTGACCGCGGTCCGGTCCTCGCGGACGAAGCAGGCCTCCATTTCAACGGAGATGGGGAGCGGGAACGACCGCGGCGCCTTGAGCCGCAGGATGCGGCTGACGGCGTCGCGCCAGGAGGACTTGGCCGTGTAGAAGAGGTCGTCGAGGACGTGGCGGCGGGCGTGGACCGCGACAAACCCGGCCGGGGCGGCGCCGGGGGCAATCATGCCGGAGGCGCGGCGCCGGATCGAAGGGCGGCCGGCCTCGTAGAGGTCCATTTCGATCAGGCCGATCGCGCCGCGTTCGGCGGCCATCTTGACCTTGCGCTCCAGAGTCCAGGACCGGACGGCGTCCTCGCCCAGGGCGTCCGGAGCGTCGGGCAGGACGATCAGGATCCGGCCCTTGACGTCCAGCCCGGCGTAGTCGTCCCAGGCCGGCGAGGCCGAGACGACACCGTAGCCGGCGAAGGTCAGTGGACCCCGGACGACTCCGGACCCTGTGCCGTAGGCGGGGTAAAAGTCCCGATCTCGTCCGGCCGTGAAGGCCTTGGCCGCGGGAGCGACGATCTCGAGCCGTGTGGGCGGGTCGAAGCGGGACTGGTTCTTCAGCGGAATGGACTGGAAGAAGGTGCCGTTCTCTCCGGCGGGCTGGAGGCCATACTCCTTCATCCGGGCGGCCACGTACTCCGCGGCCCGCCGGTATTCGGGCGTTCCCGAGACGCGGCCTTTCATGTCGTCGGAGGCCAGGACACGGACGTGCTCGAAAGCCTTGTGGCCGTCGACGGCAATTCTATCGGGGGGAGCGGAGGGCAGGGAGACGGCGAGCAGCAAGGCGGCCAGGGGAAGGGCGGGGCTCTTCATGGATTAAGTCCTTTCATAGCGCGGGACGGAAGTGTAATGTAGTCCAAGAGGGGGAGCCGTGACAAGAAGGCCGCGGGGACCCGCTTGCAAATCATGCCGCCATAAAGTATAGTGCTCTGCTAGGATTAAGCGACAAATGACCCTGGTGCAAGCTCCGCGCGGAGTCGCTCTCCGCCTGACCGCGATCGAGGGGGGCGAGTCCGTCCACCGCAGGCTGATGTCCCTCGGATTTCACGAGGGCGACCGGATCGAAGCCGCCGGGAGGGGTATTCTGGGCGGCCCGGTGCTTCTGAGGAACCTGGCCTCCGGCGTCACGGCCGCCATCGGCCGGGGTGTCGCGGCCAAGATCCTGGTGGAGCCCGTCGATGAACCGGCTGGGTGAGCCCGTCGTCATTTTCCTGGGCCAGCCCAACTGCGGCAAGAGCACGCTGTTCAACGCCATCGCCGGCCCCAAGGCCCAGACCTCGAACTTCCCCGGTACCACCGTCCGGCATACCCACAGCCAGGTCCTCGTCCGCGGCCGGCTGCTCAACGTCGTCGACCTGCCCGGCACCTATTCCCTGAGCCCCGCCGACCCGGCCGAGCGGACGGCCCTGACCCACCTTTTCGGCGAGCCTCCCGACTTGGTCGTCAACGTCGTCGATGCCTCCATCCTCGGCCGCAGTATGGAGCTGACCCTGGAGCTGCTCGAGATGGGCCTGCCCATGATCGTAGCTTTGAACATGTCCGACCTGGCGGCTCGTAAGGGCGTCGACATCGATGCTGCGGCTCTGTCCCGGACCCTGGGCGTGCCGGTCGTCACGACGGTGGCGCCCCAGGGCAAGGGTGTCGTCGAGCTGCTCGATGCGGCCTTGGACTGCCTGGACGCGCCCTGCCGCGGCGCGGCGCCGCGCTGGTCGGCCGATGTCGAGGCCGTGATTGACGGCGTCATGAGCCGGCTGCCTCCGGTCTTTCCCTGCCTGGGCACGCCGCGCTTCACCGCCATCCGGATGATCGAGAGCGGTAGGCTGTTCTGCTCGGAGTTCCTGACCGATCTCGAACCGGCCTTGGCTTCGGAGCTCGACCGGGGCCGAGCCTTGCTGGAAAGGACGCGCGGCCGCCCGGCCTACGAGGTCGTGGCCGGCGAGCGGCATCACTTGGCCCAGAAGATCTTCGAAGAGACGTCCCGGATCAGACGGATCAAGCGTCCGCTGTCCGACCGGCTCGACGACGTGCTTTTGCACCGCTGGCTCGGATATCCCGTGCTGGCTGCCGTCCTGTTGACCTTCTTCCTGGTCGTCTTCAAGGTCGGCGGCCCGCTCGAGGCCTTGCTCCTCAAGCCGTTCCTCGGCCTGCGGGCGATCCTCGAAAGCCGGCTGGACAGCCGGCTCCTCTTTCACCTGGCCGAGGGCCTGCTGCAGGGGATAGGCGGCGGTGTGGCCATCGTCCTTCCTTACTATATCCCTCTGCTGGCGTTGATGGCGCTGCTCGAGGACGTCGGTTACCTGGCCCGGGCCGGCTTCCTGCTCGACGCCTTCATGCACCGCATCGGCCTGCACGGCAAGTCGGTCGCCCCGTTCATCCTGGGCTTCGGCTGCAACGTGCCGGCCATCGTCTCGACTCGCATCCTGGAGTCGCGGCGCGACCGGGTGCTAACCTCGCTCCTCATCCCCTTCATCCCATGCTCGGCCCGGACGACGATCATTCTGGCCTTGGTCGCCTTCTTCCTGGGCCCGTGGTGGGCCCTGGGCTTCTACGCGGCCAATATCGTCCTCGTGGCGGTGCTGGGTAAGGTGCTGAGCCTGTTCATGAAGACCGAATCGCCGGGGCTGATCCTGGAGATTCCCTCGCTCAAGGCGCCTTCGCTCAAGAACATCGTGCTCAAGGTCTATATCCAGCTCAAGGCCTTCGTCCGCTTCGCCTGGCCCCTGCTCATCATGGGCAGCGTCGTGCTGGGATTGGTCCAGGCTCTGCAATGGGATCGGGCCATCAACGCCGTGCTGGCGCCGCTCGTCGTGGGCCTTCTGGGGCTGCCCCAAGCCCTGGGCGTCACCCTCATCTTCGGCTTCCTGCGTAAGGAGCTGTCGCTCCTGATGATGATGCAGGCCCTGGGCGTCGGCTACGCCGGGCTGGCCAGGGTCGTTACACCCGAGCAGATCGCGGTCTTTACGGTCTTCGTCAGCTTGTTCATCCCGTGCCTGTCGACGTTCGTCATCCTGTGGAAGGAGACGGGGCGGCGGGTGGCCTTGCTTTCGGCCGGGCTGAGCGCCTCGGCCGCGCTCCTGATCAGCCTGCTGGTCCGGCTGCTCGTTTAATTAATTGGGGGACGGGCTTTGCCGTCCTAATCTCCATCCGGAGATTAGGGCATCATACGTAATTCCCGAACTGTTTTCGTCAACTGATGTTGACGTTTTCTAGAAATATCTCGATATGGATTAGCGAAGCGCTCACAAATTCGACGATAGATATGGGGGCGCAGATTTAGCTTCAAAAAAGCCAAGAGTGAAAGAACAGATTTATGCCATTAATCGTCAACGCTCGTAGACATTCTGTATTCGGGAGTTGTGTATGGTGCCCTCATCCTCTAGCGAGGATGAGGACGGCAAAGCCCGTCCCCCAACTATTTTTCGAGGACGACGACGGCCACGGCGTAGTCGGCGATGTGGCTCAAGGTGACGTGGGCGCGGGTATAACCGTACTTGGCCTCATCCTCCACCCGGAGCACGGGCTGGCCCGATTCCAGGTTTTCAACCCCGACCGAAGCCCAGGGGACGCGATGCCCGACGGCCTTGATGAAGGCCTCCTTGACCGCGAAGCGGGCGGCCAGGTGCATGAACTTGCTCTTCTTGCCCTCGCTGTAGGCGATCTCGATAGGGGTGAAGACTTTTTCGGGAAAGCGCGGATTGCGCTCGATCGCCTTCTGAACTCTGGCAACCTCGATCATGTCGATGCCGATGCCCAGGATCATCGGTTGCCCCCCTTGCGGCCCTGCTTGCTCCTAGCCCAGGACCGGACCTGGGAACCGCCCCGGCCCGCGCCGACGCCGAAGGCCGGCGGTTGGCGTGTCTTGCGACGGGACTCGTTTCCTTTGTTCCCGATCCGGCTCGGTTTGGCCATCCCCTTCATCCCTCCATGGCCCGCTTGGCCCGCCGTTTGCGGTGGAAAGCGACGGCGAAGCGGTGGGCTTCGTCCCGGACATGCTGCAGGAGCTTAAGCCCCGGCGAAGTCCGCTCCAGCCGGATGCCGCCGCGCTGGACCGGAGTGTACACGATCTCTTCCCGCTTGGCCAGGGACGCCAGCGGCAGCTCGCCCAGCCCGAGCCCGAGCAGAACTTTGCGCGCCGCCTCGAGCTGGGGCTTGCCTCCGTCGACCAGGACGAGGTCGGGCAGGGGAGCCTTCTCTCTCAGCAAGCGGGCGTACCGGCGGCCCAGAACCTCCTCCAGGCTGGCCACGTCGTTGGGCGCCCGCACCGTCTTGATCTTGAACTTCCGATAGCCGTCCTTGGTGGGCTGCCCGTTCTCGAAGGCGACCATGGAGGCGACCGGCTCGACGCCCTGGGTGTTGGAGACGTCGAAGCCTTCGATCCGGGAAGGCAGGGCGGTCAGGCCCAGGGCCTTCTGGAGGTCGATGAGCGGGGCCAGGCTCCCGGCCGCCGAAGCGAGGACGCGCTCGGCGTTCTTGCGCGCCATCTCCAGGAGAACCTTGTTCTTGCCCCGCGAGGGAACGACGATCTCCGGTGCTTTCCCTCCTTGCCCCACAAAGCCGGCCGCCGGAAGGGCTCCCTCCGAGGGCGGGAAGGGCGTCAGGATCTTCGGCGGGATGTCGCGGGCCGCGTAGAAGGCGCGCATCTCTCCCGCCAGCGCTTCGGCCGGGCCGATGCCGGGATCGACGGAGGCCGGAATTTCATGCGAGCGGACGACCTTGCCCTTCCGCATGACGAAGACATAGATCGCCCGCAGCCCGCCGGCCTCGGCGAAGCCGAAAATGTCCTGGTCCTCCAGCCGAACGGAGATGATGGCCGGCTTGATCCGGACCTGCTCCACGGCCTTCAGGACGTCGCGCCAGTGGGACGCATCCTCGAAGCTTTCGTCGCGAGCAGCCTTCTCCATGCGGGCCCGCAGCGACTCGGCCAGGCGCTCGGTTCGTCCCTCGAGAAACAACCGGGCGTCCCGGACGCGGGCCTTGTATTCGGCCGGGCCGATCCGCCCGACGCACGGCGCCGCGCAGAGCTTGAGGTCGTATTCCAGGCAGGGCCTCTTGCGGCCCCGGAACACGGGATCCTCGCAGGTCCGGATGCCGAAGGACTTGGCCAGGAGGTGGATGGCTTTGCGGGCCTCGTTGGCCGGGCTGAAGGGCCCGAAGGTTTTGGACCCGCCCCCGGCCACCTTGCGGCGGAAATAGACCCCGGGGAAGGGCTCGGCCAGGGTCAGCTCCAGGTAAGGGAAGCTTTTGTCGTCCTTGAGCCGGAGGTTGAACTTGGGCTGGGCCTCGCGGATGAAGTTGTTCTCCAGGAAGGCGGCCTCGCGCTCCGACCCGGTCAGGATGTAGTCGACGTCGGCCGTCTCGGACAGGATGGCGGCCACCTTGGGGTCGTCCGTGGCCTGGAAATAGGAGCGGATCCGGTCCCGAAGCCGGCGGGCCTTGCCGATGTAGACCACACCGCCCGCCGCGTTCTTGAAGAAGTAGATACCGGGCGATTCGGGAAACCCGGCGATCTTGGCCGGGAGGCTTAGTCATTCAGAAGCTCCAGGTCGTACCTGCGAAGCTTGGCGATCTCGTCGCGCAGGCGGGCCGCCGTCTCGAAGTCCAGGGCCTTGGCCGCAGCCCGCATCTTCTTGTCCAGCTCCTCGATCCGCTTCAGCCGTTTGAGCGGGGACATATAGACGTCCTTGTCCTCGGCGATCTTGGTGTAGTCGATGTAATCGCGCTCATAGACGCTGGACAGGATGGCGTCCAGGGACTTGCGGATGGACTGCGGGGTGATGCCGTGGCGCTTGTTGTAGGCCTCTTGCAATCCCGCGCCGGCGGTCGGTCTCGGCTATGGCGGCCTTCATCGAGTCGGTCATCGTGGTCGGCGTAGAGGATGACCCGGCCGTTGACGTTGCGGGCGGCCCGGCCGAAGGTCTGGATGAGCGCGGTGGCCGAGCGCAGGAAGCCTTCCTTGTCCGCGTCCAGGATGGCTACCAGGGAGACCTCGGGCAGGTCCAGGCCCTCGCGCAGCAGGTTGATGCCGACCAGGGCGTCGAAGTCCCCGCGCCGCAGCTCGCGCAGGATCTTGACCCGCTCCAGCGTCTCGATGTCCGAATGCAGGTAGCGGACGCGCAAGCCCTGCTCGTGGAAGTAGCGGGTCAGGTCCTCGGCCATCTTCTTGGTCAGGGTGGTGACCAGGGTCCGCTCGCCCGCTGCCGCCCGGGCCTCGATCTCCCGCCGCAGGTCCTCGACCTGGCCCCTTGACCGGGCGGACCTCGAGCAGGGGGTCGATCAGGCCGGTCGGGCGGGTGATCTGCTCGACGACCCGCCCGCCCGCCCGCCGGATCTCGTGCGGGGCCGGGGTGGCCGAGACGTAGACGACCGAGCCGACCCGGTCCTCGAACTCCTCGAACCGAAGAGGCCGGTTGTCCAGGGCCGAGGGCAGCCGGAAGCCGTGCTCGATCAGGGTCTGCTTGCGCGAGCGGTCGCCGTGGTACATGCCGCCGATCTGCGGCACCGTGACGTGGGACTCGTCGATGATGGTCAGGAAGTCCGGGGGGAAGTAGTCGAGCAGGGTGTAGGGCGGCTCGCCCGGCCTTGCGTCGGCTCAAGTAGCGCGAATAGTTTTCGATGCCGGGGCAGTGGCCGAACTCGCGCAGCATCTCCAGGTCGTAGAGCGTCCGCTCCTCGATCCGCTCGGCCTCCTGGACCAAACCTTTGGCGCGGAAGGCCGCGACCTGTCCGGACAGCTCCTGCTCGATCCCGGTCACGGCCTCGTCCAGGATCTCCCGCGGTGTGGCGAAGAAGGTCCGCGGGTGGACCACGATCTCCTCCAGCGCTTCGAGGCTGACGGCCAGAAGGGGATCGATGCGGTCGATGCGCGCGACCGCGTCGCCGTCGAGCTCGATGCGGTAGGCCGACTCCTCGTAGGCCGGGTAGACCTCGACCGCGTCGCCGCGGACGCGGAACCCGCCCCGCTTCAGGTCGGCCTCCTGCCGCTCGTACTGGACCCCGACCAGGCGGCGGATGAGCTCGCGCCGCGGCCAGTCCCGTCCCACGCCGACCCGGAAGCTCTGTTCGTAGTAGGTCTCCGGGGCGCCGATGCCGTAGATGCAGGAGACCGAGGCCACGATGATGACGTCGCGGCGGGAGAACAGCGCGTTGCTGGCGGCCAGCCGCATGCGGTCGATCTCGTCGTTGATCGTGGCTTCCTTGGCGATATAGATATTGGATGCGGGGATGTAGGCCTCGGGCTGGTAGTAGTCGTAATAGGAGACGAAGTAGTGGACCGCGTTGCGCGGGAAGAAGCGCTTGAACTCGCCGTACAGCTGCGCGGCCAGGGTCTTGTTGTGGGAGATGACCAGCACCGGGCCGTCCGGCCCGGGCGATGACGTTGGCCATGGTGAAGGTCTTGCCCGAGCCGGTCACTCCCATCAGGACCTGGTGGGGGAGGGCCCGCTCCAGGCCCTCGGCGAGATCGTCCACGGCCCGTATCTGATCGCCCATGGGCTGGAAGTCCGAAACGAGCTCGAAGGGGCGGGCGGCGCGGGGAGGTTCGATGCGATGGAGCATGGTCAGCTCGAATTCATGCGAAGCGGGTCCGGGCCCGCGTTTCGATGCCGGGCTTGGGCGTGTCCGGGGTCAGACGCCTTTCGGCTTCATCTGGATGGCGCCCCGGAACCGGGCCCCGTCCTGGATGGCGACCTGGGCGGCCGCAATATTGCCCAGGATCCGGCCGCCGGCCGACAGGAAGACCCGGCCGGTGGCCCGGATATTTCCGGTCAGGGTGCCGTAGACGAAGACATTGGCGGCGTCGACCTCGGCCTCCACTTCGGCCTTCTGGTCGATGTAGAGGTCGGCTCCGGTCAGGCCGATCAGCCCCTTGAAGGCCCCCTGAAGGACGAGATCTTCGCCGCCGGTGAGCTCGGCCTGGAGCCTCAAGCCCGAGCCGAGTCGGCTGGCGCGGACGGGGATGTCCCTGCCGGCAGACTCACCGGCGATCGTTTCGTCGCTCTTGGCCATGGCAGGCCTCCTGGTCCGCGTTGAGGGAGCCGATTATATGGGTCGGCCGCCCTAAAAGTCAACGCGGGCCGGAAAAATTGACTTCGACAGTGGGCGTATGTTATGCCTTTCCCGCGTGCCGCCGAAACAGCGGGAAGAAAGCTGCGGCCTCGAGCGTCCAAAACGAGAGTCTGATGACGGAGCAGAACATTACGAGGATTCCGCCTGTCCCCACTGTTTTCCGCCCTGCTCCCTTGCCGCTTCATCCTTACGCCCGCCAACCCGCCCCTGCCGCCGTCCGGAGCCCGTCCGGCGGGGCCGAGGGCTTGCCGATATCCAGCGTACACATTCGAGGAGGAGTTGAAATGAAAGCTTGGACCTCGCGCCTTGCCTTGATCCTGATGGCCGCGGCGATGCTGGTCTTGGCCGGCGGCTCCGCCGCCGCCCAGACCGCGCCCACCGTCGATGACTGGAGCCAGTTCTCCTGGCGCTGGATCGGCCCGGTCAATTTCTCGGGCCGCATCACGGAGTTCGCCGTGCCCCGCGGGCAGACGACCACCTACTACGTCCTGACCGCCAGCGGCGGCCTGTGGAAGACCGAGGATGCCGGCACGCATTTCGAGCCCATCTTCGACAAGTACGGCAACATGAGCATGGGCTACCTGGCCATCGCTCCCACCGATCCCAAGATCCTGTACCTGGGGACGGGTGAGGCGATGCACGCCCGCTCCAGCTCCCACGGCAACGGCGTCTGGAAGTCCGCTGGACGCCGGGAAGACCTGGGCCAAGATCGGACTGGAGAAAAGCTTCTTCATCCCCAAGATCGCGGTCGACCCCAAGAATCCCGACATCGTCTACGTCGCGGCCGAGGGCAAGCTGTACGACAACGCCCTGGACTGCGAGCGCGGGCTCTATAAATCCACCGACGGCGGCAAGACCTGGGCCAACGTCTTCCCGGTCAAGGACCGCGGCGTGGCCGACTTCGTCATCGATCCGCGGGACGGCAATGTCGTCATCGCGGCGGCCTATAAGACCTACCGCCGGGCCTGGACCTACATCGACCGTCAGCCCGGCAACCATCTCTACAAGACGACCGACGGCGGCGCCACCTGGAAGAAGCTGGACGAAGGGCCTGCCGGTCGAGGCCGAGCTGGGCCGGACCGGCCTGGCCATCCTGGAGAAGAACCCGGCCGATCCTCTACGCCCGCCTGGACGAGGAGGTCAACCTGGGTCTGGCCGAGCGCGACGGAGTGGCCAACTTCCGGGCCGCCGGCGGCTTCGGCGGCGGCGGCCAGGGCGGCCTGTTCACTGAAGGCTGGTCGTTCGCCAAGCTGAAGGGCTACAAGATCCCGACCGAGCTGGCCAAGCAGGCCCCCAAGTTCGCCCCCCTGGCAGCCGAGAACGAGGCCGACCTGGTCAAGAAGCTGAACGAGTTCATCGCCGACAAGGACGCCCTGGCCAAGGCCGGGGTGGACCTGGCCAAGCTCAACGCCGCGGCCCGCAAGGTGCATGCCAAGAACAAGGACCTCATGGCGGCCATCGACGAGGTCGAGAAGCTCCTGAAGAAGGAAGTGCCCAAGGCCGATTCGACCGAGGCCAAGGGGCGGGCCCAGATCGTCAACCGCCACGTCCTGGAGATGCTCTACGGCGGCGTCTTGAAGAACCAGGCTCCGGTCAAGCGCTCCGGCGTCGTCTACCGCACGGACGACCAGGGCGAGACCTGGAAGCGGATGACGGAGTACAAGACGACCGGCGGCTCGGCCCAGGTCAATCAGACCGAGGGCGGGTATTACGGCCGCATCTACCTCGACCAGACCAACGACCAGATCCTCTACTGCTGCGACACCAACATCACCGTCTCCAAGGACGGCGGCAAGACCTTCGCTCCCTCCGGCTGGGACTCCGGCGCCTACAAGCTTCACGTCGACCACCGAGGCATGTGGGTCGACCCCGTCAACGGCCTGCACATCATGAGCGCCAACGACGGCGGGGCGGGCGAGACCTGGGACGGCGGCAAGCACTGGAGCCAGAAGTCGACCATCTCCGCTCAGCAGTTCTACGACGTCTTCGTCGACAACGAGCAGCCCTACAACGTCATGGGCGGGACGCAGGACAACGGCGCCTGGATGGGCCCCAACCGCAACCGCAACCAGTGGGGCGTCTTCGCCAACGACTGGCTGTACCTGCCCACCGGCGACGGCTTCTACGTCGTGCGCGACTGGTGGAACCCCGAGTGGATCTACTACGAGAGCCAGTTCGGCTCCTCCAGCCGGATGAACCTGAAGAACGGCGAGACCCAGTCCCTGGCCAAGCGGACCACCCCCGAGGAGACGGCGGCCGGCGTGCCGGCCCAGCGCTATCAATGGAACGCGCCCATTGTCCTCTCGCCCCATAATCCGGGCATCGTCTACATCTGCTCGCAGTTCGTCCATCGCTCCCTCAGCCACGGCGACCGCAACACCTTCGTGACCATCAGTCCCGACCTGAGCAAGGCCGACAAGTCCAAGCTGGACGAGGCCAAGAAGACCAACATGCAGTGGGCCACCATCTACACCTTCGCCGAGTCGCCCAAGACGCCGGGCCTCTACTGGGCCGGCACGGACGACGGCAACGTCTGGATGTCGCCCAACGGCGGCGCCGCCTGGATCAGCATCACCGACAAGTTCTACGACAAGGCCGGCAAGCCCAAGCCGAACGTCAAGGGCGCCCGCATCCCCTACGACAAGTGGGTCAAGCGGGTGGTGCCTTCGGCCTTCGACGAGAACGTCTGTTACGTGGCCTTCAGCGGCTACCGTACGCACAACGAGGACACGACCTACCTCTACGTCACGCGGGACAAGGGCCAGACCTTCGAGGACATCTCGGGCGGCCTGATGAACCCGCTCTTCGACGTCGAGGAGGACCCCGACAACGCCTCGGTGCTCTACATCGCCGGCGACGCCGGCATCCACGTGACCATCGACGGCGGCAAGACCTGGGCGCCGTTCACCAACCTGGCTCCCAACGTCCCCGTTCGCGACATGGCCATCCAGAAGCGCGACCGCGACATGGCCATCGGCACCTACGGCCGCGGCTACTACATCGCGGACATCGCCCCGGTCAAGGAGTTCAAGCCCGAAGTCTTCGCCAAGGACGCCCACCTCTTCGACCCCGAGGCCGTGGTCCGCTGGAACGTCTACGAGCGGAAAGGCGAGCAGTACGGCGAGTTCGCCAAGGTCGATAACCCGCCCGTCGGGGCCACCTTCTATTACTTCCTCAAGGCCGACGCCAAGAGCGTCAAGCTGACCATCAAGGACCTCGAGGGCACCCTGATGCAGGAGATCGCCTCCGGCTCGGCCAAGAAAGGCCTGCAGAAGGTCTTCTGGGGCCTGAACCGCCAGGCCGCGGGCGGCGCCCCGGGCGGGCGCGCCGGGCGGCGGCGGCATGCGCGGCGGCGGCGGCCTGCGGGCCGATCTCGGCGTCTACAAAGTCACCCTGACCGTGGACGGCAAGGAGATCGGGACCAAGAAGGTCTCCATCCTGCCCGACCCGATGTTCAAGTAATTTCCCCATGCCCCGGCGGAGACTCTCCTCCGCCGGGGTGCATCTCCCCGCGGCACTTTTTCTTCTAGGAGGCTCGAGATGAAGCACGCGATCCGGGCTTTAGGCATCGCCCTGCTGGCTTTGATGCTGGCGGCGGCGGCCGGGGCCCAAGACTTCGCCAAGTATCGCACCCACGCCGAGACGACGGCCTGGCTGCAGGGGCTGGCCAAGGCCAACCCCCAGCTGGTCAAGCTGGAATCGATCGGCAAGACCCGCCAGGGCCGCGACCTTTGGGCCCTGCAGATCGCCGCGCCGGGCGGACTCCCCGCCGGCGAGCGCCCCGCCCTGCTGATCGCGGCCAACTTCGACGGCGACCATCTGATCGGCAGCGAGCTGGCCCTCTTCGCCGCCGACTACCTGGTCAAGAACGCGGCCAAGCCCGAAGTCAAAGCCCGGCTGGACGCGTTCACCTTCTACATCCTGCCGCGGATGAACCCCGACGCGGCCGAATTCATGTGGGCCCCGGTCAAGTCCGCACGCCGCGCCAACGTGACGCCCTATGACGACGACAACGACGGGCTGACCGACGAGGACGGCCCCGACGACCTGAACAAGGACGGCCTCATCACCGTCATGCGGGTCAAGGAGCCCGGCGGCGTCTATATCGTCGACCCCGACGACAAGCGGGCCATGCGCCGGGCCGACCCCAAGAAGGGCGAGCGCGGCGAGTATGCCCTCTACTGGGGAGGGAATCGACAACGACGGCGACGGCTTCATCAACGAGGACGGCCCGGGCGGGGTCAACATCAACCGCAACTTCATGCACGAGTACCCCTACTACAAGCCCGAGGCCGGCCGCTACATGGTCTCCGAAGCCGAGACCAAGGCCGTCATGGCCTGGCTGGTCAAGCACCGCAATGTCGCCGCCGTCCTGGCTTTCGGCGAGAACGACAACCTGATCACCGCGCCCAACGCCCAGGGCCGCTACGGCGCGGCCCGGACCCTCGACCTGACGTCCTTCGCCGAGGCCTCGATCGCCGGGGCCTCGAAGACCGGAATGTTCGCCGCGGGCGGTCTGGCCGCGCTGTTCGGCCGCGGCGGCCGCGGCGGCGGCGAGATGATGATCTCCGAGGACATGTTGCAGGCCCTGATGGCTTCCGGCGGCGGCTATGTTCATGGGCGGCGGCGGTCAGCGCGGCGGCACACCTGCGGCCACGGCGGCAACGGCCGGCGGCCGGGGCGGTCAGCCTTCGCGAACGCCGGCCGTAGTCGTCAACCCGGCCGACGTGGAATACTTCCGCCTCGTCTCCGCCAAGTACGCGGAGCTGACCGGAATCCGGACGGCGCCCCTTCTGGCCAAGCCCGAGGGCGCCTTCTTCCAAATCGGATACTTCCACTTCGGCGTGCCGTCCTTCTCGACACCGGGCTGGGGCCTGCCCGAAGCGCCCCGCGGGGGCGGCCCCGGGATGGGCGCCGCCGGCGCGGCGGAGCCCCGGGCGGCGGCGGGGGACAGCCCAATGCCGCGCAAATGCAGGCCTTCATGGCCCAGCGGGGCGGTGCCGCCGGCGGCCGTGCGGCCGGCGGCGCGGCGGGAGCCGGCGACGCGGAGTCGGCGGCCATCGACAAGACCCTGCTGCAGTGGATGGACCGGGAGAAGATCGACGGCTTCGTCGCCTGGACCGCGGTCAAGCATCCCGACCTGGGCGACGTCGAGGTCGGCGGCTTCAAGCCCTACGCGGCGGTCAATCCGCCGCCGGCCAAGATTGCCGAGCTGGGAAAATCCCACGCCGAATTCGCCCTCTATCTGACGTCCCTCTTCCCCAAGATGGCCGTGGCCAAGCTCGACGCCGTGGCCCAGGGAGGCGGTCTGTACCGGGTCAAGGCCGAGGTCGAAAACATCGGCTTCTGGCCGACCGCCATGACCCACGCCGTGATCGCCCGGGCGGTCCGGCCGACCATGGTTCAGCTTCAGGTGGCCCCCGAGTCGATCCTGTCGGGGAACCAGAAGACCAATTTCGTCCAGTCCCTGACCGGCTCCGGCGGCCGGCAGAAGTTCGACTGGCTGATCAAGGGCAAGGCCGGCGACACGCTGACCCTCAAGGTCGTATCGCAGAAAGCCGGGGCGGCTGAAGCCGCCGTGACCCTGAAGTGAAGGAGAAGACGCCATGAAGACCAGAATCGCGCTCATCGGGCTTCTCCTCTTCGCCCTCCTGGCCGTCCTGCCGCAGGGCGGTCTGACCCAGAAGTTCTCCGACCCTGCGTTCAAGGTCAAGCTCGACTTCAACCGCTGGCACGACACGGACGAGCTTTACGCCGATATGCGCGAGATCGCCGCGGCCTTCCCCAAGTTCGTCAAGACCTCCTCGATCGGCAAGAGCGCGGACGGCCGCGAGATCATGCTGGTCACGGTCAACAACCCGGCCACCGGGCCGGAGACGAGCAAGGCGGCCATGTACATCGAGGCCAACGTGCACGGCAACGAGATCCAGGGCGGCGAGATCTGCCTCTACACCGTCTGGTATCTGATGGAGAACTACGGCCGGCTGGAGGCCATCACCCGGCTGGTCGACGAGCGGGTCTTCTACCTCGTCCCGACCATCAACCCCGACGGCCGCCAGTACTTCATGGAAGTCGCCGGCGGAAGCTCGCGCACCGGCCATCTTCCCGTCGACGACGACAACGACGGCTTGTTCGACGAGGACAAGCCCAACGACCTGAACGGCAACGGGGTCATCGAGCAGATCCGAAAATACGTCCCCGGCCAGGGCACGCATCGCATCAGCAAGCTCGATCCGCGGATGCTCGAGCCGGTCGGCTTCGGCGAAACCGGCGACTACCTCCTGCTCGGCCAGGAGGGGATCGACGACGACGGCGACGGCCGGGTCAACGAGGACGACGTGGGCTCCTACGACGGCAACCGCAACTACCCGAGCGACTGGCAGCCCAACTACATCCAGAGCGGGGCCATGGACTATCCGACTCAGCTGCCCGAAGCGCGGGCCGAGGTCGAGTTCCTGGACTCCCATCCCAACATCGCCGGCGTCCAGTCCTACCACAACAACGGCGGCATGATCCTGCGCGGCCCGGGGGCCGACTACGCGGGCGAGTACCCGATGACGGACAAGGCCGCTTACGACGAGCTGGGCAAGAACGGCGAGCGCATCCTGCCGTTCTACCGCTACATCGTCATCTGGAGCGGACTCTACACCGTGCACGGGGGGTTCATCGACTTCACCAACGACGGCCTGGGCATGCTGTCGTTCTCCAACGAGCTGTGGAACGGCGACCAGTACTTCACCAGTCCCGAGCTCAAGGAGCAGCAGAAGGACCCCACCAGCCCCATCGCGCCCCAGAAGTCGCGCTACTTCTTCGACGACAAGCTGGAGTTCGGCGACCAGTTCGTGGAATGGACAGCCGTTCAAGCACCCCACCTACGGCGACGTCGAGATCGGCGGCTCCTGGAAGAAGACGACCAGCCGGGTCCCTCCGCGCTTCATGCTGGAGGAGCTCTGCCACCGCAACATGGCCTTCACCCTCTACCAGGCCGACGAGCTGCCGATGATCAAGATGGGCGCGCCCGAGGTCCAGAAGGTGGGCGGCGGCGTCTACCGCGTCTTCCTCGAGGTCAGCAATCCCAAGGTCACGCCGACCATCCTGGAGAAGGCGGCCCAGAACAACGTCGTCCGGCCCGACCTGCTGACCCTGGACGGCAAGAACGTCGAGGTCATCTCGGCCAGCACCGTCGACAACAGGAGTCGTACAAGATCCGTCCGACCATCACGAGCTTCATCGACCAGAAGAACCTCAAGCGCATCCTGCTGCGCAACGGGACGCCCGGCAAGACGGCGGCACGCGCCGCACGACACCGCGCAGCTGCTGAACAGCCTGCAGCGGGCAGCGGCGGTGCCGCTGCTGATGGCCGCGGACTTCGAGGGCGGGCCCGGCCAGCAGTTTGCCGGCGCCAGCGAGTTCCCGGCCAACATGGCGCTGGCCGCCATCGGCTCGAGCCAATCTGGCCTACGAGGTCGGCCGCGTGGGTGCGCTCGAGGGCCGGGCGATCGGCATTCACGTGACCTACTCGCCGGTGGTGGACATCCAGACGCGGCCCGAGAATCCGGTGCTCGGCGTGCGTTCCTTCGGTAGTGACCTCGACCTGCTCGGGCGACTCGCTGGAGCCTACATCCGCGGCTATCAGGCGCACGGCATGCTCGCCACCGCCAAGCACTATCCCGGCCGGGGCGACGTGGACATCGTGCCCGCCACCGAGTTCCTGCTCAACACCAAGACCGAAGCACAGCTCGACCGCCAGGAGTTCCAGGCCTTTCGCCACGCGATCGCCGCCGAGGTGGCGTTCGTGATCAGCGAGCACATCGCCGTGCCGTCGCTCACGAACGGGTCTGACCTCCCGGCCAGCGTGGAGAAGACCCTGGCCACCGAGTGGCTCAGGAACCGCCTCGGGTTCACGGGGGATCCTCACCACCGACGACCTCTGGTATCCGCGCGTGGTCACGCGGTTCGGGGCCGAGCAGGCAGCCGTGATGGCGATCCAGGCCGGCCACGACATGGTGCT